>CAYNTW010000029.1:0-15432 GCA_964400085.1 uncultured Steroidobacteraceae bacterium | reverse complement strand
CCGTACTCACCCGCGTGCAGATCCTTCGTCGGCGTCAATCGCCAGGTGTCCGCGCCTTCCGCTACGACGTCGTACGGGATTTGATTGTCCGAATCAGGGGCACCCACGTTCTTGACGCCGAACAACCGGGAGTTGCCCATTTTCACTGATCGCACGCCGTCCTTGCTGTCGACTTCCACCGAGACCAGATAGAAGTGCCCCTTGGGGCTGTTCGGGGACTTGATCACGAGCGCGGGCCGCTTGTCCTGGATCCGCACGTCAGCCTTCTCTCCAGGGAAGTTCGCGTGCATCAAGGTCGTTACGTAAGCAAACGTCGTGCTCATCGACCCGCCGATCGCGCGAAGATCGACGGCATTATGGTCTTTCGCGAGCAATTTGACCCGGCCGATATCGGAATACACCGGAGCACCGTTTGGCCCGGGGAGGCTCTCTTGCGATGCCGAGGTGGATTCGGCCGATGTGGGCGCGGTGCTCGAGGCCGAGCGCCGGAGCATCGCCGAGATGACACTCTGGGAGACCCCGGCCGACTTCAGCTTGGAGAGATCATCGACTTCGAGCTTGAAATCGACGGCTCGGGCCTGTTCGATCTTGGCCTCGATGACCTGGCCGCCGAATCCCAACTTCGCCATCTTGACGACGTCGTCGTTCGTCATCGGTGGGCCCGATGCGGTCGGTGCCGTGGCCAGGCTCATCGTGGATAACGCAAGCAGAAGTGCTGCCGCGGCCAGGGCCCGTCGTGGGCCGGTCATTCTTCCAACTGTCATGGTACTCCTCGAACTCCGATGGTCTCGTGGAAGTGGATCCCTTTGCCAATGGCGCATTGGTATTCAGCCTGGTTGCTCAGCGTGCCGTCGCTCAGCAGAACGCTCGCGGTACGAATGGAGACCTGACCATCCGGCGTGACCCGATAACGGGTGTATTCAGTAACACGCGCGTTTTGCGGACTCAGAGTCTCGTGTACGTCGGAAAAGGCGATGTAGAGATTGTTCGGCACGAGATAGCTATCAATGAAGAACCCGCCCACGACTTGCGGTCCGCTGGTGCCTGTGCCGCTGATGCTGCATTGGCTGAAATTCACTGCGACCGCGACACTCCTTCCAGATGTCAGTGCGCCGAGGAGCTGGGTGTAGCTTTGTGCTTGCGAGAACTCTTCTGATTCCGCCCGGCTGCTTGGCGTGACAGTCGCAGCGCCCGCGGCCGACAGAAGCAACACGAAAAGAGCGGTCCTGTTATGCGACATGGTAAATTTCTCCTTCATGAGAGGTGAAACACAGCGACCTCGATATCATCGAGACAGCTCATCCGATGAACTTGTAGCCGCGGCGATGGATCGTCAGCAGATGGCGCGGATGCTGCGGGACGGGTTCGATCTTCTGTCGCAGTCCGGCGACGTGAACATCCACGGTTCGCGTCGCCGGTGTCGCGTCGTAGCCCCAGACCTCGTTGAGAAGCCGGTCGCGCGACAGAGTGACGCCCCCATGTTGGATGAAGTAGCGCAGCAGTTTGTACTCGAGCGGCAGCAGGGGCAGGAGCGTGCGCTCTCGAAATATCTGGTGTCGCTCGAAATCGATGCGAATGTTCCCGAACTCATACGTGCCCGGCCGATCGGTGTAGCGGTCGCTTCGGGTTCGTCGCAACAGGGCTTCCACTCGGGCGAGGAGCTCGGCAGGCTCGAACGGCTTCGTGAGGCAGTCGTCGGCGCCGAGTTTCAAGCCAAGCACCCGCTCGTGGAGTTGGCCCGGGGTAGTCAACATGAGAATGGACGCCCGACCGCGGTGGTCTCGCAGGCGCTGGCACACCTCGAGTCCATTCTCGACATTCAGAACGATGAGATCGAAGGATTCCCGGGCAGCTCCTTCGTAACATGGCCGGCTGCTCGTGGCCGCTTGCACCTCATAGCCTTCGCGCTCCAGGCGCTCCGCGAGCGCCAGCCGCGACATTTCCTCGTTTTCCACGAGCAGCACACGTTTCTTCATGATGTTGATCTACGATAAGCGTCGTAGAATAAGGCAGGACACCCGAGAAATCAAAAGGGATCTGGCGCGTCTTGCGATAGAATAGGCCTGGGTCGTAACGGCAGGGTGTGATGAGGAAAGGATGTGCTGTCCTGTGCGGATTCACAGTCGCAGGCGTCGTCACCTTGGCTCAGGCTCAGAGTCCCTCACAACAGACTGTCATCGGTGCGACGGCGTTGCGTCGAATCGACGTGGAGACGCACACTCCCGTGCGTGTCATCACCAGCGAAGATCTCGCTCGCATGGGGGTGCTGGGCCTCGGTGAAGTATTGCAGCGGCTGCCGTTTATGGGCGGACCCGCGCCCAATCTCAACAGCAATGCGGATGGTAACGGGGCTGTGGTCGCCGATATCGGCGGCCTGGGCAGCGCACGTTGTGTCGTGATGTTGAATGGACAGCGTCTGCCCGTGAATGGTTATCTGGGTGCGCCGTCCGTCGACCTGGACGCAATACCCGTGACAAGCATCGATCGGATCGAAATCTTTCTGGGCGGTGCTTCACCGACCTGGGGCGGTGATGCGATCGCCGGCGTCATCAACGTCATTTCGCGTGCCGACGCGCAAGGCGTGGAGGCCAGGGCCGCGGTGGCGCGCACTGCTCACGGGGACGGTACGACCAGCAAGGCGGCGCTCTTTGGCGGCAAGGTGTTTGGCAACGGATTCGCCAACCTCGCGATCGACTACCGCAAAGAGGAACCGATCCGAGCCGCTTCACGCACCTTCAGCGCGAAGACGGAAGCTCTCGGATGTCTCGAGGGCGCGGCATGCGTGTGGCCGTTCGGCAGCAGCATTACTCCCGCAGGCGTTTTCGTGGTTCCCAATGGCAATAAGCTGGATCTTCCGGCCGGACGGTACACGCGCGATGGGTCCGGCCGCTGGCGGCCATTCGTCGCCACAGGTCCGCAGAACGACCTGTATTCCACCCAGAGTGATGCGTTCCTACGCGACGGGCGAGCGGGCGGATCTTTGGCTGCCAACGCGGGCTACGATTTTTCAGCAGTTACGCATGCAACATTCGACCTGCTCGCAGCCAAGGACCGTTCGCGCCAGCAGCTGTCAGCGTTTCCTTTGACGACAGCTTTTGATGGTGCTTCGTACGTATTCGGCGCCGCCATTCCGCGGGTGTTAGCGCCTGCTCGAGTGGCGGCGGACAATTTCTACAATCCGTTCGGCCTCACGCTGAATGATGTACAGCGGCGCCTGGTGGAGCTTGGACCCACGAAGCTGACGAACGACAGCACCCTGGTGTTTGTGTCGGGGGGCCTGACCCATCTCGTGGGGCCTTGGGAGTTGTCGGGCTCCCTTTCGTGGGGGATGTCCGAAGTCACCCGGCGTACCAGCGACGTGCTCCTGCCTGCTCATCTCATCAAGGCGCTCGGCCCTTCGGGGCCGGATGCAAGTGGCGCGATCCGCTGTGGCGAGCCAGACCCTCTGACAGGTATCGTGAACGACGCACTGCCGGACTGCGTCCCTCTGGATCTGTTCCATGGTCCGGGAAGTATCTCGCAATCGATGCTCAACTACATCGCGGCCCCCGGTGAAGAGGAGTCCCGGGTGACGCAGGCCGAGGTGAGCTTGATCGCTCGGCGCGAGCTCGCTTTTGGCCACGGGCTCTCGCCGGCACGTCTGGCGATCGGCGTCGAGTCCGGCCGGAGCGATCTGATCTTGACCCCCGTCCCTATGTACGCCGACCGCCGCCTCGATCACTACGACCTCGTGTCCGAGATTGCATTGCCCTTTGATAGTTTTGGGCAAAGCGGCGCCGCATCGTCCCTGACCGTCGGCGGCCGCCTTTCATATGCGGAGCATCGGATATCGGGGCAGGTGGCCGCAACCCCCTTGTTCGCCGCTCTCACCTGGCGTCTGACCCCACAGTGGATGGCGCGAGCCCGGCTGACGCAGGTCTATCACGTCGCCTCGCCCGGAGAGCTGTCTCAGATCGGTTCGCTGCGGCCACTCATTGTGAGCAATCCCTGCTCCATGTCCGCCGCGCGACGCTCTCTGTTGTGCGCGACCGTTGCGAGCCCTGTGATATCCGATTCCCGAGCTCCCACGGAACTGATGACCTCCATTGTCGATCTGGGGCATTCCCGCGCCGAGCGCGGGTACAGCTCTTCAGCGGGCGTGGTGTGGAATTCGCCGACCCACCGGGAGCGTTTTGTGGGTCTCGATTTCACGCTTGTCGAAATCAGGAATGCCATCCGTGCTCGGGGTGCATTGGAACTGATCCGCAATTGCTTGCAGAATGGCGGCGTAGACGCCTGCCGCCCGATCGCTCCGGTTCTAGGCGACAGCACGTTTGCTGTCTACAGCCCCGTGTCCAACACCGGCAGCGACGAGTCGGCGCGCCTCGATCTGGAACTGCGCGATGCCGGCTCAACACGCTGGGGCGACTGGCACGCCGAGCTGCTTGCCGGTTATCTCTTGCGGCGGCGACTGCTGGACTCCAGCGGTCGCTCTCTGGTCAATCTTCGTGGGACGTATGATACCGTTTATAACAACACCGGAATTGCGTATCCGATCACGCAGTGGCAGGCACACTTGCAGTGGAAACGGGGGGCATGGACGGCGGACTGGACCACACAGTACATCGGGTCATTCACCGAAACGGGCGACAGCTATGGATTGCTGGTACCGCCCAGGAACACATCACGTCGCGTGGGATCGACGACTTACCACGACCTGACGCTCGCCTGGACAGCTCGGTCGCTCTATACCGTGCGATTGGGCGTGGACAACGTTTTCGATCGGTTGCCACCCCGTGTCAATAACGCCTTGCAGGACAACACCGACGCATCCGCATACCGCCTGGAGGGACGTATGTTCTGGCTGGGTGTGGAGCTTTCGCGCTGACCGCAACTTATTGCGGTTCGCAAGTGCGCGATGCAGTCGCCGTAGCGCACACCGAAGTCGTGGCGGAGCTCACACCGTCCAGTGAGAAGTTCAACCGATAGCTGACGACGGTCTCTGGCGCTGGCGCAGAGGATCCAGTGAAGTCGTATCGCCATCGCATCAGTGAACGTCGTACAGCACCTTCGAACACTCCTACTGGCGTAGCTTCTTCCACTCGCAAGCCGGTGGTCCGCCCGTCGGCTCCCACGCGGAGTGTGGCCACGACGGAGCCTTGGATGCCTTCGAGTCGGGCTCTCACCGGATACTCTGGCATGGGTTGGTAGATCGGCGTTGGACCTGCGCCGCCTTTCGAAGAGGCTTCGTCGTCAATCACTCGCTCGGGCGGATCTATCGGTGTCACTCCGGGGCTCGTTTGTTGCTCAACGGTGGGCACGACCGGAGTCTCGGCCTCGCTCGGTTGCTGAGAGGATCGCGTCGATTTGATTTCATCGGGAAGAGTATCGGCGGCAGGTACGGTCGTGCGAGTCCGCGGGGTCACTCGGGTTCGCCGCAGGCGTGCGGAGTTCGCGACGCTGCTCAGAGAATCGATGTTGCGAACGGGCACGACTTCGGGGGATTCATTGCTGCGGGCGGCGGTGTTTGGTTTGACGAGTGGCTCGAGCGGCACCACTGACGGCTGCTTGCGGATGGAGGTACCCGTCGAATGCGTGAAACCCCGCCACGTATCCGGAGCGTACGCCCAGAGTAAGAATATCAGCAACAGTGCGAGCATCAGCAACTGCACTTTGCCGCGCGGAAAGGCTGGACCTTCCGGCTGGTCTCCTGCGAGATTTCTCAGCCGCAGCAGCAGTTCTCCGCTTGCGGCTCCGAGTTGCAACGGGGCACCACGTGCACTCGTGAGCGCCAGGCCCGTCAATGCCTGCGCATATCGGTAGGCGGAACCGGTAGCCGTCACCACAAACTCGTCACATGCGCATTCGCGCTCCGCCCGGGTGCGCCGGGATAACCAATGCACGACGGGGTGATAGAACAGCAGGATCTCGAGCACGACCTGCAGGGCATTGGCTAGTGTGTCGCGGCGGACGATGTGAGCTATTTCATGCAGCAGAATCAGTTCGAAATCGCGCATCGACATGCGCGCGATCGTGGCAGCGGGAAAGACGATCAGTGGGCGCCACAGGCCAATGACAACGGGTGTGGCGATGGCATGCGATAGCATGACTGACACCCTGACGGTGCTTTTCCACTGCCGCAGAAGTTGCGCGGCGCAAGACCCGAAATGCTCCGGTGAGCGCAGCGGAAACGCGGAGCGGCGGATGGCCTCGACCCCGAACCATTGCATCACGTAATACACCGCCATCGAGAGCGCGCCGATGAGCCACAGCAGTACTCCGACTGACATCAAATCGACTGCGGGCACATTGACTGAATGGAACATGGCGTGGCCATGCAGATCGGGAAATGTAAGCTGGAACAGGTGTAGGCTGGCGCCTCCGGTTGGCGGGCCACCGGGTCGCGCAGCCTGCCCCGAAGAGCGCTCGAAAATGAGCATTGCGGTGATCATCGGCGCAACGGCGCAGGCGAGCAGGGCGGCCAGGCAGATGACGTAGCGTCGTTTTGCAGTTCGGGCAATGTGGCCGCGCAGGGCAGCGGCGGCCAATGCGCCGATCAGTGCCCCTTGCCATAGAAAATGCAGTAGCGTCAGGGCCACTGTTCGGATCGCCATCTCTTGCATGGCTTCTAACGCTCCCGTGACTTGATCCGATCCAGCGCCGCCTGGATTTCCGCGAGCTCTTCAGACGAAAGTCGCTCTTCTCGCAAGGCGTGTAACACGAGGTCCGAGCCTGACCCCGAGAAGACACGTTCCACGAAGCCCTTCGTAATCTGACGGACGATGTCAGCGCGCTTGTAGGCGGGGGAGTAGATGTGGCTGCGCTGGGCCTCTTGCCGCAGCACCAGCTTCTTTTCCAACAAGTTCTGCAGCAGCTTCAGGACCGTCGTATAGCCGATTTCCGCGCGCCGCTCCAGGTGCTCGTGAACGTCCCGTACCGTGGCGGGCCCCAGATTCCAGAGGACGTCCAGAATCTCGAGCTCGGCGTTGGTCGGTAGAGGTAAGCCGCTGTCGGCTTTCCGGGTCAATGGATCTCTCCACAAGAGAGCCAATCGTATACGACGCTCGTCGTAGAACCTAGGCGCTGTTTTCTTTCCACAATCCGCAGGCGATCGGTCGCCTCACAAGCGGGCTTAGAAGCCGTAGCCCAATGACTCGATACGAACGACCACGCCATCCTGAAGCCAGATCCGCTGCATCAGCCGGGTGGGACCGAAATTGTAGATCCACATTTCCAGATGGACTTCGAAGGTCGTGCCCGCTACGACTCTCGAGGCGGCTGCCGATACGTCGTTATAGATTGTTTTGTGCTCAATCTGCGCCGGATCGCCACAAAAGCTGGCGACTTCGAAGCGTGTGGATCCCTCACTGATGATCTTGTTGGAGCACTCCAGGGACTGGCTGAGGGCGAGCGCGGGCGTCCAAGCCAGCACGACGAGCATAAGCCACCTGTTCATGGCGATGAATGTAGCTCCCCTCCACAGCGAAGGCAACGTTGAGCGATTGAGCGGGGTGGCTAAAGCGTGATCAGTACCTTCCCAAACGCCTCGCCCGAACGGAGCCGCTCGTAAGCGGCCTCGACGTCATCGAATGAGTGGACGCTGTCCACCACCGGAATCAGCCGATTCAGCTCCACCGCGCGGTTGAGTGCCTCGAGCTGTCGTCGCGACCCGACTGTATGCCCATGAACGTGTGCCCGCTTACCGATGAACAAATCACGTAGATCGAGCCGCACATCGGCGCCTGATAGATATCCAACGACAGCGATGTGCCCGCCGGTACGAAGTGCGGCGGTTGTTTGTGGCAGCGTGCCAGCGCCGCCGGTTTCGATTACGACATCGGCCCCCCGTCCGGCCGTCAAGTCCAGCACCGCTCGGCCCCAATCGGGCGTTCGCCGATAATTGACACCGGCGAGGGCGCCGAGCCGCATTGCGCGTTCCAGCTTCGCGTCGCTCGAGGTCACGACAAGGGTCTGGCCGCCAAACAGCTTCGCAAGCTGCAGGGCGTACAAGGACACGCCGCCGGTGCCGATGATGAGAACCGTCTGCCCGGGCTGGAGGGCGGCTTCTGTCAAGGCCATCCAGGCAGTGAGCCCGGCTATCGGCAGTCCGGCGCTCTCATATTTCAGGTGCGCCGGCGCGCGGGCAAGCTCGCTTTCGTGAGCGACCACGTACTCCGCCAGCACGCCATCCAGGCTGCTCCCTCGCTGACGAGCGAAATACTCGGCGCGGAACTCGCCATCGATCCAGTCCGGAAAAAATGTCAGGTTGACGTGGTCGCCCTCGGAGAAGCGCTTCGTTTCGGGGCCGAGCTCTACAATCTGCCCTACCGCATCCGACAGCGGGACCCGCGGCAGTTTTACGGGCATGCCGTAGTTGCCCGTCGCAATCTCCTCGTCGCGATAGTTCAACGCCGTTGCGCGCACGCGGATCAGGGCTTCGCCCGGGCCGAGATGCGGTACAGGGCGGTCGACAAGCCGAAGTCCGCCCTTGCCAAACGCCTGAAGCTCAATCGCTCTCATCTTGCTCTCCATGGATCTCGAATACTGCAGGAAGTCTTCAATATCGGCGTGCTGTGCACAATCTGGTATCTTGGTTACACGGAGTTTCTTTAAGGAAACAATCCCCGATGAGCGAACGATTGGCGGAGCGGATGGCGGGAATGGCGGTGTTCTCACAGGTGGTCGAATTGGGAAGCTTCTCCGGCGCTGCCCGCTCGCTGACTCTCACGAAGTCGGCCGTGAGTAAACAAATAGCGAAGCTCGAGGCGCAACTGGGTGTCCAACTCCTCAGGCGCACCACGCGCAGCCTGAGTCTCACGGAAGCTGGGCGCGCTTATTACGACCGCGCCTCCCACGCAGTGGCGCTCTGTCGGGATGCGCAGGCGGCGGTGTCAGAACATACCGGACAACCTGCTGGACTCCTACGTATCACGGCGCCCGTGACGTTTGGTCGCTCTCGTCTGATGGCTCTGATGCCCGAATTCCTGCGTCGCTATCCAGACATTCGCGTGCAGGTAGTTTTGTTGGACAGGACGGTCGAATTGGCCGGAGAAGGGTTCGATGTCGCCGTTCGTCTCACGGAGCGGCTGTCCGGCGATCTCATTGCTCGCGAAGTGGGCTCGTTCGCCTATGTTCTTTGCGCCCATCCCGACTATTTCAAAGGTGCGGCCCGACCCGAGACACCCGGCGATCTCGCGCGAATGAACTGTCTGGTTTATGGAGAGGGGGAGACCCGCTCGGTGTGGCGGTTCCAGGGGCGTAAAGGCAGTCACCGGGTCAAGGTGAGCGGGAATCTCGCGGTGAACAACAGCGAAGCGCTGCATGCCGCCGTGCTGGAGGGAGTCGGGCTGGCGCTCTTGCCGGACTATCTGGTCGCCAATGACTTACGCTGCGGGCGCTTGGAACGTGTGCTGCCGCGCTGGATACCGCAGGCACCCTTCGGCACGAAAGTCTATGCCGTGTGGCTACGCGAACGACATCCACCCCCGACATTGCGTGTCTTCATCGACTACTTGCTCCAGGGTGGGAGGGTAAGGACAGCGCTGGAGGGAAGATGAGCCGCCGCATCGTCGTGGGCCTTGTAGGGATCCGGCAGCGCCCAGGCACCGAAATTCACCCAACGATCGGCAAAGGTCAGGATTTCGAGGCTCTTCTTGTCGGGGGCCTTCCTCGGTCATGTGGATGTTGCGCTCAGTCAGAGATCGGCGATAACGATCGCTGCGGCTAGAAGGGACGAAAGCGACGCGAGGGTTTCACCACACTGGGCTGTGGCCGTTGTTGCGTCGGCTTGGTTGCCGCAGCGGATGCCAGCGTCGAGTCATCCCTGATGTCAACGAGTCTGATCTCTTCTCCGGTATTGAGGTCACGAGTGAGGATGTTGCCCACACCCGGGGCATACCACTTGTCTTCCTTCAGGTCCGGCTCCAAGGGAGTGGTTTCGTGCGTTCTGACAACATTCTGGAAAGTGCCTTCGGGCACGGTGACCGTCTCCGTTATACTCACTACTTCCGCAAAATCCTCGGCGTTTTGCAGATCGAATTCCTGGCGATAGAAATCGCCGACCACCGGGTGTGCCCCCATGATGATTCCGGGCTTAGCCTGACCGACTCCCGCGGTGAACGTTCCGCTGAGGGTTGACGGATAGCCGTCAATCAGTTCGAGTGTATTTTCCCCCAGGTACCAGACATTCCCATGGCGGTCTTGGGCTATCCAGTCGAATGTGTCCTCGGTGAGCTCACCTGCGGTAAAGACCGAATCGTGGACCTCGACCGCCGTGACACCCAGAATCTGCACGGTGTTGTGAGTGACAGCGAATTCGACCCGCACCTGCGCTCCTGCGGTCGTTCCCTCATAGACGAGCACCGTGCCGGGTTTGAGCGGGAAGTAAGGATTGGTGACCGGGCCAGTGAAATCCTGCGGATTGATGACAGGATCATAACGCCCTTCACCGAGTCGGTGGCAAGCGGCTTGCCGAACCGCCAACTCCGTGTCGCATAACTGGAGCGCGGTCTGTGAGTCGGCTTGCGCCTGCTGCTGGCAAGCCGTCCTCGCGGTCGAATCCGCGACGTTGTCGCACTTCGCTTGCGCAAATAGCAAGTCACTGTTTACGCCTACCCTGCAAGCCTGCAACGCGGTTTGAGCAGTGTCTGTGCAGAAAGTCCCATCGTGCGCCACCGCGACGGCGGCGAACGCAATTCCGCTTGCGAGCCAGGTTGTACATACTCTCATTTTTGCAAGTCTCCCTCTGTATCTGGATGCGCACACGCTGGTGACCGTGGCGTGCCGACCTTAGCGCTGCGCAGATGAAAGGACGATTAACTCGTCACGGGAGGCGATCGGTGGTCGGTATCAGCGGGATGGGGGGGTGCCGACGGGCAGATGGACAACGAAAGTGCTGCCGGTCCGGTCCGAGCACAGCAGCTCAAGGTGACCTCCGTGCGCTTGTGCAATCCAGCGCGCAATGGGGAGACCGAGTCCCGCCCCCAGCTCATCGGGTGCCTCAGTAGCAACGCAGCGCGAGCGGTCGACTCTATAGAAGCGTTCGAAAATCCGAGACTTTTCCAGCGCAGGAATACCGATCCCCGTATCCGCAACGATAAGCGTGACGTTTACCAAGTTTGATTCCAACGCAACGCACACCTCACCGCCAGGAGGTGTGAATTTGACGGCGTTGTCCAGCAGATTCCAGATCATCCTGCGCAGGAGACTTTCGTCACCGAAATAGGGCGTTTCCCGAAGCGGCAGTACTTCGAACCGGAGCTGTTTTCGGGCAGCCAGTACGGCGGCGGCGTGTCCTGTCTCCATCAAGAGCTCGTCCAGGTAGAAATCAACGTTTTGCAAGGACGGATGGCCTGCGTCGGCTCGCGCTAGCAAGAACAGGTCTTGCACGAGCCGTGTCAGGCGGTGCGCCTGTTGGTCCACTATCGTGAGCGCCTCCACATACTCGCCCTGGGGACGGTTGTCTTTCTGGAGCGCAACCGATGCTGCCGTTCTCATGGCGGATAGCGGGGTGCGCAATTCGTGAGAAGCGTCCGCCATGAATTGCCGCTGCCGGCTGAAGGAATGGCTCAGCCGTTCCAACAGCTCGTTGAAGGTGGCGGCGAGCTGGCCCAGCTCGTTGCGCGGGTTGGTCACGGGCAACCTCAGCTCCAGGCTCTCGGCACTGATTTGCCGTGCGCGTGCCGAAATCGCGGCCACGGGCGCAAGACTCTTATGAGTCAGGAACCAGCCCCCCAATCCGGCCAGCGCGAGCGCCAGCGGCACGGCCACAGACAAGATGTTCTGCAAAGAATCCAACTGGTCTATGAGGGGTTCGAGAGACTGATTGACCACCACCAGATAAGCGCCTCGGTCGGAGACGGCTCGCACGTGGTCCAACACGCCACGGCGGCTATCGTCGCTTTCTGGAGTAGTCTCCTCAAGAGAGTAGAAACCTCTGGAACGCTGCGACAGCCCCGAAGAGGGTAGGCGGACCGGAAGGTGATCGCCTCCGCGTCGTTCGTAAAGAAGCAGTCCGTGTGCGTCGAACACGGCGATTGCCTGAAAAGGGACGTGAACTTGCTGTAACGCCTGGCTGGCGGCGAGCCCGGTGCCATCTCGCTCGGCGGTCGCCTGTTGCACACCTGCGGATACGACTTCAAGAGTGGCGAGTAACTCGTCATCCAGGCGACGGTACAGGGTGTGCGCGACCAGGGCGTAGAGGGTAATACTGAAAACAGCCAGTACGAGAGCAAGGACTCCGACGTGCCAGAGGGTCAAACGAACGCGTACCGAATCGAGCATGGCTCTATGTCGCTCCAGGGCAGAGCTTGTAGCCTTCGCCACGCATCGTGCACACCAACTTCTGCGTATGACCGTCGTCTATCTTGCGCCGCAACCGCTGAATATAGACGTCGATGACGTTGGATAGAGGATCGAAATTCTCGTCCCACACATGCTCGGCGATTTGAGCGCGGCCCATTACGTGATCCGCGTGCCTTGCAAGGTAGTCGAGCAACGCATACTCCTTGGCGGTCAGCTCAATGGCGCGCCCCGCGCGCTGAACTCGATGTGACCGCTCGTTGATGACGAGATCGGCTATCTGGATCGTTTCCGCCTGCAAAGCTGCGCCGCGCCGCAGGAGCGCCCGTACGCGTGCCGCCAGCTCCTGAAAATCGAAGGGTTTGGTGACATAGTCGTCCGCACCGAGATCCAGACCTGCGACGCGGTCTTGCGCGGCATCGCGTGCAGTCAACATCAGCACGGGCACTGCCGATCCGGTGAGGCGAATTTCCTTACAAACCTCGAGCCCGTTCTTTCGCGGCAGCATCAGGTCGAGGATGATCAGATCGTAGTCTGTGATACTCGTCCTGTAGAGCGCGTCCTCGCCGTCATTCGCGATATCCACGGCGTAACATCGCTCGCGAAGTCCCTTCGCGAGCATCCGTGCGGCACTCGGCTCGTCCTCGACCAGCAGAATCCTCAAGGGTCCCTCCAGCATCAAAACGTACTTCATACAAGGACTCAACGCCATCGGTACTAGGTCCATGCCAAGCGCCTCGCGAATCGGCTGCTGGCGGCCACGATTGTGCGCTACGCTTGGCGACGTCCTGATCGTGCTCTGCTTCATCATTGTTAATTTTGTAAATGCCGCCCTCGTAACGAGGGCATTATCGGATGGCTCTGTTACGCACAATCACCATTCGCGTAGGCGGACTTTTTCTCGCCACCGCCGTGACATTTCCGGCGACCGTCGCGGCTCAGAACGTCACTCGCTGGGCGCCGCCGCGGATTTCCAGTCCATTGTTCGAGTCCCATGCGGCTTTCGACCCGCTCACCGCAGACCTGCTGTTCGTCCGTAGCTCCAAGGAGTTTCGCGGCTGGCACATTCTCACGAGTCACTGTGGTCCGCGTGGCTGGACCGAACCCCGACCGCCGGCTTTCGCGGCCCCTGGGCTCGAAGCCGATCCCTTCTTCACCCCGGACGGTCGCTGGTTGTATTTCATCTCCACACGCGCCACCGGCAGCTTCAGTGGTCGCGATCTGGACATCTGGCGAATCAAACGGGACGCGCTGGGGAAATGGGGGACACCCGAGCGCTTGCCGGAGCCCGTCAACTCGCCGGGGGCAGAGTGGTTTCCTCGGCCGACCCCGGATGGCTGGCTCTATTTCGGTTCGGATCGGCCGGGAGGCCAAGGTAAAACGGACATCTGGCGCGCACGAAGGGCTGCCACCGGACAATGGCAAGTCGAGAATCTCGGACCCTCGATCAATGGGCCCGGCGACGAATATGAGGCACTCGTCTCCCCCGACGGCAAGCGCCTCATCATCGAAGCCGATGAAGGGTATTTCGAGTCCGAGCGCCTCGGTGATGGCTGGTCGCCACGCCGCCGCCTCGGTCCGCAGATCAACGGCAACGGCAGTGAGATAGGCGCTGTGTTCTCCCCGAGCGGCCGAAGCCTGCTGTTCGCGCGTGACCTCAAGGGCAACGATTCAGGTGAGTTCTTCGTCTGGCAACTGGACGGTCCTGAAGATTGGCCACCAACATGCCCGCGATCAGATCGCACGCGCAGGCGAGACCAACTTGCCCCTTGATTGAGCGGCGGGTCGCCTGTTCCCTAACATCTTTTACGTTGGTCTCCGAAAGGAGACATCCCTGTCGAGCTGAATTTGTTGCGGGCGGTGCGGTTTTGCGCAAACTTTACAACATGACGGTTGCTCCAGAGTTGCGAATACGGCAACATCTGCGCCGCACAAAACGTCTGGGACGACAACGGTCAGCCGATCCCGTCGCCGCAACAGCATGATTAAGCAAGAAGGGATTCCAACGATGATGTCAGTTCGTTCATTGGTCGCGCTCATGGTGCTCGCCTCCTGCCCGATCACCGCGGCAGCGAATGTAACGGCCACCTCCGTCGCCCAAGCCGCCGCCAACACCTGCACGCAGGTCGTCCAGTATGGAGTGACGTTCTCGTTCGACCAGGCTTACCCTTGCGGCACCTTCGCAAACGGCGACTACTGGGTGACTCCTGCCAGCGCCGGCGGTCACGTGAACATCACGGCGATTGCCCCCGACTTCACAGGTACGCAGAACGGCTTTCAGGTCAACCCCACAGATGTCGTGAATCAGGGATTTGACGGCGACGCCGCGCATTTCGACGCCACCCTGGTGCCGGCATTGCCCTACGCCGCGAGCGCGGGTGAGTCCATTGTCAAAGGGATCTCTCTACCGGCGAATAGTACCAGCGGAGTCCGGCTGAAATCTGCGGCCGTACTCACGGTGCTCGGGTCGGTGCCGCCTGACAACGGCGCCACCGTGTTTCGTCCGCCGTACTTCGGCACCGACAAGCCGCTCTATTCCATCAGTGGCCTGCATCTCGAGAAGCTGCCGCACCTGGCCTCTATCGATGGGGCGCCGACGATCGATTCTCTCACCAATCGGTATCAGCGCGTGCAACTCGATCATCAGTACGATTGGGACAGCGAGTGGATTCATCCCGTAGACAACATGCCGACGTACGGTGCGGACGTCGCTATCGACAATACCGTCGCCGCCCTACGTTTGATGCTCGATGACACACCGCAGGCCAAACTGCCGCTGGCCATCGTGTACGTTCAGTACGGGATTGACCTCGCAGCGGCTATCCGTGGCGGGTTGACGTTCTCGTCGAACGGCGGACATCGCCACGGGCGCAAGCTGGTGCTCGCGCTCGCCGCGGTGCTGCTCGACGACGCGGGCATCCGGGCTCTCGTTCACGATGCTGCTTATAACACGTACCAGGAGGACGGCCAGCTCTACTACAGCGCCAAGGCAGGGCAAGTGCTCTGGGGACAACCGCAGACCAGCGATGGCCTCTGCACGGAGGCGGACTACTGGTACAACCAGAACAACCCGGGGCATGGCTCGGCATCCTGTCGCGATCCCTATGGTTACATCGATGGTGGCGACGAGGCGGGCCAGAGCTATCAATTTTG
>CAYNTW010000028.1:44290-54029 GCA_964400085.1 uncultured Steroidobacteraceae bacterium | reverse complement strand
ATCCAGTATTATGTCCGGATGCGAGCTCAGCACCCGGTAAGGGCAGAGGCAAAGGTTGGCGCTCTGCCGAATCGCCTCCTGCCTTTTTCCTTTCATTTTTTCAGACAGTTCACCTGGGGATGCCTGGGATTACTGCTGTTTCCGGTTCTCGGTCGCGCCGTTTTCGCCTCGATTGCCTACGCGACCAAGCGGATGACCGACACCGTGCTCGCGATGCATGGGCCAATGGCCGATGCCGGTCGTGCGCTCGTTGCGCCTTTCGCCTTGTTTGCCGTTCTGGTCGTCGCGAGGTTCGCCTTGGATGCGGCGATGTGGTTCTCTTCCTATCACACCCGCTCCCCGATGCTCGTCCGTATCAAGGAGGAGGTGTTCGCATATGCGCAGCGGCTGTCGCCCGCCTACTTCGAAAGCACACTGTCCGGAAAAATCGCCCATCGCGCCGTGCTGCTGCCCGACCAGGTGCTGATGTTGTTCGACATGATGGTGTTCGACTTCATTCCGAGTGGCATGTTCTTCGTGTTCGTCGCGGGCTACTTCTATATCGCGAGCCCGTTGTTTTGCGCCGTTGCCGCTGCCTGCATCGCGGTCTACTTCAGCGCGAGCATCTGGGTCGGGCGCGAGTGCACCAAGCGATCGGCCGCAAACAACGAAGCGCGCGCGGCGGTCACGGGTCGCGTGGTCGATGTGATCACCAACATCCGCAACGTGTTCTTCTTCGCCAACCAGGCGCTGGAGGATCGCGAGCTCGAGGGGTATACCGGCGAGGAGAGGGAGCGCCGTATGGCCCTCTACCGCTCCATCGTGCGGCTGCGGTGCGTGCAGTATGTGATGGATATCCTGATGTGGCTTGGCTTCGTGGGAGGCGCGCTCTACGGGTGGGTACACGGTCTCCTCGGCGCGGGTGATTTCGTCATGATCACCGCGCTGACGGGTTCACTCTTGCAGACCGCCTACAACCTCGGCCAAAGGATACCGGAGTTTTACGAGCAACTGGGCGCCGCGCGCGAGAGCATTGACACGCTGATCGTTCCACCTACCGTCCAAGATCGGCCCTCGGCGCGGACCCTGGTCGTACGCCGGGGCTCCATCCATTTCGAGCGCGTCGCGTTTGCTTATGATGCGACGGGCCGCGGCCCTCGCAACATCGTCAAGGATTTCGAGCTTCTCATCCCGCCCGGTCAGCGCGTGGGGCTCGTCGGTCCGAGCGGGGCAGGCAAGACGACGTTGATGGGATTGCTGATGCGCCTGCACGATGTCACCGGAGGCGCGATCCGGGTCGATGGGGAAGATATTCGCGATGTGACACAGGAGAGCCTGCGCGCGGCTTTCGGCCTGATTCCTCAGGATACGAGCCTGTTCAATCGCACGTTGATCGAGAACATCCGATACGGTCGGCCGGAGGCAACTGACGAGGAAGTCATAGTGGCCGCGCGCCGCGCGCACGCTCACGATTTCATCGTCGAGCTGGAACAGGGGTACCACACTCTGGTCGGTGAGCGTGGCATCAAGCTCTCCGGCGGGCAACGGCAGCGGATTGCCATTGCGCGTGCGATTCTCCGTGACGCGCCCATCTTGCTACTCGATGAGGCGACCAGCGCTCTCGATAGCCACAGTGAGCAGATCATCCAGGAAGCGATGCGAGCGGCGATGGTCGGCAAAACGGTAATTGCCATTGCGCATCGCTTGAGCACGGTCATGGACATGGACCGCCTCATCGTGTTGCAACGGGGCGCGATCGTCGCGGATGGCTCACACGCGGAGTTGTTGCGGCAAGGGGGGCTCTATGCCGAGCTGTGGCAGCGGCAGTCAGGCATCTTCAACCCTGTCGCCCGCCACTTACCGGAGCCGACCCGAGAGCCTGAATTACCCACGCCCCACCTCAGCCCTACCGAGCTCGCCGCTGAGCGCCGCGCCGCGCCTTCCTCCCTCGTCCGGTAGGATCTGATCCGTTGTTCGGCATCAGTGCTGCTTGACGACACGCTGTAGCGCTTGAGTGATCTCGAAGCTGCCGCGGGAGTAAGCAGCACTCATAGGAGTGGTCCCGTGCGCGTCGGGCTTGTTTGGATTGGCACCGTGGGCGAGTAGCAATTTGACGGCGTCGAGACGCCCGTGGTGAATCGCGAGAATCAACGCTGTATGTCCCTTGGCGTCGAATGCGTTCACGTCAACGTTCGTATCCAGCACCGTTCTGAGCTGGGCCAGGTCGCCGCTCTCGGAAGCTCGATATAACTCCTCAGGCGGCGGCATCAGGGCGGCAGAGCCTGCCGGCGCAGGTGTGGGCGCGGCTTGGGCTGCTACCGGTGTTGCGCTTGGGGTGGGTGCTGGCGCAGGTGCTGCGATCGACGCTTGGCGTGTGTCGCTCGGTGTCGGTGCGCTCGCCGGCGGAGCAGAGTTGTTGGCAACTGGTGCGGGCGGCGGCGATGCCGGGCGTACTGCTGCTTCGGCGCGCGCTCCAGACGGCGGCACGCTCTGCGCAACGGGAGCCGCTGGTGCGCTAGCGGCGCTCTGTGGAGAAGTTTGGCTTTGCCGCGCGACGCGCGCCGGCGCCGCGGTCGGGGCTTGGGCGCGCGAGTTGTTAGTTCTAGCCGAGCTCGATCCAACAGCGGAGGTCTCCGGTGCGGTTGAACGCGGCGGAGCGGGTGTCGGACTCGGCGCCGGCGGCGGCGTCTGCGCGACGGGTGGAGCTGCTGCCGGAGCTGGCGCCGTTTCTGGTGCGGCTGCTGAAGGAGGCGAGGAGGATACGGGTTCAGAAGCGCCAGGCGCTTGCGCTACCTCGGCCTGTTGCGGCTCGGACTGAGTGGCTGTCGGCTCGGGCGAGGAGACCGGCGGAGGCGCTGTGGTCGCTGTCGACTCATCGCGTGGCGCCGATCCGTGCGGCATAACCAGGTAACCAACCACGCCGGCGGCGACAACCGCTCCGGCAATGGCCGGTATCAACCACGGCTTGCTCGCGGACTGTTTCGTCTCGATTGGCGCGGGAGCGGGGCTGGATTTCGGCGTGGGGGCGGCGGCCACTGGCGCCGCTACGGGCGAGCTGGCGGCCTCACGGGCTTTCGCGCTATCCCTGAGGGCGCGCTCGGCGGCTTGCTGTGCGGCATAGGCCTGCACCTTGCGGCGTACCCACTCCCCAGGTCGACCTGGGTCGGATGCCGACAGGCGTCGGTAAAGATTATCGACCTCGCTCAATTCGTCTTGGCTGGAGGTTACTTCGTTCATGTTTGCTCGTTGAGAAGCTCGCGCAGCTTCAATCTTGCCTGGCGTAGCCGGGTGTTGGTCGTGTCGATGGTGCTCTCGGTGATCTCGGCGATCTCGCCCACGCTCAGTTGACCTTCCATTTGCAGCAGATACGGCTCGCGCTGCTCCCGGGGCAATTCACTGATCGCCTGGCCGAGCCCGCCGGCCGAATCGCGAGCCGCGGACTGGCCGGAGCTCGCCTCCGCCTGCGCCGCTCGTGACCGCAGGGACTGGGTCATACGGTCGTGCGCCAGCGTGAACAGCCGGGTCCTGAACCGTGTTGCTGACTCGAGGCTCGCGGCGTTTCGAGCGAGTGCGAACCAGACTTCCTGTAGCAGCTCGTCAGCGGCCGCCTGGTTCCGCACATTGCGCTCGAGATAACGCCAGACGCGCAACTCGTGCCGTTTATAAAGCTGGTCGAATGCCGTGGCGTCGCCACGCACGTAACGTCCAACCAGGGCCTCGTCGGTCTCTTCCATGGTGCTCATGGCCCAGATTATCGCAGCTAACGCAACATTTCTCGTGTTGCATCCGTCACGTATTGATCGTGCTGATTGCGCGAATCTAGCGCGCGTTCCTGGTGCAACATTCTCGCGACATCCACTAGGCGGTTGCACGCCCCTCGGCGTCGACTTTAGGCCGTGGGGATACCTGGTTTCGGTGCGGATTTCAGTGTATGCGCAGGACGATTTTCCCCAGGACGTGTCCCGCTTCGACTCGCTCCTGGGCCTTCGCGGCTTGCGCGAGCGGATATTCCGCGGCGATCGGAACTCGCAAATGCGACTGCTGGATGGCTTGATTCAGGCGCTCAAACTCGTGCGTTCCTGCGATCGCGTCGTAGGCGATCGGAGACACCCCGGGTCGTGTCTTGGGCGGGTCGACGCCATTGGGAAATGCGACTTTTCCGCCGGGACGAAGTGCATCGATACAGCGCTCGAATGATTCTCCGCCCGCGAACGCCAACACCGCGTCGACGCCGGCCGGGGAGAACTTACGCGCCGCTGCCACGATATCCGCGGTCCGGCTGTCGATGACTTCGTCCGCGCCCAGTTGCTTGACGAAAGCCGCACCATCCTGTCCGGACGCGGTCGCGAGGACTCGCGCGCCGCGCAGCTTGGCGAATTGAACTGCCAGACTGCCGACCCCGCCCGAGGCTCCATGGATGATGACCGTCTGTCCGGACTCGAGGTGTAGGGCGTCATCGACCCCCTGCAGAGCTGTCAAAGCTGTTGTTCCGATCGCGCCTGCTTGCGTGAGGGACAGTCCGTTCGGGACGTGTCCCACACGCTCGGCCGGTACCGCGACATACTGTGCATAGAAGCCGCCCTTGGGGTTGTCCCAACTGTAGGAGTAGACGCGGTCGCCGATTTTGAAGTCGTGCACGCCGGAGCCGATGGATGCGATCGTGCCGGAGCCGTCCGTACCCAGCACCAGCGGGAAACCGGAATGTTTGATCTCCGACGGATGGCGGCGAATTCCGACGTCCCAGACGGCAACCCCGGCGGTGTCCAGGGCAATGAGAACCTCGTTGGCGTCGGGCTTTGGAACTGGCAGGGTATGCATAGTCAGCGCGCTCGACTCACCGGCCGCGTCGATGGCAGCCGCCTGCATGGTTTGCGGCACCTCGGTCGCGAAGCCGCGCTCGGCCCACGCAGCTCCCAATAACACGGAGGTGATGATGAGTATCGTCAATGTTCGTTTGGCGGGCATGGCGGTCGCTTTCCTCGTCCGACGCCGGTAGCGCCATTGGACAGATCCGTCATGATATCGGCCCGGGCGTTTGTCCGGGCGCCCGCGGCGACGTCCTCGTCCCCGCAATCTGGTGATCCGTCCCTGGGGGCTTGCGGCGAGCTTGCACCGCGGAATCGGTTGCCGGCCGAGCGAATGTCCCGTTCGTCAAAGATTTTTGTCTTTTATTCGACTAAAGCGCAATGACCATTGTAGTAGCGCTGATCCTACTCGGTTGGGGTTGGGTCGCGGTCGCTGGATTCCTTGGGCGCCTCGGCCGCACCCTCGGCCGGACCGAGCACCGGGGTGACATTCGCGGCGAGCTGTAAGTGGCGCTTCATCAGGGCCGAGGCCCACTCACGGTCACCTCGCTCCACCGCCGTGAGGATCTCGAGATGCTCCTGGCAGAAGGCCACGATGCGCTCGAGGCCATAGCTCCAGCTATAAGTCAGAAAGCGACGCAGTTTGTTCTGGAACTGCACCGTATGATGGAAGAATTGGTTGCCGGAGCAGGCCGCGAGCGTCTCATGGAAGTCGGTGTTGACCTCGAAGAAGCGGGTCATGGACACCCGCTCCGGTCGCGCCAGGATCGCCTCGTGCTCGCGCCGGCTGCGCGCGGCCCAGATCGGGTCGAGTGTGAAGTCCGGCTCCAGCAGGGCTGCCGGCTCGACGGCCAGCCGGAAGCGGTAGCTCTGATCGTGTCCTTTGCCGGTCCTCAGCAAGGGCGCGAAACGCCAGCCATAACCGGGATTGCGCTCGATCACTCCCTCTTTGGACATGCGCTGCAGGACCCGCACGAGCAGCCCGCGGTTGATTCCATATTGGCGCATGAGATCGGCTTCGGAGAACTGCTCGCGCAGCGCACCGCGGATGTAGTCTTCCCCAATTCTGACGTAGAGAGCTTCTTCGTCGGTCTGCGTGTTGGTATCGCGCGCGAGTTTCACGACGGAGGTGGCCGGGGCGCGCACACTGAAGCCGCGCCGTGGTCCGCTCGGAGCGACGATGTCCTGGGTGGCGAGATATTTCAGCGCGGCGCGGACCGGCGTGCGCGAGACTTGCAGCACCTCCGCCAGCGCCAGCTCGGTCAGGTGGTCGCCTTTGCGTAACTCGTGGTCACGGATGTATTCGACGATCTTCGCGGCGATCTGTCGCTGGAGTTTGGTCGGTTCGGGAGAGTCGCGCTCCCGTGGGGTGCTCACTCTGTCCATCATCATGATTATACCGCCTACGCCCTTGCGAGAGTGGCGCGAGAGCGACTGACGTCGGTCGCTAATTGTGCTTTATTCTAATATAATGCATACATCTGGCCCAAAGGCCTACAGAGCGAACGGATAGGTGTCGGGCGCGCCCGGTTGGGCGTGTTGGGGACCGAGCGGCGTTACCGCCTGCGTCTCATCGAACCAGACGAGCGCATCGAACTGCTGCGGCAGGGAAGCCTGGGCATAGTGACTCAACAATTCGGTCTCGGGCAGGTAGAGAACGCCGATGAAGCGCTCCAGGCGCGATTCGCGCAGCCGGTTGGCGAGCTCCGCATGCTTGCCGAGATCGAGGAAAAAGCGCTCGAGACCGCAGTCGTGGCAGAGTCGCTCATAGCTGTCCTCGGCAGAGGGTCGTACCCGTTTGACCTTCATCGGTCCATCCCAGTCGTCAGCGGCCGCGACCGTGCCCGTATGAGTGCTGAAGCCGATCAAGGCGCAATCGTTGCCAAAGCGCTCGCGACAGAGCTGGCCGATATTCAACTCCTCGCGGACGGTACCCATCTCGGTGAAGCGGGCGTCGCCGATGTGGGAGTTGTGGGCCCAGACCACGGCTTTGGAGCGCGACCCCCGCGCTTCCAGCACGTTCGCCAGTGTTTCGAACATGTGGGTGTCACGCAGGTTCCAGGAATCCACGCCACCGTAGTACATGATTCTGTAGTACCGTTCCGCGGCGGCGACCAACCTCGCGTTTTGCGCGGCATCGAGGAAGCTCTCGTCGTCCTGGCCGGCATACTCCAATTGTTTCCGCAGCAGCGCGCGGCACTGCTCGACGACGGCCTGTTCGCACTTTTGATAGCCCGCCGTGAGCACAGCCCGTCCATAAGTGGAAGGCTCTTTTTGCCAAGGCGTGAGGCAACCATAGCGTTGTCGGGCCGCGCGTGCCGCTTCGGCGTCGACTTTGTCCAGATAGTCGAGCACGGCTGCGATCGAGGCGCTCAAGTTATAAAGGTCGAGGCCATAGAAACCCACTCGCCCAGCAGGATCACGGGCCTGGTTGTGCTCGCGCAGCCAGGTGACGAGCTCGTGGAATTCGCTGTTCCGCCACATCCAGGTTGGGAATCGTTGGAACGGCGGCGCGGTGCCGCCCGTGGAGGGACGATGGCGGATATAGCGGTCGACCGCGGCGGCATCGGGCCAGTCCGCCTCCGCGGCCACGATGGTATAGCCATGCGCTTCGACCAACCGGCGCGTGAGCGCCGCCCGGGCCCGGTAAAACTCCGAGGTACCGTGCGTAGCCTCGCCCAACAGCACGACGCGGCGCTCGGCATAACGATCGACGCAGCGGGCGAATTCCAGAGTATCGATGTCAGGTAGCGCTTCGGCCGTTTGCGCTATCAGCTCTGGCAGGTGCTTTGTGGGAGTCCGACGATGCGTCCGTGGTCGTGATCTGCCACGCTCCTCATCGGCCCATCCCTGCTCGCCAATCAGCGGCACGAAAGCGACCCCGCCGAGATCTTTTTGATCGTACTCGGTCTCGCTGATTCGCGTGATTTTGCAGAGCGTTTGGTGAAACCGGTGCTCACCGACGGGAATGACCAGGTGGCCTCGAACCGCCAGTTGCTCCTTGAGCGCCTGGGGGACCTCTGGACCGCTGGCCGCGACGAGTATGGCGTCGAACGGTTGCGCATCCGGCCACCCACGCGTTCCGTCACCAACGCGGAGCTCGATGTTGTCGTAGCCGAGCTCCTCCAGGCGTCGCTTCGCCGTGGCGACGAGGGTAGCATGGCGCTCGATCCCGTAAACGCGGGCCGCGATCCGGCTCATCACCGCCGCCGCGTAACCGGAGCCCGCCCCAACTTCCAACACACGACTGGTGGGCGCGAGCTCCGCCGCCTCGATCATCAGTGCCACGATGTAAGGTTGCGAGATCGTCTGGTTCGCGTCGATCGGCAGCGCGCCGTCCTCGTAGGCAAATTCCTCGAAGCCTGACTCGACGAATCTCTCGCGCGGGACTGCGCGGAAAGCCTTCAGGATTCGCGGGTCGCGAACACCGCGACGGGCGATCTGAGTCTCCACCATCCGCTCGCGGGCCCGGGTGAAATCCGGCATGGGGACATCCTCGTACGCAAAGCGCCGATTTCACCTTAGAGGCGCGTTACCTGGCCGCCTCCGTCCGTGGCCTTTCCTGCCCTCCTGTGCTCCGCCGCGGGCGCAGGCTGTGCCGCATCGTGCGCCGGTTTCCCGGATTCCAGGTAGGTCTTCAGACGCATCAGGTCGGCGTCCAACTCGTGCTTTGGATCCACTCCGAACAGCTTTGCGACACCGTGGCCTATCGCCCCGGCCGGTGGATTGTAGGTCATCTGGATGTCGAGCCGCGTTCCGGTATCGGCTGGCCGCAGCCTGATCACTCCGGAGTGGGTCACCGCCGCGTCGCCTATCGTCCGCCAAGCGAGGACTTCGTTTGGTCGGAATGCGGTGGTTTCCGCATCCCATTCCACCAGAACGCCGGCCGGCCCCGCGACGACCCAGTGGGATCTGCCGTCCGGGTAGCCGCGCACGCTTTGCACGTTTCTCATGAACGACGGAAAGTTCTCAAACCGCGCGAGCGCGTCGAACACTTGCTCGATCGGCGCTCGTACATGGAGTGTCTTGCGGACGTCGATCGCCCGTGTCTTATCGACCATTCGGCGCAATGGCGTGTTCACCAGGCTTCTGGTCAGAAGAAGCGCGCCTGCCGCCGCGGTGGCCGTTCCAATGAAGCCTCGCTGCCGCGAGCCGAAGAGTTGCCAGGCCCCGAAGGCCACGAGTGCGCTGCCGGAGGCGCCTGCCAGCAAACGTCCGCCGGGCGGCCACTTTTCCCGACGCAACGAGAATCGCGTTCGCCGGCGCGGCCGTCCTCCCTGAAGCTCAGGGATGCCCGCCGAATCGTCGTAGACGGCGAGCTCGTCGCAGATTTCCCGCACCCCGCGCACCCCACTCACAGTCTCCAGAAGCTCCGCATACTCGTGCGCGAGCGCAGCCCCATTCAACCTAACTCTTCCCCCACGGGTTGCCGAGACTTCGATCGCGCCCGGATGCGAGACGGCGCGACCTAGAGCGGATCGCACTCGCTCCACGAGAACTTCGTCCGAGATGGCACCACGTGTAAATTGTGAACGCACGCGCGCACCGACTCCTTGCGCGCGATGCCCAAGATCGCGTCCGGCGGCGCCCAGGGCGCTGTTGAGATCCTTTCCCGCGCTCCCGATGCGCTCCCTCAGCTGTGACCGCCGGCGGCGTCCACCAGCGGGGTCGAGCCAAAACATCGCAGCCGCTCCAAGTGCCGCGCCCGCGAGAGATCTTGCGATGGGAGTCATGCGCGCCCCTCCGTTTCAATGGGTCACTCCAATAACTCACTGGCCAAAGCAAGCCGCGCGCCC
The DNA here is from genome assembly GCA_964400085.1 of uncultured Steroidobacteraceae bacterium. GTDB lineage: Bacteria > Pseudomonadota > Gammaproteobacteria > Steroidobacterales > Steroidobacteraceae > 13-2-20CM-66-19. Next base: position 44,449 of record CAYNTW010000028.1, on the reverse strand, counting down.
GAGCGTGAGCAGGGGCTGTGCTCGGAACGCAGGGACAAGCAGACAGGCGCCCGTTAAGATAGCCGCGTTCGATCAGGGGAGGGGCCGCCATCGGCGGCCTATAACAATGAAAGCAACACCCGACGACTCTGGCACCGAGCGTTCGTCAGGAACGCAGTT
>CAYNTW010000028.1:37511-44190 GCA_964400085.1 uncultured Steroidobacteraceae bacterium | reverse complement strand
CGGTGGAAATGTGAAAGATATGAGAGCAGAACCTGACTATCAAAGCATGCTCGCCGTCGCGTTGGAGGAAGCCCGCGCGGGAATGGCGGAGGGCGGCATCCCAATCGGCGCAGCGCTCTTTCACCGGGATGGACGCTTGCTGGGGCGCGGGCACAACCGCCGCGTCCAGGAGGGCGACCCTTCCGTGCACGGCGAGACGGATGCGTTTCGCAAGGCAGGGCGGCAGCGCAGTTACCGCGATACCATCATGGTGACTACGCTGGCGCCGTGTTGGTATTGCAGCGGGCTCGTCGTGCAGTTCGGCATCGGCAAGGTGTTGGTAGGAGAGTCCCGCACCTTCCGTGGAGGAATCGACTGGCTGCGCGAGCGGGGCGTCGAGGTGATCGATCTTGACTCGACGGAGTGCGTGCGATTGTTGACTTCATTCATCGCTGCGCACCCCGAAGTCTGGCACGAGGATATCGGCGAGCCGTGAGTGTCAGGATGTTGCAATGCGCCGATCCTGAGCTGGGCGCATCGCATGCACTGCAGCGTCGGATTTAATACAAGCTTCATCCCTTTCCGACTCGTTTGACGGATAATTGATTCCGCCGCCCTCCTTTCGAAGTCCTGGAGACAAGGCCATGCGTGATACAAGGGATACGCTCAGGGAATTGTGCGCTCGCACGGCGTGCATCGCAGCAGGTGCAACATTGTTGTGCGCTTGCGGTCAGACCACTTCAACTCATCCGAGTGGCAAAGCGGTCACCGCTCCAACACCACAGAGCACTGAAATGCAGGAGGTCGTCATCACCGCCTCCCGCGGACCCTCACCTACCGGTTGATCGCGTCTCTCACCCCAGCCCGCGTCGGGTCCTCGACCACGGCCCGGCCCAGGAGGCCGGTTGGCCCGAGGCTGACCTGGGGCTTTGCGGGGGAACCGCCGCCATCGCCGGGGGTCAAAGCCTCGAGCCGGGCTACACTTGCTCCTGCGGCAAGCATAGGGAGTATCCTCCATGCGAAAGACGCTACGTTCCCTCGGGCTGTCCGCCATAACCCTTCTCGCGATTCAGGTCGCGGCGGCTTTCCCGAGCCAAGTCGTCTACCTGAACGGTCCAGCCGACCTGGATCGCTTGAGAGCCACGAATCCTGCGCACTACGCCCGGGCCGAGAAGATCATCGCGGCGGCGAACGAGCTGTGTCGGCCTGAGCCGGGGGCCATCTCCTACGCGCGCTTTCAGGCGAAGGAGATCTCCTGCAGCGACATGCTCCTCCGGACCAGCAATCCGCCCAAGCGTCAGATCAACTTCACGCTGGACGATACGCTCTACATTGCGCTGGTCGCGATCACCGACGACCCGCCGCGAGCGATGCCCGCCAGTTAATCCAGGCTCGCTCAGCCATCGGTACCGAGACGCGCGGCTCTGTCTCGCAGCAGGGCGCGCCGGACCTCCGCGGCCCGAGCCAGTCTGTCCAACACCTGTACGGACGTGTCCCAATCGATGCATCCGTCCGTGATGCTTTGTCCATAGACGAGCGGTTTCCCAGGCACCAGGTCCTGGCGGCCGGCGACCAGGTGGCTTTCGACCATGATTCCCCCGATACGGGTATCTCCCGCCTCGATCTGCCGGGCGATCGTGTCAACCACTCCAGGTTGGTTTTCGAACCGCTTGCTGCTGTTTCCGTGGCTCGCGTCAATCATCATACAAGTTGAAAGGCCGGTGGCCGCGCCGACTTTCCACGCCGCCTCGACGCTCGCGGCGTCGTGGTTGGGGACCTTCCCGCCGCGCAGAATGACATGGCAGTCAGAGTTGCCCGAGGTGGTTGCAATGGCGCTGCGTCCCTGCTTCGTGACCGCCAGGAAATGATGGGGCTGCGCCGCCGCCTGGACCGCATCCACCGCAATCTTTACGTTGCCGTCGGTGCCGTTCTTGAAACCAACCGGGCAAGACAGCCCCGAGGCGAGCTCACGATGCACCTGGCTCTCGGTCGTGCGCGCCCCAATCGCGCCCCAGGCGACCAGGTCGGCGATGTATTGCGGCGTGATCATGTCGAGAAACTCACAACCGGCCGGCAACCCCAGCCGATTGATGCTCAACAGCAGGCCACGCGCCAACCGCAAGCCGTGATTGATCCGGAAGCTGCCGTCCAGGTCCGGGTCGTTGATCAGGCCTTTCCAGCCGACCGTGGTGCGGGGCTTCTCGAAATACACCCGCATCACGATCTCGAGCGAGTCTTTCAGGCGCTCACGCTCGCGCGCCAGGCGGCCGGCGTACTCCAGCGCCGAATCGATGTCGTGAATGGAGCACGGGCCGATGACCACCGCCAGCCGGTCGTCCTGCCCGTGCAAGATGCGATGCAGCGAGCGCCTGCCGGCGCTGACGATCGCCGAAATCTGCGGCGTGCAGGCATGCTCACGCATCAGTTCCTCGGGAGTGGTGAGCTCCCTGATATCGCGGATGCGTAAGTCATCGGTACGGATGTTCACAGTGGCGGCTCCGGTCGGGTCGGGCCACTGGCGAAAAAAAACCGCCAGTGGTCTGGCGGTTTCGGGTTGATCTTGCGCTGACTTTCTACTCGCGCGCCCGCCTACCGCCAAAGGATTTTGGCCAGTAAAACCAGGTAAAGCGGTAGCTGTGAGCGGTGTAGGTCATGCCTGGAGAGTAATAGCACAGAGCCAGCCAGCCTGACAACTGTCAGCGGCTCAAGTCCTCATATATATAAGAGGTGACGTCCTGCACGCTCTGCTCGTCCAGGAGATTGGGGAAGAGTTTCGGCATCGGGGGCTTGGGATCTTTGACATACGCCAGGGTGCCTGCCCGGTCGCGCCGGCTCTTGAGCGTCCCCAGGTCATGACCGGATACCAGCTTGCCGTCGGGGCCGTGGCAGGAGGCGCAGACCTGCTCGTAAACCTTCCGTCCCCTGGCTCGCTCGACCGTTGCGGCCGCGTTCGGGTTCGCCAACGCCATGACCACCACGCTGGGCACGCCCAACGCGCCGAAAGCATTCCGGGACACGTTGCCCGATGCGAACGCCACGTACTGTTGGCTCCCCACCTCGTAGGTGACGACGCCGCCTGCCATCGCTCCTCCGGTCCGCGCTTTGTGCACGAGCTCACCTGTCTTGCTGTTGAAGACCAGGAAATTCCCGTCCAAGTCGCCCGTGAACAGAACACCACCCGCGGTCGGGGTCACCCCGGCAACCACCGGTTTGTCGGTATGATATTTCCAACGCACCGCGCCAGTCTCGCTGTCCACCGCGGTCACCCATCCGGTGGTCGGTCCGTCAGGCGCCACGCTGCCGCCAAAACTTGCAACATCCGGTGAGTATTTCGTGGTGCCCAACTTGACGATAAAACAAACATCCACCGACCCGGTCACCAACGTGTGGTTGACCTGGTCGAGCGTCGGCCCGTTCCATTCGACGCCGCCGGCATAACCCGGGCAAATCCGTACGCCGGAGGCTGTTGGGCTATCCGGCCGGGTCTCGATGGTAGTCACCGCGGTGTGAAAGATCTCCTGGTGCGTATCCCGGTCGATGCCGCGCACGTAGCCGTCCTTACCGGCGAAGGCGAGGATGTCTCGCGCCTCACTCGCACGATAGAGTACCGGCGCGGCGACGAGGTCCTTGTCTTCCCAGTCCTGCGGAGTGACCTGGTGCCACCAATGCAGTGCCCCGGTGCGTGCGTCGAGGACGACGATCGAGTCCGTGAACAAGTTGGTTCCCGGCCGATAGGCCTTGTCGATGTCCGGCCACGGGTTGCCAACCGGCACGAACAGCTCGCCCGTGGTGACATCGAGCGACATGGCGCCCCAGACCCCGCCGCCTCCGGTCTTGGCTGATTTCGGCCGCTTCCAGGTGTCGGCGCCGGTCTCCTTCCCCATGGGGATGGTGTTGAATCTCCACAACTCCCTACCGGTTTGCGCCTCGTAAGCCATCACGCGGCCGCGTGCGCCGAGCTCGCTGCCGCCGATACCCATGAAGACTACCCCACCCCACGCGAGCGGCGCTGCGGTTGCCGACTCACCGAGACCTGGGTTGCCGATGACGGTTTTCCACAGCAACTTTCCGGTAGCCGCATCGAGCGCGATGAGGCGTGCATCACCGGTACCACGAAAGACACGGCCATTGAGAACGGCCAATCCCCGGCTCGATGCCGTGAAGCGCTCTTCCTCAGGCACGTAGGTGTGCTTCCAGCGGAGCGCGCAAGTCGTCGCATCGATGGCGACAGTCTCGAGCGCTGTGTTGGTATAGATCACACCATCAACGACCACGAGCCCGCCATGGAACGTCGTGGGCCCGTCGACCTGGACTCGGCAGACTTCGCGCAGTTGGCCAGCGTTCTCAGGCGTGATCTCCTTCAATGGTGAGAATCGCTGTCCGTCGAGTCGATTGTTGACCGACGGCCATTGAAGTCCCGGCATCGCTTCCGCGGCAAGACTGGCCGGAGAGCTGAGTAGGGCGCAGAGCCCCAGGACGCACGCGACCGGAGTGTAGGTTTTCATGTGCGCAAGACTGTAGCGGACAGTGAGGACTCCGGTCTAGATTGGCCTCCTCGCGCGCGGGGTTTTGACACATGGCCAATACGTTTCTCAACCATATCAAGCTGCTGACTTCCATCGTGGTCGGGGTCGTGCTGTTCTTTCTCCTGCCGGGGACCTGGGCGCTCCTGGCCCGCGTCCTGGTGAGCTGGAATGGCGCCGTGATCCTGTTCCTCGTCTGGGTTTTCCTTTGGATGAGGGGCTGTAGCCCCGAGCAGCTTTATCTCCGGTACAAAGAGGAAGACGCCAGCGCGGTCGTCTTCCTGGTCATCGTGATCAGCGCCGCCTTGCTGAGTTTGCTGGCCATCGTGGCGCTCCTTTCGACCGTGCGGCAGGTGACAGGCTTCGAGCGCGCCATGCACGTTTTATTGGCGGCTCTTACAGTCTCGAGCTCGTGGTTGCTGGTGCCGACGATGTTCACCTTGCATTACACCGACGCCTTCTACAGTGCCGGCGAGCAGGATCGGCCGCTGCTTTTCCCGCACACTCCGCAGCCAGTCTTCTGGGACTTCGCCTATTTCTCCTTCACGATAGCGGCCGCGTGCCAGACCGCGGATGTCTCCACTGCCGACGTGTCGATCCGCAAGGCAGTGCTTGCGCAGAGCCTCATCGCCTTTCTGTTCAACGTCTCGATCCTGGGGTTGGCGGTCAATATCAGCGCGGGATTGTTCTCCGGGTAGGCGCCGGGGTATGAATTCTGCTGTTCGGGCCCTCATGCCAGCCACGAGCTTCGAGAAGATCCCGCCACGTGCCAACGGCGGGCTCGTCAACGTGGTCATTGACACGCCTGCCGGCAGTCGCAACAAGTATAAGTTCGACGAGGAGCTCGGCAGTTTCAAGGTCAGCCGGATCCTGCCGGTCGGGATGTCCTTTCCCTACGATTTCGGCTCCGTGCCAGGTACTCGTGCGGAGGATGGCGATCCCTTGGACGTGCTGGTGCTAATACCGGCGCCTACTTTTCCGGGTTGCCTGGTCACGGTTCAGCTCATCGGTATACTTCGCGCCGAACAGGTCGAAGGTAAGCGGATCCGCAACGACCGACTCATCGCAGTGCCGGTCACCCCGGTGAATCGCGCCTCGATCCACGAGCTGAGCCAGATGGAGCGCGAGCAACTGAAGGGGATCGAGGAGTTTTTCATTTCGTATAACCGTGCGCAGGGGCGTACCTTCCGCATCACCGGGCACCTGGGCGCCCGTGCGGCTGATGCCGCGCTCGAGCGGGCGATACGTGCCTTTCGAAAAGAACAGAACGAGTGACCCGTGGCCGCGAAGTTGAGACCGGACGAGACTGGAGCCCATGGTGTTCGACGAATCGCGCGCCATAGGATCAAATCCGCACTGAAAACCCTGCAGCCGGGAAAATCCGATGACCGGGCCGTGCACGAGGCCCGCAAAGACCTGAAGCGGGCGCGGGCAACGTTGCGGCTGTTGCGTGGCGCGCTCGGTGATTCAACCTACAAGCGCGAGAATGCCGCTATCCGCGATGCGGCCCGACCTTTGAGCGAGGTTCGGGACGGACGCGTGTTGCTGGATGCGCTGAGCTCGCTGGTCAAGTACTACGGGAAATCGGCCGAGGCTCTGCCGCTGGTTGGGTTCAAGCGACTGCTGAACCGGCGGCGTACGCAATTGCGCAAAAAGATTCTCGAGCGACCGGGTCCGTTGCGCGCGGTTCGCCAGGAACTGCGTGAGGTTCAATCGCGCTCGGACAACTGGCGGGTGGGCCACGGGAGCTGGTCAGTGGTGGGCGCGGGAGTGAAGCGCACGTACTCCGGCGCGCGCAAAGCGTTCAGGCTGGCGCAAACCGCGGCAACCGACGAGCATCTGCACGAGTGGCGCAAGCAGACCAAGTACTTTTGGCATCAGCTCCAGATTCTCGAGCCATTGTGGCCGGGTCCATTGGGGGAGCTTGCCGATGAGTGCCACAAGCTGGCCGACTTTCTCGGCGACGACCATGATCTAGCCGTGCTCCGCCAGCGAGCCATCGAGGCACGCGAAGCTTTTCCGACCGAGGCCAGCCACAAGGCTCTCCTGGGTTTGATCGAGCGGTGTCGGGCTGGGCTACAGGAGAAGGCGCTCGAGTTGGGCCAGCGCCTGTACGAAGAAAAACCGGCGATCTTTGCCGCTCGGCTCGGGAAGTACTGGCGCGACTGGCATCATTC
>CAYNTW010000028.1:21987-37411 GCA_964400085.1 uncultured Steroidobacteraceae bacterium | reverse complement strand
CCGCGCCGGTCAAGGACCGAACGTCGCCTCGAGCTCGCGAGCGACTCGCGCGATCACTGACTCCCAGTCGCCTGGCCTGGTCTGACGGAACAGGCGCATGGTTGGATACCAGGGTGTGTCTTCTCTATCTTCCATCCAGCGCCAGTCCGCCTCTGTCGGCAGCAGCGTCCACGTTCGCACGCCCAATGCACCGGCCAGATGAGCCGAGAGCGTATCAACACATATCAACAGATCGAGGGCCTGGAGCTCGGCGGCTTCCTCCATCATGTCACGGATGACAGGGATCTCTCCCACTCCCACGGGCCAGTCTGCGAGGGCTGGCCCGCGTTGTAATATCTTCCATTGAATCGAGGGGATACGTGTCAGCCGCCGCATCAGCTCTGCCTTGACGGATCGACACGGATCCCAACTTCCGGATTGCCAGACGAGGCCCACGCTCGGACGCCCATCATTCAGAGATCGACCTCTCGTATGGCCCCTCTCGAGGTGAAGATACGGTACCTCACTGGGTAACGTCTCCGGCGTGACCCGCAGGGCGTGCGCCAGTTCCATGATCTCAATATCGACGTCGTAGGCGGCGGCACAGATTCCGTCGTCGAGCGGTAGCAATGAATCGATGCCTCCGACCGTCTGCAGCAGAGGGATGAGTTGTGGTTGCGCCCAGATCACGACGTGGGCTGCCCTCCGCCTCAAGGCAGGGACGAATCGGACGAATTGGATCGTATCGCCGAGCCCGTGATAACAGCGCACCAGCACACGCTTGCCCGCGAGCGGGGATCCGTCCCAGACCCATTGCAAGTGCCGCGGTAGCCACTCACCGGAGCATGGTTCGCGTGGCTGCAAGCCCCGCCGAGCGGCACAGACCTGGTCGCTGATGCGCCATGCGGCTTCCCAGTCGCCCCGACGCATCTCCAGAAGCCATTGCTCGGCCAGTGGCAAGGGTGTTGTGTTGGACATCGAGGAAATCCTACAAGCGCCGTTGTGCTTCTCACACACTGTTGTCGGATCGGAGCAACGCGCGTGCGCGGTCACAGTGCCGCGAGTGGCGGACGCGGCGAAGTGCGCGCCCGTGAACTACCGCACAGCACGAGCACGAGGCCGCAATTAACTTAATCGCGTGAGTAAGACGACCCAGGCCCGCGTCCCACGACCCGGCGCCGTAATTCATCTATATCGTGACCTGTGGCGACTGCTGCGCGGTGAGCGTCGGATTTTCGTCGGCGCGGTCGTACTTTTGATTGGCGCCCAGGTCGTGCTGCTGGCAGTGCCCTACATTTCCGCTCGGGCACTCAATGCGCTCCAGCTCCACGGCACCGGCGGTCTGCGCCAAGCGGGCCTGTGGCTCTCGCTCGTGCTGCTGGTGGCGTGTGGCAGCTGGATGCTGCACGGCCCCGCCCGGATCCTGGAGCGTCGGGCCGCGCTCACGGTCCGTCGGCGCATGTCGACTCTGTTGGTCGAGCGTCTGTTCGAGCTGCCCTTGAGCTGGCACGAGTCGCATCATTCCGGCGCGACCGCCCACCGGGTCCAGCAGAGCACGGCCGCCCTGTCCGGCTTTGCACAGAGTCAATTCATCTACCTCAACAGTGCGGTACGCCTGCTGGGTCCGCTGGTCGCGCTGTGGTGGGTTCAGCCCCTCATTGGGCTCGCGGCAATGGTCGGCTTCGCCTCGGTCGTTTGCTCGGTCGTGGGGTTCGATCGCGCCATGCTCCGACTGGCGAACGAGGAGAACGAAGCGGAGCGGCACTACTCGGCAACGCTCGTGGACACGTTGGGTAACACAGGCACGGTCTACGCGTTACGACAGGCTCGGGCCGTGGCTGCACGACTCGAACGCCGCCTGCTGGCGATCTTCATTCCCTTGCGCAAGGCCATAGTGCTCAACGAAGTGAAGTGGTGCACCGTGGATCTCGCCACGCGAGTGCTCAACTGCTGTCTCGTGGGCCTCTTCGTGTGGCTTGCGACCCGCGGAACAGCAACAGCTGGCGCGGAAAAACCGTTGCTTTTGGGAAGTCTGTACATGGTCTGGGAGTACGCCCAACAGGCCGCGGGTGTCATTGCCTCGATCGCATCGCACTTTCAGACATTCGCCCGGCAGCACGCCGACTACGCAAGTGCCAACATCATACGTGAGACGACGGTTCCGGCGCCTGTCGCACCCGTCGCCGCTACTGACTGGCAGCGAATGGTCGTGCGGGACCTGACGTTCCGGCACTCGGCGGGACGTGCTGACGCGCCAGCCCTGGAGCGGTTGGGCTTTGCCCTCGAGCGCGGCAAGCGCTATGCGCTCATCGGCGCGAGCGGCTCTGGAAAAAGTACATTGTTGCGTGTCCTGGCCGGACTCTACCCCGCCGAGCGGATCACGTTGACTGCCAACGGCGGCCCGATCTGCGTTTCCCCCGCTGAAATCGCGCAATTTCTGCGCTCACAGGCCACGTTGATTCCACAGGACGCGGAAGTTTACGAGGGCACTCTCGGCGAGAATCTCGGTTTGTGCGAATCGGTATTGGGACCCCCCGCGCCGAATGCGTATGCAGTCGCACTCGAAGCTGCTTGCGCCACTGACTTCGTGCAACCGACGCCGCTCGGCCTGGAAGCGTCGGTGGCCGAGCGCGCCGCCAACTGGTCGGGCGGCCAACGCGCCCGAGTGGCGCTCGCGCGTGGCATTCTCGCTGCCGGCGGCAGCTCGCTCGTGCTGATGGATGAGCCGACCGCGAGTCTGGATCCGGCGACCGAGGCGCGCGTCTATACCAACCTGTTTGCCGCGTTCGCCGAATCATGCCTCGTCACTTCCATCCACCGGCTCTCGCTCCTGGGTCGATTCGACGAGGTGTTGGTCATGCGGGATGGCAGACTCGTTGCGCAAGGAACCCCGGATGAGCTGGCGTTGACCTGTCCTGAGTTTCAGCGCCTCACTGCATTGCAAGCGACCCCGCCGTCCGGCCCTGCCGTAGCTGATGCGCTCGCCGCTGAACGTGCGAGCGTCGCCTGAGCGGCGCTCGCGACCGAAGCTCGCGCATCCAATCAAATAACTTTGTGGGTGTTACACCTGGCACGCCGCTTGCGGTGCGCTTCGCATGGAAGCGACTGACATTGATCCTCGTGGTGACCTCGACAGCACTGTCAAGGAAACGCTCGCGAGCACCGTAGCGCGTCTCGCGCACGTTGCCGGTGAATACATCTTTGCCGCATATGCGGAAGTTCCCCTGGTCGAATTCAAGCCGCCCGGACCCGGTGGCGCGTCGAATTCGAATCCGGTCAGCACCACGGACCGGGCGGTGGAGTCGCTCCTACGGAAGCAACTCGCCGCGGAATTTCCGGACCATATCGTCATCGGCGAGGAGTACGGAGTCAGCGCGCCGACATCCTCTCCCTTCATCTGGGTCATCGATCCCGTCGATGGCACTACCAACTTTGTCAACGGCCTGCCGCTTTTCGCCTCCTCCATCGGTGTGCTCTACCGCGGTTGGCCGTTAGCGGGCGCCATCTGGTGCGCTTCCACGCACGCTTTCTCTCCAGGTGTCTACCACGCGGCAGCGGGCGGGCCACTGCAATTCTCCGGTGACGTCCTGCGCAGGCGCCCACAGGGCGCGTGGCGCGGGTTGGCCAGTGAGCCGGGTCGGGCTCCTTCGTACGCCGCACTGTGGGATACACGTGTGCTTGGCTGCTCGACGCTCGAGTTCGCATTCACCGCCGCGGGGCTGCTGAGCTTCGCGTTCATCGGGCGCCCCAAGTTGTGGGACGTCGTGGCGGGCCTGGTTTTGCTGGAAGCAGCCGGGTGTCGCGCGGTGACCGCGCGCGCCGGCGGAGATTGGGAGACATTGTTGTATTTCGATACCGCCTTGGAACCCGCGACGCTGGCTCGCTGGAGTGAGCCGGTACTGCTCGGTGACGAGCTCGCCTTGGAGCGAGCACGCCTCCAGCAGCGTGGCTCCTCGTGAGCTGCGCGACTCGAGTGGAATGGAAGTTGCTGTGGGTCCGTCACGACCCACTGTCAGGCGGTGAGTCGAATCAACATCGAGGTAAGCGTGATCGAAGCCATAATGTTGTGGAACGAGCCCAATAACAAGTCGCATTGGGACTTCCCCGAGTGTGACCCTGAATGGCGCATCTTCTCCAACATGACGGTTCTCGCAGCCCGCGCCGTGCGCGCGGAGCACAGGCGGGTCCCACGGATTCTCGGCGGCATATCTCCCATCGATCCACTCTTCATCGTGCGCATGCGCGAGCAAGGCGTGTTGGCGGAGATCGACGCCGTCGCGGTGCACGGCTTCCCGCTCGATTGGAACCATTGGATGATCGACGAGTGGCCCGAGAAGCTTGCGGAAATCCGCGCGGTAACGGACCTGCCGTTGTGGGTGTCGGAGGTCGGCGTGTCCACCTTCGGCGCCTACGAAGTCCAGGAGTTTGGACTGCGCCGCACGGCCGAGCTTCTGCGCGGACGCGCGGAGCGCATCCATTGGTATAGCTTGTATGATCTGCCGCGCGCGTGGCCGGCGACCACGCGACATCGCGAGGCGGAAGGCTCCTCGTACTACCGCCACTTCCACATGGGCATCCTGCGCGAGGACGGCAGTCCGAAGCCCGCCGCCGCGCGCTTCTCCGATCTCACCCCCGAGCTCGGTATCTGTCAGTGGTTTCATTTCGAGGATCATCGTCTGGAGGATGCGGTCGGCTGGCTGCGTCGGCTGGGTGTCAAATATCTGCGAACCGGCCTGAGCTGGGCCGATAGTCTGCGCCCCAACGCGCTCGAGTGGTTTGACCGGCAGATGCGCGCCCTGGAGGAGTTCTCCGTCACGTTGACGTTCTGCTTCACGCCGGAATCGCGGGGGGTGCGCCCTCACCATACCAGTCCGCCGCTGAACGTCGAGGAATTCGCCGAGTTCTGCGCGAGCATGACCCGTCGCTACGCGGCTCACATCGGCGCCTGAGCATTGGTTCACAACACAGGAAGAGCGTTTTATGGCCATCGAATCGAAGCAATCGCAAGCCGTGTTGGTGGCCGGAGGCGCCGGGTTTCTGGGCTCGCACCTGTGCGAAAGACTGGTGCGACGTAGCAACGCCGTCCTGTGTATCGACAATTTCGTCACGGGAGATCTGCGCAACGTCCTGCATCTCAGCGAGAGCGCCGCGTTCGTCATCCGGCGGCACGATATCAGCGATCCACTCGAGATGGACGAGGTCGCGGCGATTTTCAACCTCGCGTGCCCGGCCTCCCCGGTGCACTACCAGGCTGATCCGATCCACACCACCATGACGAGCGTGCGCGGTGCCTACAATCTCCTGGAGCTCGCGCGCCGTAAAAAGGTGAAGCTGCTGCAGGCATCCACCAGCGAGGTCTACGGCGATCCCTCCATCCATCCACAGTCGGAGAGCTACTGGGGCCACGTCAACCCGACCGGTTTGCGTGCGTGTTACGACGAGGGTAAGCGATGCGCGGAGAGTCTGTGCTTCGACTACCAGCGCAAGCACGCGGTGGATGTGCGCGTGGCGCGCATATTCAATACCTACGGCCCCGGGATGCAGATCGGGGACGGCCGCGTGGTGTCAAACTTCATCGTGCAAGCGTTGCGCAACCAGCCGATCACGATCTATGGCAAAGGCGAGCAGACCCGCTCCTTCTGTTATGTCGATGACCTCATCGACGGGCTGTTGGGGTTCATGGACGCGCCTGCCGGCGTGCGCAGCCCGATGAATCTCGGCAATCCGGAGGAATTCACGATCCTCGAGCTGGCGGAGCTGGTCATCGAGCTCACCGGGTCGCGCTCGCGTACTGTGTTCCTACCACTGCCGCACGATGATCCGACGCAACGTTGTCCGGACATCGAATTGGCCAGGCGTCAGCTCGGTTGGCAGCCACGAGTGCGCTTGCGCGAGGGACTGATGCAAACGATCTCGTATTTCGAGCGCACCTTGCAGCGCCAGCGCTCCGGAGCCCACGCCGCGGTGGCCGTGGCGGCAACTCCGGATGGCAAGCGCAAGACGCCGAAAGTCGCGCCGGAGACGGGTGGACGAGCTCAAGCGGTTCTGGAGGTCAGCCGTGTCAGACACTAAACGAGTTCTCATCACTGGGGGCGCGGGGTTCATCGGCTCACACGTGGCCGACGCGCTGTTGGCCCGGGGCTACCTGGTGCGGGCGCTCGACAATCTGAGCGAGCAGGTCCACGGCGGTAGCCGGGAGTTCCCCTCGTACCTGGACTCGGAGGTCGAGACAGTCAAGGGTGACGTGCGGGAGCGGCGCGACGTGGAGCGTGCGCTGGCAGGTGTCGACGCCGTGTTCCACTTTGCTTCGGCGGTTGGCGTCGGGCAAAGCATGTACGAGATCGAGAAATATGTCGACATCAACAACCGGGGAACCGCGGTACTGCTGGAAGCCCTGTTGCGCCGACCCGTGGAGAAGTTGGTTGTCGCTTCGAGCATGAGCATCTATGGAGAGGGTCTTTATCGGGACAGCGAGGGCAACACCTTTTCGCCCCGCCCACGCTCGGTCACGCAACTGAAAGCGGGTGACTGGGACCTGACGGATCCACGCGGCGAGCCGCTGATTCCCGTGGCGACGCCGGAGAGCAAGACCCCGATGCCGGAGTCGATCTATGCGCTCTCCAAGTATGACCAGGAGATGATGTGTCTGCTGTTTGGTCGTGCATACGACGTGCCCGTGGCCGCGTTGCGTTTTTTCAACGTCTACGGTGAGCGCCAGGCCCTGTCGAACCCCTATACCGGTGTGCTGGCCATCTTCGCGGCCCGCTATCTGAACGGGCGTCCGCCGGTGATCTTCGAGGACGGGCGGCAGAAGCGCGACTTTGTCCACGTGCGCGACCTGGCCGCGGGCTGCGTGCTCGCGCTGGAAAGCCCCGCGGCGCGGGACGAGGTCTTCAACCTGGGTGGGGGCGAGGCCTACAGTGTGTTGGAAATTGCGGAGCGGCTCGGGAAGGTGCTCGGCAAAGGCCACATCAAGCCCCAGGTGCGGGGGAATTATCGAGCCGGAGACATTCGCAACTGCTTTGCCGACATCTCCAAGGCGAGCGCGGTCCTCGGTTATAAACCGCGCATCGATCTCGAAACGGGCCTGGAGGAGTTGGGTCGATGGCTCGAAGGCCGCATGGACGAGGACCGTTCAGAGACGGCGGAAAGCGAGCTGCGGCGACACGGGTTGGTAGCATGAGCGCGCAGGCAAGCGAGCCCGTCGCGCTGATCACGGGCGGAGCCGGGTTCATCGGTAGCAACCTTGCGGAGCGGCTGCTCGCGGATGGTCGGCGCGTGCTGATCCTGGATAACCTGTCACGTCCGGGCGTACGCAACAATCTACGTGCGCTCCAGGAGCGGTACCCCGAGCGTCTGGAGATTGAAATCGCTGACGTGCGGGACGGAGTCGCCGTAGCCCGTGCGGTCGACAGGGCACAGGAGATCTATCACCTGGCGGCCCAGGTGGCGGTGACCACGAGCCTCGACTCGCCTGTGGAGGACTTCGAGATCAATGCCCGCGGTACCCTCAACGTGCTGGAGGCCGCCCGGCTTCGCAGGCCCGCTCCGCCGGTGGTCTTCACCTCCACGAATAAAGTCTATGGAGCGCTCAACGACGTCGAGCTCGTGAAGAAGGGGCAGCGGTACGTGCCTGTCAGTCGGCAGGTCCGTGAGAACGGAATAGCGGAAAACCGTCCACTCGATTTTCACAGCCCTTATGGATGCTCCAAGGGAGCCGCGGATCAGTACGTCCTCGACTATGCCCGCTCGTACGATCTGCCGGCAGTGGTCTTCCGCATGAGTTGCATCTACGGGCCCCACCAATTCGGCAACGAGGATCAGGGCTGGGTGGCGCACTTTCTCATTCGCGCCCGCGAGGGCAACCCGCTGACGCTCTTTGGTGACGGCTGCCAGGTGCGCGACGTCCTGTTCGTGGGTGACCTGGTCGAGGCGTTTCTGCTCGCACAGCAGCACATGGGCCGATTGGCCGGACAACCTTTCAACATGGGCGGTGGGCCGCGCAATACGCTCAGCCTGCTGGAATTGATCGCGCTCTTGCAGGAGCACCACGAGCTGCGCGTGGCGACCCAGTTCGCTCCCTGGCGCACGGGCGACCAACGCTACTATGTGTCCGATACCGACCGCTTCTCGCAAGCAACCGGCTGGCGACCGCGGGTGCCGCCCGTCGATGGGATCGATCGCCTCAACAGTTGGTTGATGCAGGCCGCGCCACCCCCGATCCGTAGCCGCAAGGTGCCGCTGGCGGTGAGTCCATGAACGCGGCGCTCGACAGAACGGCTGCGATGGAAGCTCGCGCCGCCCGGTTCCAGGCCGCGGGACAGGTTGCGGTGGAAAACATCCAGGTGCGCCAGCCAC
Organism: uncultured Steroidobacteraceae bacterium; assembly: GCA_964400085.1. Taxonomy (GTDB): domain Bacteria; phylum Pseudomonadota; class Gammaproteobacteria; order Steroidobacterales; family Steroidobacteraceae; genus 13-2-20CM-66-19. Next base: position 29,074 of record CAYNTW010000028.1, on the reverse strand, counting down.
GAGCTGGCGAGGCGCGCGTCAGGTTGGAAGGCTGCGGTGTGTGTGGGTCGAACCTCCCGGTGTGGGAAGGGCGGCCCTGGTTCCAGTATCCCCTCGAGCCCGGTACGCCCGGCCACGAGGGCTGGGGAGTGATCGATGCTGTTGGGGTGGGTGTCAAGGGCTTCGCGGTCGGTGACCGTGTTGCGCTCCTCTCCGGCCATGCGTATGCCGAATATGACTTCGCGACGGCTGAGGCGCTGGTAAAGCTCCCACCCCAACTCGCGGGCAAGCCTTTTCCCGGCGAGCCGCTCGCCTGTGCCGTGAACATTTTCAAGCGCAGCGGCATCGAGCCTGGGCAGAACGTGGCAGTGGTGGGGATTGGCTTCCTGGGCGCTGCATTGACGGCATTGGCAACGAAGGCCGGCGCACGGGTCGTAGCTCTGTCGCGCCGTCCATTCGCTTTGGAGATGGCAGAGGAGGCCGGGGCCGCTGCTGCCGTCCGGTTGGACGCCGACCCGGCGCAAGCAGTGCAGCAGGCTCGCCGCTACATCTCGAATGACGGTTACGAGCGCGTGATCGAATGCGTCGGATCACAGATGGCGTTGGATCTGGCCTCTGAGCTCACGGGCACACGGGCACGCCTCGTGATCGCCGGCTATCACCAGGATGGCGACCGCCGAGTGAACCTGCAGCAGTGGAACTGGCGTGGACTGGATGTCATCAATGCGCACGAGCGCGACCCAGCCCAGTATCGGCGCGGAATGGAAGAAGCCGTTGACCTGGTGGTGCGCGGCGATCTCAATCCCTGGCCGCTCTTTACACACCAGTTTCCTCTCAAAGACATCGACGCCGCATTCCTCGCGCTCGCGACCCGACCGCGTGGGTTCCTGAAGGCGCTGGTGGTTTGCACATGAGCGCGGTTCCAGCCACCTCGAGCTTCCGGCCGCGCATCGGATTCGCCGGGGTCGGTTGGATCGGGCTGAATCGTTTGAAAGCGGTCGCCGCGGACGGCGCTGCTGACATTGCGTGCATCACTGATCTGAGTGGCGATGCGGCGCACAGGGCGGCCGAGGCAGTGGGTGAGAGTGCGCGGGGAGTACGTCTCGCGAGAACGTTCGAGGAGTTACTCGCGGAGGACCTCGATGGGGTGGTGATTGCCACCCCTAGCGGCCTGCACGCCCAGCAAACCATCGCGGCGCTGGAGAAGGGTCGAGCCGTATTTTGTCAGAAGCCGCTGGCGCGCACCGGCGCGGAAGTGGCGCGGACGATCGAGACGGCTCGCAGGTGCGATCGACTGTTGGCCGTGGACTTTTGCTATCGCACGGTGGCCGGCGTCCCGCAACTGGTAGACCTTGCCCGCGGTGGCGCTCTCGGGGAAATCTTCGCAGCCGACCTTGTGTTTCACAACGCCTACGGACCGGACAAACCCTGGTTCTACGACCTGCGGCAGTCAGGCGGCGGCTGCGTGATGGACCTCGGCATCCATCTGATCGATCTGCTGCTGCTGGTACTCGACTACCCAAAGATAGTCGACGTGCGGAGCCGCTTGCATGCGTCGGGTCGACTGCTGCGCGGGCCGATGAGCGAGTTGGAAGACCATGCCTTGGCGGAAATCCAATTCGAGACGGGCACGACGGCGCGTCTCGCCTGCTCGTGGCGTCTGTCCGCGGGTCGCGACGCAGTTATCGAAGCTGCCTTCTATGGCACACGTGGGGCCGCCATCCTCCGCAACGTCGGTGGCTCGTTTTACGACTTCGTCGTTGAGCACTGTCAGGGCACCTCGCGACGCACGCTGGCAGAAGGGCCCGATGATTGGGGTGGCCGCGCGATAAATGCCTGGGCGCGCCAACTCGCCCTGGCCCCCGGCTTCGACCCCAGCGCCGCGAGACTCTATGACGTATCGGCGCTGCTCGATGCGATCTATTGTCGGCCGGTGACAGCATGAAAGTTCTGATGACAGCCGATCCGATCGGCGGCGTCTGGACTTATGCGCTGGAGTTGTGTGCTGCCTTGCGACCGCTGCGCGTGCAGGTCGCACTCGCCACGCTGGGGAGAAAGTTGACACCGAACCAGCGCAAGCAGGTCGCGGAGCTGCCGAACGTGACCTTGCATGAGTCGGCGTTCCGCCTCGAGTGGATGCCTGAGCCCTGGGACGATCTGGAACGGGCCGGCGAATGGCTGCTGCGCCTGGAGAGAGAAACCCAGCCGGATGTGGTGCACCTCAATCACCTGGTACACGCCGATTTGCCATGGATGTCTCCCGTCGTGAGCGTGGGTCACTCTTGTGTGTTGTCCTGGTGGGCGGCCGTACGCCGTGAGGCGGTACCGGCCGAGTGGTCAACTTATCGACAACGTGTGACCGGCAGTCTGCGCGCTGCTCGGTATGTGGTTGCACCGAGTCAGGCGATGCTGGCCGAGCTCGAGCGCTACTACGGACCGTTCCGCGAAACGGCTGTCATTCATAACGCGCGTAATAGACGACTCTTCACGGCCGGCCGCAAGGAGCAGATCGTGCTTTGCGCCGGACGGATCTGGGACGGTGCGAAGAACGTGGCCGCACTGGCCGCGGTCGCCCCGCGCGTCGCGGCCCCGGTGTTCCTCGCGGGGGAAACGCTTGATCCGCAAGGGCAGCGAGTCGAGCCACCTGGCATGCGTTTGCTCGGCTCACTCGAGCACGCGGAGTTGGCTGCCTGGTACCAAAAAGCGGCCATCTACGCCCTGCCGGCGCGCTATGAGCCTTTTGGGCTGACAGCCTTGGAGGCCGCTCTCTCAGGATGTGCTCTGGTGCTCGGTGACATCGATAGCTTGCGCGAGGTGTGGGGTGCGGCCGCGCGCTATGTGGCACCGAATGACCACGAGGCCCTGCGCGATACGTTGAATGAGTTGCTGTTGAATGACTCGATGCGCAACAGGCTGGCGGCGCGCGCCATGGCGCGGGCGCGCCAGTTCACGCCCACGCGCCTCGCGCGTCAGTACGTCGACCTCTACAGGCAGGTGCAATGCATTTCTCCCTGTTCTATCACTCCCTGATCTCCGATTGGAATCACGGCAACGCGCATTTTCTGCGCGGTGTGTGTACGGAATTGCTCGCTTCGGGTCACACAGTGGATGTGTTCGAGCGCGCCAATGGCTGGAGTGTGCGCAATTTGCGCGAGGAGCACGGCGCGAGCGCGCTGGCGGATTTCCAGCAGGCCTATCCCCATTTGCGCAGTCACCCCTACGAGCCGGAGGAGCTCCATCTCGATCGGATGTTGGAAAACTCCGATGTCGTGATCGTTCACGAGTGGAATGACCCGGAGCTCGTGCGTCGGATCGGTCGGCATCGCGCCGGCGCCCGCTATCGGCTGTTGTTTCACGACACTCACCACCGGGCCGTGAGTGCTCCGGAGGAGCTGCAAGCCTACGACCTGTCTGGGTATGACGGGGTTCTGGCCTTTGGGGATATTCTGCGGCGGATCTATCTCGAGCGAGGTTGGACGCCCCGTGCGTGGGTTTGGCACGAGGCCGCCGACATTCGCGTGTTTCATCCCCAGCCGTCCGCGGCCGACAAGCCGTTGGACCTGGTCTGGGTCGGCAACTGGGGCGACGGCGAGCGGGCGGATGAGCTGCATGAATTCCTCATCGAGCCGGTCCGCGACCTGGGCTTGCGCGCTCGCATTCACGGTGTCCGCTACCCGCCGCAGGCGTTGAGCGAGCTCGCCGCGGCCGGTATCGAGTACGCCGGGTGGGTGGCCAATTTTCGGGTGCCGCGGCTGTTTGGGGATGCGCACACGACGGTGCATGTACCGAGGCGATTCTATCGGGAGCAATTACCCGGTATTCCGACCATTCGGATGTTTGAGGCCCTGGCGTGTGGGATCGCTCTCGTCAGCGCACCGTGGGAGGACAGTGAAAACCTGTTCGAGCCGGGACAGGACTATCTGGTAGCCAGGGATGGAGCGGACATGCGCGAGCACCTGCGCTGCCTGCGCGCCGATCCGGAATATGCCCGAGCGCTCGCGGCGCACGGGCTGAACACCGTCCGAGCTCGCCATACGTGCGCGCATCGGGTGCGTGAGTTGCTGTCAATCTGTCACGAGTTGGGACTTGAGGGCGGGTGATGCGGCGAAGCTTTGAAATCGCGTTCTTTGGCTCGAGCCTGGTGTCCGCGTACTGGAACGGCGCGGCGACCTATTATCGCGGCGTCATTCGTGCGCTGCACGAGCGTGGACATCGTGTCACCTTCTACGAGCCGGACGTTTACGATCGGCAGGCTCATCGTGACATCGAAGATCCTCCCTGGGCCAAGGTTGTGGTTTACCAGAAGGAGGAAGTCGACGCCGCGCTCGAGGCCGCGTCCAGAGCCGATGTGATCGTGAAGGCCAGCGGTGTCGGTGTTCATGACGAGCTCCTGGAGCGGGAGGTTCTCTCACTGCGTCGACCCGGCAACATCGTGGTCTTCTGGGATGTGGATGCACCGGCTACGCTGGAGAGGATCGCCAACACGCCCACGGACCCGTTCCGGACATTGATCCCCCGTTATGATCTCGTGTTCACCTACGGCGGCGGTGATCCCGTGGTGAAGGAGTATCGCGGGTGGGGCGCGCGGGCCTGCGTGCCTATCTACAACGCGTTGGATCCGCAGACGCATCATCCCGTGTCACCCGACACCCGATTTGCCGGGTTGCTTGGATTCCTGGGGAATCGGTTGCCTGATCGGGAGGCGCGTGTGCGGGAGTTCTTCTTCGAGCCCGCACGCTCCCATCCCAGCGAGACGTTCCTACTGGGTGGCAACGGGTGGGACCAGGAGGCCGGCGCGCCGCCGAATGTTCGCCTGCTCGGCCATGTCTACAGCAGGGATCATAACGCATTCAATTGCACACCCCGCGCGGTTATCAACATCAACCGGGACAGCATGGCGCGCATCGGGTTCTCGCCTCCCACCCGCGTCTTCGAGGCCGCCGGAGCGGGCGCCTGCCTGATCATGGACGCCTGGGAGGGCGTTGAGCTGTTTCTCGACCCGGACCGGGAAGTGCTCGTTGCACACAACGGCGCTGAAGTCGCGGCCCATCTGGACAAGCTGGATGAGAGCACCGCGCGGCGGATAGGCCAGGCAGCTTTGCGCCGCGTGCTGGCGCATCACACCTACGCGCGTCGTGCGCTGGAAGTGGAGGCGACACTCGAGGCCAAGGCGCCCCAGGAAGCCGCCGCATGACGACTGAGCCACTGGACATTGTTGTTTTTGGGCTCTCCATCACCTCCGCCTGGGGAAATGGTCACGCCACAACCTACCGCGCGCTGCTGAGCGCTCTCGAGCGCCGCGGGCACAGGGTGCGATTCTTCGAACGTGACATGCCGTGGTATGCCGAGCACCGGGATCTGCCGAATCCCAACTTCTGTCAATTGCAGCTCTACTCCAGTGTAACCGAGCTCGAGCAGCACTTTCCGGACGGCGTGCACGCGGACCTCGTGATCCTGGGCTCTTACGTACCTGAAGGCCGGCGAGTCGCCGAATGGTTGTTGCCACGGGTCAGCGGACTCACGGCTTTCTACGATATCGATACGCCAGTCACGGTCGCGAAGCTCACGAGCGGGGAATGCGAGTACCTGACTCCCTCATTGATACCGCGATTCCACCTGTACCTCTCGTTCGCCGGCGGGCCCATCCTGGAGCGCTTGCAGCATGAGTTCGGCGCGCGCCGGCCGAAACCTTTCTATTGCAGCGTGGACCCGCGCGAGTATTTCCCGATCCCCGGCGCCGCGAAGCGCTATGACCTCGGTTATCTCGGTACCTACAGCCCGGACCGGCAGCCCGCGCTGGAGCGCCTGATGCTCGAGCCGGCACGCCTCTGGCGGGAAGGGCGCTTCTACGTGGCCGGCGCGCAATATCCGCAGACCCTCGAGTGGCCTGAAAACGTCGCGCACGTGGAGCATCTCGCCCCGGCGAAGCATCGGGGTTTCTACAACCAACAGCGCTTCACCCTGAACATCACCCGTGCGGACATGGTGCTGAATGGGTATTCCCCGAGCGTACGGCTGTTCGAGGCCGCCGCTTGCGGCGTGCCGATCATCAGTGACGAGTGGCGCGGGTTGGGAGATTTCTTCACGCCGGAGCGCGAGATCCTGGTCGCGCGCTCGACGCACGACGTTCTCGCCTACCTGCGCGAGATCGACGATCGCGAGCTGTTGCAGATCGCGGCGCGGGCGCGACAGCGGGTCCTGGAGCACCACACGGCCGAACACCGGGTCCGCGAGTTGGAAGGTCACGTCAATGACCTGGCGGGTGCGAGGGCCGCGCGGCGCGCGGGTGAGTGGCGGGACGCGACGAGCTTGGATACACGGGCGGCAACGATATGACTTGTCAGGCAACTCAAACGGACGGGACGGGACAGATCGCCGCTCTCGCGCCGTGGTTCCACAATCTGCACCTTCCCGATGGGGCGCAAACGGCGCCCCAACATCCCCTGGGCGATTTTCCGACCATCAAGTGGCGGCAGATCGAGCCCTATATCGCCTCCGACCTGACGGGCTGGCGCGTGCTCGATATCGGCTGCAATGCCGGGTTCTATAGCTTCGAGCTGGCGCGCCGCGGCGCGCAGGTGACGGGTGTCGATATCGACCCTCACTATCTCACGCAGGCGCGTTGGGCCGCGCGCAAATACGGACTGGAGGATAACGTTCAGTTCCGGGAAGGGTCCGTGTACGAGCTGGCAGCCCGCGGCGAGAAGTTCGATCTCGTGTGGTTCCTGGGAGTGCTCTACCACCTGCGACATCCACTGCTGGCTCTCGACATGTTGCATGAGATCACCGGTACGCAGATGGTCTTGCAAACCCTCACCATGCCAGGCGAGGAGGCGACGGAGCCACCCGGGAATATCGGGTTGTTCGAGCGCGAATGGCTATGCCGTCCGGGTTGGCCGCGCATGGCCTTCATAGAGCGTGAGCTGGAGAACGATCCCACGAACTGGTGGGCTCCGAACCACGCCTGCGTCGAAGCGATGGTCCGCTCCGCGGGTTTCAAAGTCACAGCACGGCCGGGTCACGAAATCTACATCTGCGAGCCCAACCCCGAGGAGTCTCGGGTGGAGAAGACACTCCGGGAGCTCGAGCTGCGTGCGGTCATGTCGGG
>CAYNTW010000028.1:0-21887 GCA_964400085.1 uncultured Steroidobacteraceae bacterium | reverse complement strand
GGCAATGAGACATCCGGCTATTCATATCGAACGCCCCCGCGGCAAGCTCGGGGTGCTGCTCGTCGGACTGGGCGCGGTCAGCACGACCTTCATTGCGGGCGTGCACGCGATCCGGAAGGGGCTCGCGAAGCCGGTGGGCTCGCTCACCCAACTCGGCACTATCCGACTCGGTAAGCGCACGGAGCACCGCTCGCCTGCGATCCGGGAGTTTGTTCCGTTGGCAACCCTGGAGGACCTGGTCTTCGGCGCCTGGGATATTTTCCCGGATAACGCCTACGAGTCGGCCAAGACCGCCGGTGTGATCGAGCCGGCGCTCCTGGAGCAGGTACGGCCGGAACTGGAGGCGGTTCGCCCGTTGCCTGCCGCGTTCGAGCGGCAATACGTCAAGAGGCTCGATGGCCCCAACGTCAAGCGGGCGCGCGGCAAGCGTGATCTCGTCGAGCAGTTGCGCGCCGACATCCGCTCCTTCGCCCGCGCCAACTCGCTGGAGCGCGTGGTAGTGCTTTGGTGCGCGAGCACTGAGGCGTATATGACTGAGAGCGGCGCTCACACCAGTCTCGCGGAATTCGAGCGAGCGCTGGACGCGGATGATGACGCGATTACCCCGAGCATGCTGTACGCCTATGCGGCGCTCCAGGAGGGTGTGCCATTCGCCAACGCCGCCCCCAATCTGGGTGTGGACACCCCGGCCCTCGTCGAGTTGGCCAACGAGCGCAACGTACCGGTGGCAGGGAAGGACCTGAAAACGGGCCAGACACTGCTGAAAACCATCATCGCCCCGGGTTTGAAATCCCGGATGCTGGGGGTCAGCGGCTGGTACTCCACCAACATTCTCGGCAACCGTGACGGCGAGGTGCTGGATGATCCCGCCTGCTTCCGGACCAAGGAGGTCAGCAAGAAAGGCGTCCTGGATCACATTCTGCAGCCCGATCTCTACCCGGATCTCTACGGCGGCCTCTGTCACCAGGTGCAGATCAACTACTATCCGCCGCGCGGGGACAACAAGGAGGGCTGGGACAATATCGACCTGTTCGGCTGGCTGCACTATCCCATGCAGTTGAAGATCAACTTCCTGTGTCGCGACAGCATTCTGGCGGCGCCGCTCGTGCTCGACCTGGCCTTGTTCATGGATCTGGCCGCGCGCGCCCACCGGCGCGGCATCCAGGAGTGGCTCTCGTTCTACTTCAAGAGCCCCATGCACGCGCCCGGGTTGTATCCCGAACACGACCTGTCGATCCAGCTCAAGAAGTTGAAGAACACGCTGCGCGAATGGCGCGGCGAGGCGCTCGTCACGCACCTCGGAGCGGAATATTACGGATGACGCCCGGTTTCGAGCTGCTCAGGAGGCGGATCGCTTCGCGATAGCCGTGCAGCGTGCCGACGTCGACGTAACGCTTGCCGGCGCATACGCCCACGGCCTCTCCGCCTTGTGCGAGCCAGGCGTTGATGAGGGTGCCAACATATGACTCGTGCTCGCCGCGCGCGTGCCAGAACTCGTAAAGCTCGTGAAACACGCGGCCGGGCATGCGAAAAGCGCCCCAGACCCACTTGGAGCAGGCGTGCACCGACTTGACTTGGATCTCCCGCACGCGTCCGTGCTCATCGGTGACCACAGCGTCGAAGAGCTCGGGATGCTCGACGGGGAATAACAGGAAAGCGAGCTTATCGTCCGGGAGGGCCGCCAGGGCGTCGTGCGGAAACCAGATCGTGTCGGGAAGTCCGACTGCAACACTCTCGTGGGAACTGATGAGCACGCGGGCGCGGAAGATCGCATCGCAAAGCCCCGCGGCGTTGGGTTGCACGACATAGGCTACATCAGTGCGACCGATGCGCCCGCCGTAATATTGCAGGATGTCGGATTTTCCGGGCGAGATGACAAAACAGAGCTTGTCCGCGCCGCCGGCGGTCAGTCGCTCCACCAGGTATTCGCTTACGGCTTTGGGCCGCTGGCCGTCGTCCCGGTCGCCAACCGGGAGGAGCTCCTTGGAGAAGGCGAGCGGTTGAATGCGCGTGCCGTTTCCGGCCGCGGGAATGATGCCCCACATAGTGCTTCTCCAAGATATACCAGCAACTCGTCGGCGCGATGCGCGGAAGTATGCTCACTCAGAACCCGCTCGCGCCCGGCACGCCCGATGCGTACCAGCTCGGCGTCCGACATCTCGAGCGCGGCGAGCGCTTCCTCGGTACTGTTTGCGATGAGGATCTCCTCGCCCGGGCGGAAGAAGTCCGCCAGGCCTTCCCAAGCATCGCTCAACAGCGCGGTCCCGCAGGCGGCGGCTTCGAACAGGCGACCGGAAGGGCAGTGGCCCCGGGCTGCCATGTCGGCGCGGGTGACATTCAGAGTGAGCCTGGAGGAACAAAAGAACGCGGCGTGACGATCGGGCGCCACGTGCTGGAAAAACCAGATGTTGGGTGTCCACGGAAAATCCGCCGGATAGCCCGAGCCGCCCAGGACGAAACGCCGCGCGGGTAGCCGCCGGGCCGGCTCGAGAAACAATCGCTCGAGCGTGGGCTGCCGGTCGCGTGCATAGGTGCCAAGATACGAGAGATCCGCGCGGGGGGCCGTGGTATCAACCGCCACAGGTCGGTGCACCTCGGGATTGACATGACCATACAACGGTGCGACGCGCCGTGCGCCCAGCCGCTCTTGCAGGGCGGTGAGTGCGGTGCCACCGGTATAGCTGAGTACGAGGTCAAAATCCCTCAAGCCTCCGCGTGGCACATACTCAACTTCTTCGCCGGCCTCCAGCCGTGAAAGGGTCACTGGAGTATCCAGATCGTAGAAGACGTGAAGTGCCGCCGGGGCTGCATCGAACATCAGACGAGCTGAGTCGGCGGCATCGGGACAATACGAGGTGATGATCGTGACGTCGGCGTCGGCGAGGTGCCGCCGAGCCTGCGAGATGACCTGTCCCCAGTCGCTGTAAAGCACGAGCTGCGCTTGTGGGAAAGAGGTGCGGTCCCGATGAGCAGCGTAGTAGGGCACGTCGCGCTCGAAAAATACTACGTCATGGCCGCGACGGCCCAACGCCGCGATCAGTCCCCGCCACAGAGTCGCGTGGCCGTTGCCCCAGGAGGAGCTCAGCGTGAGGCCAAAGATGACTATCTTCATGTGGGCTCCAGGCAGCAAGGCCCGCTCCTGTGACACTATGTTGGAACCCTCTACCCGCGCTGCACGTTTGGTTCGAGTGCATGCTGTTGCTCAACCCCGAATCAATCCTGCCATAGTGCGCTCGTACGATCTGCGCGGCTGCGTTGGGCGGCAGCTCAGTCTGAGCGATGCATACGCCCTCGGTTTGGCTTATGCGACGGTAGCGCACGCGCAGGGCCGTGAACGGATTGCTGTGTGCCGCGATGGGCGCCTCACCTCACCCGATCTCGAGGAGGCGCTCATTGAAGGGCTCGTCGCCGGAGGCATGCGCGTCCAGCGCCTCGGCCTCGGTCCGACACCGGAGCTCTACTTTGTCGTTTTCGCCGCCCAGCTCGATGGCGGCATCATGGTGACCGGATCGCACAATCCAGCCGATCAGAATGGCTTCAAGTTGGTTCTCGGCGGGGCGCCGGTGTTCGGCGCCTCGTTGCAGGACCTGGTGACCCAGGCTCCCGTGCAACGCGACGGCGGCTCGGTTTGCGAGCTGCTCATGGATGGCAAGAGCGGCTCGCAGGCCTATATCGAGCGGCTCGCGCAATTGGGAGCGGCCGCGCCGCCGTTACGTGTCGTATGGGATTGCGGCAGTGGCGCGGTGGGCGCCGTGATCGGCGGACTCACGCAACGCTTGCCCGGACAACATACATTGTTGAATGCCGTGGTCGACGGTCATTTTCCGGCACACCATCCAGACCCCTCGGTTGCCGAGAACCTGCGCGAGCTGCAGGCGGCGGTGCTCGCCCAGGGAGCGGATGTCGGCATTGCATTCGATGGCGACGGTGATCGTATCGGGGTAGTCGATTCTACGGGCACCATCGTCTGGCCGGACCAGTTGTTGCTGTTGCTCGCGCTACAGGTGCTCGAGGACCATAAAGGCGCCTCCATCGTCGCCGACGTCAAGTCCAGCCGGGTACTGTTCGATGAAGTCGAGCGGCACGGTGGCCGAGCGGTGATGGCGCCGTCGGGTTATGTCAGGGTCCGCGATGCCATGCTGCGCGAGCGGGCGCCGCTTGCCGGTGAGATGAGTGGTCATATTTTCTTTTCCGATTGTTGGCATTCCACCGACGACGCTCTGTTCGTCGCCGTGCGGCTGCTGCTGGCTCTCGGGCGAGGAGGTCGCAGCCTGGCGGAATTTCGTGCCAGCCTCCCGCCGACGGAGGCCACTCCCGAGCTGCGCCTGCCCTGTCCGGAGCATCGCAAGGCGCAGGTCATCAAAGAGGTGGCGGCGCGGCTGTCGTTCCTGGATGGTGTCCATATAGATACCACCGACGGGCTGCGAGTAACGACCGAGGACGGCTGGTGGCTGTTACGCGCCTCGGGAACCGAGCCCAAGCTCACCGTCCGTTGCGAGGCGGGGACCCGGGCCGGCCTCGAGCGGCTGCAGCGCGCACTCACGATGCAGTTGGCGCGCAGTGGCGTGCAATGCCGGGCGTAGTCGTCCGGCTAGGCTCCCTCATACTGGGTCGGAGGCTGGCGAACCGGGAGCAGGAGCAACGCAAACTCGGCGCCTTGGAGGGCGTCGCGGCGATGGGGCTCGATGGACTGGGCTCGAGCGCCTATGGGCCCGAGGCAGCCCTGACCCTTCTCATGCCGCTCGGCGCAGCAAGCGTGGTGTTGATCGGATGGGTCATGGCGCCCATCGTCGCGCTTCTGCTGATCCTGTTTGCGTCCTACTGGCAGACCATCCGGGCCTATCCGAACAACGGCGGCGCCTACGTCGTCTCGAAAGAGAATCTCGGCACCCAGTTCAGTCTGCTCGCCGCCGCGGCGCTCATGGTCGACTATGTGCTCAACGTTGCTGTTGGTATCTCCGCCGGCGTAGGCGCGCTGGTGTCGGCGGTACCGAGTCTTCATCCGCACATCCTGCCGTTGTGTCTGGGCATTCTCGCCATGATCACCGTGGTGAATCTGCGCGGCACGCAGGAATCGAGCCGTCTCTTCGCTGTACCGACGTACCTCTTTATCGGCAGCTTCCTGCTCATTATCGGCATGGGAGTGTTGGCCGCCATCACTTCGGGCGGGCAGCCGCGTCCCATGGTTCCACCCCCGCCGCTGCCGCCGGCCACTGAAACGATGACCTGGTGGCTACTGCTGCGCGCATTCGCCGCCGGATGCACCGCTATGACAGGTGTGGAGGCGGTGAGTAATGGCATGAGCGCCTTCCGCGAGCCCAGGGTGGCGTACGGGCGTCGTACATTGAGCATCATTGTCGCCGTCCTGGGCCTGTTGCTCGCAGGCATCGCGTACCTCGCTGGGTGTTATGGTATTGGAGCCATGGATCAGACGAAGGCTGGTTATCGCAGCGTGTTGTCGCAGCTCGCCAGCGCGACGGTCGGCGACGGTCCGTTGTACTACATCGCAATCGGGTCGCTGTTGTGTGTTCTGGTCCTTTCGGCGAACACCAGCTTCGTTGGCTTTCCGCGGCTGTGTCGGGCCGTTGCGGCGGACGGCTTCCTGCCCAAGGGCTTCGCGATCGCAGGCCGGCGACTGGTGTACTCCGTGGGAATCCTTTACCTGGCCGTCGTCGCCGGTCTGTTGCTGTTCGTGTTCGGTGGCATCACCGATCCCTTGATACCCCTGTTTGCTATCGGTGCTTTTCTGACCTTCACGCTTTCCCAGGCGGGCATGGTGGTCCATTGGCGCCGTGGTGAACGGGGTCGAGCTCGCGCGCACTTGTGGATCAATACGCTCGGTGCGGTGACTACCGCGGTGGCCTTGGTGATTATCGTGGTGGCGAAGTTCAAGCAGGGCGCCTGGCTCACCGTGGTCGTCATACCCGCCGTGGTCGTCCTCTTGAGGACCGTGCACGCCTACTACGCGGACCTGGAACGTCGCACTCGGGAGACCGCGCCCTTGAGCCTGCAAGACAGCAGGCCGCCGATCGTGCTCGTGGTGATGGAGAGCTGGAACAAGCTGGCCTACAAGGCTCTCGAGATGGCATTGAGTCTTTCCGACGACGTCATTGCCGTGCACCTGTTGCACCTGGCGGGTCCGGAAGAGCAAGACCATCGGCGGGAGCTCGAGCGACAGTGGGAAGTTTGCGTCGAGCGCCCCGTCCGAGCGGCGGGACTGACCGCTCCGCGCCTGGTGATTCTGCCGGCCGCCCATCGCGCCATACACGAGCCGATTCTGAAACTCGCGCGTAAGCTGGAGAGCGAGAGTGGCGGCCGCCGCATCGCCGTGCTCATTCCCGAGATGATCAAGTTGCGCTGGTATCAATATCTGCTGCACGTGGATCGTGCGCGTCGGTTGCGCTCGAGGCTGCTGGAATGCGGCGATCCGCGGTTGCTGGTGATTGACGTCCCCTGGTACCTGGAGCGGCACAGGCCCGCTCAGCCCACCCACCCCATGTAGGGCGCCGGGGACCGGGAACTTCCGCATGTCCTACAGCCGGATCGTGCGGGTTTTCCCGCTCATGAGAGCGTTCCTACGAGCGTTGCCACCCTTTGCGGATAGTGCCTTCCGGCCCAGTCGCGGATCCTGTACAGCATGGGAGAGCGGATCACAAACCTGTCGTGGAGACCGCCGAGATGTGGCGGCGGACCGGATTCTGTATAGGCGCCGGTCTGACCTCCATGGCCGTGCTTGCGACGGCTACCGCCGCGCCTATGCCTGCGGGTCCTCCTCTACCCCCTCGGACTCATGGTTTCATGCTTTATCTCAGTCAGCCGATCGGCGGTGGCGTTGGAGCAGGCGGACCGAAGTTCGGGTTGCGCATCGAGCAGGTGCGCATGACGGGCAATACAGGCGCCCCCGACGCTGGCAATCCAATGCAGCATCGCACCCTCATCGGGTGGCAATTCGGGGGCTCCAGGGTCTCCGATATGCACCTGGAGCTCGGAGGTCGGGTGACCTACGACTTGAGACATGGTGGGTTCGCTCTCGAGTCCTCCTCGCGCTTTCCGCGACCGCCCAGCTCTCGCGCCAGCGGCGCCTCCAACATTGCTCCGCGAGGAGCGAAACCATTCGATGTGCACGTGGCCGACGAGCACGGCCTGTCTGAGCGGCCGCCGTTGACCGATGGCGATACGCGAAACTCTAATGCGTTGCTACACGAAATAGCCGCGGCCGCGGTCGTGCATCTGCATCCTGGCCCCGCCCAGCAGCGGGAGCGGCCCAGCCACCGGCGTCAGTCTGACTGAGCCTCAAGGTCCGCCGCGACCGCCGACGGCCCCGTATACCTGGCCCGTGGCATAACTCGACTCGTGCGAGGCGAGGAGCACGTAAATGGGAGCGAGCTCGACAGGCTGTCCAGGGCGACCCATGGGCGTGTCGGCGCCGAAGTTGGGTAGCTTGCCGGGCTCCTGCCCGCCGCTCGGCTGCAGCGGCGTCCAGATCGGGCCCGGCGCGACAGCATTCACCCGGATGCCCTTCTCCGCGAGTTGCTTTGCCAGTCCCTTGGTGAAGATCGCAATGGCGCCCTTGGTGGCGGCGTAGTCGAGTATGTCCTTGGATGGATCGTAGGCGTTGACGGATGCGGTGTTGATGATCGTCGAGCCTGGTGACATGTGAGGGAGCGCGGCCTTGGTAATCCAGAACATCGCGTAGACGTTTGTTTTGAACGTGGTGTCAAATTGCTCGCTCGAGATCTCCAGGATGGACGGTTGGGCGATCTGCCGGGCGGCGTTGTTGACCAGGATGTCGAGACCGCCGAGCTGGTCGACTGCATCGGCCACGAGTTTCCGGCAGAACGCCTCGTCCCGGATATCACCGGGCAACGGGATGCCCTTGCGTCCGGCCTTGCGGATGAGCTCGATCACCTCGCGTGCGTCGGACTCTTCTTCAGGTAGGTAGTTGATTGCGACATCCGCGCCCTCGCGCGCGAAGGCGATTGCGGCCGCGCGTCCGATACCGCTGTCCCCTCCAGTAATGAGGGCCTTGCGCCCGGCGAGCCGTCGGCCGGTGCCGTGATAGCTCGTCTCGCCATGATCGGGCTTGGGGTCCATTTTCGAGGCCAGTCCCGGCCAAGGTTGTTGTTGCTTTGGGAACGGCGGGCGTGGGTATTCGGTGGGTGGATTGGGATTGGTCGGTTGGTCGATGTCGGTGGGCAGTCCTGGCATGCGGTACTGAGTGTCGCCAAGCGCTTCGGCGCCAAAGCTGGTGGCCAGGCCCGTGGCAACGCCCACCAGGACGTCACGTCTGGAGGTTGAATCAGGAGAGCTCATAAGGTGTCTCCGCAAATCATCTGCAGTGCTGCGTTGCCATAGAACGAGCAAACCACGCGCCCGGGCTCGGCAGTCGCCGCAAGGTGGGTGGTCGCGCCATGCCGGTGGGAACCAACACCATCGCGCGGTGTTGGAATACTATTCGCGACGGAGTTTCATGCCATGCCCAAGGATCCTCGCTCGGCCGGGCCGCGGCCCCCTTTCCCTGTGCAGCAACAGCCCATGCCCGGCAAGACCGCCGAGCTCAACCCGGTGCCCGATCATGGGGAGAAATCCTATCGCGGCCATGACCGACTCAAGGGCTGTGTCGCCCTCATCACGGGCGCGGACTCCGGAATTGGGCGCGCGGTGGCCATTGCGTTCGCGCGGGAGGGGGCGGATATCCTGATTTCCTACCTGAACGAGCACGAGGATGCAAAGGAGACGGCGCAGTGGGTCGAGAGAGCCGGACACCGTGCGGTGCTCGTCGCCGGTGACGTACGGGACGAGGGTCACTGCCGCACTCTGGTCGAGCGCGCCGTCAAGGACCTCGGGAGATTGGACATCCTGGTCAACAATGCGGCGTTCCAGGCCACGCACGAGAAGCTGGAGGATCTCACCGCCGAGGAGTTGGATCGTACTTTCCGGACGAACATCTACAGCATGTTCCACCTGACGAAGGCGGCGCTCGCCCACATGAAGCCCGGCAGCTCCATCGTCAACACCACCTCGATCAACGCCAAGTCGCCCAATCCCGAGTTGCTGACGTATGCGACCACGAAAGGCGCCATTGCCAACTTCACCAGCGGGGCGGCACAACTGTTGGCGGAGCGTGGGATCCGCGTCAATTGCGTCGCGCCGGGGCCGGTTTGGACGCCCTTGATACCGTCCACCATGGATGGTGAAAAGGCGGCTCAATTCGGAAAAAACACACCGATCGGCCGTCCTGCTCAGCCGGCAGAGCTTGCGCCGGCCTATGTCTTCCTGGCTTCCGATGATGCGACCTACATCAGTGGAGCGCTGTTGCCGGTGACTGGCGGACGCCCGATGTTGTAGCCAACGGTACGTGGTATTCGCGCAGGATCGCGTCGATGGCGTGCTTGTCCTTTTGGAGCAGCGCGTCGATCTGCCGCTGCAACTCGGGATCATCGCCGCGGATTCCCATGGAGATGTCGTAAGTCATGGGCAACACGCCCGCATCGATTGCCGGCGTCACCGCCTCGATGCGCAGGGGAACCGCTGACTGGCTCGCAAAAAAGCCCGCGAGCGGTCCCCAAGCGATGCCGACGTCGACATCACCTCGGGCTACGGCCTCGACGATCGCGGCGGGCGGGTTTGGCTGCCGGTAATCCCCGTAGACCATGTACCCGCGCACGTTCTGGGTCAGGCCGCGTCTTGCGATCGCGTGGGCCGGCGGAGTGTTGATTCCATCATTGCCGATCAATTGCACGCCGATCGAGAGTGTGCGCAGGCGCGCGTCATCGAGGGTGAGACCCTGCAGGTGTTTGTCGCGACGCGTGACGAAGACATAGGTCGACCGATAGTAGGGGCGGCTAGGAGCCACGTGCTCCAGTCCGGCGGGCACTCCGGGCCAGAGGTCGCACCGGTCCGCGCCCAGGGTCTTGCGCACGAAACCTCGGCGCTGCGCCCACCAGAAGTAATGGAGCTGGGCTCCGAGATCCTTGGCCAGGAGCGCGGCGATCCGGTTCTCGAAGCCCTCGCCCGCGCGGTTCGAAAAGGGCAGATTGTTGGGATCGGCGCAGACGGTCAGTGAAGATCGAGCCGCTGGGGACTGTTGTGCGGTGAGCGCGGCTGTCGTCGATGGAGGCGCTCCCGGGGCGGCAGCGACGCCTGCGAGACCGCTAGCGGTGGCAGCGCCGAAAGCCAGCGCAAGCCATGCCGACGCCCAGCTGCTTCTCCTCACTGCGGCCCTGTTATCAACGACATGTAGTCGTTCGTGGTGTCCGGCGGAGGAGTCCAACCCGCGTGCTGGTCAGCGGAGGGCGGTACCGGGCTCGGCGTCTGCGAGGGCGTGTCGCTGTGGTCCGCGGCCAATGTCTGCGGCATGGACATCGAGCGCACGTAGGCGGCGATCTGCCATAACTGCTCGTCGGGTATTTTGCCGCCCCAGGCCGGCATGCCGTTGGGTCGTCCCTCGACCAGGGTCTGATGGATCTGCTCGAGGCGGCCGCCATAGATCCATTGGTCATCCATCAGGTCCGGTCCCATGCCGCCGCCGCCGTTGGAGTGGCAGCCGTTGCAGTTGTATTGTTGGAAGAGCCGCTTGCCCGCGCCCACGGCATCGGCATTGTTGTAGTACTGCGCCGCGCGCGGATCGTTCGTCACTGCGCTGCGGCTCAGGCCCGGGACGAGCGCGGTATCGATCACACCCTGGTTGGCGAGCTGGGTGATGGGCAGCCCCGCTTGGGCCGTGCCCCGCTCGCAGCCCGCCATCGACAGGGTCGCCGCGAGTCCCAGCAAGACCGCGGCGGCGTATTCAACGGGGCAGCGTGAATACATACAGCGTCCCTCCAGGGGTCGTATATTTCGGCAGGTCGGACATGGTGGCGACGAAGCCCAGCGCGGCGCTGCCATCGCGCGGATCGACGGGCCCGGAAACGACCGCGCCCGACCATCCACCCACACCGGCCAGAACGGCGATGTACTGGTGTCCGTCGGGTCCGCGGTAGCTGACCGGCTGGCCGATGATTCCGCTGTCTACCTTGTACTTCCATAACAGGTCACCGGTGCGGGCGTTCACGGCTTTGAACCAGCCGTCCATCGTTCCGTAGAACACGAGATTCCCGCCGGTCACGACAGTGCCGGACCACACCGGGAAGTTCTCCTTTACCTTCCAGACGGCCTTGCGGCGCACCGGGTCCCAGGCGGTTACCTCGCCGCGGTTGCCACCTGGCCCGGGTTTCATGTGCACGAGCGCGCCGACGTACGGGGTCCCGCTGATGTAGCTCACCTGCATGTCAACCCAGTCCATGCAGATGTTCTCGTGCGGGATGTACAGCAGACCGGTATCGGGACTGAAGCTGCTCGGCTGCCAATCCTTCGCCCCGGATGCCGTGGGGCAGATGTCCCGCACCTCGGTGCCGAGCTTGGTCGCTTTGTCTGGATTGAGGATCAACTCGCCGGTTTTGAGGTCGACGCCCCGGGAGGAATTCACCGGCCCGAACGGATCGGCCGAGAGCACCCGGCCCGTGCCGCGCTCGATGACATAGATATAACCGTTGCGATCGAAATGCACCAACACCTTGGTCATTTTGCCGTTGAAGGGCATGTCGAGCAGGATCTGCTCGTTGATGCCGTCATAGTCGTGCTGGTCGTGCGGCGAGAACTGGTAAAACCAACGGGCCGCGCCGCTGGCCGGATCGCGCGCGAAGATCCCCGCCGTCCACTTGTTGTCTCCGGGTCTTTGCAGCGCATTCCAGGGCCCTGGATTCCCGGTGCCGTGATAGACAGTATCGAGCTCGGCGTCATAGGTGATCCAGCCCCACACGTTACCGCCACCGATCTTCCAGGCATCGGGCGGCCAGGACTTCACGCCCAGGTCGGTGCCCTGGTCGGAGGCGTAGAGCGGCTTGAACTGTGTGCCGATCAGCACCTCCTTGTCGGGACCGGTATTGAACGCCTTCCAGAGCAGCTTGCCGGTGTTCTCATCGAGCGCCGCGATCCAACCGCGCACTCCCAGCTCGCCGCCGGAGTTGCCGACGTACACTCGGCCCTTGGCCACGGTCGGCGCCATGGTCATGGATTCGCCGACGTTGATATTGGCGAGTTGGGTGCGCCACACCGGCTTGCCCGTCTTGACGTCCAGCGCAATGGTCTGGCCATCGAGAGTGTTGAAAATATATTTGCCATCGTCGACGCTGCCGCCGCGGTTGACGACATCACAGCAGGCCACCCCCTGGCTGGCGGGCAGCGGGTTGGGTGCGAAGCGCCATTTGAGCGGCGCGCCGGGCTTGGTGAGGTCCAAGGCGTACACATAGTTCGGATAGGCTGTCACGATGAACATCGTGTTATCCGCGACGATTGGCGCCGCCTCCTGGCCCTTGTTGACCCCGAGTGAGAAGGTCAGCAAAGGCTGTAGACCGCGGACGTTTTCCGGTGTGAGCTCTTTGAGCGAGGAGAAGCGCGTCGAGGCATAGTTTTTCGACGGCATGGTCCACTGGCCGTCGTCCGGTGGAGCATTCGCCGCGCTCGCGGCGGTGCGGCCCGCATCCGGGGTAGGCTCGGCGAGGGCATGTCCAATGCCCTGGTTGTTGAAGATCTCATCCGCGGGAACGGGGGCCGGGACGGTCTGCGCTGGGGTCCCTACCGGCACGGCACCCAGCAGAGTCAACATAAGGAGCGCTCTCATTTTAACCACCGCATCGTGGCAGTACCGCGAACGCGACCACGTCGAGCACTGTCGTGATCAGGGCTCCGCCGCTCAGGAGCACGCCCCAAAGCGCCAGGAAGCCGAGGCGTCCGTCACCATACTCGATCAGGTGATCGTAGCTTTGCCTGTTTGCTGGCCGAGCCTGGCGGAAGAGCCGCCAGGAAGTCAGCCAGGCGAGCGCCGCGATCAGGATGCCGGCGGCCCACAGGGCGAGCATGGTCGGCCCACTCCAGCCAACCCCCTCGATGGGTGTGACGCCGCGGTGGTCTTTGGGAAAGCAGGACCAACTCGTCAGGGCGTAGTCGGCGCACAGCTCCAGAAACCACGCGAGCGGTCCACCGATCAGTCCGAAGGCGACGGCCAGCAGTGGAACGCGTGCCGCAGCGGGCTGGGGATGTTCGGTTGAATACGTGCGGTCTGGCGTCATCGCGCGAATCCCAGGTACGGCGTGATGTAGTAGGTCGCGAACACGAACAGCCATACCACGTCCACAAAATGCCAATACAACACGCCCGCCGAAACGCTCAGCCGCCGGCGCGGGCTGAAGTAGTCGAGTGCGGTCCAGGCGAACAGCGCGAGCAACACCACGAGGCCGACGACCACGTGCGCCATGTGAAAGCCAGTCGTCACGTAGTAGAGCGAGGCATAGCTCGAGGCACCGAGGGTATAGGTCTTCGATTTCCACTCCAGCACCTGGACCGCCGCGAACACCACTCCCATGACGAAAGCGCCGCCGAATCCCACCAGGGCTTGCCCACGCCGGCGGTGCAGCACCCCGTGCTCGCCGAACCAAGCCACGAAACTCGAGGCCACCAGCAGCAGAGTGTCGGGGAGGGCGAGCTCGAGTGTTGGATGGCGCTCGAGCAGCCAGCCGGGCGGCCCGGTGGCTCCCATGTAGTAGTACGAGAACAGGAGGTAGGCAAACAGCGCCGCCTCGGTCGCGATCAGCGTCCAGGCGCCCCAATAACCCACTCCGTGGTGCCCGATCGGCCCGACCGCCAGGTTTTCAGGCTGCGCGAGCGCGGTGTCCCGCAGGTCGGCGGCGGTCGCGGTGGTTTCGCTCATGCGACGGCCTCTTTTCGGACTGGAGGCCTTTCGATGGGACCGCGCTCGGCCGGCTCACGCTCGCGCAAGTCGCGTCGTGGCCAGAGCCAGTTGAGCAAACCTATCAGAGTGACAATCGCTCCAGCCCAGACCACTCCCCAGGCCGGGATCCAGATCGACTTCAGCAGCAGGCCGACGAATGCGACGGTGATGCCCAACGCGGTGATCGCCGGCGCGATGCTGTCCTCGGGCATCTCGAGGATCATGTCGGGTACGCCATCGAGCGCCGTCGTGGCGATGCTTTCCTTGCCGACATCGAGCGGCATGCCTCGATCGATCGAGGAGCGCGCGCCTTGCTCACCGAGACGGTCCTCCCAGAGCGGGTTGGCCGAGGCGACCGTCGGCAGCACCGCGAAGTTATATGGCGGAGGCGGCGAGGGGACCGACCACTCGAGAGTGGGCGCATCCCACGGATTCGGGCCCGCCGCCGCGCCGCTTTTCAAGCTCCTGGCGACGTTCACGAAGAACAACAGCAGACCCACAGCCAGCACGAAGCTGCCGATGGTGGTGATCAGGTTGAGGGTATTCCAGCCCATGCCGTCGGCATACGTGTAGACCCGGCGCGGCATGCCGAACAGGCCGGTGAGGTGCATCGGCAGGAAGGCGAGATTGAAGCCGATGAAGGTGATCCAGAAATTCCAACGCCCGAGCCGCTCATCCAGCAGCCGGCCGGTCATCTTGGGGAACCAGTAGTAGCAGGCTCCGAGCACCGGGAAGACGTTGATGCCGATCAGGACGTAGTGGATATGGGCCACCACGAAGTAGGTGTCGGTGAGCTGCCAGTCGACCGGTACGCTCGCGGTCATGAAGCCCGAGACGCCACCGATCACGAACAACAGGATCATGGAGGAAAAGTAGAGAAAAGCGGTGGTCACCACGGGACGCCCCAGCGTGATGGTGGCGAGCCAGGCGAACACGGCCACGGCGGAGGGAACCGTAATGATGAGCGAGGCGCCTGAGAAGAAGGATAGGCTCAGCCCCGGCAGTCCCGTGGCAAACATGTGGTGGACCCACACGCCGAAGCCCAGCACCATCGTGGCGATGGTGGCGAGGATGACGACCGAATAGCCCACGATCGGCCGCCGGCAGAACACCGGCAGGCCGGTGGACACCATGCCCATGGCCGGCAGCACGATGGCGTACACCCAGGGATGTCCGAAGATCCAGAACAGGTGTTGCCACAACAGCGGCTGACCGCCGCCGATCGGATCATAGAAGTGCGTGCCGAACTGCCGATCCATCCAGAGCAGAAAAAAGGCGAGGCTCACGGCAGGCACCACGAGCAGGTTCGCGGCGTTCGCGGTCAAGGTGCCCCAGATCATGATAGGCAGCCGGTTGATCGACATACCGGGCGCGCGCGTCCTCATGGCCGTGACGATGAAGTTGGCGGCCCCGACCGTGGTGGAAATGCCGAGCAACACCATGCCGAGTGAGTAGAAGTCCTGGTTGAACCCCGGGTTGTAGTTGCGCTCGGCATAAGGGACATAGTTGAACCAGCCGTCGTTGGGCCCGTTGCCGAGCACGAAGCCCGCGTACATGAAGATGCCGGCGGCCAGGTAGATCCAGTAGCTGAAGGCGTTCAGGCGCGGGAAGGCCATGTCGCGACCGCCGAGCAGCAGCGGCCACAGATAGTTGGAAAATCCGGACAGGATCGGCAGGGCGTAGAGGAAGATCATCGTCATGCCGTGCGTCGAAAAGAACTGCGCGTACTGGTCCGGAGTCATGAGGGAGAGATTCGGGCCAGCGAGCTGCAGCCGGATCGCCAGGGCCTCCAGGCCGCCCAACACCAGGAAAATGGAACGCGGTGACGATATAGCGGATACCGATCGTCTTGTGATCGGTAGTGCCGAACACCCCTTTCAGGCCTGGCTCGGTTTCCCAGATGTGGTGCAGCCGCTCCCGCAGCTCCGGGTTGTCGGTACCAACACGTGGCGTGCGGAAGTCCGGCTCTTTCATCGCAGTAGCACCAGGTAGGCCTGCACGTCGGTAAGCTGTTGGGCCGAGAGATACTGGTTGGGCATCAGGCAGCCGGGCTTGAGCCCCTGTGGGTCCTGTATCCAGCCGATCAGGTTGCCGGGGTTGTTGACGAGACGTCCGGAGGCGATCGTGCGCCGTCCCATCAGGTGTGTCAGATCGGGGGCCGCGACTGCCGCGGCGTTGGTGCCGCGGACCTGGTGGCACAGGCCGCAGCGATACTCCACGATTGCCTGGCCGCGAGCCTGCGCGGGCGTGATCGGCTCCGGTGCGGGACGTAGCTGCGCGGCGCGCCACGCCTCGAAGTCCTCCTTGGTGTCCGCGACCACCTCGAATGCCATGAAGGCGTGCTGAAACCCGCAGAATTCCTGGCATTGACCCCGATAGCGCCCGGTGTGAGAGGCCTGTATCCAGCTCAGGTTGGTTTGCCCCGGGATGGCGTCCGTCTTGCCCGAAAGCTTCGGCACCCAGAAGCTGTGTATGACATCACCGCCGTGGAGGCGTACCAACACCGGCGCGCCGACGGGTATGTGGATCTCGTTCGCCGTCGTGAAGCTCTGCGACGGATCGTCAATATTATACTTGACTTCCCACCACCACTGATGCGCGGTCACATCGAGCACCAGGTCCGGATGCGACGGCGGCCCGGCCACGGCCGCGAGGGTCACCATGGTCCACACCAGTGCGATCAACAGTGGGACCATCGAAACGAGCACGCCGATGCTGATCCAGTGCGATCCCCTGCTGCCGCGATCCACCGGGATCGCGCGCGTTTCCACATCGCCACCGCTCGCTCGCGCACGGCGCACTGCGTACCACAGCATGACGCCTATGATGACGCAGACCAGTATGGAAACGATCAACATGTACCACGTCAACGGCACGATGTGCGCGGCGCGCACTCCGTCCGCTGTCAAATACCCGAGTGGGGTCGGGCTCACGCCGTCTTTACTCCTTCGAGGGCGTCCCAGAGGCGTCCCAGCGAGCGGACCGCAATCCACACGAACAACAGCATGCCCGGGGTCCACATGAACACGCCGCCCAGCTGTTGGTCCTGCAAGGGCGTGAGACCCCACTGGCTCGTCAACAGCAGGTGCCAGGCAAACAGTGGCCGTCCCGCGAAGGTCAGCACCGCGCCCAGCAGGCTCATGTGCATGGAGGTGAGCGCGCCGATCGCCAACACCGCGGCGGTCCGTTCGGGGCGGTGGTGCAGGAGCGCGCGCCACAGGCAGATGCCGCTACCGAACAAGGTGAGGTGCATACACCAATACACCAGTGTCGAGCTGAAAGTGGCGTCGTATGGACCGGGCATGTGCCAGAACCAAAGAGCGAGAAAGAACGCCAGAGCCGGTGCCCACAACCAGGCGTCGTGGCGGCGCTGGCTGCCGGCTGCGGCCCAGGGATGCCGGGGCAGGGCGTAGGCGATCAGGGGCGCGGCGATCAACAGCAGGATCATGTGTTGGCCGACCCGGGCCGCGAACAAGGAAACCGACAGGGCGCACAGGGGTGAAATGAAGGCCGCGGCGGCGACGATCCACCCAACACTCGCGCAGCTCCGCAGGCGCGGCGTCCCTTGCAGCCGCCGCAGGTGTAGCGCCGCGAGTGTGAGCAGCGCGACGGTCAAGATCGGGTCGAGGTTGAGCCGCGTCAACAACTCACCCGGCACCGGCGGGGAGCCGCAGTAGGGTAGCTGCGCAGTCATACTTTCCGGGTCCTCCCGGGGTTGGTAGTAGCAATCGACGGGCCCTGGCGTGGAGTAAGGTTGGTCCTGCGCCAGGTGTGGTCGATCGGCCGCGCCGGACGGGAAACCCGGGCGCCGCGCAAGATTTACGCGAGATAAGAGTCAGACTGTAGCGAAATTACTTCGTGACGGAAACAACTATGGCTGGGGCGTCACCGGGCCCTGTTTGGCAGGCTCGTCGGTGGCACCCTCCGCGGCGGCAGTCGCGGGTTGTTTCGGCTTGCCCTCCAGCAGCTCCTGGATGATGCGGGTCTGCGTCCGGGCATTGCGCTCGATCACCTCCAGACCACGCAGCATCTCCTCGGGCGGATTCTGCGCGCGCAACACCTGCGCCCAGCCGATGATCGTGCTGAGCGGAGTCCGCAGATCGTGCGACAGCTTGGAAAGCGCGAGGTGCTTGTTTTCTTCTGCGGCGCTCACGTCTCGTTGCGCTCGTTGCTCGACCCGCAGCAGCTCGATACGCTCCTCCAACGCCGCGCGCCGCGCCCGCGCGCCAATGGCGATACTGAGCGCGGTCGAGAGGGCGAAGGTAACCACGATCCAACGGTCCGGCACGCTCAACGTGGGTTGTCTCAGCGAGCCGCTCCACGCGAACGCCGCCGCGCAGACTGAAAACAACCAACCTATCACCGCCGGGACGGCGCCGGAGTAGAAGGTCACCGCCAACAGCGCGGGAAAAAAAGCCATGAGGAGCGCGGGGCCGCTCCCGATCAACATCCGTAACGACAAGGCCACCAGCAACGCGCACGCCATCACCACGATGGCGAAAAGAAAACGTCCTCCCGGGTCTTGCGGCCAAGCGCGGCGCACGACTCAACCCGCGAGCTTGACCAGCCGGCCGACCGCTTCGCGGTCCACTTCCTTGCGCTCATGACACAGGTCGTACAACGTCACGACGAGCATGGCCTGCTTCAATGGGGGCAGCTCCAGTTGCGCGCTGCGCAACTCCTCCTGCATGGCCAAGAAAATGCCTTCCAGGAGATGGACGTTCAGTTGCTCGCGTGGGGCATTCTGGTAGGGCGGGGGCGAGGACTCGCGTACGGCCTCCGCCTGCGCCTCGCGCGTACCTCGACCCGTGACGAGCCATTCGATGCTGGTGCCGGTTTGCTCGCACAGGGCACGCAGATCGGTGACATTCGGCTCCGATTCCGCCCGCAACCATTTGCGTACGGCACCTTCCGAGCGCTCGATCGTCTTAGCCAGGCCGCTCGCGCTTCCATAGGCGTCGATCACTTCTCGCAAGCGCGCGGCAAAACCACTGTTTTCCTGTCTTTCGCGCCGTCCGGTCATGTCGACTTCCGTTGCGCCATACGATGATGACGCACTGCAGCACAAATGTAAGGTCACAACCCCTGCTCGACGCGTTATCATTACATTAGTATTGTTGATTCGTACTAAAGTATAATAACGTATTCAGACCACGTCATGTCTGTTCGAAAACGCGGGCCGAGACGTGTGCCTCTCAAAGGGAGAGAGTGGAGGAGCACTATGGTGGCAGGCAAGTCGAACCTAAAGTCGCGATCGGCGCGCGCCCAGCTCGCCGACGTGCTGCTGCAGCTACGCCAGATCCAATCGGCGGTGGTGGTCTCGGTGGCGGCTTTGAAACGTCAGAATTGCGAGCTCGACGAGGATATCGCCACGGTGCTGCAGCGCAGTGTAGCCGATCGTCTGCACGACCAGATCGACCGGCTCGAAGGTCTGATGCGCGCTTTGAGCGAGGAGCGCCCGAGGTAAAGAACGGGCAGTATCCGGTATACTCTCCAGTCCCGACGCACGGCCGGAAGGTGTTGCCTGCGCGCGCTGTGCTTACGGTGCCCGCGCGAGAGTGGCGGAATTGGTAGACGCGCTGGATTTAGGTTCCAGTGGTAACCCCGTGAGGGTTCGAGTCCCTCCTCTCGCACGAACCCGATGGCCTAACCAATCTCCCAGCAGCGGGCGGTAGCAAAGTTTTTCGTTTTCGAGGATTTAGCACATGCAGGTTTCACTGTCCGCCACCGCCGGGCTCGAGCGACGACTCGAGGTGGCCGTTCCCGCCACTGAAGTCGCCTCCGAGGTCGAGCAGCGGCTCAAGCAGATTTCCCGGACCGCTCGGCTGAAAGGTTTCCGCCCCGGCAAAGCACCCTTCGCGGTGATCCGCAAGCAGTTCGGCGAGCAGGTGCACACGGAAGTGGTGAGCGATCTCATGCGCAGCTCCTTTGCGCAGGCGCTGAGTCAGGAAAAACTGACACCAGCGGCGAACCCGCGCATCGAGCCGCTGGCGATCGGCCCTGGGTCGGACCTCAAGTACGCCGCGGTGTTCGAAGTGATGCCCGAGGTGAAGGTCACCGCAGTGGAAGGGATTGCGGTGGAGCGGCCTGCTGTCGAGGTAACCGAGCCGGACATCGACGCGATGATCGAGAGCATGCGCAAGCAGCGGCCCGTGTTTACAGCGGTTGAGCGTGGCGCCCGTGATACCGATCGCGTGATCATCGATTACCACGGTCGCATTGACGGCCGTCCATTCGAGGGCGGTGAAGGGACTGACATCCAGGTCGTGATTGGCTCGCGCCAGTCCATGGTCGAGCTCGAGGAAGGCCTGAAGGGCGCGACGGCCGGCGAGAGCCGAACCATCAACGTGTCCTTTGCCGCCGAACATCCGAACAAGGCGGTGGCGGGCAAGACCGCGGAGCTGCAAGTCACCATAAAGAGGGTCGAGGAACAGTCTCTTCCGGCAGTAGACGAGGAATTCGCCCGCGCGTACGGTGTCGAAGAAGGAGGAGTGGACGCGCTACGGGCCGAAGTCCGTAAAAGCATGGAGAGAGAGCTCGCGGATGTGATCCGCAACCGCGTTCGCGGGCAGGTTCTCGATGCACTCTATCGGCAGAATCCCGTCGACGTCCCACGCACCCTACTTGAAGAGCAAGTGCGACAACTCCAGATTGATACCGCCCGGCGCATGGGAATTCGGGACGCGAGCCAGCTCCCAGCGCGGGAGCCCTTCGAAGAGCCCGCGCGACGCAGGGTGGCGCTTGGATTGCTGATGAGCCAGATCGTGCAAACCGAGCAGATCAAATTGGATCGGGAGCGAGTGCAGGCCCGCTTGACAGACCTGATAGCCTCATATCCGGAGCCGCAACAGGAAGAGGCGCGCCGCGCCTACCTCCAAAACCAGGACGCAGTGCGGCAAATCGAATCGGCGGCCCTCGAGGATCAGGTGGTGGACTGGCTGTTGTCCAAAGCGAATATCACCGACAAGCCGATGACCTTCAAAGAGATCACGGGCTTCGGTCAGGAACAGGTGGCTTAACATGAAAGAGTACGCATTGAACCTCGTCCCGATGGTGGTGGAGCAGACAGCTCGGGGCGAGCGCGCCTACGACATCTACTCGCGATTGCTGAAGGAGCGGCTGATCTTCATCGTCGGTCCGATCGACGACTACATGGCCAACATCGTGGTCGCGCAGCTCCTGTTCCTGGAGTCGGAGAATCCGGACAAGGACGTGGCGCTTTATATCAATTCGCCCGGTGGCGTCGTCACCGCGGGCTTGGCCATCTACGACACCATGCAATTCATCAAGCCCGATGTGAGCACCATCTGCGTCGGTCAAGCTGCCAGCATGGGTGCGGTACTGCTTGCGGGCGGCACCGCCGGCAAGCGCTTCGCGCTCCCGCACGCGCGGGTCATGATCCACCAGCCCCTGGGCGGCTTTCAGGGACAGGCGGCGGACATGGAGATCCACGCCAAGGAGATGCTGGAAACGCGTGAGCGACTGAACAGAATCCTGGCCAAGCACACGGGTCAGAGCGTCGAGCGCATCAAGCAGGACACCGACCGCGACCGGTTCATGGACTGGCAGGAAGCGCAGCGCTACGGTCTCATCGACAAGGTGCTCGAGAAACGCGGCGAGGTGCCGCTGGCGGCCACTGTCCCTGGTAAACAGAGCTAAGTGCCCACAGCTATTACTCATCGGGGCGATCGATGAGCCTGGCCTTGAATCGCAGAAAGTGAAACTGGTTCCACAACTCCTATCCACACAACGACTTAGCCGTGCGCCGGCGCTTTGCGTCGCGGCCGGACACCGTGCTATAAGAACTTGCGCCCCCTTATTCGGCCGCTTTGCGGACCGGGGTGCGAGCGCGCATGAGGGCCCTCGATGACTGAAGATGCACGTGGTCGCCACGATGACGGAAAGCTTCTGTACTGCTCCTTCTGCGGAAAGAGCCAGCACGAAGTCCGTAAGCTCATCGCCGGCCCCTCTGTGTTTGTTTGCGACGAGTGTGTCGAGCTCTGTAACGACATCATTCGTGAGGAGCTCGAGGACCGCGCCGAGCGGGCGCGGGACAAGCTTCCCAAGCCGCACGAGATCAAGAAAGTTCTCGACGAGTACGTGATCGGCCAGGAGCGCG
>CAYNTW010000027.1:0-54860 GCA_964400085.1 uncultured Steroidobacteraceae bacterium | reverse complement strand
AATGTCGGACAGACGATCACCGTATCGTCGGTCCAAAGCTCCCGCACGGCGGTCCTCGGTCAACAGTACACCGCGGCGGCTGCCAGCGGCGCGCTGAACGGCGCGACGACCGTCAACTTGTCGGCGCTGACGATCAATGGTACTGCCGTTGGATCAAGCACGATCACAACGGACGCATCCGCGATCGCTTCCGCCATCAACAACGCAGGCATTAGCGGTGTGACAGCCACCGCCGTCGCCACCAGCGTCACGGGCGCCACGGCATACGCCTCCAATGCGGGCCACGCCGGCACCATCACTGTGAATGGAATCGCGACAGCGTCTATCACCACTACTGGCGTACAGGCGACAGACGTGAACGCCGCGGTCAGTGCCATCAACGCGATCTCCGCCGCTACCGGTGTGACCGCAGCCAACGTCGGCAACAACCTCAAGCTCAGCAACACTACCGGTGCGAACATTGTTGCTGCCTACACGGGCACCCTGGTCGCCTCCGACACCACCCTCGCTGCCGGCACGACCACTTCGACCTACACCGTCAACTACTCGGGAGTAGCCGGCGGCTCGCTCGTCATTGGCGGCACCGTGACGAACACCGGTCTGAGTGCCGGTACCACCAACACCGCGCTCTCGGGTACGTCGATCGCGAACGCGAACGTGCAGACCATCAGCGCGTCCAACACATCGATCGCCTCCATCGACGCTGCTATTCAGCAGGTCGCCTCAACGGGTGCCCAGCTCGGCGCGTTCCAGAACCGCTTTCAGGCCGTCATAGCAGGCTTGAACACTTCGGCCACCAACCTGTCGAGCGCCAGAAGCCGCATCACGGATGCGGACTATGCCGCGGCAACCGCGAACCTGTCGAAGGCCCAGATTCTGCAGCAGGCGAGCACCGCGATGGTCGCGAAAGCCAACACGATTCCGCAGAACATCATGACCCTGCTCCAGAGGCTGCCGTAATCGCAATGAGAGGCGGGTCCGCAAGACTCGCGACAGGAATGGGCGGGCGCCACCAGGCGCCCGCTCGACTTTCTCCATGAGTACGCGGAGTGAGCCTCAATGACCACAATCGGTAGCGCTCCTGTCTCGGTCGCAGCCAGCACCAGCGCGGCAGCGGCCGGCGGATCTGTCATCAACGTAAGCTCTCTGGTGCAGCAGCTGGTGGCCGTCACCCAGGCACCGCAGCAGGCCGTGATTGCCAATCAATCTCAGGCCGTCACGACCCAGATTTCCGCGCTCGGCTCGCTCAAAAGCGCGTTGTCCACATTCCAGGGGGCCCTGACCTCGCTTGCGACACCGTCGGCCTTCAACTCGCTGACCGCCACCAGCAGCAACACGTCGGTATTCACCGCCACAGCAGGCTTGACGGCTACGAGCGGCACATACAACCTCACGGTAACCCAGCTTGCGCAGGCGCAGCAGATCCTATCGAACGCGTTTGCAGGCGGTGGCACCGCAACGATCGGTACCGGGACGCTCAGCCTTTCGCTGGGCGGCGGCTCGAGCTTCAGTGTCACGATCAATAGCAGCAACAACACCCTGAACGGCCTCGCGGCCGCGATCAATTCGGCCACCGGCAACACCGGCATCACCGCGACGGTGGTAGTGGGTAGTGATGGCGGTCATCTGATGCTCTCCTCGTCCCTGACCGGCGCTGCGAATACCATCCAGGTTACCGAAACCGACGGCGGCACGGGTCTGTCGAATGTGACCTACAGCAGCAGCAACACGGCCAATTACACCCAGCAAACGGCCGCGCAGGATGCGCAATTCAGTGTGGCCGGCGTCAACGCGACGAGCCCGAGCAACACCGTGACTAGTGCAATCAGCGGGGTCACGCTGAGCCTGGTGGGCAAGACGGTCGGCACGCCCGCGACGCTGACCGTCGCCACCGGTACGGCGACCGCTCAGACCAACATCACCAATCTCGTGTCCGCCTACAACACCCTGCAAGGAACGATGGCTTCGCTCGGCAGCTATGATCCGACGACGAATACGGGGGGACCGATGCTAGGCAACCCTATTCTGACCGGCATTCAGACCCAGCTCCGTAACGCGATGAACAGCATCGTCAGCACCGGTTCTTCCACATACAACACGCTTGCCAGCATCGGCATTTCGGGCAACCGCGACGGCACGCTTACCCTGAACAGCGGGACACTCTCGACCGCCTTGTCGACCAACTTCAATGCGGTCAGCCAGCTCTTCAGCGGCACGAACGGCGTCGCCGCCTCGCTCAACACGCAGATCACGAACGACCTTGGGTCGAACGGGTTCGTTACTGCCGCCGCGACGTCGCTCACGAAGCAGTCGAGTGCGCTCACCCAGCAGAGTAATACGCTGAATACTCAGATGGCCGCCCTCAGCGCGAGCCTCACGACTCAGTACACGGCGTTGAATACGCTGCTATCGCAGTTGCAGACCACGTCAGGCTATTTGTCGCAGGCGCTCGCATCGTTGCCGACGATCGGCGGCACTTCGGGCTCGTAGCGCGTCGCGTTGACAGGAGAGAAGCAGGTGCGCAGCTTTACTGGCAATTCGGCCGTAGCGGCCTACGTCAAAGTCCGCGCTCACGGCGCAGTAACCGGCGCGGATCCCCACGGCCTCGTTCTCATGCTGTTGAATGGGACCCTGGAGCGAATGGCGATCGCGCGCGGTTGCATCCAACGCCAGGAGATCGCCCGCAAGGCGCAGCTGCTGCACAGCTGTGTCACGCTGATCGGCGAGCTGCGTGGGAGCCTGAACCTGGCGCAGGGCGGCGAGTTGGCGCAGAACCTCGACGATTTGTACGACTACATGATCCGCCGACTGTTACTCGCCAACCTCGAGAGTCGGGTGGACTACATCTCGGAGGTCGAGCGCTTATTGGGAGAGATTCGCGCTGCTTGGGTTGCGATCGGCCCGCAAGTGCGTGCAGCCAGCCAACGAGAGCTAGGCGGCGCAGGTATCAGTTCTCGCCTTCTGCGATAGAACCCTTCAATCGCAAGCGTGCCAATCTAACACCGGCACAAGTGTGAGCCAACCCGGAACTATTCCCACGCGCCCGCGGTGATTCAACAAACCGTGATACGCCTCCTGGTTGTCAACGACGATCCCAAGGTTCAATGACGGTTCCACGCTTCGGTGCGCTGCGAGACCAGTTTGATGTCGATTCTCACCCAGATCTGGCATGAATTGATCGAATTCGTTTTCCTGTATCCGTTGATCATGACTTATGTCTGGATCATCGGTGCCGCAATATTCTACTTCAATTGGGAGCGCGGCCGGCCTTTGACCGCGCCACGACTCACCCACTACCCACCGGTCTCCATCCTGCTGCCTTGCCACAACGAGGGAGAGAACGTGCGCGAGACGATCGCGTGGCTCCTGCAGCAAAACTATCCGCACTACGAAATCATCGCAATCAACGATGGCAGCAAGGACGACACCGGAGCGATTCTCGATGAGCTTGCGAAAGCGCATGCCACGCTGCGCGTCATTCATCTGGCCAAAAACCAGGGCAAGGCAATGGCGCTGTGCATGGGGGCATTGCTGTCGCCCAACGAATACTTCGTGTGCATCGATGGGGATGCAATCCTGGACCCCGATGCCTGTACGTGGATGGTGTCGCATTTCCTGTCCGCCCCAAACGTCGGCGCGATTACTGGAAACCCGCGCATCCGCAACAGATCCACGCTGCTCGGCAAGATCCAGGTCGGTGAATTCTCGTGCATCGTTGGCATGATCAAGCGGGCCCAACGCGTCTTCGGCAAGTTGTTTTCCGTTTCCGGCGTCATCGTCGCCTTCCGTAAGGCGGCCCTCCATCGTGTCGGCTACTGGAGCACCGACATGATCACCGAGGATGTCGATATCACCTGGAAATTGCAGCGCGATGGCTGGGCGATTCGCTTCGAGCCCCACGCGAAGTGCTGGATTCTGATGCCGGAAACCCTGCGCGGACTGTGGAAGCAGCGACTGCGCTGGGCTCAGGGCGGCGCCGAAGTAGCCCTTCGCAATCTGGACGTCCTCGCACACTGGAGCCAACGGCAC
Organism: uncultured Steroidobacteraceae bacterium; assembly: GCA_964400085.1. Taxonomy (GTDB): domain Bacteria; phylum Pseudomonadota; class Gammaproteobacteria; order Steroidobacterales; family Steroidobacteraceae; genus 13-2-20CM-66-19. Next base: position 50,831 of record CAYNTW010000027.1, on the reverse strand, counting down.
GTGTGGCCGATCTTCGGCGAATACGTCGCCAGCTTGCTCTGGGTATATGTCGTCGCCGGCACGATCATCACCGGAGTCGCCGGGGCGATCAATAAGGGTGTGTCGTCGTTGCTACCGACGGTGATTCAGGGCGAATCGGCCGCTACGGTCGTGGTGTTGACTTGCCTGATCCAGTTCGGTGCCGGAATCTTCTTCGACAGGCGCTACGAGAAAGGCTTGCACAAGTCGTTGTTCTGGATCGCCTGGTATCCGTTCTACTACTGGATGATTCTCGCCGGTGCATCATTCGCGGGCCTGCCTAAAGCCTTGCTCAAGCGGCGCGGACAACGGGCTCTATGGGTAAGCCCGGATCGAGGATTCCGCGCATGAGCCCGAGGGTCATCATCCATTCCAGCTCCTCGGTCTCGCTGGTCGTGCGTGTGCGAAACTGGCTCGTATTCGCCCTTTCGTGGATGTTGTGGGGCCTCATGATCTTACAGCTCGTACAGGGTATCGGGCGGCAAGGTGCGGCGACTCTTCAACAAATATACATACACTGGATAGACCCGCGGACCGCGCCGTCCTTGGGCGCGGTACCCGCCTTCGTGCTCACTCCCGTTGCGGTACTGCTCGCTTTGCTTGGTTGGTCGCAGTATCAGCGCCGAAAATTCACGCAAGCGCGGCTGCAGACCGGAACCCGCGTTGAGACCATTCCGGAGGGCGGCAACAGCAGCACCAGTTGCTGCTACGACAATCTTTGCCCGGTAGATGTCGTCTCGTGGTACTTCGGCGTGGAACCGCGCCGCATACGAGCCATGCAGCAGGCGCGGAATGTCGTGATTCATCATCACAGCGACGGACGTGTCGCCGCGATCCAGCTCACAGCGGGCGCGTTCAGGGCAGTCCCAACGGACAAACACGACGGCGCCGACAGCGCCATCGGCGAGATGCAGCAAAGCCTCGCTCGAACACGCGCCTGATCGCGGAAATGAGGATGCGTGTGAACGCGCTTTACGGCCTATCGCTCGCGCTCGCCCTCGCGAGTGCCACTGACTGCGCGCTAGCGACGGTCAGCGAGGCACAATACAACGCGGTGATCGAGCAGGCCCGAAGAGGCGACACCGGACCCGCATTGGAGCAGCTCAAAGCATGGGCCGAAAATGAACCTCGCGAGCGGCAGTACTTATATGACTACGCGGTGGTCCTGGTATGGGCGGGCCAGACGAGTAACGCCCTCGGCCTCTGGCCGCGATTGGACCTTTCAGACACGCCTGACTATGTGCTTTTCACGCTGGGTAACGCGGCTCGTCACGCACACGAATTCGCCATGGCGCAAACTATCTATCAACGCGTGTTGCAACATGAACCACGCAATCCTGAGGCCAGCGCCGCTCTGGCATTGATCGAGGCAGACACGGGTAAGGTCGACGCCGCGCTGGATCATATCCGTGCTTACCTGGAGCCCGAGCCGAAACCCTATCGCAAGACCGTGTTGCCGTTGTTGCATTCGCGCGCTAACGTGCAGCAACGCAAGGCGCTATTTTTCGAGGCGGCGGAAACCTACGCCGAGATTCTCGCGATCGAGCCGGCCGACCGGGAAGCCTTGCGCGAGCGTGTCTTCGTGACAGCCCGCCTCGGCGCCCCTCAACTGGCGTTGAGCTATGCCCTAAGGAACGCGGCACTTTTCGACGATCAGGAGACGCGCCGCCTGCGTGATGAGGTCATAGAGCGGGAGATTCGCTGGGGCGAGGCACAGTTGGCGCACGATCCGTCATCGGCACGTTACAGCGGAACCGATCGGGCGTTGGCTGACAGCGAGTCGTTGGACTGCTCGGGGTGCAACCGTGAGCAGGCGCGCGAATCACGCGAGATATTCAATCGCATGTTGGCACTGCGCGACCGAGTCAGAATGCGAGACGTCATTACACTGTACGAGCAAGCACTGAGGTCGGGTCTCAAGCCCCCGCCGTACGCGCTCGCGGCCGCCGCGGACGCGTATTCGTACGAATACAAGCCCGCACGAGCGCGCGATCTATACCGTCAAGCGTTGGAGATGACCAAGTCGGACCCTGGCGCACCGAATCACGAATGGACCGTGGGCCTGGTGTACGCGTATGTCGCGTGCGGCCAATTCTCCAGCGCGCGAAAGCTCGTCGACACCCTCATGGCAAGAGAGCCACCCTACGTCAACCGCGGCCTCAGCGGCGGTGTGCAGATCGACAATGCACCGTATATCGAAGTGCGTCAGCTGCAGGCTCTCGAGCGGCTCTTCGAGGGCAGGCTCGATGAAAGCCAACAGTTGCTCGAGCACTTTCTCATTGCAGCTCCTTACAATCCAGCGGCGCGGACCTCATATGGCACGCTGCTATCGGTTCGCGAAAAGCCGCGTGCGGCGAGGGAGCAATTCGGCAGTGTTCTGGTTGACGCGCCCGAAGCGCTGGACGCGCGCATCGGTTACGCCGAGATGCAACTGGCATTACACGAATATGCGCAAGCCGAGAGCGCAATCAAGTCGCTGATCAGCTACGAGCCCGCAAGCCGCGAAGTGCAGAGGGCCGAGCGTGAGTACCAACTATACCAACGTCCACAGCTGATCATGCAAGGTAACGGCGGATCCACTGACAGCGCGAGTGTCAGTAGCGTAACTGGAAGCCGCGACTACGGCCTGGAGACCTGGGCCTATTCCTCGCCCATCGACTACCGTTGGCGCGTCTACGGACATCACTATTATGCCGAGACGCTGTTCGACGATATCGCTGTCGCGCGTAGCCGGATCGGGCTTGGTGGCGAATATCGGGGAGTTGACTGGAATTCCATGCTCGAAGTCAACGGCGACACCCACGGCGACGCGGGCTTGAGCGCGACCACCCTCTGGGCACCGACAGACCGATGGCGCGTGAAGGGCGCATTGGACACCAACAGCAATGAGGTGCCGTTGAAGGCGCGACTGGCTTCAATCAGCGGGCGGGACTACCAGGCCACTGTAACGCGCATCGTCAACGAATCACGCCACTTCGACGCGGGCGGCATGTATGTTGACTTTACTGACGGCAATCAGCGCACTCAATGGCACGCGGATTGGTTCGAGCGCTGGCGCTCGGGTCCGGTCTACCTGCTCGACACCACCGTGGACGTGGGCCGCTCATCGAACACCGTGCGCAACGCACCATACTTCAACCCGGCGAGTGACTCCAATGCTGATCTGACGCTCGTCAATGACTGGCTCACGTGGCGCGATCCGTGGAGATCATTCAGGCAACGGGTGATTATCCTCGGGGGCGGCTATCAACAAGCTCACTTCGGCACCAGTCCGATCTGGGGCGTGCGCTACGAGCATGAATGGAGCTCCGCCAGTGAATTCATCGTCTCCTATGGGTTCAGCCGAGTACATCGTTCGTATGACGGCGTGCCACAGGGCCTCAACTCCGTATACTTCAACGTGAATTGGATGCTGTGATGCGTACACCTGCGTTGCTCGCGCTGCTTTGCACCGCGCTATGGCCGGCATTCATCACAACAGTCGAAGCTGTGGAGCCGCCCCCGGATCTCCCGCAGACGTTGCGCGTCCTTTGCTATCACGACATACGCGATCACCTGAAAGCAACGATGGCGAAGGCGCCCGATGCAACTGCCGTGGACACCGATGAGTTCGTCAACCAACTCACCTGGCTCCGCGAGCACGGTTACCATCCGGTAAGCCTGGACGACGTGCTGGCGGCGCGCAACGGGCACAAAGCTCTACCCGACAAAGCGATCCTCCTCACTTTCGATGATGGGTATCGGTCCGTCTACACACGTGTCTTTCCGCTACTCAAGCTCTTCCAATACCCGGCAGTGATCGGCCTCGTGGGAAGCTGGCTGGATGCCCCTGAGGGCACTGAAGTCGATCACGCCGGCACCAAGGTGCCCCGCGATGAATTTGTCAGCTGGAACGAAGTGCGTGACATGCGCGCTTCGGGACTGGTCGAGGTCGCCTCTCATAGCTATCAGCTCCATCGCGGTGTACCGGCCAATCCTCAAGGGAATCTGGAGCCCTCCGCGGTGACGCGCATCTACAATCGTGAAACGGGCTCTTATGAGGACGATCGTAGTTATATCGAGCGCCTGCGGGCGGACCTCAAGCGCAGCTCCGAGCAGATCGAGCGCGAAACCGGACAAGCACCGCGAGCGATGATCTGGCCTTATGGCGCCTACAATCAGACCGCGGCGCGGATCGCACGGGAGGTGGGCATGCCGATCACGTTCAATCTGGAGCCGGGTCCCAATCCCCCGTTGCAACCTTTGAGGCAGTTACGCCGCACGCTGATGGAATTCCACGATGGGATTGCGGAACTGACAGACGATTTGCAAGCGCCGGCTGCCTACTTTGGAGAGCTCGCGCCGCGCATGCGAGCCATCCAGGTCGACCTGGATTACGTCTATGATCCCGACCCCAAACAGCAGGAAGCCAATCTCTCGCGCCTCGTCGAGCGGATCAAGCGTTACAACATCAACGCTGTGTTTCTACAGGCGTTCGCGGACCCGGAAGGCCGCGGCGTCGCCGAAGCCGTTTACTTTCCCAATCGTCACCTTCCGATGCGCGCGGATCTTTTCAACCGCGCTGCGTGGCAGTTGCGCACGAGAGGTATGGCCAAGGTATACGCGTGGATGCCGGTGTTGGCCTTCAAGTTTCCGGAATCCTCCTCGATACAGCCGCGTACGGTCGCTGCTGTCCCGGGCACATCGGCTGTTGAGATCGAAACCCGCCCGCGACGGCTTTCACCTTTCGATCCCGCTGCGCGGCGCATGATCCTCGATGTGTACGAAGATCTTGCCAAGCACGCTGCCTTTGCCGGCGTACTCTTCCATGATGATGGCGTCCTGGGCGATGACGAGGACGCGAGCGATGATGCGATACAGGTGTACACCCACGACTGGGGGCTGCCGTCCTCCATCGCGGCCATTCGCGCGGACCCCCGCTTGAGTCGTCAGTGGTCGGAACGCAAAAGCGCGGCGCTAAACGAGTTCACTCTGGAATTGGCCGCGAAGCTGCGGGAATATCAGCCCGCCCTGTTGACTGCGCGCAATATCTTCGCGCGCCCGGTGCTCGATCCGGAGTCGGAGCTATGGTTCGCGCAGTCGTACACTCATTTTATCCAGGACTACGACTACACCGTCATCATGGCGATGCCCTTCATGGAGAACGCGCCGCATCCGTTGGCATGGCTCAAACGGCTCGAGCAGCAGGTCGCGCAGACTCCGAACGGGCTCGCTCGCACTGTCTTTGAGCTGCAAACCCGGGATTGGCGCACCGGCAAGCCCGTACCCGACCGGGTTCTGACCGACCAGATTCGCCTGTTGCAGCGTGGGGGAGCGCTGCACCTGGGCTACTACCCGGACGATTTTCTGCGCGATCTGCCTTCGCTGGCGCATCTGCGGCCGGCTCTATCACTCGGGTCGAATCCCGCGCCCGATCTCAAATTGACCAACAATCCCTGAAGATTATGATGAACTGACAGCGCCGTTCCGTCATCTCCCCACACGCAACGCGATCCTCGGTCGCGCGCACCAAGCACTCAGGCTTCGGTAGCCAACACCCGCCCAACGCCACCCTGGCTATAAGCGCCGTTGCGGCGGTAAGTCACCGCTTCGCGCGTACTCTGCAACAGAGCCCCTAGCCGTGCGCGCACGTGTTGCAGTTGCGCGCTCACGAGGGCGCTATTGCGATCGTTTAGTATCTGGCAGCGAGTCGCCGCTGCGGCGCACTCGGCCCAGCGACTCGACAGAGTTCCTTGCGGATCGCACCAGCGCAGCAGGGTTTCCAGACCCGTCGCATCCACAGACAGGTTCAAAGCGCGGCACATCGCGCGGCGCTCTTCATCGACTCGTGCGATCCGTTCGACACAACCTTGTCGCTTGTTGATCGCCGCACTGAGACCGGCGACATCCCCCGCGGCCAGCAAACCGTGCTCGTGCTCGAGCAGATCACACAGCTGTGCCACCCCGGAAAACTCCTGGGCGATGAGATTGCTCATGCGTTCGCGACATTGTGCCGGGTCCATCGATGACTCCTCTATATACCAATCTGAGCCAAGGCGCGGTCGGACTGCAAAAGCCCGCCGGCGATCTGGTCTGCCGAAATTCTGTAAGTGCCGGCCGCGAGGGACTGGTTAATCCGCGCAACACGCGCGCCGTCGATTGCCGGGAGCCCGCTCAGCTTCTGGCCGAGACTGGCGAGCCGCGAGGCCATCTCGGTGATGCGCACACCGTCCGCGGCGGGTGACTTTGCGGCCGCAGTCGTCGGAGCAGCGGGGTCACGTGCGGATTGCTGGGTCGTACGGCTTGTTCCAAGGGACGTCGCGCCACTTCCTGAATAACCATTTATCGCGTTAGCCACTGGCTGCCTCCATAGGCTCATCTGCAATCGGGCGATCTGCGAACTGGTTATCGACGGTTTCCATGAAAAATTTAACGTCCGTCTCAAATTCCAGACATGCGGTGACCTCATTGGGAGACCCGCACGAGATCGGGGCCTTCCGCAACCCCTTCCACCACTTTCAAAGAGCTCAGGTTCTGCACTTTGAGCCGCGTGCCGGCCGCGGCATCCGCCAGAGCCCGGCCGGCGGCGCGAACCTCAATCCCCCCTGCGGAGGCGACGAGGGTCACGTCCTGGCCATGACGGATGACCATATCGGGCTTGAGCATATCGATAGTCAGGGTAGTGCCCATGGGCAACGGACGCTCGGCCGAACGTGACTCGAGATCCTTCACATCAGTCAGGAAGGCAGTTGACAGCCCCGTCACCTTTCGTGTCTCGACGATCACATCTTCTATAGTGAGACGCGCGTCTCGTGCTACGGGATGCTTGAGAACCAGGACAGAGATGCGACTCTCGACCGTTACTGGAACGTAGACAGTCCACCGGACGGGACCACTGCAAGCTACGGCGACCATCGCGCGCGCCTGCAGCGTTGCCCCCGGTGGCAGGTGGCCGTGCACGCCGCCCGTGCAGCGTACGAGTCGCAAGCGGGAATCCAGCGCACCGGCGGTCACAGCGGCGATGCTCGCGTCCTGTGGTAGTTGCGATCTCACGAAGGACTCGGCCACCGCGCGGATCGAATCCGTGGACTCGACGCGCTCACTGCCCGCTTCCTGTCCCAAGGCCGTGGAAATCCAGGTGATCAGGATCACAGCGCCAAACAGCACGACCCACTCCAGAGGAACGGTCGGCCCGGACGGGCCGCCCGCGCGCCGATTTTCTGTCGCCTTTCTCTTCATGTGGGAGACGTGTGCAAGAGGCGCGCCAGCATGTCGCACCCTCAAGTCCTCTCCCTCCGGGTCGCTAACCTGAAGCAAGCGGAGCTCCCACTGAAGCACGATCCGCTGCCGTTGCACGCGGCAAGCCCTTGCCGCCGGCGTGATCCATCTCACGCCCCGACCGGTCACTCACCCCCTGTTGGTCCCGCCACGATGCCGGCGACGCGCTTGGCATGCGTATTGCTGTCTCCCCCGGCAGCAAGTCATTCTTTTGACGGACAGCACTTTATGCCACTCAACCTGGACTCCTATCTCGGCGTGCATGCGGATGCGCTCAAACTGCAGTCGCAACGCATGGAGGTCCTGGCCAACAATCTCGCGAACGTCGACACGCCCAACTACAAGGCGCGCGATATCGACTTCAAGGCGGCGTTGGCGCAAGCCGGCTCGCCGGGAGCCGACCTGCCGTTGGCTACGACATCCGCGGGTCATCTCGGTGGCGCCTCGAGCAACGGCGGTGTGGACGCCTCGCCCGCTCTCAAATATCGCGTGCCGCTCGCGCCCTCCCTGGACGGCAACACGGTCGATGCGCAACTGGAGCAGGCCGCGTTCGCGGACAACACCGTCCGTTACCAGGCCACCCTCAGCTTCATATCGGCGCGTCTGAAGAACCTGATGACGGCCATCACCGGCCAGTAACGCGGACGGAACACCACCATGTCATCTTTCAAGATATTCGACATCGCCGGCTCCGGCCTCTCGGCGCAGTCGGTGCGGCTCAACACGGTGGCGAGCAACCTCGCCAACGCCGACAGCGTCAGCGGTGATCCCGCGACGGTCTACAAAGCGCGGCACCCGGTGTTCGCAGCTGTCAAAGCCGCGGTAGCGGCCCAAGCGCTCGGCACTTCCGGCTTCAGCACCGAGGCTTCAGCCAACTCGGCGGTGCGTATCAAAGGAATCGTCGAGAGCACCGCCCAGCCCACAGAGCGCTACGAGCCTGGCAACCCGCTCGCCAACGCCGACGGGAACGTCTACTCACCCAATGTAAACGTCATCGAAGAGATGACGGACATGATCTCCGCCTCGCGCGCCTATCAGAACAATGTCGAGGTCATGAATACCTCGAAGGAACTGATGCTCGCGACCCTGAAGCTCGGCACCTGATCACTCATTTAGAGGCAATCCATGTCCACCACCAACCCGATCGGCTCGGGCACCGGCATGAGCGCCGGCAACTCGACCACCTCGAGCAACGCCGTCAGCTCCGCGCTGAGCATCACGCCGGCGGACTTCCTGCGGCTGATCACGACCCAGATGAAGGATCAGAACCCGCTGCAGCCCGCCGATCCCACGCAGTTCTTGAGCCAGCTCGAGCAGATGAGTCAGGTCTCGAGCATGCAAGCCATGCAGAGCTCCCTCAGCAGCCTGCAGGCGAGCCTGCAGTCCTCACAGATGGCGAACGGGGCGGCGCTCATCGGCCAGACAGTGCTCGCCCCGACGTCGGGCGCCACTCTCGATACCAGCGGCGGAACCGTCTCCGGCGCGGTCGTCGCGCCCAGCTCGGCGAAACTGGTCACGGTCACCGTGACCAACTCCAGCGGCGCGCTGGTCGACACTCTCCAGGTCGCTCCTGCTGCGGACGGCCTCACTCATTTCACCTGGAATGGTACCAACACGAACGGCACCGCCGTGCCCGCCGGCCAGTATAAGGTCACTGCGACCTCGAGCGACGGCGCGACGAACACCACGCTCACACCGCTGATCGCCTCCAAGGTCACGAGTGTGGTCGTCGATCCCTCCACTTCGGCCCTCGACATCACTACGGAGAACGGCACCGTGCCGCTCTCCAGCGTAGTCAGCCTGCAATAACGGCGGGTCGCGTAGACCGACCGCACTCGAACATCTTCCAAGGAGTCAACTGAATGTCCTTCAACATCGCCCTCACCGGCCTGAACGCCGCGACCCAGGACCTCTCGGTCACCTCAAACAATCTTGCCAACTCGCAAACCGTCGGCTTCAAAGCCTCACGCACGGAGTTCGGGGATATTTACGCCTCGACGCAGACCGGCGTGGCCTCCACTGCCGTCGGCAACGGGGTGCGGGTGCAAGAAGTCGCCCAGCTCTTCAGCCAGGGTAACACCAAGACGACCGGTAACAGTCTCGACCTCGCCGTCAACGGCAATGGCTTCTTCACCGTAAGTAACAACGGCGCGCTGTCCTATACTCGCGACGGAGAGTTCCAACTCAACAATGCCGGCAAGGTCGTTACGGCCTCGGGCGCCAAGCTCCAGGTATACGCCCCGCTGCCCACCGGCGGCTTCAATACCGGCGGCCTTTCGGATCTCACCCTCACGACCAACGAGAGCGCACCCCAGGCGACCACCACGGCGCAGATCACCGCTACGCTGCGTGCCAACGCCTCCCAGCCGCCGACCACGACATTCAACCCCTCGGATCCGACGAGCTACAACAATACGACTTCGCTCACGGTGTACGACTCGCTCGGCTCGGCTCACACGCAGTCGCTCTACTTCGTCAAAACCGCGAGCCCGAATCAGTGGACGGTACAGACCTACATCGACGGCAATGCCGTCGGTACTCCGCAGACCCTGAATTACTCCAACACCGGCACCCTGACCACCCCGGCCAACGGCCAGCTCGCACTGCCGGCGTACACACCGGCCACGGGTGCGGCGCCCATGAACATTACCCTGAACCTCGCCAACACGCAGCAGACCGGCGACACGTTCGCGGTCACCGCCGTGCAGCAGAACGGTTTCACCGTCGGCACACTTACCGGCATCAACATCGATAGCACGGGGGTCGTGCAGGCGACCTTCACCAACGGCCGCTCCGTAGCGCTCGGCCAGGTCGCCATGGCGAACTTCGCCAACGACCAGGGCTTGCAGCAGATGGGCAACGCCAGCTGGTCGCAGACGACTGCCTCGGGCTCTGTGGTGCAAGGCGTCGCCGGGGGCTCCGGCTTCGGCACCATCCAATCCGGCTCCGTGGAGGAATCCAACGTCGATACCACCAGTGCCCTGGTGGACATGATCACGGCGCAACGCAACTTTCAGGCGAATGCGCAGATGATCCAGACCGATAACCAGATCAGCCAGACCGTCATCCATGTCAGCGGCGGCTGATCACCAGCGCTAATCCGGATCAATCATGGACAAGCTGTTATACATTGCGATGTCAGGTGCGAAAGAGACGCTGCGCGCCCAGGCCGCCAACAACCACAACCTCGCGAACGCCAGCACGACCGGCTTCAAGGCCGATCTCAGCGCATTCCAGAGCCGTGCGGTAAGCGGGCCAGGGTATGCGTCTCGCGTGTACGCCACCGACACGACGACGGGCTGGGATGCCTCCTCCGGCGCCCAGCTTGCCACCGGCAACCCTTTGGATATTGCGGTGAACGGCTCAGGCTATATCGCCGTGCAGGACATGACAGGCAATGAAGCCTACACGCGGGCAGGGGACATGCATGTCGAGCCTACCGGCCAGCTCGTGACAGCCACCGGTCAGCCGGTGCTGGGTGATAACGGCCCGATCAGCGTGCCTCCCTATAGCTCCATCACCGTCGCGAAGGACGGCACGATTTCCGTCATCCCGCAGGGATCCACTGCGCAGACCAGCGTCGTAGTTGGACGCATCAAGCTGGTCAACCCACCATTGTCAACCCTTCAGCGCGGTGCGGACGGCCTCTTCCATACGACGAACACGGATCCGGTGCCGGCAGATGCCGCGACTACTGTGACCCCCGGCACCCTCGAATCCAGCAACGTGAACATCGCGAGCGCCATGGTGAACATGATCGAGCTCGCACGGCACTTCGACATGCAGATCAAGGCGCTGCACTCCGCGGACCAAAACGCGCAGACCACCACCAAGCTACTGCAGTCCTCCGGCTGACGGCACGCAACTCTCGATTACTGACAGGTACATCCTATGGAACCCGCACTCTGGGCCGCGAAGACAGGTCTCGACGCACAACAGACTCAAATGACGGTGACGGCCAACAACCTGGCCAACGTCAGCACGACCGGCTTCAAAGCCAGTCGCGGTGTCTTCGAAGACCTGCTCTATCAGAACGTCGCGCAAGTCGGCGCCAACACCTCGCAAACGACGCAGTCACCCTCGGGCCTGCAGCTCGGCACTGGCGTGCGCGTGGTCGCCACCGAAACCATCAACACGCAGGGCAACCTCAATCAGACCGGCAACTCGCTCGACCTGGCGATCCAGGGCCGCGGCTATTTCCAGGTCCTGATGCCCAGCGGCACGCTCGCCTACACCCGCGACGGCAGCTTCCAGGTCACCAACACCGGACAGCTCGTTACGGCCAATGGCTACCAGGTGCAGCCCGCGATCACCATTCCATCCGGCACCCAAAGCGTCACTATCGGCAGTGACGGGACGGTCAGCGTGCAAATCGCCGGACAATCCGCTCCCACCACGGTGGGCACCCTGCAACTCGCCGACTTCATCAACCCCGCGGGCCTGCAATCCCTCGGCGGCAACCTCCTGGCCGAATCGGCCTCGAGCGGCACGCCGACCACGGGTACTCCGGGCGTGACGGGCTTGGGCACCCTCGTACAGGGCTCGTTGGAAAGCTCCAACGTCAACGTCGTCGAAGAGATGGTCAACATGATCCAGATCCAGCGCGCCTACGAGATGAACTCCAAGGCCGTGCAGACCTGCGACCAGATGTTGCAGAACGCCGCTCAGAACATGTAACGGAATCGAAAGAGAATGCGACATCAGCCCCTCTTCCTCGTGTGCTTGCTGGGCGCGGTCCTCGCGGCCGGCTGCGTCAGCCACCCCGCACGCAAGGACGCAAAAGACGACGACGGTCTCGGCTGGGCGCAAGAGCCCGTGCAGCCGGCCACCAACGGGGCCATCTACCAGGTTGGACGCGAGGTGGACCTGTTCGAGAACTCGATCGCGCGCCACATCGGGGATACCGTAACCATCATCCTCAACGAAGCAACCAACGCGCAGAAGAGCGCCACGACCAAGACCTCGAAATCGACCAACGAGACGCTTCCGGGCATGTCCTTGTTCGGCTCACCGGTCACGATCCATGGCGCATCGGTGCTCAGTGGAACCGTCAATGACGCGAGCAAGTTCGCTGGCGAGGGCAATAGTGCGCAGAGCAACAGCCTCACCGGCTACATCACCGTCACCGTCGCCAAGGTGCTACCCAACGGCAACCTCTACGTGAAAGGCGAGAAGAAGATCTGGATCAACCAGGGACAGGAGAATGTCGTGTTGAGTGGCGTGATCCGGCCGATCGATCTCGCGCCCGACAACACCATATCCTCCTCCAAGGTCGCGAACGCCAGAATCACCTATGGTGGCAAGGGGGCGATCGCGGATGTGAACGCGCAGGGCTGGCTGTCCCGCTTCTTCAACTCACCCTGGACACCTTTTTAATGTGGCTCAAATTCGCCTTCGGCGCTTTGAGCGGACATCACTCCGCTTTCCGCCAGCAAAAAGCGTGGTTTTTGCTGGCTGCGTTGTGCGTGTTCGCGTTTGACATTGACACCGCCCATGCCGAGCGCATCAAGGACCTCGCCACCGTCGCCGGCGTACGCAGCAACCAGTTGGTGGGCTACGGACTGGTGGTCGGTCTGGACGGAACGGGTGACCAGACGAGCCAGGCGCCCTTCACCATCCAGAGCATCACCAACATGCTGGCAAAATTCGGTGTCCCTATTCCTCCGGGCACCAATCCGCAGCTCAAGAACGTAGCCGCGGTAACGGTGACCGCCGATCTGCCTGCGTTCGCGAAGGCCGGTCAGCAGATCGACGTGACGGTCGCGTCCATAGGCAATGCCTCGAGCCTACGCGGTGGCAGTCTCCTGATGACACCGTTACGCGGTGTCGATGGCCAGGTCTACGCCTTCGCGCAAGGCAGCATGGTCGTCAGCGGTTTTGGAATCGCCGGCAAGGACGGCTCCAAGCTCACGGTCAATGTGCCTAGTGCCGGTCGCATCCCCAACGGTGCGACAGTGGAGCGCGAAGTGCCGGTGAAGTTCGCAGGGGACGGCCACCTGGTTTTCAACCTTCATACACCGGACTTCACCACGGCCGCGCGCGTCGTCAACGCCATCAACAAGATTCTCGGCGCGGGCACCGCGGACGCCCTCGATGCGGTGTCGGTTCGAGTCGCAGCTCCCATGGATTCGAACCAGCGCACCGCCTATCTTGCCACTCTCGAAGCGATCGAAGTCGACCCGGGCGATCCGCCTGCACGTGTCATCATCAATTCGCGTACTGGCACCGTGGTCATCAGTTCCCACGTGCGAGTCATGGCGGCCGCGGTGGCGCACGGATCACTGTCTGTCACGATCACGGAACGGGACCAGGTCAGTCAGCCCAATCCGTTCACGCAGGTGTCCGGTGCGACCGTTACTCCCCAGAGCACGATCAATGTAAAGGAGGGGGACGCCCGGATGTTCGTGTTCCAGGCCGGCGTGAACCTGGATGAGATCGTGCGCGCGGTGAACCAGGTAGGCGCGGCTCCGGGAGACCTCGTGGCCATTCTCGAAGCGCTGCAGCAGGCCGGTGCGCTGCGCGCCGAGTTGATCGTGATATGACGCTTCCGCTTACCAACGGCGTGGGCGCCAACAGCGCGGACATCTACACCGACTTCGCGGGCCTGACCGCGTTGAAGAAGAGCGCGCACAACAACGATCCGCAAGCCTTGCGCCAGGTCGCAAAGCAGTACGAAAGCTTGTTCACTCGCATCATGATGAAGAGCATGCGCGACGCCGTCGGCAAGGACCCGCTCTTCGGGAGTGATCAGGGTGAAACCTACCAGGAGATGTACGACGACCAGCTCTCGATCGAACTCTCCAAGGGCAAAGGCCTCGGGCTGGCTGATTTGTTGATTCGGCAGATGCAACGCCTGACCGGCGGTGGCCAGACAAACGTCGGCGGCGCGCAAGCTTCCAGCGGAACAGACGCTTCCAAGGGCCCGCAGGCATCCAGAGGGTCGCAAAGCACCAGCGGCGCGCACACCCCAAACGCCGCAGGTCCCGCGACCTCTCCCGCGGCCCAGAACGATTTCATCACCGACCTCTGGCCCGCCGCGCAACAAGCCGGTCGCCAACTTGGCGTCGATCCGCGCAATCTGATCGCGCAGGCCGCCCTCGAGACGAACTGGGGTACCCGCGTGCCGCGCGATAAGAGCGGCCGCTCGAGCAACAACCTTTTCGGCATGAAGGCCGGCAGTCAGTGGAACGGCGCGTCAGTTGCCGCCGCCACGCACGAATATGAGAACGGCACCGCAGTTGATAAGAGCGGTCAATTCCGTGCATACGGCAGCAGGGAGCAAAGCATTCAGGATTATGTTTCACTGCTTCGTAGCAATCCGCGTTACACGGCGGCACTGAACACCGGCAGTAATACGCACGCGTTCGCCACGGCATTACAGCGGGGTGGCTATGCGACAGATCCAGACTACGCCGGCAAGATCGCCACGATCGCCGCAACCATTCAGCAGCGCGCCGCGATTTCCGAGCCGTCCCTCAAGTCCGCGAGCGCGCGGCCGATAAACCCCAACGCAGGCACCCTCTAAAGGCGCAACCGGATGAGCGATATTCTTTCCACTAGCATATCCGGCCTACTCGCCTTCAGGCAGGCGCTAAGCGTTACCAGCAACAACGTCTCGAACGCCGCGACGAAGGGATACAGCGTCGAGAATGTCAACCTCAGGGAGGCTCTCGGCCAGGGCACGGCAAGCGGCTACATCGGTTCAGGCGTCGACGTCCAGAGCATCACTCGCTCTTATGACGAGACCCTCGCGCAGCAGGTGCGCTCCTCGCAGTCGAGCTACTCCGCTTTCGACACGGTCGCGACCCAAGCGGCGCAAATCGATACTATGTTGAGCAGTACGAGCACCGGCCTCACGGCCACACTGCAGGCTTTCGTCAACGCGCTGCAGAGCGTGTCGAGCTCCCCCAACTCGACGGCCCAGCGCCAAGTGGCATTGAGCAAGGCCCAGGCGCTCACCCAGGAGTTGCAGAACTACCAATCGCAGATCGCGCAATACAGCCAAAACCTCGAGCAGCAAGTCGGCACCACGGTGTCACAGGTCGACTCGCTCGCCAGCAATATCGCTTCGCTGAATGCGCAAATCAAGGCGGCCGAGGGGGGCACCGGGCAGACACCGAACCAGTTGATGGACCAGCGCGACGGCCTGGTCGATCAGCTCAGCCAGTACGTGAGCGTCAATGCCGTCACCCAAAGCGATGGTCAGATGGACATTTATGTCGGCTCGGGCCAGGCGCTCGTGGTCGGTAGCACTGCGCAGACGCTCGTAGCGACACCTGACACCACCAACGCCTCCAAGTTGAATATCGGTATCCAGAGCGGTAGCGGCGCGGTTTCGGACGTCACGTCGGAAATAACGGGCGGCACGTTAGGAGGATTGCTGACCACGCGCAGCCAGGTACTCGACCCTACCCAGAATACATTGGGGCAGATCGCGGTCGGACTGGCGACACTCTTCAATCAACAGCAAACCTCGGGCATGGACCTCAGCGGACAACAAGGCCAAGCCATGTTCAGCGTCGGGGGTGTACTGACCTCGCCGAGCACCGCGAATACCGGGAGCGCAACGCTCGCCGTTACGCGCACGAACCTGAGCCAGCTGACGCCCGACGATTACAAGCTCACGTACTCAGGGTCCGCGTGGCAGCTCCAGGACACGACCACCGGACAGCCGGTCAGCATGTCGGGAGCCGGCACGAGTGCCAGTCCGTTTTACGCGGCAGGAATATCCATAGTGGTCAGCGGAACGCCGGCTAACGGCGATACCCATCTGATCCGTCCCACGGCCGGCGCGATCGGTGGCCTGTCGGTCCTGTTGACCAACCCGTCGCAAATCGCTGCCGCAGCGCTGGCTACCTCCTCCTCAGGTACGGGCAACACCGGCACTGCCACCATCGCCGCGCCGATGATCACGAACCCGGCCGCATGGACCTCCGGCACATACACCATTTCGTTCACTTCCGCGACCAACTACCAGGTAACCAATAGCGGCGGCGCCGTCGTAACCTCTGGCACTTACTTGAGCAACAGCCCGATCAGCTTCAATGGCGAGCAAGTTACGATAAGTGGAACACCCGCCGCCGGCGATACCTTTACGGTCGGCCGCAACAGTGCAGCGAATACGGGTGACAATACAAACGTGCTCGCCATGATCAGCGCAATGTCCTCGAAAGCGTTGAATGGAAACACCGCCTCGCTCAGCGACACCGCGAACAATCTCGTCAGCGCGGGTGGCGTGCTGACGCAGCAAGCCCAGGCCAACGCGGCCGCGCAAAAGTCCGTGAACCAGTCTGCAAGCGATGCGCGCAACAATCTCTCGGGTGTGAATCTCGACGAGGAGGCAGCCAAGATGCTGCAGTATCAACAGGCCTACCAGGCCGCCGCGCAGATGATCCAGACCTCGAACACCATGTTCAGTACCCTCATCACAGCAATCCAGCACGGCTGATCATGAGAATCTCCACCACTACGTTCCAGAACGATGCCGTCGACCAAATGGACGCCCTGAGGGTGGCCATGTCCACCACACAGCAGGACCTCTCTACGGGACTGAAGGTGCGCACTGCCGCGGACGACCCAGCCGGAATGGCTCAGGTCAACCAGATGAACATGCAGCTGTCGGCCTCCGCCCAATATGTTACGAACAGCAACACCGTCCAGACGAACCTGCAGATCGAGCAGCAGGCGCTGATGGACGCGACCAACATAATGCAGAACGCGAACAGCCTCGCGGTGCAAGCGAACAGCTCCACGCTTTCGGCCGCACAGCGCAAAGACATCGCGTCACAGTTGCAGCAAGACTTGCAGAGCCTCGTCGCCATCGGCAATCGCACCGACGGCTCAGGGAACTACCTGTTCGGCGGGTACGCGAACGGTAGCGCACCATTCTCGCAGTCGGGCTCCAGTGTGAATTACAACGGTGCGAACGGCGTGATCCAGGTGCAGATCGCCCCGACCCAGAGCATTTCGATGGGGGACACCGGCAGCACTGCGTTCATGAATATTCCATCCGGAAACGGAACATTCGTGACGGCGGCTGCGGTAACCAACACCGGCAGCGCCGCGATCACCCCCGGCAGCGTCAGCAACCCCAGCTTGTGGGCACCAGGCACCTATACCCTTTCGTTCACGAGTCCCACCAACTACCAGATCACCAATAGCGGCGGCACAGTGGTTGGCTCGGGTACCTACACGGACGGTAGCACCATCACTTTCAACGGCGCGCAGTTTGCGATCAGCGGCCCGCCTGCCACCGGCGACAAGTTCACTATCGCGCCTGCCGGCACCACCAGCGCCTTCGCGGCTTTGTCGAATCTGGTGACGGCACTGAGCTCCACAACGCCCAACAACGGACAGCTCGCGACCCAGATCTCCGCCGGCATCCTGCAGATCAACAACTCGATCACGAACTTCAGCAACGTCTCGGCCTCGGTGGGCGCGCGGCTGAACGCCATCACCACGGCGCAGTCGAGCGCGCAAACCGATCAGACGCACCTGAAGACCAATATCGGCGCCATCACCGATACGGACTACGCGGCAGCGACCACGCAACTCGGAACCGAGGAGCTCGCCCTGCAGGCCGCGCAGGCGTCGTACGCGTCGATCGCAAAGCTGTCGCTCTTCCAGCACCTCTCTTAACTTAAGTTTCGTTATCTCTCGCAAGTTCCAATCTCTCCAATAGTCCAGGACCTCTCGTCGCGTCGCAGCGCGGGAGCACGGCCACGCGTGGGTCGATTATGTCGCGATGCGACAACCTCTGTGACTCAGTCGACAATTTCGATGACTGAAGGGAACAGCGTTTAAGCTGCAGCGCAACGCGCCGATACAAGGCGTGAACGGCCATATGCCGCAGCGCGCAACGGACGGGTGTCCGGCGCCTGATCGAAAACTCAGGAGTCATTGAATCATGTCACTCGTCCTCAACACGAACTACGACGCACTCAACTCGCAAAATGCCCTGACCTCGTCAGGCATGGAGCTCTCCAGTGCCTTGGCGCAGTTGTCCTCGGGCCTTCGCGTCAACACGGCGGCGGACGACGCTGCCGGCTACGCGATCTCGCAGTCGATGACCTCGCAGATCAACGGCCTCAACCAGGCCGCGCGCAACGCGAACGACGGCGTGTCGCTGACGCAGACAGCGCAGGGCGCGCTGACTCAGATCACCAACGACTTGCAGGCCATGCGTACGCTCGCCGTGCAGTCATTGAACTCGACCAACAGCGCGCAGAACCGCGCCAACCTCGACCAGCAGTTCCAGCAGCTCTCGCAGGATATCGACCAGGTCGCCAAGACCGCCAACTTCAACGGCGTCAACCTGCTCGACGGCACCTTCACGGGGTCCCAGTTCCAGATCGGCGCGAACGCCGGCCAGACGATCACTGTGACCTCGGTCGCCAGCGCCCGCACGAGCGCTCTCGGGCAGTCGTATGGTGCGAGCCAGACCGGAACGCAGCTGACCGCCGCGACCGGCATTACCGCCGCGGGCCAGTTCACGATCAACGGTACCGACATTTTCGCGGGCAGCGCCATTGCAGGCAACGCGCGCGACATCGCCGCCGCGATCAACACCGCCGGTATTTCGGGTGTGACGGCGACGGCGCAGGCCACGACCGCTGTGGGTACTTATACCAAGGCAGACACCGCTGCCGGCACGGGTACTCTCACCCTTAACGGTATCAACATCAGCGTCAACATCGCCGGCGTCCAAGCCACGGACACATCGGCCGCGTTGTCCGCTATCAACGCCAACAGCGCCGCGACTGGCGTCACGGCTACCAACAATGGTGGCGCCCTCACGCTGACCGCTGCAGATGGTCGCAACATCTCCGTGTCTTGGGCAGCAGGCACCGCGACCGCCAGCGCTCTGTCTGACCTCGGTCTGGGCGGCGCCGGCGTAGCCGCGACGAACTATGGCAGCTACAATCTTTCCTACACGGGAACGGCTGGGCTGACAATCGCCGGCAGCGCCACTGCGGGCGTGAAGGGCCAGGCGAACGCCACGATCGCCTCCGCCGCGACTGGCACGGCGATATCCGTGTCGAACGTGACGACCATCACCTCGTCGAATGCGGCCATCGCCTCCATCGACGCAGCGATTCAGCAGGTCGCCTCGACGGGTGCGCAGCTCGGCGCGTTCCAGAACCGCTTCCAGAGCGTCATCTCGGGTTTGAACACCTCCGCCACGAACCTGTCGTCCGCCCGCAGCCGCATCACGGATGCGGACTACGCCTCGGCGACCGCGAACCTGGCGAAGGCTCAGATCCTGCAGCAGGCGAGCACGGCCATGGTGGCGAAAGCCAACACGGTGCCGCAGAACATCCTGACCCTGCTCCAGAAGCTGCCGTAATGCAATGACAAGCGAGGACAATACACTCGCAACTGAAACGAGCGGGCGCCGCAAGGCGCCCGCTCACCTCCTTTGAAGGGACCGCTGCAGACCCAGTAGGACCGCCATGACGACAATCAGCAACGCCGCTCCCGTTTCGATCGCCGCCAGCACCAGCGCCGCGGGCGCCGGCGGGTCTGTCATCAACGTGAGCTCACTGGTATCGCAGCTCGTCGCCGTGGCACAAGCGCCGCAGCAGGCCCTGATAAACAGTCAGACCAGTACCGTCACGAGCGAGATTTCCGCGCTCGGCACGCTCAAGAGCGCACTCTCTACCTTCCAGAGCTCCTCGAGCGCGATCGCCACACCATCGGCTTTCAACTCGCAGACCGCCACGAGCAGCAGCCAGACCGCGTTCACCGCCACAGCGGGTTCCGGCGCGGCGAACGGCACTTACAGCATCACCGTATCGCAGCTGGCACAAGGGCAACAGCTCCTTTCGAACGCGTTTGCCGGAGGCAGCTCTGCAACGATCGGAACAGGCACACTCAGCATCGCGGTGGGCTCGTCGAATTTCAGTGTCACGGTGGACAGCACCGATAACACGCTCAGTGGGCTTGCCGCCGCAATCAATTCGGCCGCTGGGAATCCGGGCATCACCGCGACGGTGTTGCAGGGTTCCGACGGTGGCCATCTCGTGCTCACCTCCTCACTGACCGGTGCCGCCAATACCATCCAGGTCACCGAAACCGACGGCGGGACCGGCCTTGCCAGTCTGGCGTATAGTAGCGGCAACACAGCGAACTACACGCAGCAAGCGGCGGCCCTGGATGCCCAATTCAGCGTGGCCGGCGTCAATGCGACGAGCCCGAGCAACATGGTAACCAACGCCATCACCGGCGTCACTTTGAATCTCGTGGGCAAGACGCCGACAGGCTCGCCCGCGACTCTCACGGTGGGCAGTAACACGTCCACGGTGCAAACGAACATCAGCCAGTTCGTGGCGGCCTACAACACCCTGGCGCAGACGTTCTCTTCGCTCGGCAGCTTTGATTCTACGACCAATACCGCGGGCCCCATGCTCGGCAATCCCATTCTGACGGGCATCGAGAGCCAGGTCCGAGGCGCCCTCAACAGTATCGTCACAACCGGCTCCTCGACGTATAACACACTCGCCAGTGTAGGCATCACGAGCAATGGCGACGGTACACTGACACTGAATTCGACAACCCTCGCGAACGCGTTATCGAGCAATTTCAGCGCCGTCAGCCAGCTCTTCAGCAGCAAGAGCGGCATTGCAGCCTCGCTCAACTCGCAAATATCGAACGCCCTCGGCACCAACGGATTCATTACCGAGGCGGCACAATCGCTCACGAAGCAGTCGGACGCCCTCACACAGCAGGGCAAAGATCTCAGCACGCACATGGCGTCGCTGCAGGCAAGCCTGACCACGCAGTTCACCAGCCTGAACACGCTGCTGTCGAGTCTGCAGACCACATCAGCCTACCTATCCCAGGCGCTCTCGTCGCTGCCGAACGTTCAAACCGGCAGCTCCAGCTCTTAGTCGGGCAGCTATCAAGAATCGGCTCGAACGGCCGCTAAGGATGTCATCGGAGTCGAGGGAGAATGTAAACGTGAACGGTTTCGCAGGACACGCGGGAGTAGCGGCCTACCATAGTGTCGGCGTCCATGGGGGCGTTGCCGCCGCCAGTCCGCACGCCTTGGTCCTGATGCTGATGGACGCGGCAATGGACCGGATGGCGATCGCTCGCGGTTGCATCGATCGTGGCGACATAATGCGCAAGGCGAACGTGCTGCACAATTGCGTCACGATCATCGCCGAGCTGCGCAACAGCCTGAACCTCACCGAGGGTGGCGAGTTGGCCCAGAACCTCGACGACCTCTATGACTACATGATTCGTCAGCTCATGTTGGCGAATTCGCGCAACGATGCCGGGCTGGTCCTGGAAGTATCGCGCCTGCTGGACGAGATTCGCAGCGCCTGGACCGCAATCGGACCTGAGGTACGCAAGCCGGCACGCCCTGCCACGTAGCTGCTGTGAATGGGGCGGCCGGACCTCAATGAACCGGCCCCGGGAGACGTCATGACTGAGGAAGACATCAGTTCAAGTGGACAATTCACTGCGCTCAGCGCAGCCGAGGTCACGACGTCCTATCAGCCATCCAGCAGCACCGTACAGCCGGGCATAGCCGCCACGCCTGCAGCGCCGGTCCGGACTTCATCAGCCAGCGAGGCCCCGTCCACAAAACAGTCGACCCCACAGGAAGTCGACGCTGCCATCGCTGCGGCGAACGCGAACCTCGCCAGTGTGAACCGGCAGATGGATTACCAGATCGATTCGGCGACGGGCCTGTACATCGCGTTGATCCGCAACTCGCAAACCGGTGAGGTTCTGCAACAGATCCCAGGGGCTGACCTCCTTGCCCTGGCGCGCTTGCTGGCCGATTGGGCGCCGGGCAAGCACATGTTGTTCGATATCAAAGCCTGATCGACTCATCGACTTCGGTCGCGGGACTTCGGCGTCAACCGACGTATCGCCTCGCATTACGGAACAGGCGCATCCAACCGCTGTACTCTCCTGCATTCCTGGGACGCCAGGAGTTCTGCACGTAGCGCGTGGAGCGTTCAGGATGGGGCATCGTGATCGTTACGCGTCCATCGACATTCGTCAGCGCCGCGATTCCAAAAGGTGAGCCGTTCGGATTGAACGGGTATTTCGTCGCGACCGTGCGGTCGTGATTCACGAAACGGTAGCCGACGAGCCCGCTGTTCGCGCACGCCTCGGCGGCTTGCCTCGAAGGGAACTCGGCGTACCCTTCCCCATGAGCGACCGCGATCGGAAGAATCGAGCCTTCCATTCCTTGGAGGACGACCGACGGAGAGCGCAAGACCTCCACCAGGGTGAAGCGCGACTCGTACTGCTCACTGCGGTTGCGTACGAATCGGGGCCAGTGATCAGTGCCCGGAATGATGCTTCTCAAGGCCGCAAACATCTGACAGCCGTTGCAGATACCGAGCGCGAAAGTCTCAGTGCGCGCGAAGAAACGCTGGAATTCCTCCCGCACGGCCTCGTGGAACAGAATCGATTTCGCCCAGCCCTCGCCCGCCCCCAACACATCTCCGTAGGAGAACCCGCCACAGGCGACCAGCCCGCTGAACTCTCGCAGCGTGCGCCGCCCGGACAGCAGATCGGTCATATGAACGTCGTGCGGGGTGAACCCGGCGCGATCGAACATCGCTGCCGTCTCGGTATTACTGTTGACGCCCTCCTCACGGAGAATCGCGAGCGCCGGCCGGACGCCGCGCCCGATGTACGGCGCAGCGATGTCGTTTTCGGGATCGAAGCTCAGTGAGACCGAGAGCCCTGGATCGTCTTCGTTCGTCTGTGCTTCGAGCTCTTCATCGGCGCACTGGGGATCGTCTCGCAAGCGCCGCATCCGCCAGGACGTTTCCGACCAGGCGCGGCGTAAATCGACCCATGACTCATCGAGCTCGACGTCCCCAACCTTGATCTGCACTCGCATATCCGTCGTTGGAGCGCCAAGGTACAAGGCCGCCTTCGCGAGACCGTACTTGGCCAACACTTCGGCGAACCGGGGCTCATCCTCCGCCATGATCTGCAGCACGACCCCGAGCTCTTCCGAGAAGAGCTGCGCGGCGGCAGGTCCGGCTGTGGTGGGTAGCGCGATGTGCAGTCCGCAGCGCCCAGCGAAGGCCATCTCGAGCAGCGTGACGAACAAGCCGCCGTCCGAGCGATCATGGTAGGCAAGGATCAGCTTGGCGGCGCGCAGCTCGGAGAGGACTGCCGTCAGATTCAGCAGGCGCTGCGGATCGTCCAGGTCGGCTGCCACGTCACCCAGTTCCCCGTATACCTGCGCCAACGCCGAGCCCCCGAGGCGATTGCGTCCACCGCCGAGGTCGATGAGCCACAGCGACGTGGGCCGCTCATCCAGTTGCAGAGCCGGCGTGAGCGTACGACGCACATCCTTGACCGGTGCAAAAGCCGAAATGATGAGCGAGACCGGCGCGACGACGCTCTTGTTGGACTCACCCTCCTTCCAGGCGGTCTTCATCGACAAGGAATCCTTGCCAACCGGAATGGCGATACCGAGCGCCGGACACAGCTCCTTGCCAACTGCCCGCACCGTCTCGTAGAGAGCCGCATCCTCGCCCGGCTCACCGCAGGCGGCCATCCAGTTCGCTGACAGGCGGATCTCGGCCAGCGACCCGATATCGGCCGCGAGAATGTTGGTAATCGCTTCACCAACGGCGAGTCGGCCCGAAGCCGGCGCATCGATCACAGCCACCGGCGCTCGCTCACCGATCGCCATCGCCTCGCCGGCATGCCCCTGATGATCGGCGAGGGTGACCGCGACATCGCTGACCGGGACCTGCCATGGACCGACGAGTTGGTCACGGCTGATGAGCCCACCCACCGTGCGGTCCCCGATCGTGATGAGAAACGTCTTGTCGGCGACAGCCGGGAAACGCAACACGCGATATGCGGCTTCGCGCACATCTACACGGCGGATGTCGAAAGGCCGACGCGGTGGCTCGATACTACGGACATCGCGAGTCATGCGCGGTGGCTTGCCTAGCAACACCTCGATGGGCATGTTCACAGCGTCCTCTTTGAACAAAGGATCGCTGACGACCAGAACACCGCTCGCATCGAACTCGCCGATGACGGCGAAAGGACATCGCTCGCGCTCAGCGAACGTCCTGAAGAGATCCAGCGCATCCGCCTTGATGGCGAGAACGTAGCGCTCCTGCGCCTCGTTGCACCAGATCTCCATCGGCGACATACCGGGCTCAGTGCTCGGCACCGCCCGCAGATCGACACGCGCACCCCGGTGGCTGTGCGCCACCGCCTCGGGCACCGCGTTCGACAAGCCACCCGCGCCGACATCGTGAATCAGCACGATCGGGTTGTCCGCGCCCAACTCCCAACAGGCGTCGATCACCTCCTGGGCGCGGCGTTGGATCTCCGCGTTGCCGCGCTGTACGGAAGCGAAATCCAGGTCCGCGCTCGAGGTACCGCTGCCCATCGAGGAGGCGGCGCCTCCTCCCAGGCCGATCAACATCGCAGGCCCGCCCAGCACGACCAGCTTCGCGCCGACCGGCACCTCACCCTTTTCCACATGCTCGCGCCGGATGTTGCCCAGTCCGCCGGCGATCATGATGGGCTTGTGATAGCCGCGCACGCGCCCGGGTGAATCACCCGGGACGTGTTGCTCGAAGGTGCGGAAATAGCCGCAGATCGCCGGGCGGCCAAACTCGTTGTTGAACGACGCCGCCCCGATTGGGCCCTCGATCATGATGTCGAGAGCGGACGCAATGCGCCCCGGACGACCAAACTCGCGCTCCCAGGGACGCTCGTAACCGGGAATGCGCAGATGCGAAACCGAGAATCCGGTGAGTCCCGCCTTCGGCTTCGCCCCACAGCCGGTCGCGCCTTCGTCGCGTATCTCTCCTCCGGAGCCGGTCGCCGCGCCCGGGAAAGGAGAAATGGCGGTGGGATGGTTGTGAGTCTCCACCTTCATGAGAATGTCGATGGGCTCGGTACTCGCACGGTAGAGGTGTGAGCGGGGATCGGTGAAGTAGCGCGTACCGCTCGGGCCTTCGATCACCGCCGCATTATCGCGATAGGCGGACAGGACTCCACGCGGATTGCGTGCATGGGTATAGCGGATCATCGCGAAAAGAGACTCCTCGCGCTTGCGTCCGTCGATGATCCAGTCGGCGTTGAAGATCTTGTGCCGGCAGTGCTCGGAGTTCGCTTGCGCGAACATCATGAGCTCGACATCCGATGGGTCGCGACCGAGGTGCCGGAAGCTGGTCAGCAGGTATTCGATTTCATCGCACGAGAGCGCAAGACCCAGCTCACGATTGGCCGCCTCGAGAGCCTCGAGGCCGCTTGCAAGCGAGATTCGCCGCAGCGGTCTGGGTTGCGCATGACCGAACAAACGCTCGGCCTCCGCTGTGTCGTAGAGGACCATTTCGGTCATGCGGTCGAAGAGCTCCGGGGCTAGCCTGGCCAGCCGCTCGCGGCTCACGGGTCGGGTGCAGATCAGGGTGTAGGTCACACCACGCTCGATGCGGCGCACCGCGTCCAGGCCACACACCCGCGCGATGTCGGTCGCCTTGCTCGACCAGGGGGAAATCGTCCCCTCTCTGGGAACTACGAGCAGGCGCTCGCCGCGCGCGGCGTCGGTATCGGCCTCGGCTCGCGGACCGTAGGTCAATAGACGCTCCAGGACATTGCGCTCGCTGGATCCAAGCGGTCGCTCGAGGTCGACGAAGTGCACGAAACGCGATTCGAGGGCGGTGACGTGCGGCTCGTAAGCCTGCAGTCGTCCCAGAAGTTTCGCAATTCTGAAGGCGGAAAGCGCCGGCGCACCGGGGATCTGCAACATCGCGACCGCGGCTCTCACTTTTTCTCGGTGGGCGGCGTGCCGTACATCGGCATCGGGAATTGGGCAACATTCCCACCCCCCTCGAGCGCGGTGATCTTGCTCGTGCCGTGCTTCTTCACCTCGTCGATTCTCAGGACCGAATGCATGGGCAGGAACGTGCGTTTCACACCCTCGAACTCGCCCTTGATTCGCTCCTCGGAGGGATCCAGGACCACGCTGGAACGCTCCCCGAACAGCAGTTCCTCGACCTCGATAAAACCGAACAAATCGCCGTGCCCCACCTTGCGGGCGTAGATCTCGTAAACCTTGCCCTGATTCACGAACATAATGCGAAAAATGTGACTGGCTGCCATGGTTCGGGGGGGCACCGCTGCTAGTTTGACGCCGACATTATATGTCGACACGCCCGCGGCCTGTCCGCTCAATGAATACCGGGCAAGCTCCGGGGCCATCACGCGCTTGCGGACAGTTTTTTGAATGTATCTGCCCTCGCACTTAGTAAGCCATGACGCTTCGCCTGCGCGTCGTCAGTGACCAGCGGCGGTCTCTTGGAGACCGTGGCAGTATCGTTTTCACGGTTGCTGGTGGCACCATCGGTCGATCCGCGGACAACGACTGGGTCCTTCCAGACCCGCTTCGTTATGTCTCCGCTCACCACGCACGGGTGCAATTCCGGGACGGGCGGTATTACTTGCATGACGTGAGCACGAATGGCGTATTCGTGAATGACGAGGCGGAGCCCGTCTCACGCCGGCACCGTGAAGGATACGCGCTCCAGAACGGTGACGTGGTCAGGGTGGGGGACTACCAGATCGTCGTGGCGCTGGAAGCTGAGGTCGAGCACACCGGCGCCAGTGCGGTACCGACCAGTATTCATGCCCTGCATACGCTAGGTCGCGCCGCGCAAACCGATATCGGCGCCATGCTCAATCTGGACGACCTGCTCGTTCCGGACACCCCTACCGGTGACCAGTTGCTGCCGGTCAATGCCTATGGACAAGCAGTCGCCCAGGCGCCGGTGCGTGCCCTGGCGTCCGCCCCCAAGCCCATGCCGGACACTGACCCGGATGAAGACTCCCTTGCACGGCGCGTGGAACGGCTGGCGAAAGCCGCGCGTCGGGACATCAGCAATGGACTCAACAACACCCCTGGCGTTGCAAATGGCGCACAGCTCTTCGATGTCAGCACAGGCCTGCAGGTGTTCTGCCGCGGAGCGGGTATTGACGCCGAGAAGTTACCCGCCGAGGCGCAAACACGGCTTTTGCATCTGGCTGGACAGCTCTTCCGCGAAGCATTGGTGGGACTGAAGGACCTCGACCGCAGCCGCAGCGAGATCCGCAATCGTTACCGCATCGACCTGCCGCCGCCGGAGCCGGATGACCCGCGACCCTCCATGGCGCGACTCACGGCGGATGAGCTGCTGATCGAATTATTCGTGAAACACGAGAACCGCCGCCTCGATGCCGTGCAGTGGCTTCGGGAAGCGGTCGCGGAAGCCAAGAATCACGAAAGCGCGACGGCGCAGGCAACGCGAGCCGCGTTCGTCGAGTTCACCGGTCGACTCGACCCAGCAGAGCTCGAGGCGCGCTTCGAGCGCTCCGCGCGCCGAACCAAGAGCAAATCTCCGGACAAGGCCCAGTACTGGGATCTGTTCACGACGTTCTATCGCAACATCATCGAGATGCCGGCGGACCACCTGCCCCATACGTTCGTCGAGGCGTTCGCAACCGCTTACCGCGAGTTGGTGAAGAAACCAACATAACCGTCACGGTGCGGGGCCGGGCATCAGCCGCCCGGCCCACCCGCCCGCCCTGCAGGCGCGGATTACTTACCGAAGATCGGAATGCGCTTGACCTTTGAAGCCGCCTGCTCCGACTTCGGCAGGCCGCCGGGTCCTGACCCGGGCCCGGCAAGCGTTAAATAGGAGCGCCCCAGCAAGCTTCAAGAGCCTTTGAAAACCGGTAAGGGCGACGGGTCCGCGGCGCGCCGCGGCGCCAGCAACCAACCGATCAACGTACCGAAGAGGAAGTTCGAGGGCGCGATCTCGGCAATGTGGGCGAAGCGCACCGCTTCCGGCATCAAAGGGTTCGGGATCAGCAGCATCGAGGTCATCAGCACTGCGAACAGTGCCCCCAGGGCAACCGAGCCCTCCAGGCGTCCGGCCTCGGTCATGCGGATGAGCGGCCATGCGATCGCCGTCCACAGGAGGGCCCTTGCCATCTGAAACGGCACCAGCCAAGACTGTTTGACCAGGATCGCGGCCATTTGAGCGAGGAAGCTGCCCTCATCGATGCCGCCGTAGTACGCGCGCACGTCCGGGCTGCGCCAGGCAACGAAGTAGCCGAACCCAAAGTAGAGGAAGACGTAGGCGAGCATGATGACACCCAGCTTCCATACCCACTCGGCGCCAGGAATGGCCGCCGGGGAAGGGGCAGTCGCCGCCGCGATCGTGTGGGGCCGAATCCAGCCACGGCCACGGCCGAGTATGAGGACAGCCAAGATCGAAAAGGGTGCAGCGGCGACGGCGCCAGCGAGAAACAAGCGCGGCAGAATACCCGCGGGGAGTCGGGTCACGAACACTGCCGTCTCGATCTGCGACATCAGTGTCGTCGTGCCATAGAAGGCGACGAAGATAGCTGCCATCAGGCGCCACCCCCGCCATCGCGACCGGGTGATGAGGTAGGCGAGGACGATGGTGTTCAACAAGGAGGCCAGCAACAGGGCGCCGGCTACGGAGCCCTGGTCACTCCCTGCGGGGCCGGCCTGTTGCGCGACCAGCAGTCCGGCGCCCGCGAAGCAAACAAACATGACGACTGTCAGGGCGAGAACCTTGCAGATCCAGATCAAGACTTTTTTCATGGCATGTTCCCCCTCAGGCGCGTCAATAGCCAAGCCGCTTCCTCAGCTCCTGGGCTCGGTCGCGCGCGACGACCAGCTCCGTGCGGCGGCTGTCCCGCAGCCTGACGTTGAGGGCGCCCCCGGGCAGGGATGCGATCTCCTCGATCCAGGCGATGTTGACCAGTGTGGCGCGGTGAATACGCAGGAATTTGCGCGGATTCAGCGTGCGCTCCAACTCGACGATCGGCTGGCCGACGCAGTAGGCCTTGCTGGCGCAGACTGCGAATGTCAGCTTGTCCTCCGCGTAGAAATGCGTCACCTGCGCCAGATCCAGAAAGCAGATCCGTTGCCCGAGGCGGGAAGCAATCCGCTCGGGATACTCCGGCAGGCCATCCCGCAGCGAATCCGCCAGTTGCCTGACCACCCTCTGGAGGTCCAACTGCCCAGCGGCGCCTGAATGTCGCAGCCGCTCGACTTTCGCGAGCGCGCGGTCCAGGCATTCGGGCTCGACCGGCTTCAGTAGGTAGTCGACGGCATTCGCGGCAAACGCCCGCAGCGCGTACTGATCGTAGGCTGTAGTAAAGACGACGATCGGGGGACACGGCAGGCGCGCCAGCACGTCGAATCCAGTGAGCCGCGGCATGTGTATGTCCAGAAAACACACATCCGGGGGATCCAGGGGCAACGCGACCAGCGCCTGCTCAGGCTCGATCGCAGAGCCGATCACGGTGACGCGCCCCGTTCGATGCAGCAATCGCTGCAGACGCTCGATGGCCAGCGGTTCGTCATCCAACAGAAATGCCCGCAGCGTCATACGAGGGGCAGAACCATTTCCGTCACACAGCGGCCGTTCGGACGGTTGACGTTGAATCGCGCCTCCGCGCCAAACAGGGCATCCAGTCTGCAGACCAGGTTGTCGAGCCCATGGCCGGCGCGTAGTGCCGTCAGGTCGAAGCCTGGCCCGGAGTCGCGTACTTCCACACGCAGGCGGTTCTCGGCAACCGAAGCAACCACGAGAATCTCTCCGCCGTCATCGCTCGAAGCGATTCCGTGCTTTACGGCGTTCTCGACGAGCGTCTGGACCGAGTAGGGAGGAACCTTGCGCTCCCGCAGTTCGGCGGGCACGGTCATCGAGCTACGGAGTGTCATACCGAAGCGGACTTTCTGAATGTCGAGATAGCTTTCCACGATGGCCAACTCCTGCCACAAAGGAATCAATGGCTGCGTTGCGGTGTCCAGAGATGCTCGCAACAGCGCCGACAGGCGCTCGATGGTGCGCTCCGCGCGCTCAGCATCCACCGCGACCAAGGAGCCGATCGCGTTCAGGGTGTTGAATAGAAAGTGTGGATGAATGCGGGACTCCAATGAGTGCAGCCGCGCCTCGGCCAGCAGCTTGCGTGTGCGCTCCTCGCTGACCTCCTTCTCGTGAAGCTTCACTTCGAAGTCGTGGGCTCGCGCGCGCAACGAGGCGTGAGCGAGGGCGCCTGAGCCGAATATCAGCCCCAGCGGAATCGCGATACGCAGGATGTGCCAATACTCGCTCCAGAAGACCGCTGGAGTCGCCAGATTCAACTCCAGTAGCAGCGTCTGCGCGAGCAAGCAGCCGATGGCTGAGCTCACAATGATGGCCACCGCCACGAGTGGCGCGAGCGGAAGCCGATGCAGAACAGGCTTCCGTGCCGCTGTGCGGACAAACAGCACAGCAAGCAGGCCGCACAGATTCGCGTAGATCAGCGAATACCCGATGAGCTGCGCCAGCTCGGGTGCGCGCCACACTTGCTGGCCGCCAATCTGGATCAGTATGGCGACAGCCACCGCCAGATTGATCCATAACAGGGAAAATCCCCAGTGGTTTCCGGTCCGCCCCATGCCAGTGTCTCGGTGAGTGTTCCTTCCTTGCCCTGCAGTCTCTCACCGCCCGACCACGATGGCAGCTTCGCAGCGACGAAAGGCAGGGAATTCGGACGAAGGGTCGCCGGAGGGGGGACGAACGGCAGGAATCACCCGCCGGGTAATCTCGCGCCTGGAGCAGGTGCCCGCTAGCCAAAAGTCATGGGTACACGGAGTGACGTTCGGCACATGTTGACGGCGTCCGATGGGCTCACAGTGTCGGGCGAATTCACTTCGAGCCGTGAGTTGCAGATTGCCGAAGGCTTACCACTACCCGGCCGAATTCGCCCTCGAGCTGCTGCGCGGCAAGTGGACCTACCGGGTGCTGATGATTCTGGGCGACCACCCGTGTCGGTACGGCGAGCTTCGAGCCCGCATCGCCACCTTGAGCGACAAGATGTTGACTCAACGGCTGCGCGAGTTGGAGCAAAAGAAGCTGATCGAGCGCGTTTGGCGCGTGGGCAAGAAGCCTTATCGCGTGTATCGCCTCACGGATCCGGCAGGCGAGTCGCTTCGGCCTCTCATCGAAGCGCTGGATGATTGGGGTAGCCGCGCGGCGCCGAAGGTCCTTCGACCAACATACGACCCATAGTCGACTGCTTAAGATGCGGTCTACCTTCCCTGTGGCGCGCGGACTCTACTTCCGGAGGTCATGGCCTAGTCAAGCTAGCAAAGCTTGGCCCTGGTGGCTAGGCCATACGTGCGACATACTTCTTCCGAGCGCGACGTTCGCGCCCTGGAAGCGAGAAAAGATGAAACGAGCCTCAGCCCTACTCTCCATAGCGCTCGTCGCCGGAGTCGTCGCAGCCCCCGCGGCATTTGCGAATGAGGATCTGTGTAAGCGATACGGCAGTGATCCGCAGTTCGCTCGTTACATGGAGCCGCCACCATCAAGCATCGAGGGCAGTACATCCCACGTCTACAAGACGATCAACGGCGTCGACTTGCGCTTGCACGTATTCTATCCACCCGCGCACAGGCAAACGGCCGTACGCGCGAACGAAAAGCTGCCTGCCATAGCGTTCTTCTTCGGCGGCGCCTGGATGATAGGCACTGTCCAGGATTCCGTGGCGCCGGCCAGGTATCTTGCAGAACGAGGCATGGTCGCCGTCGTCGTGGACTATCGGGTGTACTGCAGGAACAAAGTCGACATTGTTGAAGAGATCGCCGATGCCAAATCGGCCATGCGCTGGTTACGAGCCCATGCCGACGAACTGGGCATCGACCCGAATCGGCTGGCCGCAAGTGGCGGCTCCTCGGGCGGACACATTGCGCTGAGCACTGCGATGTTCGCCGATCTCGACGAGCAGACCGAGGACCGGGCGGTCAGCTCCAGACCCAACCTGCTTGCTCTGTTCTATCCCTGCGTTGATGAGACCACCGAGGAGGAGAAATCCTATGGCGCGCCCGCTATCGGGACACATGGAGAGGACGTATCCCCTCTTTACCACGTTCAGCGAGGTCTCCCGCCGACCATCATCTTTGTGGGAACCGCCGACACGATGGACGCCGAGGACAAAAGTTATTGTAGCAAGGCGCAGACGAGCGGGAATCACTGCAATGTCATTGAATATCCGGGTGCACCACACGGATTCTTCGTGCAAAGAGCGAACAAGGACAACAAGTTGTACGACGAGAGCCTGGCTGCGCTGGATCGTTATCTGACCAGGGCAGGATATTTACGGCAGCCCGCACGATCCTCCTGAGGTCTGATCACGGCAGTCCGAAGGGCCGAACCCCCTCGGCACGGACTCTCAGGCTGCATCAGACTCAGCGGGCGTGAGCGCGCAATTTCTTCACCAGCACGTCGCCGAACTTCGGCGCTGACATCGGTTGTTGACCGGTGATCAACTCACGGTCGACGATCACGTTGGGATGCCAGTTCGCCAGCGTATCCACGTGCGCACCCGCCTCGGCCAAGGCGCTCACCGGATAGAACTGTACGTTACCGCCAAGGCCATTGGGAACCTCGAGCTGCTGCTCTTCCCCGGTCGAGAACACCGTCACCCGGTACCCAGCATAGGGCCAGCCAGCGGCGAGCGAGTTTGCCGCGAAACAACCGAAAGATCTAATGTAATCGGTCGCATGCCGTCTTCAGTTAAGATCGAAATAGACATCCCCGCTGATTTGACGCGGTTTCGGTTGCCTGACGAGGTGCAGGAGCGCTTGCATGTGCTGTTGGATAGACTTGATAATGGACAACTCCTGACTGACGCCGAGAGACGTGAAGCCGAAGGACTCGTGGATCTCGCTGACCTCCTTTCCCTGTTACGACTCCGAGCTGAGCCGCCGAGCAGTATCGCCGGATAGTGACTACAGTGGTATGCGGAACAGGCGACCATACGAACTCTGCCTGGGAAGCAAAGTTCGCTTGACCGATCGGCGAGCACTACCAAATTGATGCATCGCAATAAATCAACCAGTAGAAGCTTCCGCGCCCTAGACTTACCCTTCCGCTGGTATGCGAGTCACTAAGCCTTATTCGCACTGCCAATTTTGATCCGAGGAGTGTGTTCGCCCGCACTGTCGCATAACTCGTCCCCAAAGCCAGATCCGAACGTATGCTCTGGGCTTGTAATACCCCAATAATGTCTGCTAGGGAAGGGCATCGCGTTGACCGCTCCTGACCCAAGCCGCGTCATCGCCTCACTCGCCCGCGACCACGTAAC
Source organism: uncultured Steroidobacteraceae bacterium (assembly GCA_964400085.1). Lineage (GTDB taxonomy): Bacteria > Pseudomonadota > Gammaproteobacteria > Steroidobacterales > Steroidobacteraceae > 13-2-20CM-66-19. The sequence goes on along the minus strand of CAYNTW010000027.1, from coordinate 17,396 downwards.
CCTCGACCTCAAGACAGTCGACCTATGCTTCCTCGCGGGCCTATACCTCCGTGCCAACAAGGGCGCTCTCGCGTCCTTCGAGGAAGACATGCTCGTCGACATGTTTGAGCAAGTGTGCGACGTGGTAGAACCGGGCGCAGACAATCCGCGCAAGCGCGCGACACACGCGATTCAACGACTTCGCGACCAACGCATGCTAGCCCGCGTTGACGGAACAGGCATCGTTCGCGCCGGCGAGTACGCACTCACGCGCCTCGCCGCGACAGTAATCGAGTATTTCCTCACCGACGAGGCCCTCACCCGCGAGAGCCTCACCCTCCTGACCGCCACGCTGCGCGCGCAGCTCGCAGAGGCACTGGCCGCCGCCAAGAAAGCGGGCGACGAAGACGCGTGGCGCCAGAATGTGATCGGACCCTTGCGAGTGACGGTAGGTGATCTCGTCAGCGGCATCGAACGACGGCAACGAGGACTGGATGCCCAGCAGGAAGAAGTCCAAGCGGACATAACGACGTTGCTGTCAGCCGACTGGTTCAATGCGGTTGACCGCTGCCAGACCCTGATGGACAAAACTACCAACACCCTACGGGAGCTGAACGAAATCCTGCTCCGTGACAGCCATCATTTCGTGGCTCTCCTGCAGGAAATCCAAGCTCTCGCGACATCTGCGGGAAACTCTGAAGGTGAGGAGTCCGTACAGCGCGTGATCGAGCAGGTCGACCGCATTGCCGCCTGGGGCGCTGCCAGGCAGCGTGCGTGGTCCGAGTATTATCAATATGTCCATCGTTATCTACGCGATGTTGTACGTCTCGATCCGGATCGCGCACTGAGCCACCGACTACGCGATCAGGTTGCCGCGTGGCCATCGCGCCCGTTTCACTTGCTCGTCGCACGCGCCCCGTCAATTCTCCTCCTGCGTCAACTGGAAGCCCGGGTGGAACGTCCGATGGTGACGCGACCACGCTCCGACCGTGAGGCCATACCTGAGTGGGTAGATGCGGAGAACCTGCTCGCTGACATCGAGGCACTTGTGGTGACAGCCGTACAAGGTGGCGCGAAGACCTTGGCCGACATCGTTTCGCAGGTTCTGCCCATACTGCCGCATTCCACACACTACGCGGCTGCCGGTCGGGTTACGGAAGTTGTTGCGCGCGTGAAAGCGATACACGCGTCACGGGAGCGCCCCTGGATGCCGGTGAGCGAGACAATGGAGATCGAGGACTGGAACGTCCCCGACGGAAGCGAGTCATTATGACAGAGTCGCCCTTCTCTAACCTCGAGGCGGTTATTACGGACGAGCTCTTCCCCGAAGTCGACCTCATGCTGCGACGAGGCCGTCACATCGGTCGCGATGACGGCGCCGCCTATGATTATCTGGTCGACGCCCAAGCCCTGCTCGAGGAGTTTTACCGCCGCTTCGGCTGCGAGTTGCTCCAACAAAGCGACGGGTACTTTTACCTGCTCCCCTCGGGCGATCGACTGGGCCGACGACAACTTTCCATCGCCGAGATGTTGGTTGGACAGACTCTGGCGTTGGCCTATCTCGACCCAGCAACCCTGCAACATGGCGGGCTCGTCGACCGGGAGATCCTGTTGCAACGACTCTCCGGCCTGGTGGGCACAGAAGTGCTGGTACGCACGTTAAATCCGCGCAAACGCAAGTACGACGAACGAATTGCGGCCGAGACCGTCCGCACACAAGTTGGTGAGGCGCTCCGACGACTCGCTGACCTTGGCTTCCTCGATCTCATCGATGAGGAGCGGCTACGACTACGCCCCGCGCTGATGCGCTTCGCGGAGCCTGTGCGCGGACTTCAAGACGCGCAGACAGCTCTTGAGCGTCTCATCGGCCGTGGCGAAGCGATCCTTGGCGAGCCCGCCGTCGACGACGAGGGCGCGGACGAGGAAGAATCGGCGCCATGAGCCGTACTCATGCTGAGGCGCTGGTCCTCGTCAACTGGAAAGGCGTGTTCTACGAGCGCTATCTGCTCGATCGCCACGTCACGGCGCTCGAGGGAGCCAACGGCGCGGGCAAGACCACAGTGATGATTGCTGCTTACGTCGTGCTCCTTCCCGACATGTCGCGACTGCGCTTTACCAATCTGGGCGAGACCGGAGCCACCGGAGGAGATAAAGGCATCTGGGGCAGACTCGGTGAGCAGGGCCGCCCCTCCTACGCCGCCATGGACTTCGCGGTCGCCGGAAAACAGAGGCTGATCGCAGGAGTGCACCTCGAGCGCAAAGGCGAGCCCTCGTTGGAGCCCACCCCGTTCATCATTTCGGGACTCAATGGAGACGTGCGCCTTCAGGACCTGCTGCTCGTAGCACAGTCCGAGATCGAGTCTGTGCCAGAGCTGACTGAGCTGCGCGAGAACGCGGCTCGTCTTGGCGGGCGGCTACAGGTATTTCCTTCAGCACGCGAATATTTCGCCGCGCTCTTCGACCAAGGCGTTACTCCGCTGCGCCTGGGCACCGACGAGGAGCGCAACAAGCTGAACGAAATGCTCCGCACGAGCATGACCGGAGGCATCTCGCGAGCACTCACCTCCGAGCTCCGTGACTTCCTTTTGAAGGAAGAGGGAGGTCTTGCAGACACGCTCCAACGGATGAAGGCCAACCTGGATGCCTGCCGACGCACGCGTACCGAAGTGCAAGAATCTCGACGCCTCGAACAGGAGATCGGCGGCGTGTTCAACGCCGGCCAGGCGATGTTCGCGGCCACCTTTCTCGCCACCCGCGAGCGCGCTGATGACCTCTCTCGTCGTGTCGACGAAGCTCAGGCAGCACGACTCAAGGCTCTCGAAGAGCAGACTCAAGCGCGGGATGCCCTAGCAGGCACAAACGCGGAGATCGAACGGATCGAGGCGCGACGTACGGAAATTGAGGGCATTCTTGGATCAGCCCGGGCATGGCTTGCCCGGGTAAAGGACGCTCTGATCGCGGCAAATGAACTGGCCCGCCTGCTGCTCGCACTCGATGCCGCGACTGAGCTGGAGTCCAACGCTGCCACAGCACGCTTCCAAGCCTTGGACCTGCGCGGCCGCAGACGCGACGAGCTCCGGCGTGCACAAGAGGACTACGAACGAGCCGCTTCGGGCCTGGCTAACATCCAACGGGGCGTCGAAGAACTGCATCTTCGCGCGGGCGCCTACCACCAAACGGTGCGCCGCCTACATGAGGCCGAGAAGCTGCTTGGACTGGGATCCTTGGCCTCGTCGGACATGGGTGAGCTTCTCGGCCGCACACGGGCCAAGCTTGAAGAGGTTGATACACAACGACGCGAAGCCGCCACGCGTCTCGCAGACGCAGACGAGCACCGACGACGCCACGCCGAAGTGCTATCAGCATTGAAAATGCTCGTAGCCGGAGAAGTCTCTGTCGAAAATGCTGCCCGTCTCGCCGCCGATGCCCTCCGATGGTATCGCGACCAAGTTGCGCTGGCTGCACGGGTGCCCGACCTTGGCCAAGCCCTCATTGAGACTCGTACGCTGGCCGAGCGCCAAACACACACTCGCGCCCAGGCCGACAAACTTGACGTCCCGATTTCCCCGGAACCCGCGGGCGCAACGATTCGCGCCCTACTCGAGGAGGTGGAGGGCAAGCGAGCAGAGTACGACGAGTTGGCACGTTCAGCGCGCCAGAGTCTGTCGACAGCGGAGCGGACAGCAAAAGACTTGGAACGCGAGCGACGTGAGCTGGTCGCGCGCGAGCCGCAATGGCGCAAGCACACTGTCCGTGCTAGCCGTCTCACCGAACACTGGGGCTCCCCCGTCATTGATCGCGCGAGTCTGGATAGCGCACGCGCGGACCTGGCCGAGCAACTCGCAGCGGTGCGCAAAACAGAAGAAACAACGCGAGAAAGTCAAGAACATCTCATCCGCGAAGCGCGCGAGCTTCTGGCTGCAGGCGGGCCCTTTTCGCCGGGCCTGTTGGGACTGAAGGATAAGCTGGGCGCGGATCTGGTGGCCGGAGCTTTTGAGGATGTCGACCTGAGTGCGGCCGGTCTGCTGGAAGCCCGTCTCGGTCCGCTGGCCCAGGCACTGGTCGTAGACGATCCACGCTCAGCCGCACACGGGGTACAGAATCGCTCCGACGATCTCACCGAAGTGTTACTCGTGGCACGCGACGCGAATCTGGAGGAGTTGGCGTCTGGCACGACGCATGTCGAAAGAAACGCAGCTGACCTCATCGTGGATGACGGAGTCGCGCTGCGGATCGCGCGGATTCCTGATCGTCCGCGCCTGGGGCGACGTGCCCGAGAAGCTATGGCGTCGCAGCTACGCGCCCAGGCCGATGCGAAGTCGCTGGAGCACGAAGCACTGCGAAGTCGCAGAAGACAGCTCGAGCGCCTGGCGATCGACGGCGATGCGCTTCTAGCCGGACACGTAGCCTGGCTCGCAGGTGACCCGACGGCGCAACTGGCCGACGTGCAAAACAAACTCGCCGAGACTGAAGCGCTCAGTGAACGCCTGCGCGGCAAAACCGCGCAATATGCGGAGTCCTCGCGAGCGCTACTGCCACGTATTGGCGGCCTGCGCGGATTGCTTTCCGACGCGTTGCTTCTGGATCCGCCGGACTACTGCACCCGCGTGCAATTGCTCGAAAAAGAGCAACAGGCGGCCCTGGCAGCGCGGCACGAAGTGGAGCGTGTCGCACGCGTTGCGGAAAAGTTGGATGCAGACATCGCCGTGTTGCGAAGCCGCCCGCTCGAGGGCCCTGAGCTCGAGCTCTTGCAGCATCAAACTCAGCAGCTTCGGCAGCAACGACAAACCTTGGATACTGCCATTGACGCCCTCGAATATATCCAATTAAATGCGCAGGCACTGGGTTGGTTCGACGCACCGAGACAGTTGGCCGAAAGCCAGACCCTCGTGCCCGCCCTTGAGGCGCAACTCGAAACATCGAAGACAGCAAAGCAGTCAGCAGAGCACGCAGCGGAAGCCGCAGACAAGCACTACGACACCCTGACCACTCAGTGGCAGGACGCCAACGGGCAGCTCGTGGTCGCGCGAAAACAACATGAGGCAGCGACCGCACGCTTCGAATCGTTCGGCATTCCTTCACCCTCAGAAGACGCTGTTCGCGTCGCCGGCGAAGAGGTCTGGCGCCTGGAAAATGAGCTGCACGCACAGAACGCACGGCGTGATGATCTCTTTGGCGCCCGCGGTGGCCAGGAAACAGCCTGCCGCAACGCTGAGGCCCGCACAAAGGCGGCAGAAGAGAAACTCTCCAGCGAGCGTCGCGAAGCCGAGCCCGCCGTGGCTCGCTGGGAGCGGCTACGGGAACAAGCCACGAAGTTCAAGTTATGGGACAGCACGTCCTCGCTCCAAAGTGACCTGGGCGACATCCGCGGCCAGGTGAACCTCATGCAGGAGGCACAAAGTCAGCGAACACTCCTTCTGGAGCGCCTGCGGACCGCCCGAGGAGGTACAACGTTCCTTACTGAGTTGGAGGTTCTGCGCCACACCCCAGACGCCGAGTTTGCCGAGGGACTCCTCGAACTGTGGCTCAACGTGCGTGACTGGCTTCGCGGCCGTCTCCCGGCGCAGTTCGCGGAAGGCGAAGACCCACGCGAAGCACTCCTTCGCCTTCGCGACCAGCTCGCGAGCCTGGAAGAGCGGCTCACACGTCAAGAAGGCGACCTTCGCGGTGCCAGCGAAGATGTGGCGCGCGGCATCGAAGTACAAATCCGTAAGGCGCGCGGCCAAGTCAATCGTTTGAACAAGAACCTCGAGGGCGTGAGCTTCGGCAGCATCCAGGGCATCCGCGTGCGGCTGCAGCCCGTCGAGAGGATGGAGCAGGTCCTACGCGCGCTGCGCGAGGGAGCAGCGCAGGAGCTCTTATTTCAAGAGGATCTTCCCATCGAGGCCGCCCTCGATGAGCTCTTTCGTCGCTACGGTGGCGGACGTAGCGGCGGGCAGCGGCTGCTCGACTACCGGGAATACGTGCATTTGCAGGTCGAGGTTCGACGCAAAGCCGGTACGGATTGGGAAGCAGCGAACCCGACACGCCTGTCCACGGGCGAAGCGATCGGCGTTGGAGCCGCCCTGATGATGGTGGTGCTGACCGAATGGGAGCGAGATGCGACACTTCTACGGGGTAAGAAATCTCACGGCTCCTTGCGCTTCCTTTTCCTCGACGAAGCCAATCGCCTCTCCCACGACAACCTCGGCGTACTTTTCGACCTCTGTCAGACACTGGACCTACAACTTCTCATCGCCGCACCGGAGGTTGCACGAGCAGAGGGCAACACCACCTACAGGCTCACGCGCTATACGACACCGGATGGTCGTGAAGAAGTCCGTGTCAGTGGCCGCCGCACGAGGACCCAAGTCTAAATGTGGCAAACCCCGGAAGAGCGACTTGCGTTGTTGGAACTGCTTGCTCGCGGCAGCCTCAAGCTCCGGCGCGCACAGGCGACCTCGTATCATGCTCTTGCCGAATTGCCGTGGACCCGTGCCACGGGCCGGCGCGATGAGATCGCCCTTGTGGGCGAACGGCGCCCAGAGCTGGTTGCCTTGATTAACCGCGTCTGGCGAGAGTGGGGCGAGACCCTTGCCGACTTAACTGCCCGCGGCCTGCCTCCCACACCCGAGGGGTGGAGCAAGCTCCAAGATGCTCGTCGCGCGGAAGGGTTTCCGCGCATACCCCAGCAGCTCAACCGCCGCACGGCAGCCGCCCTAGCCGCTCCGCACTCGAAAGCGACGCTCACGGAGCGTAGACGCGCAGCGCTAGGAAATGTCGCAACGACGCATGATGGCTCGGTGAGACTACGGCCGCCACGAGGACTACTTGCCCGAACTCACCGTGGCGTCGCGGATCTCGCAGCCGTCGCGGAAGTACTTGGCGAGGTCTCCATACCCGAGCGAGCCTTCAACGAAGATCTCACTTTAGAAGGGTCAATTCGTGCGGTCCTGTTGGTCGAGAACCTCGGTGCGTGGCGCGATTTGCCAGCCCTCGAAGGGTGGCTTTTTGTCCACGTCGCGGGATGGGACACGCCCACTGTTATCCTGCTTCTGGACCGCGTCGGACGTGTGCCACTCATTCACTTTGGAGACATTGACCCCAACGGTGCCCGCATCTTCGTCCACTTGCGCAAGCGCTATCCCGACTTGATTTGGTTTGTCCCCTCGTTTTGGCGTGACTTGGTTGACTCGAAGGCGTTGCGCGCAGAATGGCCCGATGACCTCGATCTTAGAGACGCCCCGGACCTGGTACGCGATCTGGCGCAGAGAGGCCTGTGGCTCGAGCAAGAACCGCTCGTGATCGAAAGCAGAACGGCTTCGGCGTTGGAGGCATTGCTGTGACTGGAGGTACGGGCGACGTCGCCGCGCCGCCGGTGCCTCTGCCCGGATAGTCAGCCGGGGCTACTGTCGACCACACGGGCACTTCGCGCTGAGGTTCCTGGCCGCGGCCATCATGACCGCCCACGGGATCATCGGTGCCTATAACGCGCGCCACGCATCGCGGTGATCACGCGTGCATATCTAGACGTTCCGCTGAGTGGAATAAGCGACGTCAAACCTGCAGCGGGAAAAATCATCAAAGCGCTCTTAATCGAGAGCCGTGAAACGCCCGCAGCAATATTCAGCCGACGATATGCGACATTTCGTGGTATATGTACGTCAGAGAAAGATATGTTGTTGGGCGCACTTATGGAGAGCCAGATCCGCCGCGGGATGGAGTATTTTCAGAGGGAACGACAGCGACAGCGTGAAATGAGGGCACGTATCGCAGCGCTTCAAAAAGACAATCCGCCTTCCGAGATCTCGCGAGGAACGGGTTGAGCACAATTGAATAGTGATGGCCGGGAATTTGCAACTCAGAAAGCTCCCTTTTACTGGAGCCCTGGGGCACGGGGATGACACAGGTGCGATCTCCTTCAAATAAAGCGCATTCAGCGTCAGTTTCGCCAGCGGAGGAGCAAGTCTTTGCGCAAGTAGCGGATCTGATCCGTTCCTCGCGTGAACGAGCCCTGACAGTCGTCAACTCCGCGCTGATCGATCTCTATTGGAAAGTGGGCGAACTCGTCGCCCGGAAGATCAACACGGATGGTTGGGGCAAGGGTACGGTGGCGGCGCTCTCAACCTACATTCAAACGCGGCACCCCGGTCTACAAGGATTCTCTCCGCAAAACATTTGGCGAATGCGGCAGTTCTTCGAGGCCTACCGGGACCGGCCAGATCTCTCAACGCTGTTGAGAGAATTGCCATGGTCAGCGAATCTTCATGTCCTGACCAAGTGCAAGAGCCCCGAGGAGCGCGAGTTTTACCTACGGACGGCTATCGCCCAGCGTTGGCCCGTTCGAGAGGTGGCCCGGCAGATCGATGGTGCACTTTTTGAACGGGCAGTATTGAATCCGCCAAAAGCCTCAACCGCGCTGAGAGAAATCCACCCCGGCGCCAGTGCGGTTTTCCGCGACGCCTACTTCGTCGAGTTTCTCGACTTACCTGACGGTCACGGCGAAGCCGACCTCCACACCGGCCTCGTCCAAAACATGCGCCGATTCTTGACGGAGCTCGGCCGCGACTTCTGTTTTATCGGAAGCGAGGTGCCCCTCCAGGTCGGCGGTAAGGACTTCGTGCTCGACCTGCTCTTCTTCCATCGCGAGCTTGCGTGCCTCGTGGCTATCGAACTCAAGGTCGGGGAGTTTATGCCGGAGCACCTCGGGAAATTGGAGTTCTACCTGGAAGCGCTCGACCGAGATGTGCGCAAGCTCCATGAGCGTCCTTCGATCGGCGTGCTTCTCTGCGCGAATAGGGACAATGAGGTTGTAGAGTACGCACTAAGCCGCTCGCTGTCTCCAACGTTGATCGCTGAATACCAGACGCGCCTGCCAGACAGAAAATTACTCCAGGCCAAGTTACACGAGTTCTACGCGCTGACCGAGTCAGCGACACTTCCCAAGCCAGAGTTTCCGGTAACTGTAACGACCAGCAGCCAAACCAACCACGCCGAAGCCCCGCCCCGCAGGTCGCGCAAAGACGGATAATCAGGTGGCTCCGGATATAGGAGATGCGGGTTAACTTAGCGCAGCTTCAGTTGCCGGACACACTGCTCGACAAGCAGGACGGCGACTATCCGATTTGGGTCGGGATTGAAGCCCCACGGAGTTTTAATGTGGCTGCCTACAGCCACCTCACCCAAGGGCATTAAGGTATCGGGCTTCGGGCTACCGATAGCATGGTGAAGACCCAACTTACGTCCGCCGGCAGCGCCTCGAACCGCCTCCATGGTGGTTGGACAACAATCCACCCTATTTAACTTAACTAAGCTCCGCCTTCACAGTCTTAGGAAAATCCTCACGGCATTTGACCGTTCCCGCCCAAGAATTGCCAAGAAAGATCAAACAATTGGCGCCAATGGTGACTTACCAGTGAAACAATACAACCTTGAAGGCGTAATCAGGCGAGGTGGCCAGGAAGGCCATCACAGGCGGAAAGACGCTGGAGGCCAGAACCGACCTCAACGTAACCCTTTGAGTGAGAAGAAAAGAGATTGGCGGAGAGGGTGGGATTCGAACCCACGTGCCGGAATTACCCGACCATCCGATTTCGAGTCGGCGCCGTTATGACCGCTTCGGTACCTCTCCGGTGGAACAATCTGCCGCGCCTTGAACGGCGGGCGACCCTATCGAGCGGGGGCTGGTATTCTAGCGGAAGCTGATCATCGAAGGGGAGGTTTGCAAACGATGCTTAGAGGCCACCGAGGGCCCCCATCCCGCGCCTTACCTCCTGCGGCGCGGCTGATTGCATTGACCGCCGTGGCATCCCTGCTGGCAAGCTGCAAGCCGGCGCCGACGGCCTTGGAGCAGATTCGCGCGCGCCACGAGCTTCGCGTGGTGACGCTCAACTTGCCGACCTGCTATTACCTGGGCTCCCAGGGAACGGAGGGGCTCGAATTTGAGCTGGCGCGCCAGCTTGCCTCGCAGCTGGGTGTGACGCTGTCCATGTACCCGGTGGCGAACGAGCGCGCCATGCAGGCCGCGCTGGCGTCTGGCCAGGCGGACATCGCTGCGGCGCAACTGACAGCAACGCCGGAGTGGCGACATGCGGGCACGGCCGCGGAGCCCTACGCCCACATCCCCCAGCTGGTGGTCTATGCCCGTGGCAGCACACGACCCAGGAGCACGCTGCAGCTCGAGAAAGCGAAGCTGGCCGTTCGCGCCGGGAGCCCCCAGGAGCGCATCCTCGAACATCTCCAAAGGACCGTGGCCCCCGCCCTCAGGTGGGTAGAGACCGCTCCGGCCAATGCGGACCCACTCGAGGACGTGGATTCGGGAAACGCCGACTACGCGATCATCGATGCTCGGGAATACTCCTTCGCGCATCACTTGTATCCGGACGTGTTGATCGGGTTCGCGTTGCCTGCCGAGCGGCCGGTACAGTGGATCGTCCGCCGGCACGCCGACGACCTGCTCGACGGCGTGAATCGCTTCTTCCAGCAGATGCGCGAATCCGGCCGGGTCGCAAAGCTCATCCAGCAGAACTCGGGAGAAGCTCGCTCCTTCGCGTACGAAGAATCACGCGAGTTTCAGACACACCTCGCGGACCGCTTACCTCGTTTCCGGCCGTGGTTTGAGCAAGCCTCCGCGGAGTCGGGCATCGATTGGAGACTGCTGGCTGCAATTGGCTATCAGGAATCGAAGTGGGATGCGTCAGCCGTATCCAACAATGGCGCGCTGGGCGTAATGATGCTGATGTCCGATACCGCTGACGCGTTGGGCATCAAGGACCGCGCAAACGCGCAGCAAAGTATTTTCGCGGGAGCGCGTTATCTCGCCGAAATGCGGGAGAAAGTCCCCGATCGGGTCCCGGAGCCCGATCGCACATGGTTTACCGTCGCGGCCTACAACGTAGGGTTCGGGCACCTGGAGGACGCGCGCGTCCTCGCTCAGATGGACGGCAAGAACCCGGACTCCTGGGCTGATGTGCGCGATGAGTTGCCCCGCTTGGCGGAGGCACGCTGGTTCACGAAGGTCAAGCGAGGCTACGCGCGTGGCTGGGAACCGGTGCAGTTCGTCGAACGGGTGCAGCGCTATTTGACGCTGCTGGAGTGGCAACCTGGCGAAGGCGTCGCGAGTGAAGGCACTCGTGTGCAAACGCGATTCAACGCTGGCGGCTGAAGCTAACCTAGCCGCGCCGCTCGCCGAAGAACTTCATCAGGAGCGCACCGCATTCCTCCATCAATACACCGCCGAAAACGTCCACGCGGTGATTGAGGCCAGGGAGCGCGAACACGTCGATGATGCTACCTGCCGCGCCGGCGCGGGGATCCCACGCGCCGAACACAACTCGCCGCACGCGCGCGTGAACGATTGCGGACGCACACATGACGCACGGTTCCAACGTCACGTAGAGGGTCGTGTCCGTAAGGCGATAGCTGTTCAATAGCTTACCGCCTGCTCGCAATGCCTCTATTTCCGCGTGTGCTGTTGGATCGTGGCACCGGATCGGACTGTTCGCGCCCGTCGCGATCACCTCGTCCCCACGGACCAACACCGCACCAACCGGCACTTCGCCAGAGGACTGGGCCACTGCCGCTTGATCGAGCGCCATGCGCATGAAGTCGACATCGGAGCGAGCGGGCACGAGCTTCACTTTGCAGTCGTGAGATGGCTGCCCGCCGCGGACGGTGGCGGCAGAAACAACGCCGGATCGACAAAGGTTGCATTCAGCGCCACCCCGAAGTGCAAATGCGGCCCAGTGACTCGGCCGGTCGCCCCGACTTTGCCGATGACTTCTCCTTTACTGACCGCCTGTCCGGGTTTCACAGTGATCGCGCTCAGGTGGCAATACATGGTGATGAAGCCTTCACCATGATCGATAAAGACCGTGTTGCCGTTGAAGAAGTAGTCACCGGTATCGATGACTCGACCATCGGCCGCGGCTTTCACAGGGGTACCTGTGGGCGCCGCGATATCCATCCCGGTGTGCGGGTTGCGAGGCTCATTGTTGAAAACGCGGCGCATTCCGTAGGAGCTCGAGCGCACGCCCGGGATGGGCTGGCGCAGCCGCAACGAGCTAGGCGCGGTCGGCGAGAAAGTGGCGACGATACTCTTGATGTGTGGCACCTCCCGATTCACGCGGTCCAGATCTTCCTTTGACAAGTCGACCTTGCTCGGCGCCACCTTGAGTGACTGGGTGACGTAATGTTTGTCTTTGATGTCGAACGCAACGGTACGCTCGCCCTCGGCGCCATCACGTATCGTAATCGTCGCGTGTCCCGGCTTTTCTGACAAAGGCAAGCCAACAACGGCAACCCACTGTCCCGCCGATCGCAACACCATCGCTCGTTGTCCGTCGAGCGTCACGATCGGAGCCTCCGTCGGCGATCGAGCGCTCTGTATCGGCAAAACCAACACGCCGCCGGGCACGAGCGAGGACTCCGGCAACGGCACCGCTGCCGCGACGACAACCGAAAGTGGCATTGTCGTGACAACCATGACTGCGACAGCAACGGGCAGCGTCGCGATAATCAGTCCCGCGACGCCGCGCGGACCGGCATTCCGTACTAGCGAGCGCCGTCCCGGAACTCGCCGCAAGAAGACACACCACCAGCGCCATGTTCTCATCAGATACATCGGGTCAGCGCCCCTGATCCTTGCCCATCACGCGCGCTTTCAACTTACCGCTCGCCAGGCGCGCCTCGATCTCTTCACCAACCTCAACCGACGCCGCGTCCGTCACGATCGTTCCATCCGGCCGCGTGACCATCGCGAATCCGCGCGCAAGAGTCGCAAGCGGACTTGCTGTATTCAGCGTCTTGACTGCGAGATTCAAACGATGTTCCTTGCTCGCGAGATATCCCTTCGGAGTCAACTCCAGCGCCTTCGCGGGCGCACCCAGTCGCTGCTCCTTACGCGAGAAATAGTCTTTCCACGCTTGCAGCAAGCGCGATTCCAGTCCCTCGTGCCGCCGCCGGAACTCCCGTACGACGCGGTCTGGCGAGTGCTGCACTAGCCGAGAGAACAGCTCTCCGACTCGCGTGCCATCAAAATGCATTGCAGCACGCATGGAGTGAATCAGGCGCTGCTCCAGATCATCGAGTGTCCGCACCTGCTGTGCGAGTCTCAAACCCGGATGGCAGCGCTGCAGTCGCTGCCCCGTGTTGCTCAGGCGAGTGGCGATCGTACGCACCTCTCGATTTACAGCCGACGCAAGCCGTTGCTCGAGCTCGTCGAGCTTCTGCGTTTGCTGGGTCAATCGCACGCCAGGGTGGACGAGCTTCAACCTCGAAAGCGCGGCATCGAACTTCGCGTTGACAGATCGCAGCTCCCGCCTCATGCATGCCATCATGCGCTGCGCCGTTCGCGCAAGTGCCTCCAGACAAGCATTGCGATCGGGTACCACCAGCTCCGCGGCACCCGAAGGCGTCGGCGCGCGCGCATCCGCAACAAAATCAGCGATGGTGAAATCAATCTCGTGCCCAATTCCCGATACGACCGGAATGGAACACGCGCAGATCGCACGCGCGACCCGCTCGTCGTTGAATGACCACAGATCTTCGATCGAGCCCCCGCCACGAGCGACGATCAGAACGTCGCATTCCGCCCTTGCGGAAGCGGTCTTCAGCGCCTCGACAATGGCAGGCGCTGCGACCGCGCCCTGTACCGGCGTCGGATAGATCAGCACCGATGCCGGCGGAAAACGCCGCCGCAAGATGTGCAGCACATCGCGAATGGCAGCACCCGATGGCGATGTCACCACACCGATACGCCGGGGGAAACGCGGCAAGCTCCGCTTGCGCTCGAGGGCAAAAAGCCCTTCAGCGGCGAGCTTCACCTTGAGACGCTCGAATTCGCGCTTCAAGGCGCCTATCCCAGCCTCCTCCAGGTGCTCGACAATGAGCTGGTAGTCGCCGCGCGGCTCATACAGGCTGATACGCCCTCTGGCCAGGACCTGCTGACCGGCCTTGGGCGTAAAGCCGAGCACCGTATTTTTCAGACGAAACATCGCGCAGCGTAGCTGCGCCTCGCGATCCTTGAGCGAGAAATACCAATGACCAGAAGAGGGTTGGGAGAAATTCGACAGCTCGCCTTCGACCCAGATCACTCCAAGCCCGCGTTCGAGGAGCAGCCGCGCCTCGCGGTTCAGGCGTGAGACGGTAAAGACGTTGCGCCCGTTTTCGGCGCCGGACTGTTGTACGCTGGCAGACATGCAAACAACCCTATCACGAGCTTTACCCAAGTGCGGTTAGGCCGTACAATAGCAGGCTTTATCCACATAGCACCGGTCGACGCCTGCTTCCTGGCCCGGTACGCCTAGAGGCAACCCATGAGAGCAGCCGTCGGCGGTCATGGGCGGTCATGCGAATCCTCGAAGAAGCTCTCACCTTCGATGACGTCCTTCTGGTTCCGGCCTACTCGGAAATCCTGCCACGCGAGGTCGATCTCTCCTCGCGAGTCACCCGCAAGATCCGACTGAACCTGCCGCTGCTCTCGGCGGCCATGGACACTGTCACCGAAGCGCGACTGGCGATCACCATCGCGCAGGAAGGCGGCATCGGCATCATTCACAAGAGCATGACCATCGAGGCGCAAGCCCTCGAGGTCGGCCGCGTGAAGAAGTTCGAAAGCGGCGTCATCAAGGACCCGATCACGGTCTCTCCCAACATGACGATCCGCGAAGTGCTGGATGTCACCCGCTCGCACGGCATTTCCGGCGTTCCGGTCGTCGTAGGGCGCAAGGCTGTAGGGATTGTCACTCACCGCGATCTGCGCTTCGAGCGCAAGCTGGAAGCGCCTGTCTCCTCGGTTATGACTCCGCAGGAACGGCTGATCACCGTTCGTGAGAACGCCCCCAAGGAAGAGGTCCTCGCGCTCCTGCACAAGCACCGCATCGAGAAGGTGCTGGTGGTGAACGGCGAGCACGAGCTCGTCGGCATGATCACCGTGAAGGACTTCCAGAAGGCAACAGAGTTTCCGCGCGCCTCGAAGGACGATGGTGGTCGTCTGCGCGTCGGCGCGGCGGTTGGAACGACACCTGACACCATGGACCGGGTTGCCGCGCTTCGCGAGGCCGGTGTGGATCTCGTGGTTGTCGATACTGCACACGGACACCACACGGGCGTGATCTCAATGGTACAACGGATCAAGTCCAAGTGGGCCGATCAGCAAGTCATCGCCGGCAACATCGCCACGCCTGAAGCCGCGCGTGCGCTCGTGGATGCGGGAGCTGATGCGGTGAAAGTCGGTATCGGACCGGGCTCGATCTGCACCACGCGCATTGTGGCAGGTGTTGGTGTGCCGCAGATCTCCGCAGTAGCGAATGTGGCGGAAGCCCTGCGCGATACCGACGTGCCGGTGATTTCAGACGGTGGCATCCGTTTCTCGGGCGACATCGCGAAAGCCATCGCAGCCGGTGCTCACGCGATCATGATCGGAAGCCTTTTCGCCGGCACTGAAGAATCACCCGGGGAAGTGGAGCTTTACCAGGGCGCTTCCTACAAATCGTATCGCGGCATGGGCTCGTTGGGCGCCATGGCTGAGCGCCACGGCTCGGCCGATCGTTACTTCCAGGACGCAGCCAGCGAGCTCGAGAAACTCGTGCCGGAGGGTGTGGAGGGTCGTGTGCCCTACAAGGGAAGTGTCGTAACGATCATCCATCAGCTTGCGGGCGGCCTGCGCGCGGCTATGGGTTATACGGGTAGCAAGAACATCCAGGAAATGCGCACACGCCCGGCGTTCGTTCGTATTACCAACGCCGGCATCCGCGAAAGTCACGTCCACGACGTCAGTATCACCAAAGAGGCGCCCAATTACCGGGTATCGTAGATGGCGAGTGTTGCACGACCGGCCCTTCCGACAGCTCCTCACGCGGACATTCACGCGCATCGGATCCTGATCCTCGACTTCGGCGCGCAGTACACACAACTCATTGCGCGCCGGGTGCGCGAGTTGGGCGTGTACTGCGAGATTCATCCTTGGGACATCAGCGATGACGAAGTCCGCGCCTTCAATCCTCGCGGCGTCATCCTTTCCGGCGGCCCGGAGTCCGTTACGGATGCTCAGCCGCCGAAAGCCCCCGCAGTGGTCTTCACACTCGGCGTGCCGGTCCTCGGCATCTGCTATGGCATGCAGACGATGGCACAACAGCTCGGCGGACGCGTGGCGGCTTCCACCGAGCGCGAATTTGGCTACGCCGAAGTGACTGTCACCGGCGGTTGTCGTCTGCTGAGCGACATACAAGACCGTCGCAACGGCCAAGGACGCTCGGTCCTGGATGTCTGGATGAGTCATGGCGACCGGGTGGATCAGTTGCCACCCGGGTTCACCGCGACGGCCAGCACTGACAGCATCCCGTACGCCGCCATGCACGACGAGACTCGTCGCTTCTATGGTGTGCAGTTTCACCCGGAAGTCACACACACGACGCAAGGCAGCAAGCTGCTGGAGCGCTTCGTGCGTGAAATCGCCGGATGCGATGCGCTCTGGAGCGTGGGGAATATCATCGAGGACGCCATCGAGCGCGTACGCGCGCAGGTAGGCGCCGGCAAGGTACTGTTGGGTTTGTCCGGCGGGGTCGACTCATCGGTGGTCGCCGCTCTGCTCCACCGTGCCATTGGCAACCAGCTCGTCTGCGTTTTCGTCGATCATGGTCTGCTGCGACTCAACGAAGGCGCGCAAGTCATGAGCACGTTTGCCGAGCACCTGGGCGTTCGGGTCATTCGTGTTGACGCCGAGGCTCGCTTCCTCGCGGCGCTCGCGGGCGTCACGGATCCAGAGGCCAAGCGCAAGATCATTGGTCGTTTGTTCGTCGAGGTGTTCGACGAGGAGGCGCAAAAGCTCACCGATGTGCGCTTCCTCGCGCAAGGAACGATCTACCCGGACGTCATCGAGTCCGCCGGCGCGCGCACGGGTAAGGCGCACGTCATCAAATCCCATCACAACGTCGGTGGGCTGCCTGAAAAGATGAACCTGCAGCTCGTCGAGCCCTTGCGCGAGCTCTTCAAAGATGAGGTCCGCCGTCTCGGCGTCGAGCTCGGTCTCCCTCGCGAGATGGTCCATCGCCACCCCTTCCCAGGCCCCGGGCTCGGCGTCCGCATCCTCGGCGAAGTCCGCAAGGAATACGCCGATCTCCTGCGCCGCGCCGACGCGATCTTCATCGAGGAGCTCCGCAAGCACGACCTCTACGACCGCACCAGCCAGGCGTTCGCGGTCTTCCTCCCGGTGCGCTCCGTCGGCGTCATGGGCGACGGCCGTCGTTACGACCACGTCGTCGCATTACGCGCGGTCGAAACCGTCGACTTCATGACCGCTCACTGGGCGAAGCTCCCCTACGAATTCCTCGCCCACGTCTCCCTCCGCATCGTCAACGAAGTCCCCGGCATCTCCCGCGTCGTCTACGACATCTCCGGCAAACCACCTGCCACGATCGAGTGGGAGTGAAGCCAAACAC
>CAYNTW010000026.1:23206-55100 GCA_964400085.1 uncultured Steroidobacteraceae bacterium | reverse complement strand
GATCGGCCCCGGGTCCCGTGCCAGGGGCGCGATCCGCCGCCGGCGTTGCTTGAAACCTACAAGCCTCGCAACCTGCGTTCCCACGCAGTTTTCTCGTTCTCGTCGCTGAAGTGCGACAGTTTTTCCAGGAACTCGGGAGCGCCTGAGGCGCTCATCTAGGAAGAACACTGGACGATCGGGAAGGGACGATCAGTATTATGACAAGCAGACTCACCTGGCCGCTGTGGCAGCCGCCCGAGGAGGCCCTCGAGACGATCGCCGCGGTGATTGCCGCACACTGGAATACCGCCAAGGCTTATCGGGAGCGCTCCTTCTGGCCGAGTACCGAAAGTTGGTTCCGTCTACCATTTCACCAGCGGCGGCAGGCTCATCAAGTAAGCCTCGGGGTCCGCGTCCGTGCTGAATCCAAACTTGGTGCCACGATCGTAGACGAGGTTGAATTCCACGTAGCGGCCGCGCTTGATCAATAAGCGCTCGCGCGCTGCCTCATCGTACGGCATGTCCTTGCGCCGCGTGACGATCGGCGGGTAGACCCGCAAGAACGCCTCCCCAACCGCGCGGATGAACGCGAAATCGGCATCGCGATCGCCACTGGCGAGATCGTCGAAAAAGATCCCACCGACACCACGAGGCTCTTTCCGATGGGGCAGGTAAAAGTAACGGTCGCACCAGGCCTTGAACTGCGCGTAGGCATCCGGTCGGTAAGAGTCGCAAGCCTGGCGTAGCGCCGCGTGAAATTCAGCCGTGTCCTCATCAAACGGAAAGGTCGGAGTCAGGTCGGCGCCGCCACCGAACCAGGCTAGGCTCGTGCGCAGATAGCGCAAATTCATGTGGACGATCGGCACATACGGATTACGCATGTGCGCGACGAGCGAAATTCCGCACGCGACGAAGCGCCCCTCGGATTCCTCCGCGCCGGCCACCTGGCTGCGCGCCTGCGGGGAAAACTCTCCCCAGACATGGCTGACGTTCACGCCGACCTTCTCGAACACTTCGCCACGCATGAGGCGCGATTCGCCACCACCGCGCAGCCGGTGACCTTCGGGTTTGCTCCAACGGCGCGGCTCGAAGCGACTGGTTGGCTCGAATGCCTCGAAGGCCGCGCAGATCCGGTCCTGCAGATCGCGGAAATAAGTCGCGGCGACCGTCGCGAAGCCATCATCGCCGGCCGCGATTGGCTGATTCATTTGGTCGCTCCATCGTTGACGCGTAGGCTGGTGCGCTCGTGCACGTAGTCAACCAGCCGCGCCACCGCATCCGGGTTGGTTTCCGGCCAGATCCCGTGGCCGAGATTGAAGATGTGGCCCGGCGCGGGACCCGCGGCGTCGAGGACAGCGTCAATGTGCCGTTGCAACTCATCCGGCTCGGCAAACAGCGCGGCGGGGTCGAGATTTCCTTGCACCGCCTTGTCCGGCCCTAACGTGCGACGCACCAGACTCAACGGCGAGCGCCAATCGACGCCGATCACATCGACGTCGAGATCCGCCACGGACTCCATCAGTGCCGAGCCCTGATTGACGTAGTAGATCAACGGCACCCCGGTGCTCCGCAGGGCCGCCATGGTCCGGCGGACCGCGCGCAGCGCGAAGCGCTCGAATTCGGGGGGAGCCAACAGGCCCGCCCACGATTCAAACAACATCAGCGCTTGCGCCCCCGCGTTGGCTTGCGCGCGCAGGTAGACCGCCATGGCGTCCGCGAGCTTATCGAGCAGGCGCTCCGCGGACTGAGGCTGCGCATAAAGGAAGGCGCGCGCGGCGCCGAATTCCTTGGAAGGCCGTCCGCAAACGAGATAACACAACAGGGTGAAGGGCCCGCCCGCGAAGCCGATCAGGGGCGCCCCTCGCGGTACGTTCGGGCGAATCAACTTGATCGACTCGAGAACGAAGGGAACATCGCGCTCGGGCACGAGCTCCGCAAGGGCCTCGATCTGGGCGTCGGTCCGAATCGGCTCGGCCACGACCGGGCCCGGCTCGAAAGTCAAATCAACTCCCATGCCTTGCAATGGAGTCATGATGTCGCTGAACAGAATAGCGGCATCCAGCTCGAAGCGCCGCAGGGGCTGCAAAGTGACTTCGGCGGCGAGCTCCGGCGTGCGTGTCAGGGCGAGGAAATCCCCCTTCGAGCGCAACGCGCGGTATTCAGGCAGATAGCGGCCGGCCTGCCGCATCACCCAGATCGGGGTATACGGGACCGGCTGGCGCCGACAAGCGGCGAGGAATGCGGGTGGGTTGCCGATCTGTTTGACGCTCATTCGCTCAGCCACCGCGCCATCTGTGGCGCCCAGTAGGTAATGATGAGATCGGCTCCCGCGCGGTGGATGCCTGTGAGGGTCTCGAAGACCGCGGCTCTCTCGTCGATCCAGCCCCGCTCGGCCGCGGCCTTGATGAGACTGAATTCGCCGGAAACCTGGTAGGCCACCACGGGCACGCGCACGGCATCGCGCACCTGGCGAATGATGTCGAGGTAGGGGCCGGCGGGCTTCACCATGACCAGGTCGGCGCCCTCATCGACATCCAACAGCACTTCGCGTAGCGCCTCGCGCGCGTTGGCGGGATCCATCTGGTACGAGCGACGGTCGCCAAAGGCGGGGGCCGATTCGGCTGCTTCTCGAAACGGTCCATAGAACGATGATGCGTATTTCGCCGCATACGAAACAATGGGCGTGGTTGCGTGACCTTCACGGTCGAGCAGTTGTCGCATGGCCAGAATCCGACCATCCATCATGTCACTCGGGGCGACGGCATCCGCGCCGGCGCGGGCGTAGTTCAGCGCCACCTGCGCCAGGGTCTGCACCGAGGAGTCGTTCTCGATCGCTCCTTTCGGGGTGACGTGACCGCAGTGTCCGTGGTCGGTCGATCCACATAGGCATACGTCCGCCCACACGAGGAGTTGTGGACACGCGTCCTTGATGGCAGCGATCGCCTGGGCCGCAAGGCCTTTCGGGTCAAGAGCGCTACTGGCCTTGGCGTCTTTCTCCGCGGGTGCGGCGAAGAGCAACACGGCAGGCACGCCCGCGGCCGCGGCAGCCTTGGCGTCCTTGACGACCTCATCGACCGAGAGTTGGAAGATTCCGGGCATGCTCTGCACGGGATGACGCACCCCTCGGCCGGGCACTACGAAAAGCGGGTAGATGAGGGCGTCAAGTGAGAGGCGCGTTTCGCGGACCATGCGGCGCCAGACATCGGACTGCCTCGTCCGGCGCGGGCGATGTAAGGGGAATGCCATCAGAGCTTCTCCGTTCGAGCGCGGCGATCGGCCTCGCTCGTTTGCAATAGTCGATGTGTCGTATGCGCGAGCCCTTGCAGAGTCGCCGATTCGGCCACGGCGGGAGTGTAGCCGCGGTCGGTGAGAGCTCGCGCGGTGGTGGGGCCGATGGCCACCGCGGCCGCTGAGGACAGCAGCCGGTCAAAGTCGGGTTTGCCCAATGCATGCTCCAACTCGTCGACAGCCGAGGGGCTTGCGAATGTCACGGCGCCGATGCCGCCGCGTGCGATCCAGGAGCGGCAGTCGTCCACGTCCAGCGACGCGGAGGATTCCGTGCGGTAGGCCTCTACCTGCACGACCTCCGCGCCGAGTTGTGTCAGACCGGCCGCGATGGTTGGAAGCGCGCGGGAGCTGGCGGGGAAGAGGATTCGAAGGCCGCGCAAGGGGTGCGCGTCACTGGCCTCCTGTTGGCTCGCGGCGTTGGACTGGGCCGTCGCCTCGAAGGCAGCGACGAGTGCCGCTGCGTTGGCCTCGCTGGGCAACAGATCCACGGGCCAGCCTCGTTGGCGTAGCACCTGCGCGGTCGCTTGGCCGACCGCGGCTATTCTGACTTGCGGCGGGGCCGTCGGCAGGATTCCTGTGACCGCGGCAACCGCGTGGCGGCTCGCGAAAACGATCCAATCAAACGACGCGACGTCCCGAAGCGCAGCCTCGAGAGGGCCAATGGCGCTCGGCTCTACCATGACAGCCGGCCAAAGCAACACCGACAAGCCCAGACTGCGCAGCTCCGAGCTCAGCGGGCCGTCGCTCGGCTCGCTGCGAGTCACAACGACTGGTCGCGGCTCCCGGCTGCCTTCCATGCTCAGGGCTCCTCCGCCGTGCGACGTGACTCACGCTCGCTCGCTATCAGGCGCGCCGCGCCTTTTGCAAGCAACTCCTCGGCAACGCGTTTGCCGAGGTCAGCAGCGCTTCCGACACTCGCGTCAACTTCGCCACGCGCGGTCAGCCACTCGGAGCCATCGAGCGCGCACACGCCCGCGTACAGATGCAAAGAACCGCCCATCGCGGTTCCAAGCGCGCCAAGCGGTACCTGGCAGCCGCCTTCGAGTCGGCGCAAAAGCGCCCGCTCCGCTGTCGTCGCAAGGCGGGACGCCTGATCGTCCAGAGGCCGCAGCCAGTTGAGCGTTTCTTCGTCCGCGGCCCGGCAGCAAACTCCGATTACCCCTTGCGAAACCGCCGGGGGAAAGTCGTCGGTCAACAGCAACTGCGAAACGTGATCCTGCAGACCCAAGCGCTTGAGGCCTGCCGAGGCGAGAATGATCGCGTCATAGTCACCGCTCTTCAGACGCTCGACTCGCGTCGGCACGTTTCCGCGTAGCTCCAACAATGTCAGGTCGGGACGCAGGCGGCTCAGAAACGCGCGCCGCCGCAGGCTACTCGTGCCGACGCGCGCCCCGGGTGGCAGCGCCGAGAGAGTCGCGCCGTCGCGACTCAACAGCGCATCGCGCGGGTCCTCGCGCGTCAGAGTCGCCGCGAGCTCGAGTCCCGGCTCGAGCGCGGTCGAGAGATCCTTCAGGCTGTGTACGGCCAAGTCAACTTCACCGGCCAGGAGCGCGCGATCGATTTCTTTCGTGAAAAACGCCTTGCCCCGCAACGCCCAAAGCGGCACGTCGGTTCTGAGATCGCCCTCGGTCTTGATATGGACGAGCTCGACGGCGGGGGCGCCCGGGAGACTCCTGATGAGGCTCTCGACGTGCCTTGCCTGCCAAAGCGCCAGCGCCGAGGCGCGCGTCCCGATGCGTAGTGTACGGCCGTCGCGGCTCACACTTCGCCCTCCATCATGAACCGATAACCAACACCCCAGACGGTGAGGAAATGGCGGGGATTGGCGGGATCACGCTCGAAGCGCTTGCGCAGCCGGAGAATGAAATTGTCCACCGTGCGAGTCGAGGGGAACACATCGTAGCCCCAGACGCGCTCGAGCAAATCCTCGCGCGAGACGATCTCACCGGGGCGCTCGGCCAGAACCTTCAATATCATCGCCTCCTTCTCGGTGAGCTCCTGCGCCACCCCGTTCCACGAGCGCGCGCGGAAAGCACGGAAATCCACTTCGTTGCCGCCGAAATGCAACACCGCCGTCGCGGCGGTCGCCGATGCGCTGCGGTACCAATCCCAACGCCGCAGGATCGCCCGGACGCGCAGGAGGAACTCCTGCAGGTGAAACGGCTTGGCGAGGTAATCGTCGCCACCGGCCTCGAGGCCGCGCACCCGGTCCGCCGGGTCGCCGCGGGCGGTGAGAAACAACACCGGGGTGTTGTTTCCCTGCGCGCGCAGCGTGCGACAAAGAGTGAAGCCGTCCATGCCCGGCAACATCACATCGAGCACCACCAGCCCAACTTGCTCGGTGCCGAGCCACTCGAGGGCCTGACGACCATCGTCGAGCGCGTGGGTGTTGTACCCTTCCGCGCGCAGGTTTTCGACCAGGCCGGCCGCGAGATGGGGATCGTCTTCGACGACCAGAATACGGTTCGCCTGCGGCGGGAGATCGGAGGACCCATGGGCGAGGTCGCTCACGATTGTTCCGCCGAAGCTATCGGCCAACTCAACACGAACTGGGCGCCTTGCCCGACACCCTCGCTGTGGGCGCTGACTCGGCCGCCGGCGAGCTGCATCAGACGCCGCACGATGAAGAGGCCCAGCCCGGTGCCGTAGTAGCTGCTGCCGCCACCCGGGTGCAGGCGGGTAAACTTCTCGAATAGTCGCGTGCCATCGGCGGGCCGGAAACCCACGCCACTATCCTTGACCGCCAGCTCGATTTCGGTCTGTGTACGCCGCGCGATGAACGTGATGGTGCCGCCGCCGACGGGGGTAATTGCCGCAATCGCATTTTCCAGCAGATTACGCACGACGACATCGAGGGCGAGCGGATCGGTGAGAATGTACAAACCGCGTGCGATGTCGGTTGTGATGGTGATGCTGTCCTTGCGAGCGCGCTCTTCGAACTGCGCGACCACGCGGGTTACCGCGCCGGAAAGGTCCAGCGGCTCGCGGCGCAGATCGACGCGGCCGCGCTCGAGTCGCACGCTCTCGAGAATCTGGGTCACCATGGCTTCCATCCGGCCGAGATCCGACAGCATCCGGTCGATGAGAGTGCGCGCCTGATCCGGGGACAGTGTCCGCATCGCCATGGTCTCGAGCGAGAGCTGCAGGCTCGCCAGTGGAGTCTTGAATTGGTGGGAGACCAACGCCAGGAAGTTGTCCTGTTCCTGGATCACCTTGGCTTCCGCGCGCAAAGCACGCGCGATCACGAAGATACATACACCGAGGGCGAGGAGAAAGAATGCGCCTTCCCAAGCATATTGGTTGATGCGTCGGTGCGCCTCGCTCAACAATGATTCCTCCACGGTCGTGGACAACGCGGCGCGAGAGCCGACGGTGGCGACTCCGGGCAGGAGTTGTCGAACCCGCTCCGCGGGCATTCCCGCATCCAACATCGCCTGGGCGGCCGCCACTTGTTGCGAGTACAAGGCGCGCTCATCGCGCACCTTCTCCATGGCCTTGCTGCTTTGGTCGAATAGCCACCAGCCAACCTGCACGGCGGCCACCACCACCAGGGCGAGGGCGGTGAGCTGAAAGACACGCGTTGCTTTCATGGCAGCCGACGTCCGTCAGGCAATGGCGGCGAAAGATTCGCGCAGTGCCTGGGTGAAGCGCTGCAAGTCGGCGCTCGTGTGCGCCAGAGAGAGAAAGCAGGCTTCGTAGGCGGAAGGCGGCAAATAGACACCACGGTCGAGCATCGCGTGGAAGAGCGCGCTGAAGCGCTTGGCGGCTCGCTCGCTCATCGGGGCCGCCGTACGCGGCGCGCCCGCTTCGTGGAAAGACATCCAGAACAATGAGCCCGCCCGGGTGAGATGCACCGGAAATCTGGCGTCGGCGAGCACCGGCTCGAGCAGATTCGCGAGCTCGGCGCCGAGCCTTTCGAGCTTCTCCCAACCGTTCTCGTTGCGAAGAACATCGAGCGTTGCGATACCCGAAGCCATGGCCACAGGATTACCCGACAGCGTGCCGGCCTGGTACGTATCGCCATCGGGCGCGAGGCGCGCCATGATCTGGCGCGGACCTCCAAAAGCGCCAACAGGCATGCCGCCCCCGATTACTTTCCCGAAGGTCGCCAGGTCCGGCACGATGCCGGTCAGCTCGGAGACGCCGCCCCGTGCAAGCCGGAAACCGGAAATCACCTCATCGAAAATCAACAGGGCGCCGTGTTGGCTGGTGATCCGGCGCAAACTCTGCAGAAACTCCCGTGTTTGCAACAGCAGGCCGTGATTGGCCGGAACGGGCTCGATGATGACCGCCGCGATGCGCGCGCCTTCGCTCGCGAACAAGGACTCGACCGCGGCTGCATCGTCCAGAGGCAGGACCCGGGTGCATGCGGTAAACGCTTCGGGGACACCCGCGGAAGACGGGCGGCCGAAAGTAGCCAGGCCGGAGCCCGCGGCAACCAACAAGTGATCAGCGTGCCCGTGATAGCAACCGGAAAACTTCACGATGAGATCGCGCCCGGTGAAGGCACGTGCCAGGCGGATCGCACTCATGACAGCCTCTGTCCCAGAGGAGACGAAGCGCACCTGCTCCAGGGCGGAGTAGGAGGCGACCATGCGCTCGGCCAACTCAACTTCACCCGCGCACGGCGCGCCGAAGGTCGTACCATTCGCCGCTGTTTCGGCTATGGCTTTGACGACCGCGGGGTGCGCATGTCCCAGGATCAGCGCGCCCCACGAGTTCACGAAGTCCAGGTAGGTATTGCCATCGGCATCGGTCAGGTGTTGACCAGCGCCGCGCGCGACAAAGCGCGGCGTGCCACCGACAGCCCGGAAAGCGCGCACCGGAGAGCTCACTCCGCCGGGAATCACGCGACAGGCGCGCTCGTACAGCGCCTCGGAGCGCGCTTGAGAGCCGACGGTTGCAGGCCGTTGGTTGCCTGCGGAGAGATTTGTTTGTGTCATCGGGCTTGTTCCAGGGCTATCGGTTCGGCACTCGCGGGCGAGACGGCGTCAGACGGAGAGATCTGAGCGCTCTCGCAGGCGGAGGATGGAGTTGTGGTGCGTGGACGACTCAATTTTGCTTCTCGGAAGAACGCGTCTATCGCGTCGGGACTCGCGTGTGCCGCGGCCGCGCGCAGTCCGGCTAGTGGAAGATGCGCCAGCCGCCGCGCCACGGTGCACCCCAGTCGCAGCATCACCTCGCGCTGAGCATCATCCAATCCGCGCAACTCGGTGGCCAGCGCCCGCTCGACTTCCTCCGCGGCTATCTGCTCGAACGTCCCGCGTAGCTCAGCGAGCTTCGGACCCATCGCGCGAGTCGCCAGATCACTGCGCAGCCGCGCCAGCCGCTCATCGATCGCAGCGCGCACTGGCGCCAGCCGCATGAGTTGAGTGAGGCGGCGCTCCTGGGCGACCTGGATCAGATCGTTCATCCCAACGCGCGGCAGACCTGCCGAGCGAGCCGCTTCAGGCTCGACGTTCGGAGGGACGCCGAAATCGATGATCAACGGTATTCGAGTCGCTGTTTGGGTCACCTTCGCCAACGCGACCCTGTCGAGTATCGGCTCGCCGCCGCCGGCCGCCAAGACCAGCGCCGCTATACCGGGAGGCTGTTGCTTGAACTCCTCGAGCGAGAGCGCCTTGCCGCCCACGGTTAGCGCATACTCTTCGGCCGCTTGGAGCGTGCGGTTGACGATGACGAGAGGCACGCCGGCTTGGCGCAGTGCCAATCCACAGCGCTTCGTCATAGGTGACACCCCGACGAGAGCGACGGAGGCCGGTTGCCCCGCGAGGTGCAGCACCACACGGTCGGCGGCGAGGTCGGCGAGCGAAGGCGCACGCACTCCGGACTCGAGTCGATGGACCCGGTTGGCCATGCCGAGGGCTTCACCCATGAGCCGGTCCAGAACCGGACCTGATGTCCCCGCTTCACGGGCGGACTCCCACGCGCCGCGGACCTGGACAGCGATTTCCTGCTCGCCGGTCTGAGCCGAGTCGAGGCCACAAGTCACCAGGAAGAGATGCTCGACGGCCGCCTCTCCCGCCCAGGCACGCAGGATCCGGCTCGCCTCACCTGGCTTCGGATCGCGTCCGATCAGGGCGCGAAAGACATCGCTTCGGGCATCTCCGGCAGGGCTGCCGTCCTGGGTCGAGAAGACGACCTCGACCCGATTGCAGGTACCGATGTACAGGAGTTCTGCGGCGCGCAAACTGTCGCGCAGCACCGGAAGTCGCTGCGCGACATCAGCTTTGGGCAACGCGAATCGCGCGACGTCATCGACGTCGGCGTGACGATAGGAAAGACCCACGACACCGATCTGGTGCATGGGGATAGAAGACCACGGGCGGCCGTGCGGTGTGTCACCAAATGGTCACGGCCCCGCCGCGCCCGCGGTCTCTGGCGTTCATCGCTCGCGCCCGATCGCTACCTAGCGCGGGCCGTCGTGCCTCGCAGCAGGCAGGCGGTACTGCTGCGCGGTTCAGCTTGGCCGCAGGCTCAATCTTCCGATCGGCGAGAGGGCGAGGCCAGGACCGTCAGCAGCACGCCCGCGAGAAGGCCGATTCCTAGAGCCAGCGCCGCCGCCTTGTACGGCTGCGCTTCGATGCGTTGCTGAACGTCCCCGAGTTGTGAGCGCGCCCAGTCCTGCGCTTGTGATGCGCGGGTACGCGCCCATTCCTGGGCCTGTGTAGCACGGGCGCGCGCCGCACTAGCCGCCGCGCCTCCAGCGGCTTTGAGGTGTTCCTTGACCTCGGCGGTATTACCGGAATAGTCACCGTTCGTCGTCGCATTCATGTGGCCATCCTCGCGATGGAAGTCGTTGGTCATTCGGGTGGCAATCAAACGCGGGAAGTGCGGCGGTGGTTCCGAGGGCGAGACGTCGAGAGGCGGCCTCGAGCGGACGCGATGCAGCCAGCGTGCTCGAAGCGCCTCATAGCTCGTCTTGCCACGCGAATCCGTCGCGACTGATCAGCGCGCTGGAAGCGGCGGGCCCCCAACTTCCGGCGACATACGACTTGATGCGCTCGTCGTGTTGAGCCCAGCCTTCGCGGATCGGGTCGATCCAACGCCAAGCGGCATCGAGCTCGTCGCGACGCATGAACAGTGTCAGATTTCCCTTCACCACGTCGGTGAGCAGGCGCTCGTAGGCATCCAGGCGCTGCTCTTTGAAAGTCCCCGCCAGGTCCAGAGCCAGATCGACGGGCTTCAGCCGCATGGTTTCGCCGGGCATCTTCGCGAGGATGGTGAGCGTGATGCTCTCCTGCGGCTGGAGCCGGATCACCAGCCGGTTCGGCGATGACCCCTGGTTGCCTGGCGCACCGAAAATGGAATGTGGCACGTCCTCGAAGGTGACGACAATCTCCGTCACACGCTCCTGCAGACGCTTTCCCGTGCGTAGATAGAACGGCACGCCGGCCCAGCGCCAGGTATCGATCTCGGCCTTGAGCGCCACAAACGTTTCAGTGGTGCTGTCGGCAGCGACTCCGGGCTCGTCGAGGTAACCAGGCACCGGCTGCCCGTTCACCGCCCCCGCTCGGTACTGGCCACGCACCGTCTTGGTCTGCACACTGCTTCCCACGATCGGGCGCAACGCCCGAAGCACTTTCAGCTTCTCGTCGCGAACCGCGTCGGGGTCGCTGCTCGTCGGGGGCTCCATTGCCAGGATGCACACGAGTTGCAGGAGATGGTTCTGCACCATGTCACGCAGCGCACCCGTGTGCTCGTAGAACTGCCCACGTCCTTCAACACCCAACTGCTCGGCGATGGTGATCTGCACGGAGCGAATGCGACCGCGGCGCCAGAGCGGCTCGAACAACATGTTGCCGAAGCGCAGCGCGATCAGGTTTTGTACCGTCTCCTTACCCAGGTAGTGATCGATACGATAGATCTGTTGTTCGGCGAAAATCGCGCCAACACTGCGGTTGATGAGCTCGGCCGAGGCGCGGTCATGGCCAAGGGGCTTTTCCAACACCACGCGCGACTTCGGTGTCACGATGCCCGCGCCGGCGAGATTGTCGCAGGTCAGGGTAAACAGGCTGGGGGCAGTGGAAAGAAAGATCACGCGAACGGCGTCGTCTCGTCCTTCGAGACTTGCGGACAGCCTGCGAAAATCGCGCGTCTCGGTCGCGTCGACTTGCACATAGTCGACCTGGCTTGCGAAGGCCTGCCAGCGAGCTTCCGTGAATTCCCCCGAGCCGAGGTGCTTGCGACAACTCGCCTCGATCTGTGCGAGGTATTCCTCGCGGCTCAGGCCGGTGCGCGCCACAGCGAGCACCCGGGAGGTGGGTCCAACCTGGCCGGCAACGTGGCGCCGATACAGGGCCGGCACGAGTTTACGCAATGCGAGATCACCGGTGCCGCCGAACAGCACCATGTCGAACGTATCCAGTTTCACTATCCAAAGACTCCAAATCCGGGCGCCAGCCGTAACGAGGCGGCCGGGAACTTAGCATCTGCGACGTATTGCGTTAGGCTCCCAGTATAGGAAGCTGTCTGGGCATTACTCAGACAGTATCCTGGGGAGCCTCACTTCAGGGCAAGCCTGCCAGGCTCTTTGGCGCACCGCCACGAACGTCGTCGAATTTTGTTCACTTCGAGTGTCGTGCGTCCTGACGTGTTTATAAATCCGCTTTCATAGATCGGCTCGGAGCATTGCGTTTATGGCCTCATCGACACCCCTCAACCCTCGAGTGCGCGACGTGACGGAACGCATCAAGGACCGCAGCCGCACCGAGCGAGCAGAGTACCTTCGTCGCATAACAGATAGCGGCGCTGCGGGGCCGACCCGAAGCCGACTCTCTTGCACAAATTTGGCGCATGGATTCGCGGCTGCACCGTCCGGTGACAAAGACGCCCTGAAACAGCTGCGTTGGCCGAATCTCGCCATCGTCACGGCGTATAACGACATGCTCTCGGCCCACCAACCGTTCGAGCGCTTCCCCGGACTGATACGTGTGGCGGCGCGTGATGCGGGCGCCACCGCGCAGGTCGCAGGCGGCGTACCAGCCATGTGCGACGGAGTCACACAAGGTCACGCCGGCATGGAGCTCTCATTGTTCAGCCGGGACGTGATCGCCATGTCCACGGGCATCGCGCTCGCGCACGGTATGTTTGACGGTACGCTCTGCCTCGGCGTGTGCGACAAGATCGTGCCGGGCCTGCTGATCGGCGCCCTGTCGTTTGGGCACCTCCCCACGATATTCGTCCCGGCCGGGCCCATGCCCAGCGGTGTCCCCAACAAGGAGAAGGCACGGATCCGGCAGCTGTTCGCCGAAGGCAAGGTAGGTCGTGAAGCGCTGCTCCAGTCCGAATGCGACAGCTATCATTCCGCCGGGACCTGCACGTTCTACGGCACGGCCAACAGCAATCAGATGCTGATGGAGATCATGGGACTGCACATGCCCGGAAGTGCTTTCGTTCCTCCCAACACTCCACTGCGCGACGCGCTGACGGCCGCCGCCGCTCGACGTGCGGCCGGCATCACCGCGCTCGGGAAGGAATACATTCCCCTCGCACGGGTGGTGGACGAGCGCGCGATCGTCAATGCGATTGTCGGCCTTCTTGCAACGGGCGGCTCGACGAACCATACCCTCCACCTCGTCGCTATCGCGCGCGCCGCCGGTATCGTGATTGATTGGAACGACTTCAGCGAGTTGTCAGATGTCATCCCGCTGCTCGCGCGCATCTATCCCAACGGCAGCGCCGACGTGAACCACTTCCATGCCGCCGGCGGAATGGGATTCCTGATCCGCGAGCTTTTGCAGGCGGGGCTGGTTCACCCGGATGTGCAAACGGTCGCGGGAGCTGGCTTGGAGGCCTACACGCAGGAGCCGTGGCTCTCTCCTGAAGGACTCGCCTGGCGTACGGCGCCCTTGGAGAGTGGCGACAGCTCGGTGCTGCGGCCCATGAGCGATCCATTCAGCCCTGATGGAGGTTTGAAGCTCATGCGCGGCAACCTGGGACGCTCAGTGATCAAGGTGTCCGCGGTGAAGAGTGAGCATCGCGTCGTTGAAGCGCCGGCGCGAGTGTTTGATGCACAGGATGACGTCATGAAAGCTTTCGAGGCTGGCGAGCTCGAGCGTGATGTTGTGGTCGTGGTCCGCTATCAAGGCCCGCGCGCGAACGGCATGCCGGAGTTGCATAAGCTGACTCCCGCGTTGGCGTCGCTGCAGAGCAAGGGGTTCAGAGTCGCGTTGGTGACCGATGGACGCATGTCGGGCGCCTCCGGCACGGTGCCGGCCGCCATTCACGTCACTCCCGAGTGTCTGAGCGGAGGGCCGCTGACGAAGGTTCGCGATGGGGACATCGTGTGCCTGGACAGCATCGCAGGCACTCTGACCGTACGGGTTCCTGATGAGGTGCTAGCGCAGCGCGCGGTCGCTGCGCCGATGCTGGACGAGAATGGCTATGGCATGGGGCGCGATTTGTTCCACATGTTCCGCGCAAATGCGGCGCCCGCCGAAAAGGGCGGTGGAGTATGCGTGCCGGCCGGCGGGTGAGTCTCAGCTGTCGCGCACTGCGCCACCACTCGCAGTGGCGGCCAACACGTCGGCGAGGGCAGCGGGCTGCGAGAGGAAGGGTGAGTGATCCGCTTTCAACTCGACGACGTGGCTCATGCGCGGCGCGTAGACATTCCGTTGCGTGTCATAGGGCAGTGCGCCGTCATTCACGCAGACAACGTACGTCGAAGGAACATCTCTCCAGGTCGGGCGAGCAACGGGCTCCGTCATGATCGCGGCCGATTGCGGTTTGAGTTTGCTCTTCGCCCAATCCCGGGTAGCCGGATCGCAATCGGTATAGAACACCGCGTCGGCGCGTGATGCATCCGGCTGCATCAGGCCACCGTCAATCATCTGAATCCACGAGGCCGGGCGGCCCGAACCTGCCGTGATGAGCGACTGCCCTTCCAATGGCACGAAGGCGCACACATAAACGAGGTGCGCAATCCCTCGCGGCCTGACTCGCGAAATCACCATTCCAGCGTAGGAATGCCCGCAAAGGACCACCGGTCCGGTGAGCGTGTCGAGAACGGCCTCAACTTCGGCGGCATCTGCCGACAGGTCCAGACCCGAACCTGGTTTCGCTCCCACGCTCGGCAAATCCACAGCCCGGACGGCGAACCCGCGTTTCTCCAGGAGCGGCATGACCCGCTCCCAGCACCAGCTACCGTGCCAAGCGCCGTGAACCAGCACGATCGTCGCTTTGGGTGTGCTCATGAGCCCTGGAGTGTAGCAGCGGCGCTCAACCCGTCACCACATGGCCTTCAGCCCTCGGCAAATCGCGCGCAAAGGAATACTCTGAGCTTTTGCGACAAGTAGTCATTATCATGCCAAGGAAGCTTTCGCTGATCCTCTGCGGCGCAATGCTGCTTCAGTCAGCCCTCTGTCAGCCCAAGATCGCGAGCCAGACCCCGCCGACGGCAGCTATCACAGAGCATACGGCAACGACGAGTTCGGGCATTTCGATTCACTATCTACAATCCGGTCAGCCGAAGGCTGAGCGGGCCCTCATCCTCATTCCAGGTTGGCGGTTGCCCGCATACCTGTGGAACCGGCAGCTGCGGGAGTTTTCGGGGCTGATGAGGGTCATCGCGATCGATTCGCGGTCGCAAGGAGCCTCCACGAAAACGCACGAAGGTAACAGTCCTGAAATGCGCGCCCGTGACTTGCACGACGTGCTTGCGGTTCTTGGCGTATCCCATCCTGTTCTGGTGGGATGGTCACAGGGCGCGCAGGATGTCGGCGCCTACGTCCAGGAGTATGGGAACAGTTCGGTCGACGGCGTCGTGTTGGTTGATAGCCCTGTGTGGCGTGGAGCAGCCGAAGTGAAGGAACACCCCGAGTTTGCCCAGGGGGTCCTATCCCGCATGCCGGTGTACGTGAGTGATCCGCAGACGTTTTCCCAAGGCATGGTCCGCTCGTTGTTCAACAAGCCGCATCCCGAGCTCGATCTCGACCGTATCGTCAAGGACACTCTACGGACGCCTGCGGATACCGGCGTCGCAATGCTGATCGCCGATATCTTTGGCGCCGATCGACGCGGAGGCCTTGCCAAGTTGGACAAGCCCGCTCTCGTGATTGCCTCATCCGCCTCTGACGTTCTGGACGTTCAAAAACAAATGGCAGCCAGCATTCCTGGAGCGAAATTCCTCGCCATCGATGATGCCGCTCACGCCGTTTTCATCGATCAGCCGGAACGGTTCGATGCAGCTTTGAGGGAATTCATCGCGTCACTGAATCCGTAGCGCGACCCATGCGTAGCCACACCTATCCCGCCGCCTTCATTCTTTCCGCGAGCGCGTCCGACTGCTCCACAAATCGCTTGTAAGCGGGTCGCTCGGAGAGGCGAGCCGCGTAGCTTTGGAACACGGGGCGAGGCTCGAGAGCTTTGGTCATCAGGCCATACCCGATCTGCGACCCGACAAACACGTCGGCAGCGCTGAAGCGGTCGCCCAGGATGTACGGCCCAGGAGTGAGCGCTTTCTCGAGGGCATTCAACGTGTCGTTGTATGTTCCGTAACCCAGTGCTCCGGTACGCTCCGGTTGCGGTCTTCCCAACATACGATCCACGAGAGCCGGCTCGACGCATCCAGCGCCGAAGAACATCCAACGAAGATAGGTGCCACGCGCCGGTTCCTCGTTGCGCGGAGCGAGCCGCGCGGCAGGAAAGGCGTCCGCCAGGTAAGCGCATATCGCCCCGCACTCGGTCACCACCGTGCTCCGGTGAACTATCGCGGGCAGCTTACCCATCGGATTCACGGCGAGGAACGTCGGTTGTTTGTGCTCGAGCTTCTCGAAGCTCATCAGCTCGATCCGATACGGCGCCCCTACTTCCTCCAGCATCCAATGAGCGATCCGCGCGCGGGACAGGGGGTTGTGATAGAAAATGATCTCTTCGCTCATGACGTCTCCCTAAGCAGGCATCCCTTGGGCCCGGTCGGGAAGGATACTGCCAACGAGCTAGTGTGGCACCTTCGCGCGGTGCGGACCGGCGGGGCCGCTCGACACCGCCCGCTTGCTTCACATCCCGGCTGCGGTGGCACTACAGTACCGGGCATACCTTTTGCTAGCCGGGTGATCCCGTGCTGCGTAACGAAGTAAAATACGGCCTGCGCTTTCTAGTGCGGGACACCGTTCAAAGCGAGCGGCGGATCCAGACGCTCCTCGCCCAGGAGCGGTGGCCCCAGGAAAAGCTGGACGCCCTCACTAACCAACTGCTTACAGAGACCCTCCGGGCAGCCATCCGCCGTATTCCTCGATACCGCAATGTGGGCACGGACTTCGGGGTGAGCGAGGCTCGCCAGGTACTCCGGGAGTGCTTTCCGATCATTGACCGACGCGACCTGATCGAACGGCCGGCCGAGTACTATCCGCACGGAAAAAACCCGAGGCCCTGGACCATAGTGGGCCGGACCAGTGGAACTTCCGGCACCCCGCTGCAGGTTTTTCGTAGCCTCGAGTCCATTTTGTGGGAAAACGCCGTCGTCGAACGGCATTTTCGCTGGAGCGGCTATCGCCCGGGAATGCGCCGCGCGTATTTGCGGGGCGATCTCGTGGTCCCGATCGACCGGGCGGCGCCGCCCTATTGGTTCCTGAACCGCTACAACAACCAGATGATCATCTCATCCCGCCATCTACGCGAGGATTGCGTGGATGACATCATCGAGATGCTGCGTCGGTTTGAGCCATTCTTGCTGGAGGCTTATCCCTCGACAGCCTATGAGTTGGCCTTGCTGCTGCAGAAACGTGGCACCTCGTTGAGGGTCCCATACGTCTTTACAGGGTCCGAGCCGCTCTACCCACACCAACGTGAGCTCATCCAAGCACACCTGGCGAGCCATATCATGGATCACTATGGCATGGCCGAGCGCATCGCGTACGCCACCGAATGCGACCAGGGTAGTCTCCACGTCAACACCGACTACTCGTATGTCGAGATCGTCGATGATGACGGCAACCCTACGGACGACGACGGCTATATCGTCGGAACCACTTTTCACAACGGCCTGATGCCGCTGGTACGGTATCGGATGTCGGACCGAACTCGCTGGACCCGGAGGAGCTGCCCGTGTGGCCGGACCTACCCTGTGATCGAGCCGGTGACCGGAAAATATGAGGACACGCTGTTTGGATCACAGGGACAGCGCATCAGTCCCTCGGTCGTTACCTTCGCTTTCAAGTCCCTGGAGGGAATCAAGTATTCGCAGGTGGCGCAGATAGCCGACGGAACCTGGGAGATCCGCATCGTGCCGGAGAGTACCTTCGGCGACACGCAGCGGCGGCAACTGGTTGAGAACGTCAAACACCTCGTCGACCCGGGACTGCAAGTCGTCGTGCGAGTCGTCGGCGAGATCGCGCGCACATCGGCGCACAAATACCGCTGGATCGTCAACGAGTCGAAATCGCGTTGACGTGCTCGCGCGCGGGGCGGCAATATCCGTCGAACCCGCATCCACGGAAGGCATTCAGTGACCGTTCCTCTCATCTCGATCCTGGCTGCCTTGGGCGCCGGTTTCATTTGGCTAGGTTGGCGGCGTAGCGGCTATACGTTCATGGTTGCGGCGCTCGCCTCGTTGATTGTTGTTGGCTGCGGCCCACTGCCGCGGTGGCTCCTCGAGGATCTTCAAACCGGCTATTCCGCTCACCCCGGGGTGCAACCGGCACGCGTCACAGCGATCGTTCTCCTCGGTAACGGCACCGAAGAAGTGGGGACCCCGCAAATGCACACGGTCGAGGTGGGGCCGCTCGCGTACGGCAGGATCGTCAAGGCCTTGGAGCTCTACCAGTCTTGCAAGCGGCTGAATCCTACTTGCTTCATCCTCGTCTCCGGCGGCGATCCGCAGCATCACGGCGCTTCGGAAGCCGCGGTATACGGTGACCAGCTCAACAAACTCGGTGTGCCACCCACGGATCTGGTACGCGAAGAGCGCAGCCTCAACACGTTTCAAAATGCGCAATACACCGCTGCGCTGCTGAGCGCCAGGCCTGCTGACCAGGTGTTGCTGGTTTCTTCCGGCCTGCACCTGCATCGCGCGCTACTCTATTTCGCACGTTTCGGGCTGCATCCTCAGCCTGTGCGAGCCGATTTCGTCAGCGCCATACCGACCCCGTTGCCGTTGTCTTACAACTTCCTGGCAGCGGATCTGGCATTGCATGAGTACGAAGGCGTGCTTCGCTACTACATCTACGAGCGCATGGGTTGGAACGTGCAAGTGACCTACCCGCGGGCACCCTGACCGGCCGAGCGCGCGCCTTACTCCCTACTGCACGCCCGCGCCGCGCTGTTGATTGAAAATATGCAGCGCCGCGTATTGCAACAGCATGATCGTCTTCCCGTCCTGGATCTCCCCGGAGGCGATCTTTGCCATCGCCTCCGCGAACGGCATTTCCAATACGGCGATGTCTTCCTCCTCAACTCCGCCGCCGGTCGCGATGCGCTGGGCGCCGGAGTACTCCGCCACGAAGAAATGCAGCACCTCCGTCACCGAGCCCGGGGACATGTACGCCTCGAATACCTTGCGGGCGCCTCGCACCTCGTATCCGGTCTCTTCACGAGCCTCACGGACGATGCACGCCTCCGGAGCTTCGCTGTCGAGTAGACCCGCGCACGTCTCGATCAACATGCCCGAGGCGTTACCGTTGACGTAGGTCGGCAACCGGAACTGGCGGATCAAGATGACGGTCTCGCGCTCCAGGTCATACAGCAGGATGGTGGCCCCGTTCCCCCGGTCGTAAGCCTCCCGACTCTGCGTTTCCCAGGTGCCATCGCTCCTGCGGATCCTGAAAGTCACTTTCCGCAACACGTACCAGTTGTCCGACAGAACTTCTGTTCTGACGAGCTCGACCGCAGGATCCATCTGTCCTCCCATCACTTTGGACTACCTCTTGCTCGGTGGACGATATCGTGCAAAAACGTGCAAGGTCAAGAAAATTCGTGCAACCTATCGCCATGCTTGCTAGTCAGCGCAAGGAATACATCCTCAAGGTTCTGAAGGAGCAGGGTCAGGTCGTAGCCAAAACGATCAGCCGCGAACTGCGGCTCTCCGAAGATACGATCCGGCGGGATTTGCGCGAGCTGGCCGCCGAGGGACGCTTGCAGCGTGTCCACGGCGGCGCGTTGCCTGCATCTCCCGCGGTGGTCGATTTCGCAGGTCGTCAGCAGCTCGCGCCCGATGCCAAGCGCGCGGTGGGTAAAGCTGCGGCAGCCATGGTCCGTCCGGGACAAGTCATCATCCTGGACGGAGGAACGACGACCCTGCAGCTAGCCGCGCATTTGCCGCCAGACCTGCATGCCACCGTGGTGACACATAGTCCGACCATTGCCGTGGCGTTGGTACCGCATCCCAACATCGAGGTAGTGCTGCTTGGCGGCCGACTGTTTAAGCATTCCGTCGTCACGGTTGGCGCGGCCGCGATGGAGGCGATCGCGCGTATCCGCGCGGATATCTACTTCATGGGTGTGACCGGTATTCACCCAGACATTGGACTTACGACGGGCGACCTGGAGGAGGCCCATATCAAGCGCGCACTGAGTGCGAGCGCGGCCGAGACCTACGTCCTGCTGACGGCCGAAAAGATCAAC
This sequence comes from uncultured Steroidobacteraceae bacterium, assembly GCA_964400085.1. Lineage (GTDB taxonomy): Bacteria > Pseudomonadota > Gammaproteobacteria > Steroidobacterales > Steroidobacteraceae > 13-2-20CM-66-19. The sequence goes on along the minus strand of CAYNTW010000026.1, from coordinate 35,273 downwards.
ACCGCCTCTGCCTACTTGGTGGCGCCGATAACCGAGATCGATGGCCTGGTCATCGATAGTGGCATCGCAATGGAAGCCATCGAGCCCTATGAGAGGATGGGCTTGTCTGTCGTGCGAGCGTAGACTAGAGACCCATGATAAGCCGTCGTAACATACTGCAAATCGCCGCGTGCGCTGCCGCTTTGCCGCCGGTGCTGGCTGCGGATCAAAAGCCGAAGACCCTGCTGATCCTTGGGGGCACCGGGTTCATTGGACCGCATCTGACTCAGGAGGCACTGCGTCGCGGCTGGAAGGTCACCCATTTCAATCGCGGCAAGAGCCCGGGAGCCGCGGGAGTCGAGACGCTGATTGGTGATCGCAAAGGCCAGCTCGATGCCCTCCGCGGACGGAGCTGGGATGCCGTAATAGACGACACGGGTTACATTCCGAAGTACGTCAAGATGTCGGCCGAGCTGTTGGCTCCCGCCGTCGGATATTGCCTCTATATCTCCAGCATCTCCGCGTATGCGAGCCTGGCAAAGCCCAACGATGAGCACTCTCCGACGGGCAAGCTGACGAACCCCGATGTGGAGGAAATCACCGGCGAGACCTATGGGCCGATGAAGGCTCTGTGCGAGCAATATTCCGAACAGGCCTTCAAAGGACGAATCGCGATTGTCAGGCCTGGTTACATCGTCGGTCCATTGGACCCGACGGATCGCTTCACCTACTGGCCGGTGCGTGCTTCGAAAGGCGGCGAGATGCTCGCACCCGGCACGCCGCACGATCCGATCCAGGTCATCGATGTGCGCGATCTGGCGGCGTGGATGATGAAGCTCGTGGAGGCACGTAGCACCGGGTATTTCAACGCGGATTCGCCACCGCGGGCATTCACGATGGGCGATCTCATCAAGGCCAGCCAACAGGCCAGCCCCGAATCCGGGACACGCGTTACATGGGTGCCGGAGGACTTTCTCGCCGCCCATTGGCAGCCCGACGAGCTCGATTTGCCGCCCTGGTCGCCGCTGAAGGGGGATCTCGCGGCTGCAGCGCTCACTTCCGTGAAGCCGGCGATGCAGACGGGCCTGCATGTCCGCCCCCTGCAGGACACAGTGCGCGACACGCTCGCGTGGTTTCGGACACTGCCGGCGGAGCGCCAGGCGAAACTGCACGCCGGGCTCGATCCAAAGAAAGAGTCCGACACACTCCACGCCTGGCACGAGAGCGGCGCGAAGTCCTGACGCCGCGCCCGCGGCACGGCTGCGCCGCGACCTTCATCTATCAATGCACTGGGTAAGGCCCTTCCGCGAAGCTCGTGGAGTGATACCCCTTGCTACCTACCTCACCTGCCAGTCGGCTGCGGAAGTCGACGCCCGCCCGCAAGCAGCTGAGGACGTGTTGGAAGTCGTATTTCGGCCGCCAGCCCAACTCGCTCACCGCCAGATCATTCACATAGACACGGTCGATCCGCGGAAACAGCTTCCAACCGCGGGCGGCGTAGAGCTCGCGGCATTCGGGAAACAGCCGGTAGACCACTTCCGGGGCGTTCTGGCGCAACTCGCTCAGATGCTCGCGTTTGAACGGAGTGGTCGCGGAAATGATGTAACGGCGAAAACCGATCGCCGGCGCCTTGTCGATCGCCGCCAGGTGCGCGCTGACGATATCCTCCAGGTCGGCCCGCCGGTAAAGAAGCTCATTCGCCTGGGCGTTCGCGGTCTCATACGCGGCCCGCATCGCGGGATCATCGTCGTCCTCGGGGAAGAACCGCGAGGTTCGCAACACCACCACGGAAAGTCGCTGTTTGCGACTGAACAACTCGCACAGACTCTCAGCCGCGACCTTCGTGACCCCGTAAATGTTTTTGGGCACGGGTATCACGTCCTCGGTTATCCAGGCCGCCGGCTGGTCCAATGCCGGGGTGAGAGCCGCGCCAAAAGCGCTCGTCGTGCTCGTGTAGATGAGGGATTCGACTCCGGCGGCTACCGCCTCTTCGAGCAGCACCAGTGTGCCCGTGACGTTCGTGTCCACGAAGTCCTGCATCGAGTGAGTCGCGACATGGGGCTTGTGTAGCGTTGCCGCGTGTATGACCACGCGCGCGCCTCGCATGCACTCCTTGATAAACGCACGGTCCGATATCGAGCCAACGCGATCTGTGAACGCGGAGGGCTTGATATCGACGCCCAGCACCGGTCGACCCTCCGCACGAAAGGTGCGTATCAGCGCCTCACCGAGGTGGCCAGCGCTCCCGGTTACGAGTGCGTGTTGATCCATCCTTCACGTCACTACAGCCCAAGCGGTCGCCACGCGACACAGCACGTGGCGGCCACCAGCCTTCCATCAGTTACTTGGCGAGTTGGAACAGGGGCGAGGGCACCCAGCCCTCGTTGCCGAGCTCGTCATTGACCTTCCACCAGATCTGTTGCTTGTCACCCGTCGGGTACAACGTCATGCCCGGGTCGAGATCGCGCACGACCTTGGATTTGTTGTTGGGCTCTTCGTACATTTTGCCGGGCTTTGCCATGGTCACGGACTGTTGAACGTTGTCCGCCTTTGCGTTCAGCGTCATTCCTTTGACTTCGTTGACCAGCTTCGTATAGGCATCGAGGTAGGCCACCGCGATGACTTGCCCGATCTCGGTGTTGGCATAGCTGCTCGCGCCGGCGGCGGCGAACGCGCCGAAAAAGCCTCCGCCACCCCCGGCCCAGCCGAGATCTGTCTTCTTGTAATGACCTTGCTCCAAGGCCACCTGCTCGGTGGAGCGCACGTCGGTCAGGGTGAGCACCACGTCCGCGGTCTTGCTCTTCAGACTGACGCCGCCGGCCACCACGCCCGCGACGCCCGGCAGTACTCCAGCCAGCAGGCCACCGATTCTCTTACCCCCGGAGTCGTTGTTTTTCATCGACACGTCAGGGACGAGCACATAGTCCGCGGCCTTCATCTGGCCTTTACCGATGTTTGAGCCGACGCGCATCTCGCCGGCGCTCGCCAGGGAGCGCTCCCCCTCGGCGGCTTCGAGACCCTTACCGCGATCGACCAGGGTGAAGCATTTGGACTTGGAGACGTAGACCTTGATCAGGGATTCGGGCGATTCCAGGTTGTATGCCACCCACCACCTGTTCTGGGGCTCCGTGACGGCAAGCGTGCCTATCTTCTTGTCACACGTAGGGATTTCAGGTGCGGGTGCATCCGAGGCAAAAGCGCTCACGGCGGCTGACAGGCCGCTGACAGCGAAGGACGTTAGTGCGAGCAGCCGTATACTCGAAAACATGTGCGGTCTCCCGAGGATCATGAACTCATTGTTTTGCGCAAAACGCGAGGCTGACCGGCCGTAGTCTAAGCCTACGCGAAGATATGCGTAATCCCGGGGATTGGCGGTCGTCAGTGCGTTTCCGTAGCCGCGCTGCGACAGTGAGCCCGCCGGATGTTGCCGGCGGGCTCGCATCGACTCCTGGCAGTCAGGCCTCAGTCGTCGTCATCGTAGTGGTGATGATGATGACGCCACTCGCGATGACGCCAGTAATCACCATCATGGTCCCAGTAGCCGTGGTGCCAATAGCCGGCCACAACAGGGGGCTGGTAGTACCGTACTGGAGGGTAGTAGCCCGGCGCATATTCGGGTGGAACATAGTATCGGGGCGGCGGGACAACATAAGCCGGCGGCGGCGATACGACAACGACCCCAGGTACAGAGACTCCAATGCCGACGGACCAGTCCGCAGCCCGCGCGCCAGGCGCTAGCATCGCTGCGGCAACACCAAGACCAACTACGGCCCCGAACGAATATAGAGTGCGCATGACAAGCCCTCATCACCACGTCGCGAGAGACTTCCATCGAACCGCTCGTGAAGGATTCGCAACGCTTCCCTCACGCGTGCCTAGTCTCACGCCAAGGTGGTGAACTCGCCCTGAACGTCGCGTGAGTCGCGCCGGCGCCGGCCGTTACCAGTCCACCGTCTCGTCCGATCCGCCGAATCTCGCCGGCCGGGACTTGTAGTGGGGCAGGTCATCCTTCACGGGCATCACAGCGAATCGACACTGCATATGAAAGGAAGCCTTGAACAGCCCCGGTGGGAGGAGATACCCATTGACCCCGCGTATGTTCAACGCGGCCACATCAATGAAGAGTCGCGTTCCACAGATGCCGCAGAGCGCGCGCGGATTTCTCTTCAGCGTCCACGTGTTGGGATTGCCTCGTAGAATCCTTACCGCACTCGCTGGGTAGACGGACTCCGGAACGTACGCGGCTCCATGCAGCGCTTGGCAATCATCGCAATGACAATAAAACTGCACTATCGGTTCCCCCGTCAGCTCCAGCTGCACGGCGCCACATCGACAGGCGACGATATCCTTCCGTTCCATGTCACTATCCTCCAGCGGTCGAGCCGAATGCCGACCGCGCGAATTGCCTCGAATCCGTCTGACGATAGCGACTTACGCAGCGCAGTCGGATGTCTCTTTCGAGGCAGAGCCCGTGCGCTCGAAGGGGCGAGGAGGTCAGATCTCCGCTAAGATTCGCAGGCGCTTTACGGAGCGCCACTGGAACAAGGAGTCAGTCGGTGAAGACGTTGATTGTCGTCAAATATGTGTTTGCGCTGCTCGGTGTGGGCTTGCTGATCGGCGCCGGATTCAGCGTGGCGCATACACGCTCCTTTCTGGAGCATGCCATCCGGACGCAGGGCACAGTCGTCGCCCTCGTGCCGCGCTACTCGAACAACTCGAGTAACAACAGTACGAACAGCTCGCCCACTTATGCACCCATGGTGCGCTTCAGCCACGCCGGTCAGGTCATTGACTTCACGGCCTCGACCTCGAGCAATCCGCCCAGCTATCAGGTCGGCGAGCGCGTGGGGGTGCTCTATCTCGAGTCCGCCCCGTTCCAAGCCAGGCTCGACTCTTTCTTCTCGGTGTGGGGTGCCACGGTCGTGCTGGTGCCCCTGGGTGCTATTTTCCTGCTGATCGGCGGATTGATGATCATTGTGCCGCGAATGCGCGCCCGGGCCGATGATCGTCTCGTGCACGAAGGGGTGGCCATCGACGCGGACCTTCAGGGCGTCGATTTGAATACCACAGTGACTATCAACGGCAGAAATCCCTTTCGCATCTCCGCGCAGTGGCAGGACCCTGCCACGTCACGGGTGTATGTATTCGTGAGCCGTGACATCTGGTTCGACCCCACGAAATTCATAACGGGAAAAAGCGTCCGCGTCTTCATCGCCCCGAACAACCCAAAAAAATACTACGTCGACCTCTCGTTCCTGCCCGCGCTCGCCAGCTGATGGCCCGCGGCTGATCGCTAGATGGTCGGCGATTGTCCAACCCCCCGTAGGGGATGTACCATTACTGATCCTGGGAGTGCGTAGCTCTCCGATGGTGCTTTTCATCGGGGCGGGTGTAGTTCAATGGTAGAACTGCAGCTTCCCAAGCTGCTAACGTGGGTTCGATTCCCATCACCCGCTCCATCTAACGATGAAGCCCACCCTGCCGGTACCGCCAGGCGCTGAAGCAGGCAGATCACAACTTGAAGACCGTTCCATTTCTTAAGTGAAATCCGCCCCCAAGGTCGGGGCCGTTTTTGCTTAGATCGCACTGCAGCGCGGCGCGGCATGGGGCTTCAGCGCCGCCGTCAACACCGTAAGTGCACGGATATCCAGGTGTCGTCGCAGTCAGAACAGGGTCAGCTTCGCACGCCGACGCTCGGGGAGCGCTTTCGCCTGAGCGTGCGCACCAGCATGCTCAGCGAGTTCAGAGATGCCAGTGGCGCGCTCGGCGTGTTCGAGGTCAATCAACGCTTCACGACCGTGGGGGCGCTCTGTACCGCTTTGGAGCGCTTGCCCGGAATCCATTTCGACTCCTCCTCGAGCTCGTTCTGGTCGATGGGGCCCAATCGCTTCAGTTTCAAAGGCCGTGCATACGAAATAACCGCGCCGTTCGGTGACGTCCGCGTCGCACCCGCCGAAATGGGAGCCGTGTACCACGAGACGGAAGAGTTGCTTCGGCTCGTGATCGACAATCTGGTATCGAAGTGGCAGAACCGCGAGCGCTCGCGGTTCTTCCGAGTTTGACCCCGATCAGGCGGGGCCGACGCGGGGCGCCGGCCCGTCTCACGCATCAAGCCTTCGCGCTAGCGCGCGCTTCGGCCAGATCGAACGGCAGCTTGCGTAATTTGATGCCCGTCGCCGCGCGGACCGCGTTGGCTACCGCCGGTACGATGGGCGGTGTTCCCGGCTCGCCAACTCCGGAAGGCGGATTGCTCGAGGGCACGATGTGGACCTCGATCTCGCGCGGCATCTCGTTGATCCGCAACACCGTGTACTGATGGAAGTTGGTTTGATCCACGCGCCCATCGGTGAAGGTGATCTTGCTGTGAAGAGCCGCCCCCAGACCGAAGCCGATCCCGCTTTGCATCTGCGCCCGGATCACATCCGGATTGACGGCCGTCCCACAATCCACCGCGCAGACGACGCGATCCACCCTGATCGTATCTCCCGTCACGGTCACCTCGGCGACCTGCGCTACCACGCTGCCGAAGGATTCCTGAATCGCCACGCCACGTCCGCGACCTTTCTCTTTCGGGAATGGCTTGTCCCAGCCCGCCTTCTCGGCTACGAGCCGCAACACGGCCGCGTGTCTCGGGTGCTTCTCGAGGTGCGCCAACCGGAAGGCGACCGGGTCTTTGCCTGCCGCTTCCGCGAGCTCATCGAAAATGATCTCTTTGGAGACCGCCGTGTGAGTGTGACCGACCGAGCGCCACCACAACACCGGGACCACGCTCTTGGGCTGCTTCCAGGCCACGTCAACATTGGGGATCTCGTACTGCTCGGCGGCGTTGCCCTCCACGGCGGTGGGATCCACGCCGTCCTTGATCATGGCGGCGAAGGGAGTGCCCGCCACGAGTGACTGGCCGACGAGCCGCTGCTTGTAAGCCACCACCTTCCCATCCTGACTCACTCCCGCGGTGATCCGGTGATAGTTCAGCGGCCGGTAGCGCCCGCCGGTCACATCATCCTCCCGGGTCCAGATGAGTCGCACGGGATACTTGCCGCCCACCGCCTTCACGATAGCAGCGACCTCGGATATGTAGTCAGACTCGGGGTTCGCACGCCGGCCGAATGTGCCTCCCGCGGCCAGCGTGTTGATGAACACCTGGTCCGGCTTGAGGCCAGTCTGCATGGCGGCATTGAGCTGGTCCACCGTCTGGAACTGACAGCCTGCCCAGATCTCGCATTTGTCGGGACTCAGGCGTGCGACGGCGGTCAGCGGCTCCATGGGAGCGTGCGCGAGATACGGAAACTCGAATTCCGCATCGATGATATGCGCCGCGGATTTCAGCGCCGCATCGACGTCACCCTCGCGCGCGACTTTGGCGATGTCGGAGCTTTCACTGAGCTGTTTGTACTCGGCGAGGATCTCGTGGGTGCTCCGCTTTTCGGCGCCCGATTCATCCCACGTCACCTGCAGGACATCTCGGCCCTTCTTGGCCGACCACGTGTCGCGGCCGATGACGGCCACACCGCGCGGGATCTGCACCACATCGACCACGCCAGGAACCGCTTTCGCCTGGCTTGCGTCGAAGGACACGACCTTGCCACCAAAACGCGGCGGCCGCAGGACGACCGCGGTCATCATTCCAGGCAACATGACATCGATCGCGAACTGCTGTTGGCCGAAGGACTTCGCCCGGCTGTCCAACCGCGGCAGCTTGTCCCGACCGATGAGCTTGAACTGACTCGGGTCTTTCAACTTCACATTGGTCGGAACCGGAATCTTCGCGGCACGCGCGGCCAGCTCACCGAACGTCGCCTTCTTTCCGGACTTCGCGTGGGCGATGACACCCTCATTGACCGTGATCTCCGCTGCCGGCACGTGCCACTGCGCGGCGGCGGCCTGCACCAACATCGCGCGCGCGGTAGCCCCTGCTTGCCGCAGCTGAGTCCAGGAGTTGGAGACGGCAGTCGAGCCGCCGGTGCCTTGCACACTGCCCTTCGGATCAAACGCGAAGTTGCCATACAGCGGCACTTTCGCAGGCGCGCCTTCCGCGCGCATCTGGCTCCAGGAGGCGTCCAACTCCTCGGCGACGATCGTTGGCAGGCCGGTCCAGACACCCTGCCCCGCTTCGACGTGCTTGCAGAGAACAGTCACCGTGTTGTCCGGGTCGATGCGCACGAACGGCATCGCGAACGGTGAGTTACCGGGGCCCGCGGCCGTCGCCGTGGAGTCGGGTAACACCGCGCCGAGAGTCAGTCCAGCACCGGCCAGCGTAGTGAATTTCAGGAAGTCCCGCCGTGTCAGCTCCGATGCGGACACGCCAGGCCAGAGCGACGACGGGTCTTTCAGGTTGCGGAAGTACATGGTGAGATCCTTTGATGTGTCAACCGCGCGTGGAAGTGGCGGGCAATGTGTTGGCCGCTTCGTGAATGGCATTGCGGATCCGCGCGTACGTCGCACACCGGCAGATGTTGCCGGCCATCGCCGCATCGATGTCCGCATCCGTGGGTTTCGAGTTCGTGGCCAACAACGCGGCCGCCGACATCACCTGACCGCTTTGGCAGTAACCGCATTGCGGGACATCGAGACCCACCCAGGCAGTCTGAACCGCCTTGCCCGCCGGAGTGTCCAATCCTTCGATGGTGGTGATCTTCTTGCCCTCGACGGCGGAAACGGGCGTCACGCAGGAGCGCACCGCCTGTCCATCGATGTGCACAGTGCAAGCTCCACAAAGCGCCATGCCGCACCCGAACTTCGTTCCGGTGAGTTGCAGATGATCCCGAATCGCCCAGAGCAAGGGCATGTTCGGATCGATGTCGAGCTCATGGCTCTGATTGTTGACAGTCAGCTTGACGGACATGGGAGCGCCTCCGCTTCGGGACAGCATAGACGATAGTGGGCTGGAGCCTGAGGCTCAAGCCGCATTCTTTTCGCCAGTCCTAGAGTACGCTATCTCCCGTAAGGGAGAGTATGGCCAACGCAGTCAGTTGTGGGGCGTCCGAAAGCGTTGGTACCACGCGAGAATAGCGCTCGCCTTCGCCGCCGATTGTGACGGGCGCGCCGCCAGTCCTCCATGGGAGGCGCCGGGCACTTTCACGAGCGCTGTCGGGATGCCCCGCAGTTGCAAGGCCTCGTAATACTGCTCCGAGTCGCTGACGGGTGTGCGGAAATCCTGGTCACCGACCACCACCAACGTCGGGGTGGTGACGTTACCGACCAGAGACAGCGGTGAGTGCTGCCAGTAGGCCTGTGGATCTTCCCACGGCAGTTTGCCAAACCAATACTTCGGCACGAACGTTGCGATGTCGGTTGTGAGGCTGAAGCTCGCCCAGTTGATGACGGGTTTCTGAGTGGCCGCGGCGCGGAAGCGGTGCGTTTTGCCTACGATCCACGCGGTCAATACCCCACCACCCGAGCCACCCGTCACGAACAACTCGTCCGGATCGACCGAGCCGGTGGCGATCGCCGCGTCCACCACGCTCATGAGATCGTCATAATCATGACTCGGGTAATCGTGGTGAATGAGATTCGCGAACTCCTCACCGTATGAGGTCGAGCCGCGCGGATTCGCGTACACCACGACATATCCGGCCGCGGCATATAACTGGTCATCCGTCGAGAACACCGGGCCGTAGCTGGCGAAAGGGCCCCCATGGATCTCGAGAATCAAGGGATATTTCCGCCCCGACGCGAAGCCTGGAGGCAACACCATCCAGGCGTCGATCGGCCGCTTGTCGAAAGAGGAGCTCACCGCGAGCGGCTTCACCTCGCCGAGCTGCTTCTGCGTGAAGAGTTCCTCGTTCAACCGCGTGAGGCGCGTGACACGGCCGCCACGAGCGATCGCCAGATCGGCGGGATGTGTCGGATCGCCGCTGGTGAAGGCGACAGCGCCGTTGGTCGCGACACTGAAATGACCATCGATGGTATAAGGCCTGTCGAGCTCGCCACCGGCCAAGCCCGCGGCGACCGTCTCGAGGTGGCCGTTCAGGGTAAGGCGCGCGATCTTCATGACCGCCTTGTCGGTGTAGCGGATGTAGAGGCTGCGGCTGTCCGCGGCCCACTCCACCGAATCCACGGTGCGATCGAGATCGTCAGTGAGCGAGCGTGAGTTGTTTCCGTCGCTATCCATGACGTACACACGAACGTTCTGGTAGCCGAGTTGCCGATCATCAAAGCCGAGATAGGCGATTTTCGAGCCGTCAGGGGCCACTCTGGGCTCATGGAACGGGCCCGCGCGATGGACGAGCGCCGTGCTCGTCGCATCGGCGACCGAGACGCGGTAGATCTGCGAGCTGACCGAGTCGAGCCGCCAGTCGTCGTTGTGATTCCCACTCACGAGCAGGTAGCGGCCGTCGATCGTCCAGGAGATGGGCCCCGCTTCGTTGTAGGCGCCGTAGGTGAGTTGTCGTGGCGAGCCGCCATCGGAAGATACGACGAAGGCGTGCGTATACCCGGGAGTCAGATATCCCTCGCCGTCAGCCCGATACGTGACATCAGTGATGACCGTGAGCGGCTCTGCCCAAGTGGCGCCGTCGGGCTTCTCGGGCGCCGTCCCGAGCTTTGGTTTTTCCCCGGGCACCAGCATCAGGAAGGCAATGGAGCGGCCGTCGGGAGACCAGCTCAACGCGCTCGGCGCCTGCGCCAGGTCCGTGATCCGGGCTGCCTCGCCGGTTTGCATCCAGCGCACGAACAGCTGCGAGCGCCCGCCTTCCGAGCTGGAGACGTACGCAAGGCGCTTTCCATCCGGCGACCAGCGGGGTGAAAGATGCGAGCCCGGTCCCGCGGCTATGGGTGTTTGTAGGCCGCTCTCCACGTCCATGAGCCACAGCGTCGACCTCGGGCGATCGGCCATAATGTCGTAGGACATGCGCACATACGCGATGGCGCGCCCGTCCGGGCGGATCTGCGGATCCTCCACCCATTGCAGGTTGAAGATGTCCCGTCCCTCGAATACATGTGATGGGGTCGCCTGTGGCGCGGCGACCGCCACGTGAGCGGCTATAAGGATGAGGACGTACCCGAGGATGAGACGCATGCGAATTCCCTTGGCCAAAAGCGCGGATGGTAACCAGCTTTGGCGACGAAAGGGGGGCCACCTGTCAGCCGGAAGGACTCGACCGCGTTTCCATTCGCATATGAGGAAGCGTTTGCAGCCGCCGCCGGGGCCAGGGCCCCTGCCGCCCACTGGTGGGAGCTCAGGCACCACGGATTGTCGACCCTCTGTCGCACGAAGCGGGCGACGTTCCCGTATCTTCACCGCCGTCGCCTTGATATTGATGTCGGCAGACGCACTGGCCGGTGAGCTGTCACGCCAAGATGTTCAGTGGCTGGATCGCGTGACGTATGGACCGACTACAGCGACGGTGAACGAATACCTCAAACTCGGCCGACGTCGGTTCCTGGACGAACAGCTCCATCCAAAAAACCTTCGCGTCCCAAAGCCTGCAGCCGACGAGATTGATGCCTTGGAGATTTCGCACCAGGACGGTGCCGAGCTACTGGCATACGTAAACCGAGAAAACCAACGCATCAACGCCATTACAGACGACTCGCAGAGGCAAACGGAACGTAAAGCGCTCAATGACAAAGGCAACAAGCTCGCCTACGAGGCAGCGCGCCGGGAAATCCTCAGAGCGCTGTATTCCCCAGCCCAACTACAAGAGCAGTTGACGTGGCTGTGGCTGGACCACTTTAGCGTCTTTCAATATAAAGCCAACGACGCATGGTTGGTGGGCGATTACGCTGAGCAGGCCATTCGGCCACACGCGCTCGGTCACTTCCGCGACCTCGTCATGGCGACGCTGACTCATCCGGCGATGTTGCAGTATCTCGATAACGCGCAAAACGCCAATGGCCATATCAACGAAAACTACGCACGCGAGCTGATGGAGTTGCATACCCTCGGCGTCGGCTCCGGCTACACCCAACAGGACATTCAGGAGCTGGCGCGAGTGTTGACGGGCGTCGGCATCAATGCATCTGGCAACGAGCCCAAGCTCAAACCCGAATGGCAAAAACTTTACCGCCATCAAGGCGCCTTCGAGTTCAACCCAGCGCGACACGACTTCGGCCCCAAGACGCTGCTGGGTAAGCAGATTGACGG
>CAYNTW010000026.1:15026-23106 GCA_964400085.1 uncultured Steroidobacteraceae bacterium | reverse complement strand
GCGGTTTCGACGAAGTGGAACAAGCCGTCGATTTGCTCGTATCTCAGCCAGCTTGCGCCCAATTCGTTTCTCGCAAGTTGGCGATGTATTTCGTTTCGGATAACCCGCCGCGCTCGCTCACCGACCGCATGGCGAAGACCTTTCAGAGGACGCACGGCGACATCGCCGAAGTGTTGGAAACGCTCTTCAAATCGCACGAGTTCGATGCCTCCCTCGGTGGCAAATTCAAAGACCCGATGCACTTCGTGATTTCCACCGTGCGGCTCGCCTACGACGGCAAGCCCATTGTCAACACCCATCCGATCGTGAACTGGCTGAACGCCCTGGGCGAGCCGCTGTTTGGACGTCAGACGCCGGACGGCTTTCCCCTGATCGAGAGTGGCTGGGCCAGCTCGGGACAGATGAGCCGCAGGTTCGAGATAGCCAGGGCTATCGGCTCTGGCAACGGTGGGCTGTTCGATCCCGAGGACGGCACTGCGGCGACAACGACCGGATTTCCGCAGCTTTCCACCAGACTCTATTTCACTACGGTCGAACCCTTCCTGTCGTCAAATGTGCGCACCGCACTTGATCGCGCAGGGTCACAGCTCGAGTGGAACACGTTCCTGCTCGCATCACCGGCCTTCAATTACCGTTGAACGGAATTGCAGTCATGAAAAGACGAGCCTTTCTGAAGCTACTGAGCGCCGCCGCGCCCGCCCTGGCCGCCTCCGGCCGGTTATTTGCGGCGCCGCCTGGCTCGCCTCGCTTTCTGCTGGTCTTCTTACGAGGCGGATACGATTGCGCCAATATCGTTATCCCTTATTCCAGCTCCTACTATTATGAGACTCGGCCCAACATCGCCGTAGCAAAGCCCGATAGTCAGCAAGCGGACGGCGCCGTCGCTCTGGATTCCGACTGGGCGCTGGCTCCTGTGCTGCGATCGTCAATAGCTCCCCTTTATGCTCAGCGCCAAGCGCTCTTCATTCCCTTCGCGGGCACCGACGATCTTTCCCGTAGTCATTTCGAGACCCAGGACAGCATTGAGCTGGGTCAACCGCTGCAAGGCTCGCACGATCTGCGTTCCGGCTTTCTTTCTCGACTGGCCGCCGTAGTCAATGGAGCGACAGTCAATGGTGCGGCACCGATAGCCTTCACGGATTCTCTGCCTGTCTGTTTCCGCGGTGACTCCGATATTCCGAACATCTCTCTCAAGGGCGTCGGCAAGCCGGTATTCGATGCTCGCCAAGCCTCGATCCTTTCCGACATGTACGCGGGCCACCACCTGCAACAGGAGGTACAGGATGGTTTGGAGTTGCGACAAGAAGTCAGTCGCGTCATCGAGCAGGAGATGAAGGACGCCAACCGCGACGCCATCACGCCGAAAGGCTTTGAGCTGGAAGCCCGCCGAGTTGGGCGACTGATGAAGGATCAATACCGGATCGGATTTATCGACGTAGGCGGCTGGGACACTCACGTCAACGAGGGAGCTGCGCAGGGCGCCCTGGCCAGTAATATGGATAGCCTCGGTAAGGGTCTAGCCGCCTTTTCTCAGGAGCTTGGTGGAGAATGGCGCAACACCGTGGTTGCCGTCGTCTCGGAGTTCGGCCGCACATTCCGCGAAAATGGCAACAAAGGAACCGATCACGGCCACGGGTCCGTCTACTGGCTACTGGGTGGCAGCATCAACGGCGGCCGAATAGCCGGCAACCAGACCAAGGTGGAGCGGGCGAACCTGTTCCAGGATCGCGACTATCCCGTGCTAAACGAATATCGCGCCGTGCTCGGTGGCCTCTTCGCCTCGCTTTGGAGTTTGTCGCCGGATCAGCTCCAACGGGTATTTCCGGGCTCTACACCCGTCGACCTGAAACTCGTTTGATGAATACCCGCCCCCCACCTTGGGTATCTGCGATTCGCGGGCGTGGCACCATCGCCGCCGGTGCCACGCCCGCCTGGAGCCCGCCAGGGCAGGCCCCCGGCGCGATCCGCTCCCGCAAATCGCGCCGCATCTAGAACTTCAAGAACGCACCGACGTTCACGTTTCGGCTGATGTTCTTCTGGCCGAGCTGGTTCTGCGACTCGAGCCGGCTGAATTCCACCAGCAACAACAGGTTGGTCGTCAGGTCCTGGTATACCCCGAGCGTAACCTTGTCGTTCTTGTTGACCAGGTTGGCGCGACTGGTCGCTACACTCAACGTATCCACATCGCCGCGGGCCGCGTGCAGATTGCTTTGACCGTAGTTGATGCCGAACTTGGTGGACAGGATCTTATAGGTCGCCTGCACCAGGTAGCCGTCGGAGTTGCGCGGATCGCCGAGCCCGTCATCGGAGTTCACGAACAACCCCGTGGTGCCGACACCCTTACCGGTGTAGTACCAACCCAGCACCTCCAGGCCCCCGAGGTCGTACTTGCCGCCGAAGTCAATTGCCCAGCTGGTGTAGTCGGTATTGACACCGAGAACGTTGGCGGTCCGGCGTTGTTGCTGCACCAAGCCGCTGGAGGACAGGTACAGCGACCCCAGGGTGTAGGCCACCTTGGCATGAAACCCGGGGGCTTTCTTGGAGGCTGGGATCTGTCCCAAGGTATTCAACGGATCGAAGATACCGACCGTGACCTTGGCGCCCATGATGCTCGGGGTGGTGTAGTCGATCTGGGAGAGCCAGTCGGTGTAGATATACCCGAGGCCGATCGAGCCGAGTGAGGTATTCGCCGGCGCGGCATAGGAGCCATTGCCGGCGCCGACTCCGAGCAGTGTCATATCGTTCAGAATCGCATCGGCGGCAAACAGGCCGATATTCCTTCCTGCCAACACGGTCCCCATATCCTTGTTGCCGAAAGTCAGGAAGACCTGGCGGATGTCGAGGCCGGCGGTGCCTAACGCGGTTTTTGTGGAGCCCACTGCCGGGGGTTTGGTATCAGCCTGCAAGTTCGGACTCCCACCGTCGTTGGTGCTGATGCCCGGGTAGAGACCAAAGGTGAAGCCCAGGTCATAGGCGCCTTGCGTCGTCGCACCACTGATCGCCAACGCCGCAGGCAACAAGCCGTTGCTCACGGACGAGGAGGAGGAATCTGTGTCGGTGCAGGCCAATCCACCCCTGACACTGATGGAACCGGTGTCGCACCTCGAGTAGATGTAGTGCGCATTGACATTGCCGGTGATCGAGAGCTTCCAGTCGCCCGCCTGGACATCGATCGCGTGGGCGGCCGGCACGAACGCCGCGGCACTCACGAGGGCGGCCGTTGCAGTGAGTCGATGGTTACGTTGATATTTCATGGGAGCGTTCCTTGAGTAGTCCGCGGTGCGCGCTCACCGAGATTTCGCGTCGCGTTACGCGCTGCCAATGACTTTTCCGCGCGACGACGGCGTGGTCGTGGGGTGCAACGGGCATGCCAACAACACGCGCAAGCGCCGACGTTTGTCGCGCACGCACCACAATCGCAACCACAGGTGGCCCGGCTGTTCCATTTGTATCGATGTTTGATACAGAGTTGTCACGCCAATGGAACGCGCAATGCTGCGGGCGCGCATAATCAACATCCAAGCGCGATTTTTTTCGGAAAACTCCACGAGCGTGGGGCTTGCAGTCATCGAGCCAACGTGTTTCCCTACAGGGACACTGTCACGCGTCGCCGTGGCATACGTGGTGCAGGCAGTGATCCTACGAGGGGGAAATCGTATGGCAAACGCAACGGGAGTCCGACACTCGGCGGGCCGGCCCGCGAGCGAGCAGGAGCACGCGCTACGCGAGCTGCCACGGGAGCCCGAACCACAAACTTTCGAGGGTCAGTGGGATGGGATGCCCGATAGTGAGCGACACGCGTCTACCATCGCGCTCGCCACTCCGGAGCTGGATCGGGTGTACGAGCGGGTAAAGGGCTTTGGTTACGCGTTGATGTTGATGGACGCGAACGGCCTGGTGCTGTACGAACGCTCGGATCCACTTTTGAACGAGGCGATGCGGAGGTCTCCGGCGAGCTCGGCACCCGGGACCGAAGGCCCGCTCACTGTGCTCCCGGTCGCCGGCAAATCCGCGCAGGAGACACTGACATTGGAGGACCTCGCCGGCGAGGATCCGCAAATGTTGCGCAACGTGCGTAGCGCATACCGCATCGCCGATTCCAACGTATCCGTATTGATTCAAGGCCCAACAGGCTCGGGTAAGGAGGCGTTCGCGCACGCGATGCACCTGGCGAGCAGCCGGGCCCACCGGCCATTCGTGGCGGTCAATTGCGCGGCCATTCCGGAGACGCTCATCGAGAGCGAGCTGTTCGGCTACAAGGCCGGTGCTTTCACCGGCGCGCGCAAAGACGGCATGCGGGGCAAGATCCTACAATCCTCGGGCGGCACGCTCTTTCTCGACGAAATCGGCGACATGCCGCTGATGTTGCAGACCCGTCTGTTGCGCGTGTTGGAAGAGCAGGAGATCGTACCTCTGGGCAGCGAGACGCCGATCAAGGTGGACCTTCACGTGCTCGCGGCATCGCATCGGAACCTGCGGGAAATGATAGCGCGCGGATCGTTCCGCGATGACCTTTACTATCGCCTCAACGGCATCACATTGGAGCTGCCCGCGTTGCGTGAGCGCGCCGACAAGGAGCGCGTGATTCGCAACGCGCTCGCCGCCGAAACCGGCAACGGCAGGCCTGCGGCCATCGAGCGCGATGCGCTGCAACGACTGTTGGTCTATCCCTGGCCCGGCAATGTCAGGGAGCTGCGTAACGTCATCCGTACCGCCTTGGCGATCTGTGAGGGTGGGGTTGTGAGAAGGATCGACCTGCCGAGGGAGATCCGGGAGGCGGAGACCATCTTGACCACCGTGGCGCCATCGGATGTGCGCGGCGTGATCTCGAAAGGGCCGATCGCGGCGAATCCGCTGCAGGTTGCCGAGCGGGCGGCGTTGTTGAGCGTCATCGAGGATTGTCACGGCAACATGACCCGAGTGGCAATGCAACTCGGTATGAGCCGCAACACCCTGTACCGGCGCATCAAACGCCATGGCATCCCGCTGGCCCATTCCTCTTAGTCGATAAGATCGTTCCTGGTCCATAAGGTCCGCGACAGCTCCTGCTCCCACGCGCCTCGCCCACAGCTGGCGCCGTGGGAGGCCCTTGGCCCGGCGCTTGCAGTGTCACTTCCGCGAGGTAACGCGAGCCGCGCGAGTCATTCACCGCACGCACCCGCAACAAGGCGGGTGGCGTCGGAGCCAGGGCATGAAGGGCAAGACAGCGTCCCTCCGGCGCACAATTCGGCTGGCACCGGGGTACCAGTTGCAAGCGGACCCTCACGGGAGCGGACACACCCTGCTGTCCCCCAAAGGCTCGATCCAGGTGAATGAGACCGCGGCTACCATCCTCGGCCTGTGCGATGGCACTCACACGCGCGAGGAAATCGTTGGCCGGATCGTACGCGAGCGAGGCGGCGCGCTCGCGGCTGACGTACGTGCCTTCTTGGATGCCGCGCGAAAACGGGGATGGATCGTGGAGGGTTGAGTAGCGGGGAACACGCCGTTGCCTGGCGACCTCGCGCGTTGTTTGGTCTGCACCGGGCCCGGACTGCCGGCAATCTGACACTGCCGCGCTCGCGCTGCCGTCGCGCTGTGACGGCTGGTTCCAATGCGCCCTTGGTGCTGCAGCCGTTACCGTCGCGGGGCTATTGGCACAGCCCGACGGGCGCCTCGCGTTCACTTACCCTGTTGACGGGCCGGGCGCGCGCTTCGTCCATCGCTCGCCCGTAGCCCGTCAAGCGCTGTGGCCGGATGCTCATGGAGTCCTTGGGGCCGGCGCTGCTGCTGCCGGGCTGTTGGGAGTCGAGCTCGGCGTCGCGCTATTGCCAGGCGGGCTGGCGCTCGGCGAGGACTGTGGGCCCGACTGGTTCGGCGAACTGCCTGATGACCCGCGCCGAGAGCCTGCATCGGCCCGTCGCATCGAGCCCGGATTGCCCGGGGAGCTGGCATTCGCGTTGTTGGATGAAGAGTTAGTGCCGGTTGAAGCTGGGTTCGCGCCGCCGGATGGCGCACTGGCGCTGGCCGCAGCTGGGTTTGCGCCGTCAGGCGACGTGTCGTTGCTGGGGGTTGTGTTGGGTTGTCCGGTATTGCTGGCTCCTGGTGGCGTGGTGTTGCGTTGACTATTTCCTGGCTGTGTGCCGCTCGGATTGGAGCGATCGGGTGTCGTGCGGTTGCTGTTGGGCGACCTGCCATTTGGCGTGGCACTGTTGCGATCGCTATTGTCCGGAGTCGTCCCGTTGTTGGGCGCTACACTCGGATCGACGCTCTCGGGCGTGACACCACCCTGAGAGCTCGGTGTACCCGGCGACTCGGGAGGATTCACCCCCGGCGGCGATGAATTTGAGGGAGGCGTGGTCGACGGAGTCCTCGTCGATGGCGTGGCCGTCGCCGGAGAGCTCGACGGCGCTGTACCCGTGGACGAAGGTGATGATGCGGCTCCGGGTGGAGCCGCGAAGCTCGCAGTTGCCGCGAGTCCGAGCGTCGTCGTCAAAATAATTGAACGTAACTTGTCCATAACTCACCCCTCACTTCGGATAACCGAAGAGCCGCAATTGGGGGACCTCGTGTCGCTCGAGGCGCAGTTGGCGCAGGACCTGGTTTCGCTCTACGAGACACTCGGCGGCGGCTGGTCCGATTTGTAGATCGCCACCCCGCGCACCTTCAGGATGCGATGGACCACTATGAACACATAGTAGGTAGCAAGGAACCAGATCACTCGCATCAAGCCCGGAGTCGCGGGCGTAGCGGGCCCCGCGAGGCGCCCAATGCCGGGCGCCAGCAGCCAACCCAACACCAATGTCACCAACGCCGCGGCGAAGTACATCCGACCCGCCCGCTGAAGCTGCAGTGGGCCACGCACCCGACGCGAATACTGCACCCGTGTGCGCAGCCAGATCATGCCCACGATGAACAACACGGTAACGGCGGAAATGACGTCCTGGACGGCCATGCGACACAATCTACCGCGAACGTGAGTCAACGCGGTAGAATCGTGCTCAACCGAAGAGGACACCATTCATGAGCCGTACCACGCCCGATAACGTCGTCGAATACGATCCCGAGGAGGTCCGGGACCTGCTCGCGGCAGGAAAGATTCTCCTCGTCGATGTTCGTGAGCCGATGGAATTCGCCGCTGAGCGCATTCCCGGAGCGCTGCTCTATCCGCTTTCCACCTTCGACGCGTCTCAGCTGCCGA
The DNA here is from genome assembly GCA_964400085.1 of uncultured Steroidobacteraceae bacterium. GTDB lineage: Bacteria > Pseudomonadota > Gammaproteobacteria > Steroidobacterales > Steroidobacteraceae > 13-2-20CM-66-19. The sequence continues at coordinate 15,926 of CAYNTW010000026.1, read as the reverse complement.
CCGATGGCACACGACAAGTCGTCTTCTCCTGTGCCGCGGGCGGGCGCTCGTTGACCGCCGCGCGCCAGCGCCTCGCGCTCGGCCAGCCGGCCGCTCACATGGCCGGCGGCATCACGCAATGGAAAGCGGATGGCCTGCCGGTCGTGCGCATCGACCCGCGCACGGGACGACCAGTCTGATCCGAGCTCCATTTGCAGTTTGATTTTCGCGACCTCGAGCAGTTCATCGCGGTTGCCGAGACCGGCAGCATCGCGCGGGCGGCGGAGCGCTGCCACACAGTTGCTTCGGCCGTAAGCAAGCGTCTGTCGGACCTCGAGGGCTCCTTCGGCACGGCGCTCCTCGTACGGGGAGCCAAAGGCGCGGAGCTTACACCGGCGGGACATGCATTCCTGGCTCGCGCCAGGGGACTCGTTCACCAGGCACAACAGCTCGACGACGAGTTGCGCAGACATGCTTCCGGCGCGCGTGGACATGTGAGGGTGTTCGCCAACATCTCCTCCATCGTCGAGTTCCTGCCGGCCGCGTTGGCGTCCTTCCTCGACAAATTCCCAGACATTCATATTCATCTCGAAGAGCATGTCAGCACGGGTGTGGCCGCCGGGGTTGCCGACAACCTGGCGGACTTCGGAATTCTCGGCAGCCTCGCGGCGGTCGACGGGCTGACGCTGACGCCTTTTCGAAGTGATGAGCTGGTGGTGGTGCTCAAACCCGACCATCCCCTTGCGAGCACTGACAGCCTGTCGTTCGCAAGCCTCGTGCAACTGCCGCTCGTCGGATTGCATGCCAACAGCTCGCTCCATCACTTGCTCGCACGCGCCGCGGCGGATGAAGGCAGGCCGTTGAATGTCCGAATACGGGTGACGAGCTTCGATGCCGTGTGCGCGATGGTCGCGGCCGGCC
>CAYNTW010000026.1:0-14926 GCA_964400085.1 uncultured Steroidobacteraceae bacterium | reverse complement strand
CGGCGCAGCGGCTGTTGGATCACCTGCTCGCGCATCCGTAGGTGCTCGTTGATCGAATGCGTCCATCGCCGATGGCGATGGATCCATCGCGAACGATCACCGCCAATACCGCCCGGAAATGACATGCTGCATCTCATGTAGTCAGTCACATCCGCAGCCGACATGTATACGTGGAACCCTCGAGATTACGCCAAACATTCCCGTGGCCAGGAATCCTGGGCCCGCGAGCTTCTGTCACTCATCGAGCTCCGACCCGATGATGTTGTGCTCGATGTCGGGTGTGGAGATGGACGAATCTCCGCACTCATCGCGAAGAGCGTTCCTCGTGGGCGCGTCGTGGGAGTCGACCTCTCGGCGGAGATGATTGCGCATGCGGCTGCCCAACACTGCCAGCCTTCGGTCGCCAATTTGCATTTTGCGCAAGCCGACGCCGCCACGTTGAAGTTCGAGTCCGAGTTCTCCGTCGTTTTCTCAAACGCGGCGCTGCACTGGGTCCAGGATCAAAGGGCCGCCGTCCGCGGCATTGCCCAAGCCCTCCGACCAGGCGGCCGGTTAGTCGCTCAATGTGGCGGCTTTGGCACCTTCACCGATGTTATTGCGGCCTTTGAGCAGGTCGCACGGGCACCCCGCTGGGCCCCCAACGAACAGATCGTCGGCGCTCAGGGCGAGCTGCCCTACCATTTCCATACCGATACGACCTACTCAGGTTGGCTCCAAGAGGCCGGGCTGGAGATCCAGGAGTGCCGTCTCATACCGAAAGACATGGTGCACGACGATCTCGACACTTTTGTTGGCTGGCTGCGCACGGCATGGCATCCCTATACGTCGGGCGTGCCACTCGAGCTACGCGACACGTTTCTAAACGAGACCGCTCGATACTACATGGCTGAACATCCGCCAGATGACCAAGGTCGCGTGCACGCAGCCGCTGTCCGACTGCAAGTCAGAGCAAACAAGCCGCTCGCTAAGCCAAGGTAGCGCTGCAGGCTGGCTTTCAGTGTGAAGGGGGTTCGCGTAGCATGCGCACCCCCACAATCCGCGCCAGCCGCATGGTCGATACCGAACACCCGCGCTCCATTCGCTCTTTTGTCATTCGCACCGGACGGATCACCGCGGCACAAGAACGGGCGCTGGAAGTTCTGTGGCCGAAGTACGGAGTGGAGCTCGCCACTCAGGGACCTCTGGATCTGGACGTCCTTTTCGGTCGCCAGGCGCCTCGCACCGTCGAAATCGGCTTTGGTAACGGCGAAAACCTCGCCCGGATGGCTACCGAGCACCCCGAGCGCGACTATCTGGGCGTGGAAGTCCACCGGCCCGGGGTCGGGCGGCTGTTATTGGCCCTCGAAGAGCTGCAACTCACCAATGTACGAGTCGTCTGCCACGATGCGGTCGAGGTGTTGGACCGATACCTCCCGCCGGCGAGCCTGGACGAAGTGCTCGTCCTGTTCCCCGACCCCTGGCCTAAGAAGCGACATCACAAGCGCCGTCTTGTGCAGGGCCCCTTCCTCGAGTTGGTCACCGAGCGGCTCGCCCCCGGCGGCGTCGTGCGGTTGGCGACGGACTGGCGGCCCTACGCCGAAGAGATGCTCGCGGCAGCGCAAGCCAACGTGAATCTTCGCAATCTTGCCCCGGATGGAGGCTACATTCCGCGGCCGGCCGAGCGGGTCGCCACCCGATTCGAAAAACGTGGAGCGCGTCTGGGTCACGAGGTATGGGATCTGGCCTTTGACCGCGTTTGAGCGAAGTTGGCTGCCCCAAACTTCAGCAGTTGCTCAGCATTGGTGCTCTGCGGAAATTACCGGGCTGCGGAAATCATCGGAAGGTCTTGAAAGCATCACATTCGAGGCGCAACATCGAACTCACCTGATGCGTTCACGAAGAACGCGCAAATCTGGGCTACAAGGATCGCTCTGGAAGGAGGCTTGCAAGATGACGACTCCTCATCCGAGTATCGGCGATTGGTATCGGTTGAATGGCGGCGATTCGTTCGAGATCGTCGCTGTCGACGAGGACGACGGTACCATCGACATTCAATACTTCGACGGCACGCTCGAGGAGATGGATCTCGAGGACTGGGAGGCCCACTGGTCCGACGGGGCGCTGGAAGTCGCCGAAGCACCGGAAGACTGGAGCGGCTCGGTCGACATCGAGCGCGGCGACGTGGAGGGCCGCGGCTCGGAGCCCTTCGGTGAGGACCGTGATCTGCGCGCCAGCGGCCTGGATGGTATCGACCTGTTCGAGTGACGCCCGCCGCATCCCACGCCTCTTTCGACCGGATCACTCAAGTATCAGCAGCAAGAGCGCTCGCATCGACGCCGTCGGCGAGCATGACGAACCCGGCCTCCACTGTGAGCGGCACCGGGCGCAGGCTTTGGCCTGCGCAAGGGCCGGCCACGCAGTAGCCTGTTTGCTTCTCGAAAATCGCGCCGTGCGAGGCGCACAGGATGAGCGCGCGGTCCGGAGTTAGAAACTTGTGCGGTCGCAGGTTCAGCGGATGTCCGGCATGCGGGCAGTGGTTGATATAGCCGCGCACGTCATCACCTGCGCGGACGACGAATCCACGTAACGGCCAGTCACCCGAGCCAATCGTAAAAGCGCGCGCGCCGTGCTCGTCGAGATCCGACACACGACAAACAACTCTCTCGACATCGAAGTCACGCACGCTGGACCTCTTACCGGACCGCGACCGGCTCGGCCTCCGCGGCGCGTGTGCCAGGCAGTCCACGACCCCGCGCCACGAAATATAACAGGAGCAGGCCGGGCAGACTGAGCGAGGCGGTATATACGAAGAACGCCGGATACCCGATATGCTCGACGACGAAGCCGGAAGTCCCTTCGAGTATCTTGCCCGGCAGCGCATACAACGAGGAGAACAACGCGTACTGGGTGGCGGTGTATTTCGGGCTCGTCAAGCCGGACAGAAACGCAATCAACGATGTCCCCTGCACGGCGATCGCTAGATTGTCGAACGCGTTCACCGCGCCGAGCGCGAGAATGGAAGGCGTATGCTCGGTGGCCAGCCATGCGAAGCCGAGATTCGACAGGAACAGCAGCACGTTGCCGAGCACCAGCATCCGCAAGAGCCCGAGTTTCGCAATCAGCACGCCCGCGATGAACACTCCGAAGAGAGACATCACCAATCCGTAGATCTTCACCACTGCCGCGATCTGCTTCAGCGTGTAGCCGAGATCGATGTACAAAGGATTCGCCATCGAGCCCATGGTGAATTCGGTCAGCCGATAGCTGCCGATGAACACCAACAGGAGCACCGCCAACCCCGGTCCGTAGCGCCCGAAGAAATCCAACAGAGGACACACGACCGCGCTGACGAACCACTCACCCGCGCGCAACAGCGGCGGCGGCCAATGCGCCCTGCTCTCGATCCAGGCGATGACGTGCTCCTCGCGTACGACCGATTCCCGTGGCACTCCCGGATGCGGCTCACGCACCATCAAGGTGGTGATCACACCGATGGCCACGAGCGCGGCCATGGTGGCGTAGCTGGCGTGCCAGCCAGCGACATCGGCGATGGTGAGCGCGCCGGCGCTACCGGTGATGAGCGCGATCCGATAACCAACTTGATACACGGCCACCATCGCGCCTTGCAGTTGCGGGGGCGCGGACTCGATCCGCCACGCATCGAGCGCGATGTCCTGGGTGGCCGCGCAGAAGGCGACGAACAAGGCGGACAGGGCAACGGAGCGCACTCCCGTGGCGGGATCACTCAGACTGAGGTGGAACAGGCCCGCCGCGAGACCGAGCTGGGCGAGCAGCATCCAGGCGCGCCGCCGCCCGAGGATGCGATGAAGAATCGGCAGCCCGAGGCGATCGACCACCGGCGCCCAGAGAAATTTGATGGAGTAGAGAATGCCGACCCACGACAACATGCCGATGGTCGAGCGCTGCACGCCGGCCTGTCGCAGCCAGGCGGACAAGGTCGAGAACACCAGGAAGAACGGCAGGCCCGAGGAGAAGCCGAGAAACAACATCGACAGCACGCGAGGCTGTCCATAGACACGGAGCGCCTCGAGCCAGCCTCCGGGAGCCTTGCGGCTGTCACCATTGACGTCAGGGATGTCCATCTGGCAATCATATGACATGCACGATTACCAGCTCACGTTCGTGGATCTCGCTCTGGCGCGGGACGCGCTACGTTTTGGCCACTTCAAGCTCAAGTCCGGCCGTGAGAGCCCGTATTTTTTCAACGCCGGGCTGTTCAGCGACGGCCAGTCGGCCGCCGTTCTGGGCCAGTGCTATGCGGCGGCGCTCGTACGGTCAGGACTCGCGTTCGATATGCTCTTCGGTCCCGCCTACAAAGGCATTCCGCTGGTGACGGCGACCGCCATCGCGTTGGCAGAGCATCACGAGCGCAACGTGCCTTATGCGTTCAACCGCAAGGAATCCAAGGATCACGGTGAAGGTGGGAAGGTAGTCGGAACGCCCCTGAGCGGGCGCGTGGTGATCATCGATGATGTGATCACCGCCGGCACGGCCATTCGTGAATCGCTCGAGATCATCCGGGCAGCCGGGGCGCAACCGGTCGGAGTCGCCCTGGCGCTCGATCGTCAGGAGCGTGGCCAAGGCGCGCTTACTGCGGTGCAGGAGGTCGAGCAGGAGCACGCGTTGAAGTGTGTGAGCATCGTCACACTTGGCGATCTGATCGAAGCGTTGTCGCAGCCGCTCGAGGCACGAGCGCGCATTTCTGCCGAGCAGCTCACATCCCTGCGCGCCTACAGAGAGCGTTATGGTGCGGCGTGAGGCTTGCCAGCGGCTCCAACTCCGTCAGAATACGGACAGTTAGAACACGATAAGGAAGTGGGGTCGCATGTCGACGCCTGGGCCGAACATAGCCTTAGGTCTGATGCTTGCTTTGGTGGCTGCGGTGGCTTCCGGCGCCAGCACGGACAGCAAGAAAACCATTGCCTATCGTTGGGTCGACGAGCATGGTGTCGTGCACTACGGCGACAGCATCCCGCCGCAATACGCGGAAAAAGAACACGCGATGATCAACCGGCAGGGCCTCGAAGTCGGTCACGCGGAGGGGCAAAAGACCGCCGAGCAGCTTGCGGCGGAAGACCGGGAGCGGACGGACGCGCTCAAACGACGTCAACACGACAGCTTTCTGATCGCGACGTATACCTCCGTGAAGGATATCGAGACACTGCGCGATCAGCGGCTCGATCAGCTCCAGGGCCAGCGCGTCGCCGGCGAGCAATACGTTGAGAATCTACAGTCGCGATTGCTCGCCCTCCAGGGGCGCGCCAAACACTTCAGACCCTACAACAGTCGTCCGGACGCCCGCCGGATGCCTGACGACCTCGCCGAGGACCTGGTTCGTACACTGAACGAGCTGCGGACACAGAACAACGCGCTCACGGAGAAGAATCAGGAAGTATTGGCGATGAAAGCGCAATTCGACTCGGATATTGAGCGCTATCGCGAGCTGCGCGAGGCGCATCCCCAGCGCTAGGAGCCTGTCTCCTAGTGTCGGCCTGAATGCCCGAAACCGCCGGCGCCGCGGGTGCTGGTCGTGAAATCCTCGACGACCTGAAGGTCGACCTGCACCACCGGAACGACGACGAGCTGCGCGATACGCTCGCCCGGTTGGATGGTGAAAACCTGCTCGCCCCGATTCCAGACAGACACCATGAGCTGTCCCTGGTAATCGGAGTCGATCAACCCGACCAGGTTGCCGAGCACGATACCGTGCTTATGACCGAGACCGGAGCGAGGCAGGATCACCGCGGCCAAGGTCGGGTCCTCGACGTAAATAGCCAGTCCTGTTGGGATGAGCTCCGCGCGTCCGGGCTCCAACACCAAAGGCCCGGCGATACAAGCACGCAGATCCATTCCCGCCGAGCCGGCGGTCGCATAACTTGGTAACGGAAACTCCTGGCCCACACGGGGATCGAGAATCCGCACCTTCAGGGGGCGGCGAGTGCTTTGGTCCATGGGCACCAGTCTACGCTAGCGCAGACCCGCGCTGGGCTGTGCCACCGCCACTCTTCGCCGCCGCGAAGGATTCCGCGATCAGTGCGACGAGCTCGCGCGCCAGGGCCTGCTTGGAGGCCTTCCCCAGATCGTGGCGGCCGTTGCGCCAGAGCACAATGAGTTGATTGTCCTCACAATCGAAGGCCTTGTCGTGACCGACCTCGTTGGCGGCGATCATGTCCAGGTTCTTCTTCAGGAGCTTCAGCCTTGCGTTCTGCTCGACGGACTCGGTTTCGGCGGCGAACCCCACCACAAACGGGCGATCGGGGCGAGCGGCGACGGTCGCGAGGACATCGGACGTGCGCTCCATACACAAATCCAGAGTGTCCGTTGTCTTCTTGATCTTCTGATCGGCGGGGCGCGCCGGCCTGTAATCGGCGACGGCGGCGGTGGAAATGAAAATGTCAGTCCCAGGCACCTCTCGCAAAACCGCCGTCAACATATCCGCGGCACTTTCCACCTCGACGCGTCGCACGCCCGGCGGGGTGGGCAAGCTCACGGGGCCCGTCACCAGTACGACTTCGGCGCCGGCCTCCCGAGCGGCCTGGGCTACGGCGAATCCCATTTTCCCGGAGCTGCGATTACTGATGAACCTGACCGGATCGATTCGCTCGCGGGTGGGCCCGGCGGTGATCAGAACTCGGCGGCCCCGTAACGGGCCCTCGCCTGGATGCAGCGAATCGATACGATCGACGAGCTGCAAGGGCTCCAGCATGCGCCCCTCGCCCACCTCGCCACAGGCTTGGTCACCGGCGGCGGGCCCAAAGATATGGATCCCCCGCTGCTGGAGCGTGGCCACATTCGCGCGGGTTGCCGCGTTCGACCACATGACGTGATTCATCGCCGGCGCCACTGCCACGGGGGCCTCGGTAGCCAGACAAAGGGTCGCGAGCAGGTCATCCGCCTGCCCAGTGGCTAGACGGGCGAGGAAGTCAGCCGTCGCTGGAGCGATCAGGACCACATCGGCCCAGCGGGCCAGCTCGATGTGCCCCATGGCCGCTTCGGCGGCGGCATCCCACAGGTCCGTGCGCACGGGGCGGCCGGAAACCGCTTGAAAAGTCGTGGCGGTCACGAATTCCCGGGCCGCTTCGGTCATCACGACCTGGACTTCCGCTCCGCGCTCACGCAGGCGCCGGACCAGGTCCGGACTTTTGTAGGCGGCAATGCCACCCGTCACACCGAGCAGGATACGCTTACCTTGCATGGAGGCTCTCGTTCCACGTTGAGCCGATTATCGGGCCGTGCTCCCGGGACACGCAAATGCGCCGCACCCCCCATAAGTTCAACCATCGTTCAACCAGGGTTCAACCGGACGTGCGTCCCAGCCTTTGACAGAATTCGCCCTGGTGAGGATTTCATCACGACATTCCGTGACATGCCGTGCTTTGCTAGACTCGTCTCGCAATGAGAGACGATGTTGTTTCGATTTCGGGAAGGGGCGGGGATTCGATGATTCGGGGCAAAACATCCATGCTGGCAGCAAGCTGCTGCCTGCTGCTCACCAGCTTGGCGGCACACGCCACGACCTCGTCACATTCGACGACTTCGATCCACCATCATCATCATCGAAGTCACGTGCACCGAGCCTCCCTTGCCGTGTCCGACGGACCGGGTCTGCGATCGGCCGCCGCCCTCGTGATCGACGAAACGCACTCCTCCGTCCTGTACGCGCGCAATGCCGACGTGGCGATGCCCATAGCGTCCATCTCGAAGCTGCTGACGACTCTCACCGTCGCCGACGCCAAGCAACCGATGGACGAGGTGATCGAGATTACGGATGAGGACCGGGCGATCGGCAGAGGCGCGTTCTCCCGGTTGACGGTTGGCACCCGGCTCACCCGGGGCGACCTTTTCCACCTGGCCCTGATGGCCTCGGAAAATCGCGCCGCGCACGCGCTGGCGCGCAACTATCCGGGGGGCATGGCGGCCTTCATGCATGCCATGAACGCGAAGGCGCAGGAGCTGGGGATGACCAGCTCGCGCTTTGTCGAGCCGACCGGCTTGTCGAGCGACAACGTCGCCAGCCCCGAGGACCTCTCGAAGCTCGTGATGGCGGCGGCCAAGAACCCCGTCATCCGTGAGTATTCGACCGACCCCGGCTACGATGTGCGCATCGGGCGGCGGATGATTGGCTTCCACAACACCAACTCCCTGGTCAGCAACCCGGCCTGGGACATTATCGTGCAGAAGACCGGCTACATCGAGGAAGCCGGCCGCTGCCTGGTGATGCAGACGGTCATCGAAGGCCGCACGATCGTCATCGTGCTCCTCAACTCCTTCGGAAAGCAGACACGTGTGGCCGATGCCACCCGCATCCGGAAATGGATGGAAGCGAAGTTGGTCGAGGGCGGCGCGGCTGCGGTCGCCAACAAGACCTGACACCGAAAGAGCCTGGACAGGCTCCTACTTTCGCGCTGTCTGGATATCGATCGTCTCACTCTCGGGGTCGAAGACGATCCGAGCCTCGCCGCGACGCAGTTGTCCAAGGACGTGGGCGACTTTTTCCTCCAGCGAGAATTCGCGCTCGCCGTACTCGGTCCCTTCGCGCAACACGAACGCTTCGAGGACGCCGCGCAGAGCGTCCGCCGATAGCTCGGTATAGGGCACGATCACGGGCTCGGGGGAGCCTTCCACGCTACGCCCGCGGCTCGATGCTGCGCAAATGTCGCGCCGCCGAGATCCAGGCCCCGAGCCAACCCAATACGACGCCCGCGGCCAGCACCGTGCCAATGTCATCGCCCGTGGGTCCTTGGAGCGAGTAACGACTGCCATAAAGGCCCGCGAGAGTCGCGACGGGTGGGCCAAGTATGTTCACCGTCGCCTCGACAACGAGCCACGCCAATACGGCGCCGCCGAGTCCGTAGAGCGCGCCGGTGTACAGAAACGGCCGACGCACGAAGCCGTTCGAGCCGCCAACGAGCTTGGTGACTTCGATTTCGGCGCGACGGTTGAGGATCTCGAGCCGGATAGTATTGCCGATCACCGCGACCACGCCTGCGGCAAGGAGGGCGGCGGTGATCACCAGGAGCCGGCGCAACACTTCCAGGATGGCATTGAAGCGCATGACCCACTCCGCATCGATCTGTACCACGTCGACTTCCGGCCAGGCCGCGAAATAGCGACGTAGGGTTTCCAGTTCGGCCGGGGAGCTCGCGTCCGGACGCGGGCGCACGTGCAAAACATGGGGCAAGGGGTTGTCCTTGAGGGCGTCGAGCGCGGCGCCGAACCCGGAGTAGGTGCGGAATTCCTCGAGCGCTTTGTCGGCCGGAATAAGCGTCACCGCGGCAACCCCTGCTTTCTGGCGCGCGTCCGCGGCGAGCTGCTGCGCCTTCACCAGGGGGACGTCAGTTTTGAAGTAAACGGACATGTCCACCGCGTTCGCGAAATCGCCTGTGGCCGCCTGCGCGTTGCGGACAAACAGCGCGAGCGCCATGGGCAGCGCCAGGGCGAGGCCGATAACGAGAAGTGTCAGCGCCGTCGCGAATGGGTTGCGCGCCAGTCGCCCTATTGAGCCGAGAAGCGCCTGGGTGTGGCGGGCGCCCGCAACGCTCAAACTCATCTCGTGGCCACCACGCTCGGTAGGGAGTCGATGGTGCCGCCATGCACCTGCCCGTTCTCGAGCACAATCTCGCGCTGTCCGAATTCGCGCACGATGTGCAGGTCGTGGGTGGCGACGATGACGGTCACTCCAACATCCTGGAAGCGCCTGAACAGGCGCATGACTTCGAGCGCGAGATCCGGATCGAGGTTTCCCGTCGGCTCATCGGCGATGAGCAATGGCGGCTTGCTGATGACGGCGCGCGCGATGCCGACCCGCTGCTGCTCGCCGACGGAAAGCTCGTAAGGCAGCATGCGCTCCTTGCCGAGCAATCCAACCTGGTCGAGCGCGGCGCGAACCCGCTTGTCGATTTCTTTCAACGGCGTGGCCGCCACGATGAGCGGCAACGCGACATTGTCGTACACAGGCCGGTCGGCCAGGAGCTTGTGATCCTGGAAGACCACGCCGATGCCCCGGCGGAAAGCGGGTATGTGGCGCGCTCGCAGGGTGCTCGTGTTTTTACCGTTCACGATGACCGTGCCGCGTGTCGGCCGTTCGAGCAGCGCGATGAGCTTGAGCACCGTGCTCTTGCCGGCGCCCGAGCGCCCGGTGAGAAACACCATCTCGCCGGTGTGGATGTTGAAAGTTACGTTGGCAAGCGCTTCCCGGCCGTTGGGATAACGCTTGCTCACGCGGTCGAAGGCGATCATCGGGGCATTATGCCATCACGCGATGACGCACCTGTGGCCTACGCACCGGTGGTGCCGGAAAGCGCGTCGGCAGCTCCTTCGCGCGGGCCCTGGACGAGTGCGGCGGCGAACGCTCGAGCATCGAATTCGCCGAAGTCCTCCGGCTGCTCGCCGATACCGATGAAGCGGATCGGCAGGCCCAATCGGCGGGCGATCGCCACGACGATGCCGCCCTTGGCGGTGCCATCGAGCTTGGTCAAGACGAGGCCCGTCACACCCACGGCTTCGTGGAACTGGACCGCTTGCGAGAGTGCGTTCTGACCTTGGTTGGCATCCAGGACGAGCAGCACCTCATGGGGCGCGGTCGGGTCGACGCGCTGGATCACGCGCTTGATCTTCTTCAGCTCCTCCATGAGATGCGACTGGCTGTGGAGGCGGCCCGCGGTATCGGCCAAGAGCACATCGGTTCCTTTGGAGCGCGCCGACTGCAGCGCGTCGAACACGACAGCGCCCGGATCCGCGCCTGCCTGTTGCGCGGCGAAAGCGGCTCCGGTTCGCTCAGCCCAGATGTTGAGCTGCTCGATCGCGGCCGCGCGGAAGGTGTCGCCTGCCGCGAGCATGACTTCGAGCCTGTCTTCCGTGAGGCGCCGCGCCAACTTGCCGATGGTGGTGGTCTTACCCGAGCCGTTGACGCCAACGACGAGAATCACGAAAGGTTTGTGCCCCTCGTCTATGACCAGCGGACGCGCGCAAGGCGCGAGGATTTCCACGATGGCGGATTGCAAAGCACTCACGAGCGCGTCGACGTCCGCCAGCTCGTTGCGCGCTACGCGTTTTTGGAGCCCGGACAGAATGTGCTCCGTGGCGTCGACCCCAACATCGGCGCTGAGGAGGCGTGTCTCGAGCTCTTCCAGCACCTGCGCGTCGATCTTGCGACCACGAAACAGGTTGGCGAGATCGTAGGTGAGCCAGGAGTTGCCACGATTGAGCCGGGCGCGCAGGCGCTTGAAGAAGCCCTGGCCCGTCCCGGGCTGGCCCTCGTCGGCCTTTGGCTCGGGCACTTGAGGCGCTTTGGCCTCTGGGGGATTTTTGGGGGAGCGTCTGAAAAACATAGGTGTTCCGCTTGTCGGGGTATTGTAGCGGCCTCTGGTCGGGTCTTGCGCCGCGCTTGAAGCAAGGGGCGCGCCCTGGCGCATTCACGGGAGTGCAATTGACCGCGTCAGAAAAGAATCGTCGTGGCCGCGGCAGCGGCGGCCATGCGCGGCCGGCCCGCGAGGCGCGCGTACTGCGAATCATTGGGGGCGCCTGGCGCGGAAGGAAGTTGCGCTTTCCACCATCGCCTGAAATTCGCCCAACGCCCGATCGCGTGCGTGAAACGCTCTTCAACTGGCTGGCGCCGCGGCTACCCGGGGCACGCTGCCTGGATCTCTTTGCCGGCAGCGGTGCGCTCGGACTGGAATCGCTCTCCCGTGGCGCGGCGCACGTGACCTTTGTCGAGCGCGACGCCGCCGCGGTACGGGAGCTGCGCGCGCGGCTATCCGAATGGAGGGCGACCGGGGGGCAGGTGGAGTCAGGGGATGCTCTGCGATTTTTGGAGGCGCGAGCGCGGTCGGGGCCGGGCGCGGGTTCGGAGGTGGTGCCACCCCCGCCCGGATCGTTTGGGTTTGAGTCGATGCGCGCTGACGGCGGAACCTTCGACATCGTGTTCCTGGACCCGCCTTTTGATTCAAATCTCCTCGGCGACGTAGCCAGAAGCCTGGAGGAAGGCCAGTGGCTTTCGCCGGGGGCCCTCATCTATATCGAGTGCGCCGCCCGGCAGGGGTTGCCGGCGCTGCCGCCCGGCTGGACTGTGACGAAAGCCAAGGAGGCGGGTGAGGTCGGGTATCATTTACTGACGAGAAGTCTCGAGGGGCGCGAAGGCGAATGAACCGCAGTGCATTGTATCCAGGCACTTTCGATCCCATCACGAACGGCCACCATGACCTGGTACGCCGCGCCGCTGGCCTCTTCGACCACGTGATCGTGGCCATTGCGGCCAACCCCAACAAAGCCCCGCTGTTCTCACTGGACGAGCGTGTCGAGCTGGCACGTCGTGTGCTTCGGGAGCTATCCAACGTGGAAGTCCTGGGCTACTCCGGCCTGACCATAGACTGCGCGCGCCAGCACAAGGCCGCCGTCATCGTTCGGGGGCTGCGGGCCGTGTCGGACTTCGAGTTTGAGTTTCAGCTTGCGAACATGAACCGCCATGTGGCGCGGGAGATCGAGACCGTGTTTCTGACTCCACAGGAGCAATTCACCTTCATTTCCTCATCGCTGGTGCGCGAGATCGCGATTCTCGGCGGCGAGGTGAGTGAGTTCGTGGACCCCATAGTCGAGGCCGAGCTGAAAAAGCACCGGCGCGCCTGAACGGTCGAGTACTGCAGCGAGGGTTAGGACATTAGCGTTGTCACGCAGCGCGGATTGGAGGGAGCCTGGGTACCAGTGCAGGCTACCGTTGGTGGATGCGCCCTCGTGGTTGCGGAGCTGCGAGTGAAATACCTCGTGTTCGATAGTGGCGGCTACAGCATCATCGATCGTACCAACCAGGTTGTCGACAGCGGCGAGTATCTCGTCGACGATGCCGTCTCACCGCAATCGATCGACATCGTGGGACGCGAGGGACCGAATGCCGGGCGCACGATGCTCGCGATCTACCAGTTGGAGGCCGACCGACTCACCGTCTGTTATGACCTTGACGGCCAGGAGCGGCCGAGCCACATGCAGGCCGATGACGACGATCAGTTCCTGCTCAGCATTACTTATACGCGCGCTTTGACTTCGCTTTCGTAGCTCGCTGAGGTCGGGTTCGCGATCCAATCACGCGCTGGTGGCCCGACGGCTTTGCCGCCGCTTTCTTTCTTCGCGGCTTCAACACGCGTGGCAGCCGGATCTGCTCAATCGGCTCGGGCAACTTGCCTGCCTTTTTCAACTCCACGGCGCGCCACAGGTACCAGGCGGCCGCCGACCGATACGGACCCCAGCGCTCGCCGTAGAGGGCGAGCGCCTTGGGCTTCGGCATCTTGCGCAGACCGTTCGTGAACTGAAATCCCGCGCGCACGCCAAAATCGTCGACCGGCAGCACGTCGGGGCGGCCAAGGTGGAAAATGAGGAGCATTTCGACAGTCCAGCGGCCAATGCCGCGGACCTCGGTCAGGCGCTCGATGATTTCCGCGTCCGCCAGGCGAGTGAGTGTCTCCCGGTCAGGGACGACGCCCGTCAGCGTTTTGCTCGCCAGATCCCTGAGCGCCGCTATCTTGGAGCCCGAGAAACCCACCGCGCGCAATTGCTTTTCAGGCGCTGCGATCACCGCATCCGGCGTTGGAAACGCGCCTTGACCTACGTTGTTGACAAAGCGCGTCAGAATGGTCCGCGCGGCCACTCCATGCAGCTGTTGGTGAGCGATCGCCGATGCCAACGCCTTGAACGGATCACACTCGCTTTCGAGCACCAAGCCGTACGGCCCGACGGCGCGGATGAGACCGCCCATGTTCGGATCGATGCCGGACAAGTGGTTGAGAATCAGCTCGCTCATATCGATCACTTCTGGCAGGTGGGGCAATAATAGGTCGAACGCTGCCCCTGTGTGAGCTGGCGCACGGGCGTGCCGCACTTTCGGCAGGGCTGTTTGGCCCGTTCGTAGACAAACAACTTCTGTTTGAAGTAGCCGGGCACGCCGTCGGCGCCGACGTAGTCGCGCAAAGTGGTGCCGCCAACGCGGATCGCCATAGTGAGCACGGTGCGCACCGCCCGCGCCAGTCGTGCGACCTCGGCCCGCGAAAGGCTGCTCGCGCGGCGCCGCGGGCGGACTTTCGCTCGGAACAGGGCCTCGCTCGCGTAGATGTTACCTACGCCTACGACCAGTTTGCTGTTCATCAGGAGCTGTTTGATGGTGACCCGTCGGCCGCGCGTGGTTTGCCAGAGATAGTTCGCGTTGAAGTCCGGGTCCAGCGGCTCCGGCGCGAGATCGGCCAAGAGCGGATGCTCATTGGGATCCCCTTGCGTGTAGTGGAGGCTGCCGAAGCGTCTGGGATCGTTGAAGCGTAGCGTGCTGCCGGAATCGAGCACCAGGTCGAAATGGTCGTGCGTGAGTCGCGGCGTGTCGGCAGGCAATACGCGCAAGCTGCCTGACATGCCCAGGTGCAACATCAACGTGCCCGATTCGAGCTCGAGCAAGAGATATTTGGCACGCCGTTTCGCGTGGAGGATCCGTTGGCCCGCCACCAGCGCGGGGAGATCGGACTGCACGGGCCACCGAAGCCGGGGCTCGTGGATGACTAGTGCCACGATGCGGCGGCCTACCGCATGCGGTTCGATTCCCCGGCGCGTTGTCTCGACTTCGGGAAGCTCGGGCATTTGGTGAGGCTACAGGGTAGCGAGCAGAAGCTACAGAGGGGGTGTCTGATGGGGGCGAGGAGCTGCGACGACAAGCGAGGTGCGCCCAAAGCAAGAGGCCCCGGGCAATGCCGGGGCCTCGCGAGCTTGCTTTAGCGCAGTGGCAGGCACCCGCGGGTGCCGTGGGCCGAGTCGCGCGGCCTTTACTTGATCTTGGTCTCTTTGTACCCAACGTGCTTGCGGGCAACAGGGTCAAACTTGCGCACTTCCATCTTATCCGGGTGGAGGCGCTTGTTCTTGGTGGTCACGTAGAAATGGCCGGTTCCGGCCGATGACA
>CAYNTW010000025.1:49462-57188 GCA_964400085.1 uncultured Steroidobacteraceae bacterium | reverse complement strand
AGGAGCGCGTCGTGACCATTACCGCTGCCGGCCGGGCATCGGTGAAAACGACCAACACCGGGGTTTGTCCCTGAGCAGGACGCGATTGGCGATCACTGAATATCAACCCCGCAGCCGGTGCTGCTGACGATAAACCCACGGCGAGCAGCCGCACTCCTGGCGGAAGGCCGCATTGAAGCGGCTGGTGGAGGCGAAGCCGCTTTCCAGGGCCGCTTCGTCATCGCGCTCGCTGTTGCGCTCGATCGACTTGGGGCACCGCAAGAGCGGCTCACGTGATACGAGCCCTGCGACCCGGTGCTCGCTTTACTGTAGCTGGTACCAAATAAATTGGTTGATCGACCAATTTATTGGTAGCACCCGGTCGACATCGGTGCGAGTGGTAAGGCTTGCTCTGGAGCCGTACGTCCAGATGGTCGTAGACCCTGACAATTCAGGGAGTGGTCTGTCCATCCCGATCGCCACGTTTCCCGGTTGGAGAGAGGCCCACACCGTGGTGTGTCCCCGCCGCCCTCTTCGCGGCGCCCAGCAGTGCCGGCGAGCGCACATACCCACGGACGACCCTTGGTCTCCTCCGTCGTGCTGTTTTGACAATCTCGTCTTTTTTTCGCCAGCTATCAATCCGTGCTTTCGCGTCCTGAACGGTGACTGGCAGCCATGCGCGGGCGTCCAGACTCTTGCCAATGTACAGGTGAATCGCCCCGTCGGGCGGAAGGCGCCCATCGCTAGCCCAGCGGTTCAGTTCAGTCCTTGTGCAGCCGAGCATCTCGCATACTTTGGCAGCGAGCAGCGCTCCCGCCTTCCGCATGCCTTTCCGACGTGCAACCGCCGCGGCGTGCTCAGCCTCGATTTCCTGCCGCCGTCTGTCTGATTCGCGCTTATCCCTTTGCCTCCATAGTTCGATGCTGGGTTTAGCGGATTGGAGAGTTACACCGCTCCAGAGTCGCATTCCCTGTCGTCGAGGGTCTCCTTTGACTACTCGATCTGGAATTACCCACTTCAACAGTTCTTCTACAGAACATCCCAGATATTCAGCAGCTTGCTTTTTGCTGAGCAGCAGAGGCGTGACATCGGTCATGAGGGTGGTCTCCCTTTTGTCGTAGCGCGTCGCGATCCAAGCCGTATTCCGAAGGGCGCTGATTCGTGTTGGCTCCGTATATATATGCCATTTGATCTTGGAGCGATAGAGTGGATAAGTCGCTTCTTAGCGGATTTATGCAGGTTATCTGTTTTGTTATGTAACACTATAGGTGAATTTAGACGTCCGTATTCCACGTCGTGACTGACGTTCCAAGTCCCGTCGTGGATGCCCTCAGTTCGCCGCGCACCTTTTGCCGTGCGTGTTAAGGCGTGGTGAATTGCGCGAGAGTTCAAAGCGCTGACGTGGGTGGGCTGGAAAAAAACCTGTCAGAAACCTTGGTCTCGAAGATTGGCAGTGTTAGATTGTTGGCGCCATGCATGGTGGCGCTGTAGCAGCGCGCTCGGCTTATAACCTGAAGCTGGTCGTGCGAGGCCACCCTCTGCTCCCGCACACTCACGAGTGGTCTGGGCGGCTTCAGAAAGGCGTGAAAAGACTGCTTGATGGCTGCCCGCAGGACGAGCGGATTGCCCGCGACCTGCGCCATGTAAAACTTTGAAAACGCTAAAGTTTTTGTCCATATGGTTGCTTGATGATTGCTTGATGGAGAGTACTTAGTCCGGCGCCTGGTGAGTGCCCATGCAATGATATGTCTCCCCGCCGCCCGCCCAGGTGCCGGTTCGGAGTGTGACGGGTGAGTAATCGAGGAACGTGCCACGTAATGCAGCGGCTTGGCGGCGATACCAAACCTGTGTGACTCGAAAGCGCCAGATGCGTTCGGCGCCTTCGAAGCGGTCAGCCTCTGGAGGGTTCCAATCGATCGTTGCAAGCCCCTGAAGTTGGAGCAAGTCGCCGGTCTCGAAGTCCACGAACAGGAGCGCCGCGCGCGGCTCTCCCAGAAGGTTGCCCAGCGTGTTCAGGTAACGGTTGCCGCGGAAGTCGGGTATGGACAGCGTGTCGTTTTCGACACGCACGAAGCCGGGACGTCCCCCACGATGGGAGATATCAGAACCGCCAGCGGGTCCGACTCCAACGCGCGACCGACTCGCAACGAAGAAAGTGTCCGAGCGGGCGATCAGCGCCCGCGCGGTGTCATCGAGAGACTGTAATCTCTGCGCTCGACTTCGCGTGATCTCCGCGCGATCCATGATGCGGCGCTGAATGTACTGCGGGCAGTTCCCGAAGCTCTGTTTGACTGCGACGGTGAAGGTCGTCGCATCAACATAGGATATGACTCCGTTGGCGCGATTGCGGCGACGAGTGGTGAAGTCGATTCCGAGAATACCGATCTCGCGGCCAACCTGGATCGTGCTGGTCGCAGGATCATCCAACTCGGGCAGAGCTCGAACGCGCAGTGTCACTGGGTCGGGTGAGTCCACGAACCCCGGAGCGCCTTCGAGCAGCGCTGCGATCGGCCACCCGTCAGCGTCGCTTACCGAGATGAAGATATAAGACAGCGCAGCGAAAAACGTGCGGTGCTGCTCGGGCATGAAGTCGCGAATGACTGAGCCATTCGCGTTGAAGCCGGCGCGAAGTTGCGCGGCACGCTCATCGGCATGGAATGGTGTGCTGTTCATCCGCGGCCACCTCAACCGACGCGCGAGGACTTCGGCGGGAGTGCAGAGCGCGGCATCGGCTCGAAACGCGGTAAAGCCTCGATGCGCGACACCCAACGACGGAGGGCCGCATACGGCTCGAGCGAGATACCTCCTTCGGGCGCATGTGCTGTGTAGGCATAACAGGCGAGATCGGCGATGGTCGGGTGCTCGCTCGCCAGGTACGCACGATGCGTGAGATGCGCTTCCATGAACTGAAACACGCGACCGGCGATTGCAATGGCTCGGTCACGATCTCCCGGATAGCCCCATAGCGCAATCATTCTGGCCGTCGCTGGACCATGCGCGATCTCTCCCGCCGCGATGGAGAGCCATCGTTGAACGCGTGAAGCCGCGAGCGGTTCTTCAGGAAGCCACGGCTGTCCCGGCGCGTAGCGCTTTGCGAGATACACGAGAATTGCGTTGCTATCGGCAAGCGAGATCGACCCGTCCTGCAGTACGGGTATCTGACCGAGGGGATTGAGCTGCAGAAACTCCGGGGAGCGGCGAACTTCGGCGGGCGCATTCACGAATTTGTACGGAATCTCTAGCATCCGCAGCAATAGCACCACACGATGCACGTGGCCCGATAAGGGGGCGCCGTGGAGTGTGATCTGGGGATCGCTCATGGACTGTTCTCCTCGTTGCTACAGGGAATAATTTTATCCTTGCGAATGATGGGTCCAATCAGGCAATCTCGAAAGTCATAATTCCAGTAAATGAAATAATCGTATGGACCGCCTCGAAGAGCTGGCAGTACTCGTCGCCGTCGTCGAACAGGGGAGCCTCGTCGCGGCCGCACGTCGACTGCGCCGCTCACCGCCGGCGGTTACCCGAGCGCTCGCCGCGCTTGAAAGTCGTGTTGGCGCTCGCCTCGTGGAGCGGAGCACGCGCCGGCTGTCCCCGACCGAGGCAGGGCGAGCGCTTGCGGAGGAATCGCGGGCCCTGTTGGGGACTTACGATGCAGCCATCGCGGGGATCTCTCCGAAACCTGTTCGCGGTCTCATCCGAGTCACCGCCCCGGTGCAGTTCGGGCGGCGTCACGTCACACCCCTTATCGCCGCGTTCCTCGACGTCTTCCCAGAAACCCAGGTGGAATTGGTTCTCCATGACCGCAATCTCGACTTGATCGAAGCTGGCCTCGATGTTGCCGTCCGCATCGGCGTGCTGTCGGATTCCTCACTGGTGGTGAGGCGAGTGGGAGAGGTGCGTCGTGTGGTTGTCGCGAGCCCGGATTATCTTGCGCGGCGCGGACGGCCAGCGAAGCCCTCTGACCTCCCAGCTCACGATACGATCCTCGGTACGGGCACATCAGGGTTGCGCGAGTGGCGCTTTAGCTCGCGAAGTCGAGCTGTGGTCGTTCGACTCGCGCCACGCTTTCTGGTCAACGAGGTCGAGGCACAGCTAGTGGTCGTGCGAGCCGGCCGAGGAATCGCCCGCGTTTTGTCGTACCAGGTGGTCGAAGACCTCGCGGCGGGAACTCTGGTCCGCTTGCTACAGGCGTTCGAGCCGCCGCCGTTGCCCGTGCAGCTCGTGGCCGTCAGTCGTGCTCACATGCCACAGAAGGTCAGGGCATTTCTGGACTATGCCGCGGATCGACTCGGCAAGCTGCGCGTCATCCATTCCGACATCACGGACTCGGCGAGATCTCGCGGGTAGAGCTGACTCCAGGAGCTTCTTGAGGGAACGGGAGACCATATGTTTGAGCGTTTGATTGACGGGATCGACACTGAACCCGGCGCACTCGAGCGCCACGACGCCGAGCAAGGGTTCGCAGTCCTCCGGCCCGAAAATGACCTTGGCGATCGCAACCTCCTCCATGAACTCGATGCGAGCAAAGCCGACGGGGAACTCCATGAGCTGCCCATCGGCGAGCTCGTAGGTTCTGGTGCTCTCCGGTTCGACCCCAGCTTGCCTCAACAGGGAGGCCGGTAAAAGGCAATCAATCGCACCGGTGTCCACCAGAAAATTGGCCTCTATGGCAATCCCGCTCTTATCGACCGATTGGATAGTCGCCCTAACGTGAGTCAGTCCCATGTGCGTCCCTTGCGTTCGGAAAGATCGCGGCCTCATGGTATCGGCTCCACAGCTTTTGTTTGAAGAGCAATAGGTTAGCCAGTTTACGTCATTACGTGGGTGCGCGCGCATTGGGGACGCGCAGTAGCCCATCTCGTTTCTCAGTCGGGTTGCCGTGAGATCGACTCCGCGTGGGTTTTGTTGTGGCACAATCCGCCGGGCCCGAGTACGCGCTTGGATGAAGGGAAGAACCATGGAATTACGCGAGTTGCTTACTGCCGCCACGATGTCAGTCCTGCTGTTGGCCTGTCCAGCGCTACGCGCTGCGGCGCCAGAAAATCCCCACCAGGTCGGGGCAAGCGCGCATGCCACCGGAAATGGAACGCTCGTGTGCGTTGGAGCAAAGGTCTATCCGTCTCCAACGGCTAAGCCGATAGAGCACGCCGTGTTGATCATTCAGGATGGGAAGATTCACACGGTTTCCGCCAGCGGCACTGTAAAACCCGACGTACCGCGCTCGGCGACCATGTTACCCTGCGCCGGTAAAGTTGTAGTCGCCGGCTTCTGGAACAGTCACGTCCATTTCGAGACCGGCTGGCAGCACTCGGCCACTCGACCGGCCACTGAGCTCGAACGGCAGCTCCGGGACATGTTGACCCGGTGGGGTTTCACGACCGTGTGGGATCTTGGATCGATTCCCGAGGATACGCTGGCCTTGCGCGGCCGGATCGAAGCTGGGGAGATTGCTGGGCCCCGTATCCTGATGGCCGGCGACATTTTTCCGAAGAATGGACACCCAGTGTATCTGCCTCCGGAAATGCAGCTGCCGGAAGCGGCTACGCCTCGAGAGGCTGACGGCATGGCTCGACGGTATCTGCAGATGGGGCTCGACGGAATCAAGCTGTTTACCGGCGCCTTCATGGGCGACAAGCCAGTCATCAACATGGATACGGCGATCGTGAAGGCCGCCGTGGATGTTGCCCATGCGCAAGGCAAGCCGGTCTTCGCGCATCCTCAGAACTGGACCGGCTTGGACAACGCGTTGGCCGGCGGCGTGGATATTCTGGCGCACACCATACCGACCACAGAGCCACGGGAAGGAGGATTCAGCGCAGAGGAGCTGTCACGTATGCAACGCCAGCATACCGCACTGATTCCCACCTTGACGCTGTGGACGACGGTGACCTCCGATACAGCGGTCGTAGACAAGCTGGAGGAGGTGACTGTTGGGCAACTGAAGGCGTTCCACTCTCACGGCGGGACTGTCTTGTTCGGCACTGACGTCGGCTTTACCTCCAAGTACGATACGGCCGAAGAGTTTGCCTTCATGGGACGCGCCCTCGGCTGGCAGGACATTCTGGCCTCGCTCACGACGAATCCCAGCGACTACTTCAAGTCCGACGGTCGCGGTCAGGTTAAGCCAGGCATGCAAGCCGACCTAGTGATGCTCGAGGCCGATCCTGCGGCGGATGTCCGGAACCTGGCCAAGGTGGCGTACACGATCCGAGGCGGCAAGGTGATCTATCGGAGGCCTTAGTTCTGGCCTCGCCACCCTGATGTGCGCAGCACCTCAGTAGGTATTGCCGGTCGGCGAAGTCGCCTGTGGCGCCTGCCAAGGCGCCGGGCTGCGGGATCGGGTGAGGAAGTCGCCGAAACTGAGGAAAGCCAGGAAGAAAAGAAACAACAGAGCGGCGCCCGCAGCCAACCGGACGGTTGCTGTGGCGTGGCGCAGGTGCATGTAAAAAAGCGCGATCAGCGACACTTTCATTATGGCGAATACCAGGTTGGCGACACCGTTGCCTACCCCCAGATCGAGATAGGAGCTGGCCGTAGTCAGCCCGAGGAACACCAGAAGGCCGAACCATACGCGCAGAAGCGTTTTGATCGTGGGAATCGCCATCAGCCGTGCCGGTTTACCAGGTAAAGGATGGGATAGAGAAACACCCAGATCGCATCGACGAAGTGCCAGTACAACGCGCCCATCTCGATCTGGTTGCGCAGGTGTTGGGCCGGTTGGGTGCGCAGTCGGAAGGCGAATATGCATGCCATCCCGACGCCGATCGTGAGGTGAGTCGCATGCAGCCCTGTCATACCGAAATAGAGATAATAGAAGAGCGCGGCTCCGTGAGCAGCGGCTGGCGCGAACCGAAAATCGAGCCAGGGCACCAGGTGTTCGTCCCATTCGTGGGCGTACTCGAGACCCTTCAAACCGAGAAAGATCGCGCCGAGGGCCGCTGTCACCAGTAAAAACACTTGTGTTGGACGTCGGTGACCCAGTTGCGCGGCACGGACCGCGAGCGCCATGAACAGGCTGCTCGTGAGGAGGATCGCCGTGTTGGCCGTGCCGATCACGACATCCGTGTGTCGGCTGGCCGCCGCGAAGGCGGAGGGAAAAAACCAGCGATTGTAGCCGTAGCCAAGAAACAACGGCGCGAAGAACATGAGCTCCGTCGCCAGGAAGACCCACATGCCGAGCTCCGCAGCCTGGCGCTGGTCTGCGGCGCTGGCGAAATGTCCGGCGGGCACGCTCACGCCTGACTCTCCGCGCGCTCCGTCGCTGGGTGATAGTCGTAGGGTATTCGAACAACCTGCAGTGTCGTGGTGAAGTTTTCCTGCGGCGGTGGCGAGGGCGTCTGCCATTCCAGTCCCGTTGCGTTCCAGGGATTTGCGCCTGAGCGCCGGCCGCGCAGCATCGCCCAGGGCAGGTAGGCGAGCGGCAGCAGATAGCCGATCCCGAGAATGACCGCGCCGGAGGAGGAGATCTCGTTCAGCAGTTGGAATCGCGGCGGGTACTCGTGATAGCGACGCGGCATGCCCTGCGCGCCCAGGATGTATTGCGGGAAGAACGTCAGGTTGAAGCCGATGAAGATCGTGATCGCGGCAATCCGCGCCCAGGTTTCCGGGTACAGCCGGCCCACGATCTTGGGCCACCAGAAGTGCAGCCCTCCAAGATAGGCCATGACGGTGCCCCCGACCATGATGTAGTGGAAGTGCGCAACCACGAAATAGGTATCCGTGAGATGCACATCGAGAGCGGCTG
>CAYNTW010000025.1:2523-49452 GCA_964400085.1 uncultured Steroidobacteraceae bacterium | reverse complement strand
AAGCCCAGGAGGTACAACATGGGGGCGGACAGGGTAATCGACCCCTTGTACAGGGTGGCGGCCCAATTGAAGACCTTGATGGCCGACGGAATGGCGACCAGAAAGCTCAGCAGCGAGAACGCGATGCTCGCATACATACTCTGGCCCGAGACAAACATGTGGTGTCCCCAGACGAGAAAGCCGATGATGGCGATGCCAAAAATCGCATACGCCATCATGCGATACCCGAATACCCGTTTGCGGGCAAAGCAGGGGATGATCTCGCTGGCCACGCCCATGGCGGGCAACACCATGATGTACACCGCCGGGTGCGAATAGAACCAGAAGAGGTGCTGGAACAGCAGCGGGTCGCCGCCGAGCGCCGGATCGAAGATACCGATGTGCGTCACCCGTTCGAACGCCACCAGCGACAGCGTCATCGCGAGCACCGGAGTCGCGAGCACGAGAATGAGGCTGGTCGCGTAGTGGGCCCAGACGAACAACGGGAGCTTGAACCACGTCATTCCCGGGGTACGCAGCCGATGCACCGTAACGATGAAGTTCAGTCCCGTCAGGATCGAGGAAAATCCAACTACGAACACGCCGATCACGGCCAACACGACATTCGTGTTGGAGAACAAGGTCGAAAAGGGGGTATAGAAAGTCCACCCGGTGTCCACGCCCCCGGCAATCAGGGTGGCCACGACGAAAATACCGCCCAGCGTGTAGATGTACCAGCTCGCGAGATTCAAGCGCGGAAAAGCGACCTCGCGCGCGCCGATCATGAGCGGGACGAGGAAATTGCCCAGAGTCGCGGGTATCGAGGGGATCAGGAAGAACCACACCATGATGACCCCGTGGGTGGTGAACAACTTGTTGTAGGTTTCCGCATCGACCAGATCACCGGCCGGTGTCATCAACTCCAGGCGTATGAGAGTAGCCGCGGCGCCGCCGATGAAGAAGAAGCCCGTGATGGAAATCATGTAAAGCAAAGCGATGCGTTTGTGGTCGCGGGTGAGCAGCCACGACCGCAACGTGAAGCCCTCGTGCAGGTAGCTGGATTCGTGCAGCACCCGCTCGGGGAGAATCTCGCCGTCCGGCACCGCGTTCATGGCTCGCTCCGTCTGGACTTGATGAATGCAATGAGCGCAATGAGATCGTCCTCGTCGAGCTGCCCCTGGAAGGAGGGCATGACCGGATCGAATCCGGCGACGACTTGTTTGTTGGGCAACAGAATGGAATCGCGCAGGTAGGCCTCATCGGCGCTCACCGTGCTGCCGTCTGACAGGTGCACCGTCTCGCCGAACAGACCGGAGAGCCCGGGCGCGTGGACTGTGGAGGTGGGTTCGTGACAGCCACTGCATCCGAGTCGCCGGTACAGCTCGAAGCCGCGCGCGGCGAGATCCGACTGCGGCGGTCCCGAGGCGAGCCATTGGGCAAATTGCGCTGGGCGCATGACGACGATGTCGCCGCGCATGGTCGCATGTTGGGTACCGCAATATTCCGCACAGAACAAGTCAAAGCGTCCCGCACGGGTTGCCGTAAACCACAGCGTGGTATATCGGCCCGGCAACACATCCTGTTTCACTCGAAATGCCGGCACGAAAAAGCTGTGGATGACGTCCTGGGAGGTCATGACGAGCTCGACCGGCTGCCCCACCGGAACATGCAACTCGTCGATTTCGCGGCGGCCGTTCTCGTGCTCGAGTCTCCACATCCACTGCTTGGCGAGCACGTGAATGTGCATGGCCTGTGGCGGGGGTCGATGAAACTGCGCGAACAGCAGGCTGGACCAGATGAATAGCACCAGGAACAAGGCCAACGGCGTTGCAGTCCAGGTGATCTCGATCCACCGCACACCACTTGGCGGATTGCGCCGGTCTGCTTTGGACCCGTGGCGGTAGCGGATGGTGAAGGCGACGATCGCCACTGCCACGCCCACTGCAACGATTCCAGTCACGCCGAGCAGGGCTAGAAAAAGCACATCGACTTGCCGCCCGAGTACGGACGCGGCTTGCGGAAATGTATCGAAGCTGGCGCTCATTGCCCGGTGGGTCCTTGGGCCGGTCCGCCCCCGCTAACCACTCGGTCAGAAGACCCATGCGCCCGCTCTTTTCGCGCAAGCATCTCCATGGCGCGCTCAATCGGCACGTGCGCGCTCTGGTGGCTCGCATCCACCCAACCATAACTTTCCAGCCGCGATCGTTTCTCGCGTTGAAACGCGGCTTGCTCCTCGACCGGGTCGCTGCGCAAAGGCACTGCCGGCGCGGGCGGGAATTGCAAGGCGCTCGCCCCTGGCGGTAGTGGGTGGAAGCTCCGCGCAAGTACGGTTGCGATGAATGCAACGACCAGCACCATTGCAACCACTCCACCGGCGGCGAGCAGCACGACCCGTGGGCGCAGGTCGCTGCCTTCATGCTTCGGACGCTCGGGCGAGGGCGCGTTGGTGCTCATGACCTGTTGCTCGGGGGCTGCAGGTTGGCCGGTCTGGCCCTCCGCAGGTTGTGGAGCCAGGCGACCAGCCACAGCCCGATAAGGACGATTGCGGTGAGCGGGTCGCTCCACGTCAGCTTGAACCCATCCGGGCTCAGCACGGGAACGACCAGGTAGAAATCAAACAGAAGTTGCGCGACGAGGAGTACCCAGGCGATCGGGCCGAGGTAGCGCGGCGTGCGCTTGGCGACCCGTAGCAGCAGGAGCGAGAAGGGCACGGCGAATTGCAACACCAACACCGTCAAGCTCAACCAGCGCCAACTCGTTTGCACGCGGGGCACGAACCACGCCGTCTCTTTCGGCAGGTCCTCCGCCCAGATGATGAGATATTGGGTAAAAGCCAGGTACGCCCAGCTCATGACATACATGAGCAGCAGATTGCCGAAGTCGTGGAAGCGGTCCTGGTCCGTCGAGGAGGGCCGCGCCCCGGCGCAGGCGGCAACGGCCAGAGCCATTCCGGAGAGCATCTGCGAGGTGCCGATGAGCAAGCCGAAGGTCGTGGAGTACCACTCCGGCATGAGGGACATGATCCAATCCACGGCTGCGAGCGAGATGGTGAGGCCATACACAACGAGTCCCAGCGCACTCC
The DNA here is from genome assembly GCA_964400085.1 of uncultured Steroidobacteraceae bacterium. Taxonomy (GTDB): domain Bacteria; phylum Pseudomonadota; class Gammaproteobacteria; order Steroidobacterales; family Steroidobacteraceae; genus 13-2-20CM-66-19. Next base: position 46,391 of record CAYNTW010000025.1, on the reverse strand, counting down.
AACGCCGAAGGCTCGGCGGACGCGCCTCACTCGAGCGCGTGGCAATCGAGAGCCAACGCCACGCCAGCAGCGCCCAGACCGCAAAATAGACAGCCGCGCGCGCGAGAAAGAAGGGCTCATTTAGCCACCAGTGCTTGGCCGTCACTTGCGGTGAGTCCGACCCGATCCAGTGATAGACGAGCGGCAGGCCAAACAGCAGCGGCACGAAGAGCAAGGCGTTGAAGGGCACCAGGCGTGCCGCCGCGATCCAAGGCACTCGCAGCGCTATTCCCCAACGTCCACCAGTGACCTCGTGCAACATCAAGTTGGCCAGAGCGCCCAGGGAAAGACCGAGACAGAAGAGGAACGCGAACAACCAGGACCGCAAAAAGGCCCTCGGATCGAGCGTCACGCCGGCGCCGACGCTGAGCGCGGCCAGGGCGGCGAACAGGGCGATCCAGATCCCCGAGCGGCTCACGGCGAGCGGCCCTCGGCTCGTGCCACATCGTCGGCGGTCAACTCAGACACCGGTGCGTGTTGACTGAGCTGCAGTGCTCGAATGTAGGCGACAACCGCCCAACGCTCGGCGGGAGTCACGCGATCAGCGTAGGAATACATGATGCCGTAGCCGTTGGTCATGACATCGAAGAAGTGCCGATCCGGGGCGGCGCGCAGACGATCGATGTGATACGAGGGCGGTGCTGGAAAACCACGACGGACGATGAAACCGTCCCCGTCTCCCAGAGGGCTGTGACAAGGTGCGCAGTAGATCGTGAATCGATCCTGACCTTCACGAAGCAACTGCAGCGTGATTGGATACGGATTGCTTGCGGAAGTCTCGTCGCGGTTCCAGCGGTCGGCTTGCTCGAGACCGATCCGGCCCGAGGATGTTCCGGCGAAGTCTCCCCGAGAGTGCACCTGGGTCCCGGGTACGGGTGGTTGTGACGCGCCCCCATCAGGAAAGAACGAGCTTGCCGCGAGCGGTTTGTAGCGGGGCTGATCGTACATGTCCTGCATGTGTTTCTCGCATCCCGTGACCAGCACCAGCACGGCAACTTGAAACACTAACCCAGCCTTCATTGGGGCACCTCTGTGACCGCCAGTGGCTGCAGGGATGCGAGGAACTGTCGTGTTTCCTCCGGCTCGTATCGCGGATCGGTCTTCCGCAGGCAAAGGAAGAAGCGGTTGCGGGTGGCGAGGCCGAACTCCGCTACGTTGAAGAGGGGGTGATAGAGTTTTGGCAGACCATTGAGCGCGAGCATTCCGATCACCGCGAACAGCGCGGCTCCAAGGACCGTCAGCTCGAAGGTCACGGGAATGAAAGCGGGCCAGCTATGATAGGGACGCCCGCCTTGGTTGATCGGATAGGAGATGACGGCGGAATACCACTGCATGAAATATCCGCCGACGCCGCCAATGACCCCCCCGAGAAGTGTCATGAGCGGTATCCGGTCCTTGTAAGAGCCGACGGCTTCCACCAGTCCGTCCACCGGGAAGGGTGCGTACGCCTCGATGCGGCGATATCCGGCGTTGCGTGCGCGCCGTGCGGCCTCCACCAGATCCTCGGCGGTCTTGAATTCGGCGAGCAGCCCATAACTGTGCTTCATTCTCGCTCCTCGTGCAGCATCTCGCGCATTTCCGAAATGGAGATCGCAGGCAGAAAACGCACGAACAACATGAAGAGCACCGCGAATAGCCCGATGGAGCCCAACAGGTGCGTCCAGTCCCACGCGGTCGGATAGAAGATGCCCCATGAAGAGGGCAGGAAGTCCCGGTGCAGGCTGGAGACCACGATCAGAAACCGCTCCATCCACATCCCCACATTGACGAGGAGGCTCAAGACAAAGAGCACCGGTATGCTGCGCCGGGCGCGGCGCCACCAGACGATCTGAGGCACCAGGACATTGCAGACGATGAGTGCCCAGTACACTGGCGCATAAGGGCCTGCCATGCGGTTGTGGACCATGTATATCTCGAACTCGTCGCCGCTGTACCAGGCCATGAACGTTTCGGAGAGATAGCCGTAGGTCACGAACCAACTGCACGCGAGCAACACCTTGGCTGCGTTCTCCAGGTGACGGCGTGTGATCAAGTCGTGCAGGCCGAAGAAGTGGCGCAATGGAATGGCCAGCGTCAACACCATCGCGAAGCCCGAGAACAAGGCGCCTGCGACGAAGTAGGGCGGAAAGATCGTCGAGTGGTAGCCGGGCGTATTGCCGATCGCGAAATCCAGTGAAACGACAGTGTGTACCGAAACCACCAGTGGGGTTGCCAGGCCCGCGAGCAGTAGATACGCACTTTGATGTCGTGCCCAGTGGCGCGCCTCACCGCGCCAACCGAGTGCGAACAGACCGTAGATGAGCTGCTGAGCGCGGCCCTTGGCCCGGTCGCGCAAGGTCGCCAGGTCGGGGATCAAACCGACATACCAGAACAGGAGCGAAACGATCAGGTACGTGCTGATCGCGAAGAAGTCCCACACCAGCGGGCTGCGCCACTGTGGCCAGAGGTTCATCACATCGGGGTAGGGCACCAGCCAGTAGAAAAACCAGGGCCGCCCGAGGTGCAAAATGGGGAACAGGCCCGCGATGCCCGCGGCAAACAGGGTCATCGCCTCCGCGAAGCGGTTGATGGAGGTGCGCCATTTCTGTCGTAGCAACAGCAGGATTGCGGAGATGAACGTGCCCGCGTGTCCGATTCCGATCCACCAGACGAAGTTGCCGATGGCGTATCCCCAGGCGACTGGAATGTTCACACCCCAGATCCCCGGCCCCAGCTTGAAGAGATAGCCGCAGGCAAAGAAGAAAGCGAGCATCCACAGCAGGGCAAAGCCGAATCCGAGGAACCAGGGCCAACGCGAGCGCCGCTCGAGGACCAGGGCCGCGATCTTGTCGGTGATCGAAGCGTAGGTATAACCGCGGGGCAGACTTACCTCGGATGGTGGGGACGTGGTGGCGGTCGGCGGCTCGGCCATCGATCAGACCCCTGCGTCCTTGCGGTTGGTGACCTGCGCCAGATAGGTGGTCCGGGGCCGCGTGTTCAACTCGGCCAGTAACGTGTAGTTGCGTGGGGACGACTTGAGTCGAGCGACGTTGGAGTGGGCATCGTTGATGTTGCCAAAGGTAATGGCCTGGGTCGGGCACACGGCCTGGCAGGCGGTGATGACTTCGCCATCCTGAAGGGGCCGACCCAGTTGCTCGGCTGTCATGCGGCCACGCTGGATGCGCTGCACACAATAGGTGCACTTCTCCATGACACCCCGTTGTCGGACGGTCACGTCCGGATTTTGCAGCGCCTTCAGGCTCTCCACGCTGGTGTTGGAGTATTGCAGGAAGTTGAACCGCCGGACCTTGTATGGACAGTTGTTCGAGCAGAAGCGTGTCCCTACGCAGCGGTTATAGACTTGCACGTTGAGGCCTTGTGAGTCGTGGATCGAAGCCTCCACCGGACACACCACTTCGCAAGGCGCTCGCTCGCACTGCATGCACGGCACGGGTTGAAAGTCGGTAGTCAACTGATTCCCGCTGACACCGTAATAACGATCCACCCGGATCCAGTGCATCTCGCGCCCGCGGCTGACTTCTTCCTTGCCCACGACCGGAATGTTGTTCTCCGCCTGGCAGGCGATCGTGCAGGCGTTGCAGCCGATACACGCGTTCAGGTCGATGACCATTCCCCACTGGTAGCTGTTGTGTGGGTAATCCGGATACAGGGTGTGATCGGGAATGCGCTCGCTCGCCTCGGCGGTGGCGAAGTGCGGGTCGCGAGCGAATTCCTCGAAATTTGCGCTGCGTATGATATGGCGGCCTTCCATGCGGGCGTGGTGCTGCGTCGTCACGAATGGCCACCGGGCACCGGTGGGCCGAGCTTCGACCGCCACCTGCCAGGGCGCATCGAGGGTTCTCAACTGATATGCGTTGAAGCCGACGGCGCTGCCGACCGGTCCGGCTCGCGTGCGGCCGTAGCCGAGCGGCAGGGTCAAACAGTCGTCGGCATGATCGGGCAGTATCCATACGCCGGCACGCACGCTGCGCGCCCCGCGCCGTATCTCGATTTCATCTCCATTGGACAGGTTCAGCCGGGCGGCGGTGCGCGGTGACAGATACGCGGCATTGTCCCAGGTGAGCTTACTCATTGAGCGAGGGATCTCCTGCAGCCACGCGACGTTGGCAAAAGATCCTTCGAGGACCGACTGGTCGGGGACGAAGTTTGCAACCAACCCCGGCGGGTCCGGGCGCGGAAACTCACTCAGGGTCCGAGGCAGGAGTGATACGGGCGGGTTGGCGGTTCCCGCGATGATCCCTTCGCGCAATGCCTTGCGCCACGGCTCGTCGGGGAATTTGTCCTGCCAGTATGCGTGTACGGTCTGATAGGCCGTTTTGGCAGGCGTGCGCAGCAAGACATTCATCAACTCGTGTATTGAATGGCCTCCGTAGAGGGGTGCCACGAGCGGCTGCACGATGCCAACGGTACCATCGAAGGCGCGCGTATCACTCCAGTGCTCGAAGTCGTGCGCGCGTGGCACGTGCCAGGTGCAGTGGGCCGAGGTTTCATCGGCATACAGTGCGAGATGCACGGACTCCGGTACGGACGCGAGTCGCGTGGCGAACTCGAGGTCCGCTGGGGCGTCGTAGGCCGGGTTGCTTTGCAGGATGACCAACATCTGAACGCGCCCCGCGGCAATCGCTTCTGTCAATTGACGAATGGACTGCAGGTGCGGCGAGGGCTCGAAGGCGACCGGCTCACTGTGCTCAAACGTGTTGCCCGCGCCACCCAACCGGTGGTTCAAGACATGCACCAGGGCATGCATTTCAGGGGCCATCCCGGCGCCGGGTACGATGAGGGAGGCACCGTGATTTGCCCTGAAATCCTCCAGCAGCGCCGCTTCGAATCGGGGCGCCGGCGATTCACCGCCACCGCCGGATTGCACTCCGAGCGCTTGCGCAAGATGCAACAGGAATTGTTCGATGTCCCGGGGTGCCAGCCTGAGGCGATGATCGGCCTTCGCACCGATCAGTCCGGGCGTGCTCTCCACCGAGTAGATCCGGCTCATGGGACCGCCTTCCGGATTGCGCAGCCGGATCAGATCGCGCGCATAGCGCACGCTGTAGGGTGCGCAGCTCAGGAAATCAGCATCCAATGTGAGGAGAACGCGTGCCTGATCGAGGTGGTAACGGGTGTCGTAGGCACGCCCGAAGGCAAGCTCACTCCCGCGCAGCTCGAAGTCGCGATGGAGGGGATCGTATTGGTGCCAGGCAGCGCGCCTGTAGCGCCGGCGAAATTCCTCGAGCTGACTTTGTAGTGTGGGCGAGCAGACCCGGCCGGTGAGTATGAAGAGCCCCGCGCCGTCCTGGTGATCGAACTGCTGCAAGCGCCGCTCCATGGCGAGCAGGAATTCTGGCCAGGTCGCCACCTCGCCGTGATGTAGCGGCGTTTGCGAGCGATCCGGATCCCATAATTGCAACACGGCCGCCTGTGCGAACATGTCGGTTGCGCCCAGGCTTGCCGGATGCAACACGTTGCCCTCCACTTTCGTCGGCCGCCCATCGTTGGTTTCGACCAGGACCCCCATGCCATAGCCGCTCAACGTGACGCTCGTGGCATAGAACAACGGCTTTCCCGGAAGCTCCTCTTCCGGTGTGCGTGCAAACGGAACGATTTTCTCAGGAGGCGGGCCGCTGCAGGCTGTCCCGGCCAGTGCCGCGGAAGCGGCGAGCAGCTTCACAAAGCGCCGCCGCTCCTGCGAGAACGCGTTCGGTTGTGTGTCGTCCGTGTTACTCATCACACCTCAGCGATGACAGAGCGAGCAGTCCGTTATCCAGGGAGGGGCCAAAATGGCGTAGTGGGCGAGCAGGGCGCTGCGCTCTCTCTGCGACCGCTGCGGCTGCGCTTGCATGTTGAACACTTCCTCGGGCTTGACGAGGTGTGACCCTGGGTCGCGGTGGCAGGCAAGACACCATTGCATGTCCAGGGAAGCCACTCGCACGGTGAGTGGCATTTGATCGATGCGCCCATGGCATTCCCTGCAGGGCACACCGTGGCTGACATGTGCGCTGTGATTGAAGAAGACGAAATCCGGCAGGTCGTTGACTCTGGTCCATTGGAGGCGCTCACCGGTGCGCGCGCTGCGACGGAGCGGCTCGAGCAACGGCGCGTCCGAAAATAGCTGCGAGTGGCAGCTCATGCAGATATCGCTGGATGGGATACCTGCGAATGCCGCCTTTTCCACGGAAGTGTGACAGTAGCGGCAGTCTATGCCGTCATCACGCACGTGATGCTGGTGGCTGAAGGGTATCGGCTGTGGCGGCGGCGCGCGTAGGGCGTAGGGGTAGCCCGTGCTCCAGCGCCAGGCGAGAGATGCAGTCACAATTCCCACCAACACAATGAGCGCAGCGACCTTGAGCGCCAGCACGACGCCGCGATCGAACACCTGGGCCATAGCACCCCACCACGAGCGACACCTTCACAAACACGGTGGGCGGAGGAAAGTTCCTATACGGTGAGAGGAAGTACGACGGGCGTGACTGACGAGCGCCAGCGTGGCTGTCAGAGACCGGATAGCGTCGGTAGGGTCACTCGTATCTGAGAGCCTCTATGGGCGTCAGATTGGCCGCGTTGCTGGCGGGGAGAATGCCAAAACCAATGCCGGTGAGTCCTGAGAATGCGCAACAGGCGGCGACAACCCACCACGGCACGCTGGGAAATGGAAAGTTCGGGATCAAACTGGCGATCGCGTAGCTCAGCGCGAATCCCAGCACGACCCCAACGAGACTACCAACGACCGCCAGCAGAGTGGATTCGATCAGAAATTGCAGGAGTATGAATGTTCGCGGGGCGCCGAGCGCTTTGGCAATGCCGATCTCACGAGTGCGTTCCGTCACGGAGACCAGCATGATATTCATGATGCCGACGCCGCCGACGAGCAGCGAGATGCTCACTACGCCTGCCACCACGAGTGTGATAGTCGTGGTGATCTCGCGAAAGCTCTTTGCGAGCGCATCCGCGGACTCGATGACAAAGTCGTCTGGCTGCGTGGGTTTCAGGCGGTGCAGCCTCCTGATGAGCGCGGCGACGCGGCCGCGCACGTTCTCGGCGGCGTCTGGATCGCGCACCGAGAACGTGATCCACAGATTGGGCTGGGCGATGGAGTTGGTCATGGCGAGAGCTGTCTCGTACGGCATGAGGACGAAGCTGTCCTGGTTCACCCCGAACATCTCACCGCGCTGCTCCATGGTGCCAATGACCTTGAACCATTCGTTGTTGATTTTTACGAAGCGCCCGGATGGGTCTGTCGGCAGCCGCAGATCCTTGCGCACCTGTTGCCCGAGAACGACCACCCGGCGATGACTGGCGTCGTCGCTCTGGGTGATAAAGCGGCCGGTGACGGGAAACAACTGTTGAACATCCTGGTAGCTGGCCGTGGTGCCGAACATCTGGGCACTGGCGACGGCCGAGCCGCTGCGTACATCGGCTCCGAATCGTTGACTGGCCAGGACATTGGGTGTCACATCCGTTATCCCGTCGATGCGGTAACGGATCTCCTCGAGATCTACCGGACTCAAGCGACGGGTCTCCCCCCGCAACTGGTCTTCCAGGGGCGTGAACGAGCGCACCGTGATCGCGTTCCCACCCAGGCCGCGCAGTTGAGCGCTGACGGACCGCGCCATGCCTTGAACGAGCGCAATCACACACACCACCGATGCGACTCCGACAACGATACCGAACATCGTCAGTACACTACGCAGACCATGTGCAACGATGCTTGCTGCGGCCGAGCGCAGACCCTCTTGCGCTGTATAGAGCGCTACACCCACGTGTCCTTGTCCTCAACAATCCGACCATCCTGCATTCGCACGATCCGACGGCAATAAGCCGCCACACCCGGATCGTGTGTCACGACTACGACCGTGTGACCATCCTCGTGTAGGGTGCGTAACAACGACATGATTCCAACAGCCGTCTGGCTGTCGAGGTTGCCAGTGGGCTCGTCAGCCAGCAGCAAATCGGGCGCCCCGACCAAGGCACGTGCGATTGCCACGCGCTGTCGCTGGCCGCCCGAGAGCTCGTTCGGACGATGATACAGGCGTGATTGTAGTCCAACGCGCGTGAGAGCCTCGGCTGCCTCGGCCCGCCGCTCACGCGGGGCGAGGCCGCGGTATATGAGCGGTTGCGCCACGTTGTCCAACGCGGTGAGGCGAGGCATGAGATAGAAGCTTTGAAAAACAAAGCCGATCTTTCGATTCCGAATCCGGGTGAGTTGCGCCTCGTCGAGATCGGCCACACTGCTCCCTTCGAGGAGATAGTCTCCGGCGGAGGGCGTGTCCAGGCAGCCCAGAATGTTCATCAATGTCGATTTTCCAGACCCGGAGCTTCCGGTCACCGCGACAAACTCGTTGCGGGTGATGCGCAGATCCACCTGCTTCAGGGCCAATAGATCCGCGCCGCCCATGGGGTACGCCTTGCTCACATCGCGTAGCTCGATCATGGCGCGCCGGTAGCCGCAACGGCGGGCGGGCTGACACGATCACCCTCGCGAAGGAAGCGCAATTGGCGCGCCGGACCCACGGCAACCTGCTCGTTGCGCTTCAAGCCGCGGAGTATCTCGATGTAGGAGTCGTCGGCCGTTCCGGTCTCGACCTCGCGCGAGTGGGCGATTCCCTGCTGGATCACGAAGAGACTGGCCTTGGTGAGGTCCCCCCGGTTGACGGGCTCCTCATAGTGGACCGCCTCGAGGGGCACGGCCAGAGTGCTGTGCGCGTCGGCGCGCCGTGTCGAGATCTCCGCACGACAACTCATCCCGGAGCGAAATCGACCCGACGCCGACTGTTTGAGGCGGATACGCACGGTGTAAGTCTTGTTCTGCCCATTAGCCTGTTTGGGAGCCACCGATATCCAGGTCACCTGTCCGGGCCACGACTCGTCTGGAAGCGCAGCCGGAACGACCTTCGCGGTCTGGTCCAGGGCGATCTGGGCGACCTCGGTCTCATCGACGTTGATCTCGGCATACTGTTGGTCAGATTGGGCGATGACCACTAGATCGCCCCCTGCGATACTCATGGCGCTCGGTACCGCGGTTTCTCCAAGCTTGATGAGAACCGAGATCACTTCTCCCGAAATTGGCGCGCGGATTTCAGTCTTGGCCAGTTGCTCGCGAGCTTGTAGAAGCTGCGCTTGCGTCTGCTGCAGCATGGCAATGCTCGTGCGCAGCTCTACCTGCGCCAAGTCACGCTGTGAGGCTATTTCGTCGTACGTGCTCGCATCGACGAGTCCCTGGTCGTGCAACTTTGCGTAGCGTCCCCACTTCCTGGTTTTCGTGTCGAGATCGAGACGCTGATGCTCGATGTTGAGCTCCGCCTGGGCGCGCGCGGCCTCGAGCTGACGCACGGTAGCGAGGCTCAGGGCGGGATCCAGTCGCAACAACAGCTCGCCTTTGTCGACGTGGTCACCTTCTTTGACCCGGATTTCCAGCACCCGTCCGATCACTTCCGGAACCAGCCTGACCTCCTGGCTATAGACGAGCGTTCCGGAGGCGAAAACAGTCGGAGCCAGGAGGCGCTTGCGCGCCAGCTCGATATCGATGCTCTTTGGCTCGGCCGAATGCATGACGCGAACCGCGACCGAGGCGACAATCAAAGAGGCGAGCAACAATGCGGGGAGAATGGCTCTCCTCATGCGATCGGCAACAGCGCCCACGCGGTGTAGAAGAGCAAGATGGGTATGAGCGTGAATGCGGCGCTGAAACCCAGCGAGCGGCCACTGAGCGCCTGCGTGCCACGGACCAGGTACCACCACGCCATCGGGTGCAGAGCGGTAAGGGTCGTCATGATGTTGAACCCCCGCTCACCGTAGGACTCGTGAGCGAAAAGCTCATTGAGAGACAGGACATTCAACTGCGTCGGGCTGAGCTGGCGGGACTGGGTGAAAGCCAGGAACAGCGCCGCCGCGAACAGGTTCAAAGTCAGTGGGAGTGCGGCCCACCAGACGACCGCCAGCCAATCTTTGAACGACTTGCGGACGTTGAGCAGCTTTCCGAGGAGATTGAAGAATGTTGCCGTCAGAGTGTGGAAGACGAGTGGCGTGAGGACCGCCGCGACCACTGTTATTCCCATGAGACGCCCCTTGGACATCCGCGCGGCGATTGCGGCACGGGTGGCTTCAGGCATCTGTGCCATACGTCGGTTTGAGTTGACCGCGTAATTCGCGAGCCATGAGAAGTCGACAATCTGGAGGTACCACAACTGTATGGCGAGCGTCATCAGCACTGTGAGTAGCAGAGGAAACCAGAACGTCGGTCGCCCGGCGAGGTCGGCCATTTCCCTACCGGGCGCGGTAAAGAGTACCAGGGTACGTTGGAGGTACGACATGTGTCATTCCATTGTTCGTAGGGCGCGTCTGATGCTTTCGAGTCTTTTGCGCCGCCGCCGCACGCGGCGCGAATAAACCATGATCGCAATCTGCACAGAAAACACATACACGAATAGCAGTATGAAAAGAGTCAATGAAGCGGCGCCTGTCACCACGGACTGGCGTTGCAACGAGACCGCGACTGCGACGATCATGGCCGCGAGTGCGATCAAACCCATGACGCTGCCCAGGCGCATGGACTCCACCAGCCGACCCTCGCGCTCGATGCTCGCGTCGAGACGGTCGAGAACGCTCGCTTCGAGCTGTGAGCGCTGCCGCCGGCGCATCCAGAGGACGACCGCGGCTTGCAGCAGTAGCCATTCAATGAGGATCAGGCCTGGCCGGCGGGTCGGCCAGTCCCGCAAGATCCAGACAGCCACACCGAGGGCGATCGCGAGGCCGAGCCACTCGGCGACGCTCACCAGAGTCTCGATCAACCGGTGGCGGCGCAACCGCGCCAGCAGCTCGTGCTCGGAGAATTCCAGATCGACGTCCTGTTCCCGCCACGTGCTGCTCAGCTCGGCCCAACCCTCGTCGCGTGTTGGATTCATGATCATTCCCCGAGAAGCGAACGCAATATCGCGCGGGCGCGAGAGGCGCGAATGGTCACTGCGTTGACGGTCAATCCCAGGGCCTGTGCAACTTCAGCAGCGGTGAAGCCCTCGAGAATCAACGTGGCGACCTGCCGGTAGGCGAGCGGTAACTGTTGTACCGCCTCGAGCGTGCGAGCGTGGCGGTCGCGCTCGATCGCCAGAGTCTCCAGCTCGGGCGCCGGACAGGGAAGCTCGTCAGGGAACTCGATCGATTCCGGAGCGCTTGCGGAGTGCGCGACGTGTGTCACGGCGCGGTTGTGGGCTATGCGAGCTATGAAGGTGCGCAACGAGCTCTTCGCGCGGAACGACGGCAAGGCACGCCAGACTGCCAGAAAGATCTCCTGCGCAAGATCGCGCGCGAGCTCCTTGTCGGCTTCGTAGCTTGCGGCGATCCGCTTGATGAGAGGCCCGTACTCCCGCATGAGCTGCTCGAATGTACCTTTTCGGTCCATGTACCTGGTGTAGTCCTCAGCGGCCGGGATTTCTTTCAAAAAATACGGCGAGCTGCGTATTCTCGACATTGTGCGCGATAGAATCGGTCCCCATGGACCGCAGATCGGACTTGCAGTATCGCCCGCTGACGCTCGCAAATTGGGCGGATCTCGAAACACTCTTTGGACCGCGAGGCGCTTGCGGCGGCTGCTGGTGTATGACGTGGCGCCTCAGCGCGTCGGCATTCGAGCGCAACAAGGGCGCGGGGAATCGGCGGGCCTTGCGGAAAATCGTGGCCTCCGGAGAGCCAACCGGTGTCCTGGCATATCTCGAACGCGAGCCCATTGGCTGGTGCGCGGTCGCTCCCCGCGAAAGGTATGTGCGCCTGGCAGGCTCTCGAGTGCTCAAACCAGTAGATTCTTGCCCCGTGTGGTCGGTGTCGTGTTTGTACGTGGCGCGCGCTCATCGGCGCAGCGGGTTGAGCGCCATGCTTTTGGCAGCCGCCGCGCGTTACGTAGCCGAGCAAGGGGGGCAAATTCTCGAAGGCTATCCGCTCGATCCCAAAAAGCGCCTGCCCGACGCGTTCGTCTGGACCGGTCTCCTCCCGGCGTTTCGTAAAGCCGGTTTCCAGGAGGTCGCGCGGAGATCCCCCACCAGGCCCATCGTGCGCAAGGATGTCGGGGCGCGCGCATGATGCGATATCGGCCACTCCTCGATACGACGGCCGTGCGCGTCGGTCGCTTTGACCATCCGGGCAAACATGAGCACCGCGATCCGCCGGAGGAGTTTTCGGGAGAATACTCCATCAGCCGCGTCGAGCGCGGTAGTTTTGCGGTCGCCGTCGGCCGTAAGCGCTGGATGCTCAATCCGGGCGACTTATTCCTCAACTACCCTGGAATGGTGTATCGCTGCGAGCATCTGGAGACTATACCAACAGACGTCTGTGTGGCCATCGCATACGGACCATTGTCGGCTGAGTTGGAGCAGGCAGTGCAATTGATGCAGGTGGCGCGAGTGCTGCCGGTCATACCGGCGAGCAACCGTATCAGTTACCTGTTTCTCAGGGCCGCCAGTGGCGTCCACGAGCCAATGGCGGCCGAAGAGGCTGCGTACGCCGTAATGGGGGAGATCCATCCTGACCGCGCACTGGAGCGCAGACGTTATCGAACCCAGAAGCTGAGCTGGTATGCCGAGCGCGTGGATGGAACTCGCCAGCGCATCGACAGAGGCTACGCGACAGAGCACAGGCTCGTGGATCTGGCCCGTTCGGCAAGGATGAGCCCATATCATTTTGCCCGCGTATTTCGTGAGTTGGTCGGGATGCCGCCACACGCCTATCTTTGTCGCGTGCGTCTCGAGCATGCCGCGCGCCTCTTGCGGGAAGGTGCGTCGGTCACCGAGGCCTGTTTCGGGAGCGGGTTTCAGAACTTGAGTCATTTCAGTCGCCGGTTCTACTTGCACTTCGGCGTACGAGCGTCCCAGTACAATCTTCGCGCGCGCAAGTAGCAAGAAAGCGCAAGTCAATCTCTCAGGCGCGTCCGTAGAATTCGCAGGATGATGAATGCGACGCAGTCGATTGGATGGCCATCTGTAGCGCTGTCGCAAAGCGCCCGTTCCTTCCGAAGAGTAGCCGCGATCGACCTGTTCCGCGGCGGCATCATGGTCTTGATGGCCCTCGATCACACGCGCGACTTCTTCACCGATCTGCCGTTCGAGCCCGAAGTCCTGGGTCAAACGAACCTCGTCCTGTTTGGGACCCGCTGGGTGACCCACTTTTGCGCCCCGATGTTTTTCTTCCTCGCGGGAGTGAGCGCGTTTCTCTATGGTCAAGACAAATCACCCCGTGAGCGCATGCAATTCCTGTGGAGGCGCGGTCTGTGGCTGGTGCTGCTCGAGTTTACGCTGGTGGGGACCGCCTGGACTTTTCAGTTCCCATGGGGCTTCTTCGGGGTCATCTGGGCGCTGGGCGCGTCGATGCTCCTTTTGGCGCTCATCGTCCGTTTACCCCTGGGTTGGATCGCCGTACTGGCCGTAACCCTGATCGTAGGGCACAACGCATTGGACTCGATTTCGAGCCACGATTGGGGAAACCTGACGTGGTTGGCGCGGCTGCTGCACGGTCGCGGCGAGATCGTGTTGCCATGGGGCGCGCACCAGTTCGTATTGTTTCCCCTCATTCCCCTGGTTGGCGTCATGGCGGCCGGCTACGTGTGCGGACAGTTGTACCGGCTGGATTCGTCACGGCGACGCGCATTCCTGAGGTGGCTCGGGCTCGGCCTGACCTGCGCGTTTGTCGCCCTGCGAGGGTCCAATCTATATGGCAATCCCCCACCGGGCTTGGGGGGAGTGTCACAAGGCGACTGGCACCCGCAAGGCTCTCTCGACAAGAGCCTCATTCTCTTCCTGGACGTGGAGAAATATCCGCCGTCCTTGCAGTTTTTACTGATGACAATCGGGCCGTCGCTGCTGCTTTTGAGTTGGCTCGACGGCAATCCGCTGAGGTCGCAAGCCACCGCCATACTCCGGGTATTCGGTAGGGTGCCCCTGTTGTTCTACGTTCTGCACCTGTACCTGATTCATTGCCTGGCGATCGTGGTCGCTGCGGCGACGGGTCAACCCGTGCGCTGGCTCTTTCACGGGGCCATCTTTACCGATAGCCCGCCAGGCTATGGTCATGGATTGGCGTTTGTTTACGCAATGTGGCTGGTCGTCATCGCGCTGCTCTACTATCCATGCCGTTGGTTCGCCGGTCTGAAGGATCGGCGGCGGGACTGGTGGCTCAGCTATCTCTAGAGAATATGCCATTGGCGCTACTGTCGCGCCGAATACCAGTCCAACACTCTCAAGGCTCGAAGGGTGTTCCACCGGCTCGGCTGGTGCTCGCCGTTATCTATCTCGACCGGCATCTTGCCGGGGTATTGAACTTCGAGAGGCCATCGTCCGTCATCATCACGCTTTGATGCGACGAGCTCGACTGCTTCCGCCACGCGCTCGTCCGGTGTGACGCCAGCGCGGCGTAGGTAGTCGAGTCCTCTGAGCACGTCGTAGTGCCACCACGTTGGGAACGCAAAGCGCATCCACGAGGCGTTGCCCTTGCGATCTCGCTCGATCACCTCACCGGTGGACAGCCGTCGGAAGAGGCGGCGTTCGAGAAGATACTCCTGGCCCCGCAGACGGGCTGCGGTGACTGCCGGGCTGGCTCCTCCCGCCAGTTCGTACTCGAGCAAGGCTTCGAGTACACAGATGGTAGTGTTGAACGAGGACTTCGTCGAGCGGTTGGGTGCCTCGCAATTCCAGCCGCCGTCGGTCAGCTGCTCGCCAAGCAGCCGGTTGATGATGCCACGGACGTCCTGGCCGAAGTAGGCGCCCACCGTGGCGACCTGGGCGTTGATACATGGCTCCAACTCGCCAGCGAAGAAGGCATTGGTTCGCGTTTCCCGCGGACCGCACCCTTCCCAAGTCACACGAGCATGGACAAGCTCTATCGTGCGCCTTGCCTCATCGCTGGCGGGGTCGAGACCCAGGTCCCGCAGGAGCCATAGCACATGCATCGTGGAGTCCCATCCGCGGTTCCAGGCCGCGCCGCCCCATCGCCCATCGGATGTCTGGAGGGCCAGCAGTCGTGCGCCCGTGCCTTCAGTGGCCACCTTGGCTCGCTCGGCCTCGATCTCGCGGACGGGCGCGTGGGTCAGGTCGCGCATGACCTGCCAGCGGATGGAAGGATCAGAATCCAGGAGCCACGATATGACCGATGCCTCTGACGTCACAGCTCGTCCTTTGCTCAACCTGCAAGCCCCGCGAATATTCCCGCGAGACCTCGCTGTTGACAAGAACGACCCGATCGCCATATTTTATAAGCAGAATATTGTTTCATAAATAAAAGAGCCCCGAGGTACAGGCCGTTCCGGTAATGACTCAATCTGGGGTACGGCTGCCGGCGCTGGGATTCGGAGCGGCGGCGATTGGAAATCTCTATTCGGCCGTCGATGATGCAACGGCAGAAGCGGCGGTTGCCGAGGCGTTGGGGCGCGGCATCCGGTATTTCGATACCGCCCCGTACTACGGCTATGGACTGAGCGAGGAGCGCCTCGGGCGCGCCTTGGGGCGCGCGCCCCAAGCCGGTGTGATTGTGTCCACCAAGGTCGGCCGCCTGATCGAGGTTGACCACACCGTGATCCAACCGCGGGACGGCTTTGCCGTTTCGGGGCGGCGCGCGGTGTTCGACTACTCCCGTGATGGAATATTGCGCTCGTTCGAGTCGAGCCTGAAGCGTTTGGGACGCGACCGGGTAGAGATACTGCTGTTGCACGATATCGGTCGTGAGACGCACGGAGATCTCCACGAGGTGCGGCTCAGGGAGGCGCTCGAGACAGCGTTGCCGACCATGGCGGCTCTCAAATCAGCGGGAGCCTGCGACGCCATCGGCATAGGAGTGAACGAAGAGGCTGTCTGCCTGGAGATCATGCCGCGGTTCGACCTCGACTGCATCCTGCTCGCAGGGCGGTATACGTTGCTCGAGCAGCAGCGCGCGCGCGGGGTCATGGCGGAGGCGCAACGACGGGGGGTTGCGATTATCGCGGGCGGGCCGTTCAATTCTGGACTGCTCGCCGACCCCAGCGCTCCCGGAACAACCTACAACTATCAGCCGGTGGACGCAGAGATGTTGGAGCGTGCGCGTCGCGTCTACGCAATCTGTGCTGCGGAACAGGTAGACGTCGGGGCAGCCGCCCTGCAGTTTGTACTCGCGCATCCCGCGGTCGCTACAGTGATCGCAGGCATGCGCTCACCGGCCGAGGTCACCAGTGCGGTGGCGCGAGCCCAAGCGAAAATCCCCAGCTCGGTGTGGCGAGCGCTACGTGATTCCGGGCTGCTGCTACCCGAGGTCCCCACTCCATGAACGCACTGGATGCACACCAGCACTACTGGCGCCTCGCGCGAGGCGACTACGGATGGCTCACCCCAGAACAGGGTGTGTTGTACCGGGACTTTGAGCCGCGGGATCTGGCTCCCCAACTCCTCGACTGCAACGTGACGGGGACGATCCTTGTGCAGGCGGCGCCGACGGAAGCCGAAACCCGGTTCCTCCTCGGGCTCGCTCGACAACACCCCGCTGTTCGTGCGGTGGTCGGCTGGGTTGACTTCGAGGCACCGGATGTCCGTGAGCGGATCCGCGCTCTCGTTCGAGAAGGCGCCGGGAAGCTCAAGGGATTCAGGCCCATGGTACAGGACATCCCCGATTCACAGTGGTTGGCCAAACCCTCGCTCGATACCGCCTTTGACGTACTGCTGGAGCACAACCTCACATTCGACGCGCTGGTGAAGCCAGTCCATCTGGAAGTCCTGATCCGCAGGTTGCGACAGCATCCCGGCCTGAAAACAGTGCTCGACCACGCTGGCAAGCCGAATATCGCCGCGGGGCACTTCGAGCCGTGGGCCACCCACGTGAAGCAACTGGCTGGCACTACATCCTCCTATTGCAAATTATCGGGCCTGTTGACTGAAGCGGCGATGTCCGCGGGCGTGGCTGATCTCGATGCCTATGTCGCTCACGTTTTCGCGTGTTTTGGGCCGGAGCGGGTCATGTGGGGCAGCGATTGGCCGGTCCTGACCATGCGCGCCTCGTACCGGGAGTGGTTTGCAATGGCGCTGGAGCTCGTTTCGCGGCACGCCCCCGGCCAAGAGGAGGCCGTATTCAGCGCCAATGCCAGCCGCTTTTATCAACTCGACTGACGCACGACCGACGACCTTCCGACGAGGCTGATTCAATGGCTGCTTTCACCGGATTGGAAACGTACGACATTCGTTTCCCCACCTCACGGGAGTTGGACGGCTCGGACGCCATGAATCGTGATCCGGACTATTCGGCCGCCTATGTCAGATTATCCACCGACGAGCCCTCAGGCCTGGTGGGACATGGATTCGTATTTACGATCGGGCGCGGCAATGATGTGCAAACCGCCGCCTTGGCGGCCTTGCGAGACCACATCGTCGGGCGCGACGTGGATACCGTGTTGGACGATCTGGGCGGGTTCGCGCGCAGTCTGATTGACGACTCGCAACTGCGCTGGTTGGGCCCTGAGAAGGGCGTCATGCACATGGCAATCGGGGCGACAATCAACGCCGCTTGGGACATGGCGGCCCGGCGCGCTGGTAAGCCGGTATGGCGGTTCATCGCCGACCTGAGTCCCGAGGAGATCGTCGACCTGATCGACTTCAGGTATATCACCGATGCGCTCACACCCACGGAAGCCCTGCAGATCCTGCGTGCGGCACAGCCCGGCAAATCGGAGCGAATCGGAAACCTCATTGCGCACGGATATCCAGCTTATACGACATCGCCAGGCTGGCTGGGCTATTCGGATGAAAAGCTCGTACGGCTCGCCCGAGAGGCAGTCAACGCAGGCTTCGACACCATCAAGATCAAAGTGGGTCTGAACGTCGAGGATGACGTGCGGCGCTGCGCGCTGGCGCGGAGCGCGATTGGAAATGAGATCGCGCTTGCTGTAGATGCCAATCAACGTTGGAGTGTCCCCGAGGCGGTCGCGTGGCTCGAGCACCTCCAGCCATTCGGGCTCGCATGGGCCGAGGAACCGACGAATCCGGACGATATCCTGGGCCATGCCGCGATCCGCGCGGCGGTGGCGCCGATCCCGATCTCCACCGGCGAGCACACTCACAATCGAATCATGTTCAAGCAGCTCTTCCAGGCGCAGGCCGTCGATCTCGTGCAGATCGATGCGGCGCGCGTGGGCGGAGTCAACGAGAATCTTGCCATCTTACTGCTGGCCGCGAAGTTTGGTGTCAGGGTCTTTCCGCATGCGGGCGGGGTGGGGCTATGCGAGCTGGTGCAACATCTGGCTATGGCTGACTATATCGCCATCAGCGCGAGGATGGACGATCGACGCCTGGAGTTCGTCGATCATCTGCACGAGCACTTCCGCGACCCAGTGCGCATTCGCGCGGGGCGCTACCTCGCACCGCAGGCACCCGGCTTTTCGGCGGAAATGCAGCCGCAATCGCTGCAGCGATACCAATTTCCAACGGGCGCCGCCTGGCGAGAATGAGGCTATTGAGCGCCTCAGTCTGCGCGTCGTCGGTTGGTCGCGTGCGCGGCGAAGTAAAGCACCACCAGGAAACTCGCACACGGAACGATCATCGCGGAGTTGATGCCACCGTACCCGGAAATGGCGCCCATGAGCGGTGTCAGAAGTGCTCCTCCAATGATCGACATCACCAGGACCGATGAGGCGAGCTTGCGGCTTTCGCCCAGCCCGCGGATGCCCAGCGCGAAGATGGTCGGAAACATGACCGACATGAAGAAGCTGGTTGCAATGAGCGCGGCCAATCCTATTCGGCCGGGCAGGAAGACAGCTACCGCGGCCAGGAGGGTATTGATGAGAGCGTAGGCTCCCAGCAACTTGCTGGGAGTGACATAGCGCAGCAGTGCCGTACCTACAAATCGGCCGACCATGAAAATGGCCAACGATCCGATCAGGTAGTCCGCGGCGGTCTTTTCGGGTGTGCCAGGCACAGTGCCTTGGGCATATCGGATGAGATAGCTCCAAATACCTACTTGCGCACCTACGTAGAAGAACTGCGCGGCGACGGCAAGCACAAAGGGCTTCCTTGCGACCAACTCCCGCATGCCTCCCTTGAGCAGACTGCCCTGGTCGGCCGCCGCCTGACTGGATTCGGGAAAGCGGGTTAGGCTGATGAGGACTGCCAGCGACGCTACTACCGCGGCAATGACGACATAGGGTGTCTGCACGGCCAACGATTCGGTCGCGAAATACACGCTTCTGGCGGCAGGGGAGAGCGCTTGCAACTGTTCCGGGGTGTGCTCGATCCCGGAAAAGATGAACATGCGCCCGATAAACACGCCGGTGATGGAGCCCAGCGGGTTGAAGGCTTGCGCCAGGTTCAGCCGTCGCTCGGCGCTTTCGGCCGGACCTAGCAGGGTGACGTAGGGGTTCGCCGAGGTCTCGAGAAACGCAAGCCCGCTGGCGATCACGAACAAAGCGAGCAAGAAGAGTGAGTAGGCTCGAACTTCCGCCGCCGGATAGAACAGCAGGGCGCCGGTTGCGTACAACAGCAGTCCCAACACGATGCCGCCCTTGTAGCCCCAGCGTTGCAAGAAGAGCCCGGCGGGCAAGGCGAATAGAAAGTAGCCCAGATAAAAAGCGGACTGGACCAGCCCGGATTGCAAATCATTCAGCTCAAAGACTTTCTTGAACTGCCGGATGAGAATGTCGTTGAGGTTATTGGCGACGCCCCACAGAAAGAACAGGCTCACGACGAGCACGAAAGGCAGCAAGGCCGTTCGGGCGACGTGCGTCTGGCTCACCGTGCTGTGCATGCGGTTTTACTGCTGAAAGTCAGTCGCAGCAATAAAACACAGCTCTCGCGGGCTCGTCAAGCGGGAATGGCTGAAAGGTCGGCGCGCGAGCCCTCTCACCGCTGCAGCTCACTGTCATTGCCATAACTGAGCGCTTGTGAGATCTGCTGCGCGGCCCGGGACAGCAAGCCGATGCACTCCTTTTGTCCGACTTTCGGCGTGCGGCGCTCGAGATACGGCACCGTCAGAGCGGCGATGGCGACTTTGTGCTGAACGATCGGCGCCGACAGATCGGTGACACCCGGGACCAGCTCGCTGGGGATGCTGACATAGCCTTGCGCCGCAATGGCCTTGGTCTTCTCGAGCAGTCGCTTGCGGTCGTATCGCACCTGCTTGCTGTCGAGCAGGTCCAACCAACCGGTACGCTCTGTCTCCGATTGGTACGCAATCAACACCAGGCCCGAGGTGGAATGCGGGAGGGGGCGTCGATGACCGATACGGACGACAAACCCAATGTCGCCGGGCGAATCGACGCGCGCAATGACAACGATAAACTCCTCCGACGGCACCGCAAGATGACAGGGTTGCAGGATGTCATCCGCCAAGCGGTGCATGATGGGCAAGGCGACCTCGAGCAGTCCCTTCACGGGCGGCTTTTCGAGCCCCAGCAAGAACAGCCGATTGGTCAGGACATAGCCCTCATCGCCGGCCGTTCTCGCAAGGTAACGGCGTTCTTCCAGCACCTGCAGCATCCGGAAGATCTCGCTTTTCGAGCGCCCGAGGCCGTCAGAGATCTCGGATAGGTTCATCGGTACCGTCTGCCTGGCGAGCAACTCGAGGATTTCCAGACCCTTCTCGAGCGCCGGCGCACGATAGCGAGGCGAGGATGGCATTTCGTAGGGACTCCGTGATGGCGTCATGGGTCGGATCATTGTAGACCCGACGCCTCCCAAAGTCCCTGGCGCTTTCCGAAGGTCAAAACTCCACGCGTGCTCCGATGGTGTACGTGCGTCCGTAGATGTCGAACAGTTGGGTGTTCGTATAGCTCGAGCCGGTGAATGCGAAGCTCGCCGCGCGCGGTGGATCCCGGTCCATCAGGTTCGTGATGTCGAAATAGATCTCCGTGGTGAGGCGCTCGCCCTTGAGCGGGCGATAGGACAATTGCAGGTTGGTGTACGCGACAGAAGGCACGTGATTGTCGTCGATGTCGACTCCTTGATGCCAGGTCGAATCGTAGGTGCCGTGGTTGATATAGCGCTCTTCCACCGCCGCCGTGAATGCGTCGTGGTCGTACTGCAGTGTCAGCGTTCCTTGCCAGTCGGGCACTCCGCTGACCGTTCCGCCGGAACCGCCCGGCCCGGTCTGACCCGCCCGATCCACCTTCGCCGCTCCAACCTGCGTCGTCGACAGCTCACGCATGTTGGTGGCCAGAAGGCGCGCCGCGAAGTGCTCGCCGCCACCAAACAGCGTGATGCCGCGTCGGTACGAGAGCTCCAAATCCTCGCCACGTGCCCGTGCCTGGGCGGTGTTGATGAAAAGGTTGTAGATGGTGGAAATGAAGCCGTCCGCGCCGCGCACGATGTACTTGCAGATTTGCTGTGCGCCCAGACGGCACTGGTCCACGATGGCCTGTGGGCCAAGCTGTCCGATTGCGCCTGCTATCTTGATGTCGAAAACATCTACTGAAGCGGCGAAGCCCTCGAGCCACGTAGGCTGGAATACCACGCCATAAGTCAACGTATCGGCCTTTTCCGGATTGACGTTCGGGTTCCCGCCGGCAATCACGCTTACCGCGTAGGGCAGTGCAGATCCAGACTGTGGATCGGTGACGTTGCCGGGACCGCGCGAGGAGTCGAAGCGTTCCGAAAGGGTCCCAGCCCTTACGTCGCGAGAGCGTGTTGCCCTCAGCCGTAGGTCGGTGTTGATTTCCCAGTCCACGCCACCCTTCCAGGCCCAGATACCGCCGCTGCCGGAGTAGTGTGCAAAGCGCGCCGCGCCGTTGAGCGCGAGCGAGCGCGCTAGCGGGACTCGAGACAGCAGTGGCAGTTCCAGCTCGGCAAAGCCTTCGCTGACCCGATAGCCGCCGCGTGGGGACGCCGAAGGTCCACGCTCGAAGATGTTGGAATTGCCGGAGTAGGCCGCCGGCAGGCCACGATAGCCCAGTGTCGGGCCGTTTTGGGGAATCGAGATCTGGTGCAGGGCGATGGGATAGACGACCTGGTCGAACCAGTCCTGCCGCCAGGAGCCGCCGAAGGCCGTGGAGACTGCGCCGGCCCAGTCATTGAACGGTGAGCCGGAGATCGCAAGCTCGGCCGCGTGCTGCTGGAGAGTCTGCTTTTGCGAGATGTCCTGCGTGATCCAGTCGATCGCCGCCTGAGAGGGCGCGCCGACTCCGAACACATTCATCGGCACGCAGCCGTTGCCGGGATACATCAGTGTCGAGTGACAGACGATCTTCCCGGTCGCGGGGTCGACGACGGCATCGATGGCCTGGTAGACCCGGTCGAGTCGGATGGCGCCGTTCATGTCGATGTTGGAAATCGTGCGCCCGTACTGATAGTACGCGTCGAGCTTCCAATCCCCGAGAGTGGCTTTGATTCCGGTGGTGAAGGACTTGAGGATGTTTTCCTGGTCGATGGTCTTGTTCCCGCCGTAATCCAGATCGCCCGCGCGGCCGAATTTGAAGGAAGTCTGATTCAGGCGCGCCATCTGCTGTGCGATCGCGCTCGGAAGAAACGCGTTATCGCGATAGATCGTCGCCGTCCAGGTCCCGAATTGCGCGCCAGCCGGCGGAGAGAGATATCCTGCGTCATTGGCTCCATACAACCCTTGCAGGAACAGCTCGAGATGATCGGTGAGGTCATAGCTGATGTGCGCGAATGCGCTACCCCTGGCCGTGCGAGGAGTCAGATAGTTATACATGAGGGGGTCGACGCCATCCCCTCCCGATTGGGTAGCTGTCGTGAAGTCCGCGCCCTTGGCGAACGGAGCGGTCGCGCCACCGGGAAGAAACTGTGTATAGGCAAGCGGTCCGCTCGTGATCAGCCCACCCTCGGTGTATTGCGTCGAGCGCGCGTTCGGTACGGTGATGCGCTGAGGTTGGCCGGGTTGGCCATAAAGTGGGTTGGCGATAACACCCCAACTATGCTCCCAGTCGCGCGTGAACGCGTTGCGTATCGGCTGGGCGTGGTAAAAGTCCGCGGACGCCACCACGTGCAGGTGATCGCCGATCGCCGTGCCTCCGGCCAACGACACGAGATAGTTCCGGTCATCGTTCAGGTGCGTCTCGCCCGCCTGGACGTTCGCTTTGAAACCCGTGTACCGGGTGTCCAGCATGAAATTGACAACGCCGCTGACAGCGTCGGATCCGTACGCTGCCGATGCGCCACCGGTCACCACTTGCACATCTTTCAACAGCGCCTGCGGTATGAGGTTGATGTCGAAAGTACCGGTGCGGGTCGATGCAACGACACGGCGGCCGTCCAGCAACACCAGCGTCCTGTTCGCCCCGACGCCGCGCAAGTTCAGGATGGTCGCGCCCGAGGCGCCAGTCCAGCCGGAAGCCGGAGCACCTTCTGGAACCGAGCTGCCGATGAATTGCGGTAGCTTGGTGATTGCCTCTCCGATCGTCGTCGGCGCCAGAAGATGGAGGTCATTCAGGGAAACCTCGGTGACGGGAGTTGGCGTGGTCATTCCCGGGACCTGAATGCGAGTGCCGGTGATACTGACTTCCTCGAGCACTGACTGCGTTGCAGCGCTGTCTGAATCCGCCGCCCCATTGGTCGCATCGGCGCCGAAGGCCGTGGTGGCGATCGAGAATGCGATGGCAGCCCTCATGATGTCGGCCACGACATGATGTACGTTCTTCACTAGCCCCCCTTTCTGATGCGGAACGAAACTGCGTTCTAGGTATTCGGCGATGCGCCGCCTTGTAGTTGTCTGAGCAGCGCGATGGTCTCCGGCTTGGCTTCCGGCGGATGCGTGGCGAGGAATACACCTTGTGCCCACGTCAATGCCGTGCGGCCCTGGTTGTCGGCGACATCGAGCCGGGCGCCCTTTTCCACGAGGAAACGGATGATGTCGTTGGAGCCTCGGTTTGCCGCTCCGTGCAAGGCGGTCAGCCCCATCGAATTGACCGCATTCACATCATTGCCGAGCGAGGCGGCCAACTTGACAGCTTCGAGGAGCTTTTCGGGGCCCTCGTCATAAGTTTGCGCGACCGTCCAGTTGACCCCGGCGGCGGCCATCAAGGCCGTCGTGCCGTTGAAAGTCGCGATGTTCGGATCGGCATGGTGTTCGAGCAGCAGGTGCATCACCTCCACATCACCGGCGAGCGCGGCGCGCACGAACGCGGTTTGCCCAGTGAAATCGACCCACGAAAGCGACCCTAGCCGTGTAATCCAGCGCCGCTGTGGCGGATACTCTTTCGTCCTGGCGTCTGGGTTCGCTCCATGCGCGAGGAGCGTACGGACCAACTCCAGGGCCGCGTTCCGGTCGACACCGTTACCCTGGTGCGGCCCGGGCACATCGAGGTTGCGAATATCGACCGCCGCCCACAGCGGTGTCTCGCCATACCAATCCATCACATTGACATTCGCGCCCTGCTCGATGAGGAACCGTGCTGCCTGAAGCTGGCCGTTCAGGATGGCCATCAGCAGTGGTGTGACGCCATCGGCATCTGATTTTTCCAGCTTGGCGCCCGAGCTCAGCAGCAACCGGATGGTTTCGAGATGCCCTTGCCGCGCCGCATAGAGGAGGGGTGTCTTGGCCCCGGGGATCGGATCCCGCTCCCCACGCTCGGGCCATCCGCCGCGGATGATGCCTGCTCCCTTGGATCCGGAGTTTGATGCCGGCGTCCTGAATTCCGGGACTTTTCCCGTGCGTGTCTGTGCATCCACCTGTGCGCCGTGTTGGATGAGGAGTCTGGCCACGTCTGTATGTCCGGCGCGGGCGGCGAACATGAGCGCCGTCTGCTGATATTCTGGATCACGCGCGTCCGTGACCGCTCCCTTGGCCAACAGGGCCTTGACGATCGCAATTTCCCCGGTATCCGCCGCCATCATCAGGCAAGTTTCACCCGTCGCATCCGCAGAGTTGGGATCGGCGTGTGCAGCGAGGAGGAGGTGAACCATGTCCAGATCGCCGTTCGCTATCGCCAGGTGAAGTGGCTTTACACCGTAGCGGTTGGCGCGGTCGGCATCCGCACCAGCCCGAAGCAGAAGACGCGCGGTTTTCAGATCCTGTCTGTACGCAGCCCAGTGAAGTGCGGGAGTTCCATCGGGACCAGGCGCGTTGACGTCGGCGTACGATGCACCGGCCGATAGGATCAATACAGTCAGATAGGCGAGGGCGGCTCTCACGCGTCAGGCTTCCTCAAATCTCGACCATGCCGGTGCTGTCGCCGAACGACTTCGCCGGCACGTCGAGCTTGTGGAGGATCGACAACAGCAGGTTCGACAAGGGCGTCCGCGGATCCGTCCTGATATGTCGGCCGCCCCGCAACTTGCCACAGGCGCCGCCGGCGACGAGGATCGGTAAGGGATGATGGTCGTGCTGATTGCTGTTGCTCATCCCGCTGCCGTACAGCACGATGGAGTGGTCGAGCAGCGTGCCCTCTCCATCTGGAGTATCCCTCAGCTTCTGCAGCAGATAACCCAGTGTGCGCACGTGATACTGCTGTAGCTGGGCCAATTTGGCGATGTTCTCCGGGATGTTGGAATGATGCGATAGGTTGTGGAAAGGGTCCCGAATGCCGCTCGCCGGATAGACGGCATTGCTGACTTCCTTGGCGAACATCAGGGTGGTCACGCGTGTGATGTCCGCTTGCCATGCCAGCACTTGAAGGTCAAACATCAGCTTGATATGCGTCTCGAAATCGTCGGGAACGCCGCTGGGGGCGGGCGGAAGCCGCAGATTGGCGGGCACCTGTTGGGTGGCGAGGTCGATACGCCGCTCCACCTCGCGTACGTCCGTGAGGTAGCGGTCGAGCCGATTGCGGTCGCCAGCGGGGAGGGTGCGTTGCAAAGACACCAGCTCCGTCGAGACGGAGTCCAACAGGCTGCGCGCCTGCGCGCGTCGCGCCGCGCGCTCGGTCTCGGTCGCGCCGTCGCCGAAGAGCCGCTCGAATACGACCTGCGGGTTGTTTTCCATGGGCAGCGGCGCCTTGGAACCTTGCCAGGAGATCGTATTGCGGTAGGCGCAGGAGAGCCCGGTCCCGCAACTCAGGCTGCCGTCCTCGATCGACAGTTCCAACGACGGCAACGCGGCGTCCTGACCGATCTGTTTCGCGGCGACCTGGTCCGCCGTGATCCCCAGCTCCGCTTCCGAGCCGACTCCCGGACTCGCACCCGATAAAAACACCGCCGAGGAGCGAGTGTGATTGGCACCCGCGGAAGCGTCCTGTCCATAGGCAAGGGGGAGAGTGAGTCCGCTGACGACATTGACCCGCTCACGGAAGGGCTCGAGTGGGCGCAGGATTTCCGGAAACTCGAATCCCGTGCCCTCGGTTTTCGGCGTCCACCTGCTCATGACCGCGCCATGCGGTACATAGATGCAGGCGAGCCTCGCGCGCGGGAGCGACGGCGTCGCCGCTCGCAGGGCACCGGCCGGAATCATGGATTCGAGCAACGGCAAAGCCAACGCCGCGCCCGCTCCGCGAAGCAACGTCCGACGTGATAGATGTCGTCTGGTCAGGTAGATCATACTCAGGCTGTCCGCAACTCCAGGACGAGACCGAATGGGTCAGTCAACCGCAGATCCTTTTTGACTTCGGTCGAGACCTGGGCACCGAGTTTGGTGAGCTCGCGGCTCACGGCGCGGCGATCGAAGGGACGTACATTGACGGCGATCCGGTCGACGCGCGGTGTCTCTCCTGCCTCGCTCGTCTCGAGCATCAAGCGAGTGTTGGCGACCTGGAACCAGGCGCCGGGGCGGCCGTTCGCGGCTTTGACTTCCTGGCCAAAGAATCGGCGGTAGAACTGCAGTGACTTATCCAGGTCCGAGACGCGCAGGACCACGTGATCGAGGCGTTCGGGCTGCACCAACGCATCACCTTGGACGATACGGCCGGCGGGCTCCGTCGTCTTGGCCAGCCCTCCGGGTGCGCCGAGGAGTTGCAACCCGATTCCATCAGGGTCGGGTAGGATGCCGTAGCGGCCGGCCGGGAGACCCTCGCTCTTGAGCTGTTGAGCCATAGCCGGCGCGTCGTAGTTCTCCACCAGCGCGCAGAAGTGATCGAAGAAGGCGTGCGTCTGGTTGGCCCGGCTGCCCAACGCGAGGTAGCCAACACCGAGCCTGGCGTAATATCGCAACGGCGGGTCGTGCTCTTTGTATAACTCAGGGTTGAACAAGCGGCCGTAGAATTTCCCCGCCGCCTCGACATCGGGGACTACCGTACCCAAGTGCTCCAGGCCGGTGGTTTTCAGAGGGAGTTGGGAGGCTGGGCCGGAAGCTCCCGGGCTCGGTTGCGGGGTTGTATCCTCGGCGCGGCTCGTGCCGGGCACTATCGGAGCGAGGGCGACGAGCCCCATTGCGCCTAACAGGGTGCGGCGGGAGAGCATCGAGGCGACGCGCTGCGATCCCGGCTCGTTTGTATATTTCATGGTTGTTGACTTCGTTGGGGTGTAATGTCGAGTCTGGCTGCACGCAGTTCGCCGGGGACATCCGCGGGGGTGCCTCGCATGCGAAACGGCACGCTCCTCACGATCCCGAGCACGATGGCCGAAAAGCGGTAGTCCGCTCGCTTCGCCTCGCGCAGGATCTGGCGAATCGAGGGCTGATCGTAGGATTCGATGCGCCGGCCCAGTGCGTACGTCAGCATCTTCTCGATCATGCTCGTGACGAAGGAGTCGCTGCGAGCGAGCAATGCGGCACGCAGGTCGTTCACCCCGGACAGCTGGGTACCGTCGACGAGTTTCCCCGTGCTGTCGATCGGAGTGTTGCCATCGAGCTCGCGCCACCGGCCATCCAGATCGAAATGCTCGAGCGAGAAGCCGATGGGATCCATGATCTGATGGCAGGCGGCGCAATTGGGGTTCGCACGATGCAACTCGAGCCGCTCGCGCACAGACAGCGGGCGGGCGAGACTGGGGTCCTCCTTGAGACTCTGATCGACTCCCGGCGGAGGCTGCGGTACCGGAGCTCCGAAGAGCGTCTCCATTACCCATGCGCCCCGTTGTACGGGTGAGGTTCGGTTTCCGGCGGAAGTCACGGTCAGGATGCTGCCTTGACCGAGGAGGCCGCGCCGCGGCGAGTTTCTTGGCAGCGTGACCTTTCGCATATAGCTGCCGTGAACGTTCGGAATGCCGTAGTGACGAGCCAGACGCTCGTTCACGAACGTGTAATCGGCGTTCAGCAGCTCGAGTACGCTACGGTCCTCGCGCATGATGTTGGCAAACAACATCCGGGTCTCCTGACGCAAGGCCTGTCGCAGGTTCTCGTCGAATTCCGGATCCGAAGGCTGTGCCGAACCCAACTCCCGCAGTCTCAGCCATTGACCTGCGAAGTCGTCCACCAGCGCTTGCGAGCGTGAGTCCGCGAGCATCCGGCGTACTTGCTGCTCGAGGACGCCAGGCTCGCTCAACTTGCCAGCGGCGGCGCTGTCCAGGAGAGCGTCGTCAGGAATGCTGCTCCAGAGGAAAAACGACACTCTGGAGGCGAGATCGAAGTCATCCAACTTGTATACGGCGCCCGCCTGCGCTTGCTGCGGTCGCGCTTCCATCCGATACAGGAACCGCGGGTCGACCAGCACTCTGGCGAGCGCTGTTCGAATACCGTCCTCAAATTCGCCGGCCTGCCGGCCATTGCGGTAAAAGCTCATCAGCAGATCCAGCGTCGGATCTTGCCCGGCTAGCGGTCGGCGGAAGGCCCGGGTCGCCAGCCGTCTCAGGATCGTTTGCGCACACGAGTCTTCCTCCTGAGCTTCCGTGGGATGACACGTGAAAATCGCCCGGCGGCTCGGAGTGTCTCCCGGTCCGGTCGCATCGTAGGGCCCGTTGATGGTCAGACTTTCGAAGTCATCACGGCGCGGCTGCGCATTGGCATAGAGATCGTCGACACCTGCCGAGTGCCGTTGCTCGACCAAAGCGATGCCGATAGTTTGTGGCCCCGCCTTGACGCGGACACGAAACTTGCGCAGGTCGGGGGCGTTCACTTGCTGCCCGTTGATAGTCACATCCACGATTGGAGGTGGGCCACCAGCAGGACCCGCGAACCGAAAGCCGCTGCCCGCGCTCACACGGAACTCGTATTCGGCGTCCAGCGGGAAGTTATGTGTCACCAGCATGCCGCCGCGCGTGCCGAGCGGCAGGCCCTCGATATGAGCCTGCTGCGAGAGCCCCAGCGGAGCGGAGTACTTGACCGATGAGGGTGGCGCCGAGCGATCTCCAACCGCCCAGCGGCTTATCTTCATGGCGGCGGAGATATAGGCCTGCACCAGCGTCGGTGAGACATTGAGGACGTCGGCCATGTTGTCGAAACCTTCAGCCGCGTCGTCCGCCGGAAGCAGCGTCGCTGCGTCGATACTGAACGCCAGGACGTCCCGGATTGCGTTCGCGTATTCAGTCCGATTCAGGCGATGCACGGAGATGTCGCCTGCGGTGGGGTGCATGGCCTGTGCCTGATCCAACCGAGAGGCCAGCTCAGTGGCGAAACTTTCGAGCACCGCTCGGGGCGGGCGCGGTTTGCCCGCGGGCGGCATCATGCCAGCGCGAAGCTTGCGAATGACCTTCTCCCAGGTCTGCGCATCAGCCGGGATCTCCCGGGCGTCCAGCGCGTCGAAAGCGACGCCACCAGCCCAATCCTCCGTGTTATGACACCTCTCGCAGTAGTCGTGGAGGACAGCCCAGTGACCGGGGGTGGAGATGGACTGGGTCGTCTGAGGGACTTGCGCCTTGGACGGCGCCGTAGCTATGGCGCACAGGCCGACTGTCGCGCCCACTGACAGCAGGGCGGACAGCATGGCGGGACGAGACGGTCTCGCAGCCGCCAGGATAGGGCGCATCGGCATCAATTCCCCCTCGACATCGAGCGCAAGGCGTGGCCAGCGCTCTATTGACGCATCTAAGGAGGAAAGGCAGGCGCCATGAAGTGCGAAACGGTTAGCGCAGGGGGCCTGACTACGTTAGTAACGTCCACCTAACGGCCTTTTAGAGGGACTCGACGGGCCAGTACCGCCTCGCTATGCTCAGCCGTGCCAGCTCGCGCGAGGTGTGAGTTTCAATGGCTGATGTCGATTCCGAGGCCATCCGGCGCCATCTCGAGAAGGTTCTGATCTCGGATCAATTGGGCAAGTCCGAGTCCGGCAGAAAGCTCCTCGTCTATCTCCTCGAACGCTCGCTCCGCAACGATACGCCGAAAGAGGTCGAGATCGCGGTCGACGTGTTCGGCAAGGACGCTTCATTCAACGGTGCCGAGGATTCCGTCGTGCGGGTCGCGGTCCGCACCTTACGCCAGAAGCTCGCCGAGTATTACGCGGCTGCGGACAGCGCTGACGGGTTGCAACTCCTTATTCCAAAAGGAGGCTACCGCCTGATGGTCGCGCCCGTGCAGTCGCGCGGCGTCGCTCATCAGGAGCCCGCGGCGCCTTTGACCGATCGGGCGCGGTGGTTCGGAAGCTGGTCTTCGCGAGCCGTATGGGCTGTCCTGGCGGTGTCGTTGCTTGGAAATCTTTTCCTTTGGCATCGGAGTGCACCGGCCCCTGCCGATCCGATCCAGGCTCGCATCCGCTCGAGTCCCGTCTGGGCCGACGTCGTTGCAAGCCAGCGTCCACTGACGATCGTGTTGGGCGACTTGTTCATGTTCACACAGGTTGACTCCAGGACGGGGCGCACGCTCACGGTACGCGACACCCAGATCAACTCGAGCGAAGAGCTGCGCGCTTTCCTGGCGAGCAATCCGTCCTTCGCCGCGGAGCGCGGCCAACGCTATGTCTCCATGGTGCAGAAGAGCGCCGCAATCGGCATGGCGGCCATTCTGCAAATCCTCGATCGCCCCGGGCGTCATATCGAGGTGACGGTCCGAGACGAGCTGCGGGCGGAGCAGATCCTCAGCAACGACATCGTTTACGTCGGACCCCTGACCGGCCTGGGTCCGCTGTTCGGGTATTACGAATCTCGCTCACGGTATCGCTACAACCCGTCGGACTCCACCCTGACCGATGTCCGCGCTCACAAGGCATTCTCGCCGGAGGGCGCGCTCAGTGCCGAGCGCCTGGACTATGCGTTGGCCGCGAAGTTCCTGGGTCCGAGCGGTAACTTCATCATGGTTTTGACCGCGGGTGTGCGCAATGCGGGCGTGTTGCAGGTGGTGCGGACCATGACTTCACCCGAGGGGTTGAGCCGCCTCGAGACGAGATTGCGCGCCAAGCCCGGTGCGTCGCCGGATTCGTTCGAGGCATTGCTCGGTGTAGCGGGTTTTCGGCAAACCGATCTCTCCACCGACATTGTCGAGGTGAATGCGTTACCGGTCGGCCGTCGCTCCGGCGATACGCCACCTCCCGGGAGTTAGACCGTACCGCCGCTTGAACGCGCGCACGAAATGCGCCGTGTCTTCGAATCCGCTCGCGCGAGCGATGTCGCGTATGCACTGGCGATCTCGAGCTGGATCGCGCAGCAGCGACTCGGCACGCGCGAAGCGACGGTGCCAGATCTGCGCCGCAACCGGCTTACCTACCGCCGCGATAAATAACTCGTCCAGGCGCCTGCGACTGATACCCAACCTGGCGGCAATGGCCACTGCGCTCAGCTCCCGATCGGTGAGGTGCAACTCGATATGGGCAAGCGCGTCGCGGATCCGCCGCTCCGCGACCGCGCCATGCTCGTGCGCCAGGTCGACAACGCCCAATATGCTCATGACACCAGCCAGCGCCGAGGCGCTCTGACTCGCTGACAAATACGGCGCGGCGGTTGCCAGTCCGACGATGGTGTTACGTAGGAGAGTTGTGTCGGGACTCTTCTCTTTGAGCGCGCACGCGGTGCACGAGGCCAGAAAGGGATGCGTCGCGAGCACCGCCTCGCGGGGCATTTCCAGAATGATGAATTCGGCCGGGTCGCGACTCCCCACCCGGAACGTATCGCTCGCGTCGAGGAAGCACAGATCTCCGGGCTCGACCACGCACTCACGACTCGATTGGCTCACCGTGGTGCTGCCGGTCAGCTGCGCCAACAAACCGAAGGACGGCTGCATCGAGGGACCAACGCTCGCCATCTGCAAGGGCTGATATTTGAATAGCGATGGCGGTGAATGGATATGCCACAGGACCCCCTCGGTGAGCGCGACCCGAGCGATTTCACCCAGGGTAGGTCGGGGCGGCAGATTTAGGATCGTCCCGCCCGGGAACAGGGTGGCTGCAGTGGATGACCAAACGTCGGCGCGTTGGCCTGGCGGGACGCGACTGAGATCCAGTGTCGGCAAAAGTGTCGAGTTGACTGGTGCTTCCACGTGATCCCCCGCCCGGATAGGTGCCAGACCGGTCAAATATACGCCAGTGCGGTCAACCGCCAAGTGAGCGCCGCATTGCTGCCTCGGCAGGCAAATCCGGGCACGGTCGTGGGTCTCGATCCCGCCGCGTTGGTTCCAATAATGTCAGCGGAGGTTCCATCCTGGCCAATCCGCTCTCCAGAAAGTCTGTAAAACACGAGTCAACTGTTGCGCGCAGCATGCTTTGCGTTTCACTATCGGTCGCAAGCTCAATCGGCAGGAGAGGGACCTGTTGACCGAATAGAACATGAATAGCGCCCGACGTCGCGACGGGACTGATCAGCGCGTAATCGTGACTTACTGAGGGGGGGATCACTTGTGAAAGTCTCTAGAACTGGGTCCTGGTGCCGGCTCCTGGCCGTGGGCACCGTGACCGCCTGTATCGCTCTTCCTATTGAACCGGCTTTCGCTGCCGACGCGGCGCCCGCGGAAAACCAGGACGCCTTGCAGGAAGTCGTCGTCACCGCGCAGTTTCGCAGGCAGTCCCTGCAGGAGACGCCAATCGCCATCACCGCCGTCAACGCGGCGATGCTGGAGCAGCGGAATCAGACTGACATCTCGCAAGTGGCCGGGCAGGCGCCGAATGTGACCCTGCAGCCCAATGGCGCGGCTTTCGGCTCATCGATGGTAGCTTTTATCCGCGGTGTTGGTCAGACGGACTTCAACCTGGCGCTCGAGCCGGGTGTTGGCATCTACGTCGATGACGTTTACTACGCGACTCTCACCGGGTCGGTGCTGGACCTGCTCGATCTCGACCGGGTGGAGATCCTGCGCGGGCCGCAGGGAACCCTGGCGGGCAAGAACTCGATCGGCGGCGCGATCAAGTTGTTTTCCCAGAAGCCGACCGGTGCGAACGACGGTTACCTCGAGGCCACCTACGGCAGCCTCAACCGGGTCGACGCGCGCGGCGCCGGGGATTTCAGTCTGATTCCGGACAAGATGTTCGCGCGCGTGTCGTTCGCCAGCAAACATCATGACGGCTATGTCACGCGCGAGGATTACGCCTGCAGCCATCCGGGATCCGATCTGCCGAGCCATTCAGTCGGCGACGGGTGCACCTTGGGCAAAGACGGCAGCCAGGCATTCGACGCCGCGCGGATTGCGCTGCGCTGGCTTGCGACGGACACATTGGAGTGGAATGTGGCGGCGGACGCTACCAACGACCAATCCAGCGTGCAGGCCAACACGATCATCAAGTTCAACCCGGCGAGCCTCGGAGCCCTGACCTACACGATAGGCAACGACGGCAAGCGCATCTACTATGGCTCCCAGTTCATTCCTTACGGGCCGCAGTCAACCGATCCGAACCACCCGAACAATCCTTACCTGAGCTATGCAGCCTACTACTCGAAGGCCGGAGAGGGTATCCCCGGTGCGCCGCCGCCGCCCGTTGGTCCTCCCAATTTCGGCCCCGATCCGTACGCTCCCATCACGGTTCCGCCCATCAACCACTTCAGGACCTGGGGGCTCTCCAACGACATCCGTTGGTCGCTGACGGACAAGCTGACACTGGCCTCGATCACGGCGTATCGGAATTACACCAACCAGTTCGCCGAGGAGACCGATGCCTCGCCGATCGGCGTGCAGATCCTGTTGCAGAAGCAGCGGCACCTGCAATTCAGTCAGGAGCTGCGCCTGAACGGCTCAGTCGGTAGTCTGGTCGACTATACGGTGGGTGGCTTTTTTCTCCGTCAGAACGGCGGCCTCAACGCCCGGGTCGGCCTCCCTTGGGTAGGCTTCGACTTCATTCACGGTCCGGACAGTACTCCTTCGCGCACTATCGCGGGGTTCGCCAATGCAGAATGGCACTTGACCGACAAGCTCAATGTGGTGACCGGCATACGCTATTCCGACGAAAAGAAGACCTATACCTACTACCGCCACAATGCTGACGGTTCGACTATCGTCAATCCGCTGGGGTACAACGGGCTGGTCGCGGGTTTGAACGGAACGTCCGCGACGTTCAAGGGTGACCGCACGGATTACCGCGTGGACCTGGACTACCACTTCACCTCGAATGTCATGGGTTACGCGGAAGTCTCGACGGGATACAAGGGTGGCGGAGTCAATCCTCGGCCCTTCTATCCGTCGCAGGCCCTGTCGTTCGGGCCGGAGACCCTCACGGCCTATGAGATCGGCCTCAAGACCAACTTGTTCGATCAGCACATGAGGCTGAACGTCTCTGCGTTCTACAACAAGTACAACAACATCCAGCTCACGCTGGCATCGTGTCCGACGCCGCCGCTCAATGGTATCCAGTATCCGCCGGCGCCGTGCGCCTTGCCATCCAACGTCGGTTCCGCGCATGTCAAGGGACTCGAGCTCGAAACAGAGATTCATCCGATCGGGGGTCTCGAGTTCGATGCCTCCGCGAGCTGGCTCGACTTCAAGTACACCAAGATCAACGATGTCGTCGATTCCGGGATCACCCTCGACATGGTCACCCCGTATACCCCCAAGTGGAAGGCCAGCGCGGGTGTTCAGTATGACTTGCTGCTCGGGGACAAAGGATCGGTGATACCGCGCCTGGATGTGACCTACCAGTCCGAGCAGTTCGCCAACCCGATCAACGATCCGGCGTGGAACGAGATCGACGGCTATACGGTCCTCAACGGCAGACTGACCTGGCGCAGCAAGGCGAATGTCTGGCAAGCTTCTCTCAACGTGACCAACATGACCAACAAGCTCTACTACCTCACCTTGTTCGACACGCACACCTCGGCGGGGTACGTCAATGGCCAGCCGGCCATGCCGCGGGAATGGTCCGTGAGCGTCAAACGGAACTTCTGAGGGCTCGAGGTGCCGGCCGGTCGTGGCGGGAGACCGGCCGGCACGCACGGGCTATTTGCGCCGCGGGCGCATGAAGTCCGGCTGCCAGTCCTCCTGCGCGCGTTGAATCAGGAAGGCGTGGATGGATTGCGCCTGTTCCGGACTCAGGCGATCCCGGAAGCTCTCCATGCCCTTTTCTTTGAGCTTGCCACCCAGAACGATGTCCAGGAACTGCGCGTGCGTTTCCGGGCTCAGGTATCGCAGGTCCTTCACTCCGCCCACGGCATTCTGTCCATGACATACGGCGCATTGCGCGGAGTAGAGCACGGCTCCAGCCTGCACCTGCTCCACCGGCTGCGGATCCGATGGCGGCTCGGGAATGGAGCCGACCGGCGGCGCGGGAGGGAGTTTGGGTCCCTTGGCGTCGAGGGCAAACACGATCAAGTTGGCCGGGCCTACGTTGAAGGGCTCGGGACCATCGTGTAGCCCGCGGACGATGGCACTGTTCCAACCGGCATTGACCGCGATGTACTGAGTGCCGTTGACCTCGTAGGTCATCGGACCCGCTACAGGGACGCTTTCCACTGGCATCTCCCAGAGCTTGGCGCCGTTGTCGGCCCGGTAAATCGCCAGTGTACGGTTGATCGTCCCTTCGACCAGCAGGTTGCCGGCCGTCACCAGTGTTCCGCCATTGCCCGGATGTGGGTAGGGGATGCGGAAGGCCTCGCGCTGCTTCACAGGATCCCACGCCAGAAGGTATCCCTTGTCGGTTTTCATCTCGGGAGCGGCGTTGAGTTGCTTACGCAACTCCGGATAGTTGTTGACACCGGCCCCCAAGGTCGATTGCCCGAGCACGAACTTGTACTGACCCTCCGGCAGCCGGGACTCGACCATCCATTGCTCCATGGTCGGGATGTAGACCAGCCCCGTCAGCGGGCTGTAGGACATGGGGTTCCAGCTATGGCCGCCGCCATAACTCGGGGTCATCAGGTGCGGCTTCTCGGCCACGTACGCTTCGGGATAGATCGAGGGTCGGCCTGTCTTGAGATCCACACCCGACGCCCACAGGTTGGGTACGAAATTCCGGGCGGAGATCAACTTGCCGGTGGCGCGGTCGAGCACGTAGAAGAATCCGTCCTTGGGCGCGTGCATCACGACGTGACGGAGCTTGCCCTCGATGTTGAGATCGGCCAGGATCAGCGGCGCGGTGCAATCGTAATCCCACTGTTCCGCCGGGACCTCCTGGTAATGCCAGACGTAGTGACCGGTGTGCGCGTTCACTGCCACGATGGAACACAGGAAGAGATTGTCGCCGCCGCCGGGACTGCGGAATTCCTGCGGATGGGGTGATCCGTTACCGGTTCCGAAGTACACCAGGTCGAGTTTCGGATCGTAGACGATGGCGTCCCAGTCATTGCCACCGCCACCAACCTTCCACCATTCGCCCGACCAAGTCTGGGCGGCCATAGGCATGACCGAATCGGACGCCGCGCCTTCGGGCATCCGCGCGGGATCACCGGGTACGATGTAGAACTTCCAGGTCGGTTTGCCGGTGAGGGCGTCGTAAGCCGAGATATAACCGCGTGCTCCAAAGTCGCCGCCGGCGTTGCCAATCACGACTTGTCCTGCAGCGATCCGCGGCGCTCCGGTGAGCGACAGGGGTTGGCCCGGCTCGATCGTTTGCGTCGTCCAAACGGGCTTGCCCGATCTCGCGTCCAACGCAATCAGGCGACCATCGAGGACTGCGATGATGATTTTACTCTGCCACGCCGCGAGGCCACGGCTGACGGGACCACAGCATGCGAGCCGCGCCCATTCCGGAGCAACCTTCGGATCGTAGGTCCACAACACCTTGCCGTTCGTCGCGTCGTACGCCGTCGTGATGTCCCACGCTGAGATGTTGTAGAGGACCCCGTCGATTTCCAGCGGCGTCGCTTCGACTCCACGGTAGGTATTCAGGGGCGCGTACCACGCGAGGCCCAGCCGCTGCACGTTGGTATCGTTGATCCGTTTCAAGGGGCTGAAGCGCTGCTCGCTCCAGGTGCGCCCGGGTGACATCCACTGGCCCGGGTCCTTATCGGCTGCCTCGAGCCGCTGCTGGATGACATCGGCCGGTTGCGCGCACTGGGCCGCGCTCCCCAGCGCCACGAGAATCCATTGCCATACTCGACTTCGCACGAAGACCCCCTCAGAAATGGTCACAATTTGACTGGCTTGGATCGGTTCTTTGCCTGCCGTGGAAGAATCGCCGTTGCCGTGCCGTCGTACCAATCATGCCACGGCAAGACCACGGCACTCACTGATCCGTGCAGGCGGTTCCACAACGCGGCGTGCAAGCGAAGTGGGGGACTCTCCCGGACTGCTGGCTGCCATCCGAGTCGGCCAAACGCGGGGGCAGGGCGACTAGGGTCGGAGCGCTCACAGCGTTGATGAGGATCGTGATGATTTCCGTCGGGCTGATGACGTCGCGATCGGACGTATTACACTGCGTCGGATGCAAACGGACGTACGTTGGGCGTTTTTCGCGTGAGATTGCCACGCATAAAATGGGCATTTGTTAAAATTTGCGCTGTTATCGGCGAGGTCGTTAGTGTTAGAAAGGAGCCTTGCGCAAGACAGAGCAGGTGATAGACTGATACGCGCGCGATGTTGATGGAGGTGTTTGAGCTCATGGCGACGCAGCAAGACGATCTTCCCGCCGATTCTGTTTCTGAGAACTATGCGGCGGAGAACGAGCTAGGCGACCTACTGGAGAGTGACGACGATACATTCGATGAGATCGATTGGGACGAGCTTCTTGCTATTGCAGAGGATGATTTCGCAGCCCGGCGTTTTAGATTTATCTCGACGTCTGGAGACCCAGTGGAAGGACGATTCGCTTTGCGCAAGCATTTGGATGGGATTCTGCAGGAGGTGCTGAGTGAAGACGCTCCCGCATCTGGAACTGATGCCGCGCGTCGATAATGACATCAAGCGATGCTTGGATTTTGTCCGGCGGCAACCCTGGGGCAAGCCAGATGATCGCCAACAAGACATCTATCGGGGAATTATGGACGTGTGGCGCGCGCCGCTACGCTCGTCTGTAAAGGCTCGTGCATCGTCGACCGGACTGGAGCTTCGTCGCCATGGATCGGCGCAGTTCGTAATCGTGTACGCTTATCTACCGCCAGACGAAGAGTTTCCGCGCGGGACTGTGAGCATCCGTGCCGTTCGGCATCGGCGTCTGAGAAATGTGTTCTCGGGTGTGAGAGATGCTCCGTGCTGTGATTTTCGTGTCGCTAGTTGCCGCTGATACGTACTGTGAAGACGACTGCGCCGGCCCGGGCCGGCACCTCGGCCGAGTCCCGCAGCGGTTGGCTGGAAATTTTCCCGTCGCTGTCCGAGCCTGCCCTGAACTTGCGCATACTCAGCAAGGAGGTGCGCGCAAGGTGAACCAAGAGGAACGCCGTCCGCGGGGATTCCCGCCACTGATCGATACGAAGGCCGTTACTCCGGCCCAGACGGCGCTTGCCCTCAATCTCGTCACCGAGATCGAGCTGCTGAGGCTGAAGACGATCGCGCGCCTACGCGCCCGCGGGCTGCCTCCCGATGTGGGATGGGAGGATCTCCTGCAGGAAGCCTTTACTCGCGTGATCGTTGGCTCGCGCCGTTGCCCCGAGGGCGTGACCATGATCGCCTTTCTGGCGGGCATCATGCGCAGCCTGCGTGCCGAGCACTGGCGTCGCGTGCAGACACGATCCAGCGGTCACCAAGAGGTCAGGATCGATCAGGAAGGGCAGAGCCGCAAGGAGGTTGAGCTGTCCGATCCATCGCCTAGCCCGGAGCGCGCCTTGATGGCGCGTGAGGAGCTCAATAGGATCGAACGCTTGTTCGTGGACGACGCGGTGGCGTTGCGGATCATCGCGGGTCTGATCGAGGGACTCTCGGCCGAACGGATCCGTGCTGAAGCCGCACTCACCAAAACGGAATACAACTCGGCACGCCGCCGCATTCGCCGCGCGCTGTTGCGGGAGGGACTGACATGCGAACCAAAATGAAACTTGCCGCGCCCGAGTCGGCTTTGATGCGGCTGCTCGACTCCCTCGAGCAAGAGTTGCTCGAGGCAACGGACGAGGAGATCATGGAGGCGACGCGCGAGCTGCGCATGGATCCACGGGCGCCGCTGTCGGCGGCATTCGCCGGTATCACCTACCCGGCCAAACCGCGGCTACAGGATTTCTTCGATGTGGAGAAGCTCAAGAGAGATCTGCTCGACAAGAGACCGAGCGCCGGAGAGCTTCCGACCCAGCGAGATCGTAAGGACACGCCGCGATGCGCGGCTATTTCCCCGCCGGATAAGGATCCTCGCAAGCACTAGAGCGCAATCAGGGTTTCTCTACCGGCGATGACGTCGATACCTGACGTATGGGACACGTGAGGTAGAAGCGTCCGTATCCTGCGTTCGTTTGTGCATGAGATCGTCACGCGCAATATGCACGTCTCATCAGAGGGTGAGCCGTTATACCCAGAACTGTTGGTTTCACATGGCCACGGGCTTGCGCAAGCTGAGCCCAATGATATCCTGACAATCTGCGAGTGTTGAAGAGGCGTTTTACATCATGGCAATACAGGAAGACGACCTTCCCGCCGATTCTGTTTCTGAGAGCGACGCGGCTGCAAGCGACTTGGTTGATATGGCGGAGACAGACGACTCAGCGCGCCTCCGATGATTGCGCCGGCCGCCATGCCGAAAAACCAAAGAGATTTGAGCGGCGCGTAACGAACGACGCCTATGCGCACGCAGTCGGGATTCCGCGCCACCACGCGATGTGGGTTTTGTGGATACAAGGAGCCCTCAGCTCGTCACGCGACGCTTGCCGCGTCGGTCGCTCACGACCTTGCCGTCTTTTACAACCAACACGACGCGTGTCAGATCGAAAACGTCCGCTAGAGGATCACCGGCGATGATAACCAGGTCGGCACGCTTGCCGGGCTCGAGTGTTCCCAACTCGTCGCCCTTGCCGATGGCGGCGGCGGTGTTCGGCCCCATGATCTTGATGATGTCGCGCGGCGAGAACACCAGGTTGAGCGCTCGCAATTCATCGGCGAGGCTCTCCCTGGGATCCCACTGCGTATCGGTGCCGTACGCATAAGCCATGCCGCCGTCCCATAGGATCCGGGCGTTTACCGGGCCCTGACCGCCACTGGAGAGGGGGCGCGGCATTGGAAACGGTCCGCCATCCCTGAAGAGTGGCTTGTTCTCGGCATCGAAGTGGGGAATGAACACGGCGAGAGTTGACACCATCGGAACGTGCGAGTTGAGGAGACTCTGGCGCGCAGCTTCATCCTCCTCCAGATGACCGATATGTGCAGTGTGGGCAAGAACGTCGACGTGAGCGTTGACCGCGGCCAGGGCATCGACGACGGCTGTAGCGTGAGTGAAGACGCGCAGCCCCTGCTTATGAGCTTCATCCACGATCACCGATAGCGTGTGTCCTTCGGGTCCGCCGGGAGTTGCAATCATGAAAGTCTTGATTGCATCGAAACCCTCTTGTCTGGCGGAGCGCACCGCGGCGCGGGTTTGCTCGTCTGGAATGGCCGCGGGCGCCGTGTCCGGCCGATCAGGGGGGCGCGCTGGATCGGTCCGTGCGAGGTCGGTAAAGGGGCCGCGCGGTGGGGTGGCCGGAGCGGGGTTCGACGCGGCCAACGGCACCACGCGTACGGCATACAATGTAGGGCCTGTCATTTCGCCGCTCGCAAGTCTACCGCGGAGCTCCAGAATGGCGCGCGGGTCGTCAGCCATCGAAAAGACCGTCGTGAAACCTGCATCGACGAAGGACCTCATGTTCTCGGCAGCGTGGTCCCTGAGCCACGCGTTGGGCTCACCTCGGATGATGTGCCGATGCGCATCGATGAAACCAGCCATCACGGTCATGCCATGCGCGTCGATGCGCGGCCCGGAAACTGACGACACTCCTGCCGGCGAGACGGCAACAATCTTGCCGTCCTTGGCGACCACTGAGCCGTGCTCGATGACCTTGCCTGTTCCGTCAATGATATGGGCGTTGGTGATGACGAGATTCTGGGCGCAAGCGCCCAAGGCAAATCCCAACGCAAGCCACCCGGCGAGAATGGACAACCCCAACGATCCTATCTTCACGTTAAAACGCCCGTGTGATATTCTTTTTTCAAATTTCGAATAGCGAAATCAGTTTCGCCAAACGAATATGCTGAGCGCGACATCGATGCACGTCAAGGTCGGATCGACTCTGACCCGGGGGATGGCGGGCCCCATGCTCTGCGTGCTCCTCGCACTGGCGGCGCCACCGGTCCGCGCGCACCACTCGTTCGCCATGTACGATCAGACGAAGCTCCTGGTGTTGACAGGCGTGGTGTACCAGTTCGTGGCGCAAGCCAATCACGCCGAGCTGCACATGTACCTGATCGGTCCCGACGGCAAGTTGGAAAAGGACAAGGACGGCAAACCGCATCCGTATGGTGTGGAAATGGCCGGCGCGGCGGCCGTCGCACAGCAGGGTATCACGGCTGAGACCATGAAAGCGGGCACGATCATCAGCATCAAGGTGAACCCGCTGCGCGACGGCAGCGATTTCGGGTCCAAGGCCGGTAACAGTGCTATCGCCAAGTGCCCGTGGAAGACGCCGCCCGCGCCGGGCAAGACTTGCGACAGCGTTCCGGGGCGCGAGCTCCTGGGCTACGCCACGTTTTGATGGTTATGCACTGCTCGAGGTTGCGGTAGAGGGCGGACACCGAGGGAGCTCAAACCTTGAACGATTTCGCGGTCTGGCTCTCCACCACTCACCCGAGCGTCTTTCTCCAGAGGCACGAAATCTGGACGATCGCGGTTATCCAATCCCTGCACATCATCGGCATTGGCATCGCGGTCGGATCGGTGTTGATGCTGAGTCTGCGCGTGCTGGGTTGGGCGGGTATGGACCAGACGCTGCGGGAGACCCAGCAGCAATTCGGCCCTTGGCTGACGAGCGCATTGGGCTTGTTGCTCGCAAGCGGCGGCCTGTTGGTGATCGCCGAGCCGGTGCGCGAGTTGGTAACCTTTTCGTTCTGGTTGAAGATGGCTTGCGTGGCGGCGCTGATCGCGCTTGTCGTGGCCTTTCGAGTCTCAGTCCGTCGGCAGGCGCAGCGGTGGGAGCAGACGTTGGTCAGGCGCACAGCGGTGCGTTGGGCCGCGCTGCTGGTGTTTCTCATCTTGGGCTGCATCATCCTCCTCGGTCGCTTGATCGCCTATGACCATATCTGGGGTCCTCTCTCGCCCGCGACCAGGTCCTGAAGCGCACCGTGGAAATCTCAGCTTGGCTGAAGCGTCTGGAAGAAACGGGTCTGGCCGCCGGCATTCGCGACTCGCTGTATATCTTTCCCGTCCTGGAGTCCGTCCACGTCATGGCGCTCAGCGTGGTGTTCGGCACCATCGTGATCGTCGATCTGCGGGCATTGGGAATCGCATCGGCCCAGAGGCCATTCGCCCGCCTATCGTCCGAGCTTCTCAGGATTACCTGGGCGGCGTTTGCCGTGGCCGCACTGACGGGTACGTTGATGTTCATGACCAACGCGCGAGTCTATGCGAGCAACACCTCGTTCCGGATCAAGATGGTGTTGCTCGTGATCGCGGGACTCAACATGGCGCTCTTTCATTTGACAGCGGGGCGGAGTATCGCGAGGTGGGATCGTGCTCCGTCCGCCCCGGGCTTTGGCAAGGTTACGGCGACCTTGTCGCTCGTTGTCTGGATCGCGGTTATCTTCGCGGGCCGCGTCATAGGGTTCACGACAACCGGCGCGCAAGCGAGGCAGGCAGCGCCGCCTGCTGAAAACTTCGATGACTTTTTGACAGGGGGCAAGCCGTCCAGTATTCGCACCATCATGGCCGCCATGGT
The DNA here is from genome assembly GCA_964400085.1 of uncultured Steroidobacteraceae bacterium. Taxonomy (GTDB): domain Bacteria; phylum Pseudomonadota; class Gammaproteobacteria; order Steroidobacterales; family Steroidobacteraceae; genus 13-2-20CM-66-19. The sequence continues at coordinate 3,516 of CAYNTW010000025.1, read as the reverse complement.
CGATCCGAGCGGTGATTTTCTCTTCGAATCCATTGCCGATGTTGCGGATGATCGCGGGGTGACCCATAAAGCGCCGACCACCTCCCAGGAATGGGAGGCTGTGCGTCACCACTTGCAGGTGTTGGTGGACGCCCAACGTCTTCTCACCGTGCCGGGGCTCAAGGCGGCCGAGCCCGGGGACCGAAGCAGCAACCCCGAGGTGGAGAACGAGCCCGAGCAAGTGCAGAAACTCCTCGACTCGGAGCATGCTGACTTCGTGCGCCGCGCCGGTCGCCTGCGTGAGGCCGCCACCCTCGGTTTGAAAGCCGTCGATACCCACGACACGAGCGCGTTGTTTGCGGCCATCACGGCGATCGACAAGGCTTGCGAGAGCTGTCATTTGCACTATTGGTACCCTAACGACGAGCGTGCCCACCAGGCCGCGCGGGAAGAGGGTGGGATCGTTGAATAGCTCGCACCGGTGGAGGGACACTATGAAATCATTCTCAAACTGCCGTCCGGTGCTCGGCTCGCTGGTGTGCTTGTTGCTGCTGGGCTCGGCTTTCGCCCAGACGCCTGGGTCGGCGCCGTCTGGATTCGGGCCACTCACGACGCGACCCATTCCGCCGTTCCAGGGGCCGCCACCCGGTACCCAGCCACTCTCCATCGATCTATTCACGTCCAGGAACTTCTACAAGGATGAGAAGTCGTGGTTGGATCCGCGCTACTACCGGTGCAACACACCGCGCCAGATCGTCGAATCCCTATGGGAGAGCGGCCGGGTCGGAACCCACCCCCCTGTCAGTGCCTCCTGGGGCGACTGCAGTCTGGACTACCCGCGCGAGAGCATCGTCAGTCCCTATCCTTACAAGAGTGCGAAAGAACACTACAAAGCGCTCCTGGCCGCCGCCAAAGGCAAGGGGGGACCGACCGTCTATACGAAAGCCACGACGCCGGACTGGGACGGTTTCTACGATCGTGACATGAAGGCCACCGATATGCCGGGGCGACGCG
>CAYNTW010000025.1:0-2423 GCA_964400085.1 uncultured Steroidobacteraceae bacterium | reverse complement strand
TGGGACGGTTTCTACGATCGTGACATGAAGGCCACCGATATGCCGGGGCGACGCGCTCCCGACAGGGCGGGCCCCGGATACTTCCAACGCATGGGGATGACGGGCGAGCGTTGGATCTGGGGAGGCATCAACCAGCCCTCCACGGTGGCATCCCTTCTCACCCCGGAGTACCGCAAGCGTTACGTTCAGATGCTCTACCACGAGGGGGTCGACAATTCCAAGCAATGGAACGCGTCCTTCTGCTATCCCGAGGGCTTTACGCGCTGGTGGGCATGGCCCTCCCGCGGAGGCGCGTTCCAACTCACCATGACCGCTTACCAGGTGCAGTTCCTGTCCGGGATCGCGGACAATTTTCTGCGCCAGGTTTTGATCGGCAAGCAGCACGTGCAGAAGGTCCCGCAGTGGTATGGCGAGACGATCGGCTTCTGGGACGGCACGACGCTGGTGGCCTGGACGGCGAACATCCAGGCATGGACTCAACACACCATGTTCGAGAACAGCGGCAAGCTCGAGGCGGTGGAAACCTTCAAGCCGGTATACGACGAGCAGCGCCAGTTCATCGGGCTCGAGAACGAGGCCGTTTTCTACGATCCCGAAGCGCTGTTGCAACCGGTGCGGATCAAGGACCGCTTCCTGCGGCACGCAACCCCGGATAGCCCGACGGCGCGCTATACGTTCATAGAGTGTCTTTCCAACGTCCACAACGTCAACGGGCGCCCGAAACAACTCAGCAGGAATGACCCGGAATTCATCGATTACTACGGCCGGCCGTGGGCGCAGGTCTGGGAAAAATATTTCGAGGTGGGCTGGGACAAGCCCGCGAGCAACGAAGTGCCGGAAGACGTGCTTAAGTCGCTGCAGTGAATTTGCGTACTGCGCTAGTGCGTTTTGAGCGCCGTATACAGCCAGGTGACGAATTCCTCCGAGGTCTGCGGCCCTTGCGGAACTTGCGCGTCAAACTCCGCAGTGGGCTTGGAGGCAATCACCTCCTCGAGCGTCTTGCCCTGAGCGATCAGGGCGGCGACTTTGTCGCGCACCGTCACGACCAGGTGACGTTTGGCCATGACTCCATTGCGGTCCGTTATGGGACCATGGCCTGGAATGATCCTGGTGCGCGGTCCGGCAAGCCCGATGATGGCGTCGAGGCCGTCGAGCACGCCTGCCAAGCTGCCGCCACTGTTGAGATCAACATATAGGTATCCAACACCACGATAAATGTCACCCACGGCAAGGATATCGTGGCTCGGAAAGCTCACCACCGTGTCGCCGTCGGTATGGGCGTTGCGCACCGGAATCAGGCGTACAGCCTCCCCGTTTATGTGGATGGTTACCGGCCCATCGTAGGTTACAGCTGGTAACGCGAGCGGCGGGGCAGGCTTTCTCGGGGTTCCGTCCGGGGCGGGACTGGGATGCTCCAGGCGGGCCCGCACTTGATCCCTGCTGAAGATCAACGCTCCCAGCTTCGCGAAGTTTTCGTTACCTCCCGCGTGATCGCCGTGCAAGTGGGTGTCAACCAGAAATCGGATGGGCTCGTCCGAGATCTTGCGGATGGCGGCGACCAGTTTCTCGGTCAAGGGCGCGAACTGCGAATCCACCAGCAGCACGCCATCCGGCCCCGTCAGCACGCTGATGGTCCCGCCCAAGCCTTCGAGGGTGTAGAAGTCGCCGGCAAGCTGGGAGGTCTTGATGTCCACCTTGCTGAAATCCGGCCGCTGCTGGGCAGCGGCCGCCAAGGCTGCCATCGTGGAAATGACGAATACACTTCGCGTGGCCCACTTTCTCATCGCTGTTCTTCCCTGTGTTGGTGCAGATGTCAATCATACGTCGGCACGCGTAGAATCGCTCGTCGGCAACTCACGCCGAACACCTAGGGAGACTTCGATGCCGCTCGCTCTCAACAAAGCGCATCCCGCGCTCGCCTTGCTTGCCGCTGTGCCGTTGGTGCTGCTAGGCCCGTCGGCATTCGCAACGGATGTCAATGTAAAGCTGACGGGCGCGGAGGAGACGCCGCCCGTGACCACCTCGGCCACGGGCACTGGAAAGATCTCCATCGCAAAGGACCACACGGTGAAGGGATCGATCAAAACGACCGGTATCGAGGGTGTCGCCGCGCATATCCACGTCGGCGCGCCCGGCCAAAGCGGGCCCCCGATCATCACCCTCACGAAGGGCGCGGACGGTACGTGGAAAGTGCCAGAGGGCTCGAAGTTGACCGACGAGCAGTTTGCGAGCTTCACCAGCGGCAACCTCTACGTCAACGTGCACAGCGCCGAGCACAAAGCGGGCGAAATCCGCGGACAGCTCAAACCCTGATCGGTCTTAGAACGGCCCGCACGGAGCTACACTCCGTGCGGGCTCCCCCTCCGGAGCGCCGGCGCGCTCAGGTACCGCAAAAGGTCTGCAGCACACGTTCGCTCGGCTCG
>CAYNTW010000024.1:0-57299 GCA_964400085.1 uncultured Steroidobacteraceae bacterium | reverse complement strand
GAAGACACGAAAGACGCTACGATCTTGCTCGATTGATCGTCAAGCGGGACCGACTGGAGGTTCGATGGTTCAGGCAATGACACGCGCGAGCGCACCGGATCCCGCGGCGGCGGTGGTCCGTTTGCATCAAGTCGCCAGGATCTATCAACTCGGGCCGATCGCGGTCCCGGCGCTCGAGGATGTGAGCATGGCGATTCCCTACCATCGGTTTTCGATGCTCATCGGCGCCTCCGGCAGCGGCAAGACGACACTGTTGAACCTGATTGGCTGCATCGATGCGCCAACCCGCGGCACGGTCGAAGTCTGCGGTCAGGCGATTGCCGCGCTCGACGACGATGCGACTTCCGCGTTTCGTGCCCGCAACATCGGCTTCATTTTCCAGAACTTCAGCCTCGTACCGGTTTTATCCGCCTACGAGAATGTGGAGTACCCGTTGCTCCTGATTGGAACACCCGCCGCTGAGCGGCGCGAGCGTACGCTCGCAATGCTGCAGGCGGTGGGACTTGCCGACCAGGCGGCGCAACGTCCGAACGAGCTCTCGGGCGGGCAGAAACAGCGGGTCGCGATCGCCCGCGCGCTCGTCAAGGGCCCGCAGGTGGTGCTCGCGGATGAGCCCACGGCGAATCTGGACACCGCCACCGGCGCCTCCATCATCGAGCTCATGCGCCGCGTCCAGGCTGAATCGCGGACCACTTTCATCTTTGCAACACACGACCCGCAGCTCATCTCTCACGCGGACGAAATCTTTCACATCCGCGACGGAAGGATCGTCGAGCACAGGACGGAGGCACGGCAATGAGGCTCCTTCTGAAAATCGCACTGCGGAACATACTGCGCAATCGCCGGCGCTCACTGATGACAGGCTCGGCGGTGGCGGCTGGGGCTCTTGCCACACTCCTCTTCGGCGGCTTCGCCGCCTATATCTTCGCCGGGCTCGAGACCAACAACGTGCAGCGGATCGGCCATCTTACTGTGTTTCGCGCCGGCTATTTCCTCTTCGGTGCAGGCAACCCCGCTGCCTACGGCATAGACCATTACCGTGAGGTCATGGCGCTCATCGGCAACGATCCCGTGCTGCGGCCGATGATCAATGTCATGACTCCGACCCAATCCCTCCTGGGAATAGCCGGCAACTTCTCAGGCGAGAATGATGCCTCCAAGACCTTCATCGGCGTCGGACTCATCCCTTCGGATCGCGACCGCCTGCGCCGCTGGGACGAGTTTGGCACAGGGGCAACGCATCCCGCGGATCCGCGACTCTCCGACAACGATGACACACGAGGCCTGATCGGGTTCGGCCTGGCACGCATCCTCGGATTGTGCGGCCCGCTCCGGCTACGGAATTGTCCATCGATACCGACATCCGCAGCGCCCTCCGACAAGGCCGTATCGGTCGTAAACGCGGATCTCGGAGAGCTCGCACGTCGCGACACGAGCGGTGGGGAACATTCCTCCAACGCGCCCCAGATTGAGCTGCTGGCCGCGACGGCTGGCGGTGCGCCTAACGTCGTGAGCCTCACGGTCAGCGGCGCCGAACCGCAGGGCCTGAAGGAACTGGACGACAACTACATCGCGATGCCGCTCGCTCTGGCGCAGCAACTGGTGTATGGCCGAGGCGAGCACAAAATCACCGGCGTCGTGCTCCAACTCCATCGCAGCCAGGATCTGCCAGCCGCCCGCGCACGCCTCGTGAGGTTGATCCGGGACAACCACCTGGACCTCGACGTTCGCGATTTCGGCGAGCTGACTCCCTTCTACGGGCAGGCAGTGCGACTCTTCAGCGCCATATTCCTGTTCATCGCGCTCGTCATGGGTGTGATCGTGCTCTTCGCGGTGGTCAACACCATGACGATGAACGTGATGGAGCGGACCAACGAGATCGGCACGGTTCGCGCGATGGGCATACGTCGAGGCGGCATCCGCTCGCAATTCATTGCGGAAGGCTTTCTCATCGGAGCGATCGGCGCCACGGTCGGCGCCACCCTCGCCTTTCTCGTTGCCGCGCTCGTCAATCACGCCGGTCTGACATGGGTGCCTCCCGGAAATGCGAACCCGGCCCCGTTGCACGTCGCGGTAGCCAGCAGCCCCGCACTGGTCATTGGAGCCTGGGTTGGACTCGTTCTCATTGCAACGATCGCGGCGCTACTACCGGCTAACAGCGCGGCACGCCTCTCGGTGGTCGATGCTCTGCGACATGTCTGAGGGAATCATGGTTGGAAGCTTTCGATTGTTCGCACTCGCCGCGCTGCTCATCGCCAGCGCGGCCGCCCATGCGCAGACGGCCACGCAGATCGTCGCCGCCACCGACAAAGTGAGAAATCCACAGGCCCCCTTTCGCTCTACTGTCCGGTTCACCGAGTACATACAAGGGCGCGAGCGCGACCACGACACGTTCGTCGTGTTTGCCAAGGAGGATGCCGCGACACACCAGTTCCGCAACCTGGTGCAGTATATCGATCCAGCGCGTGATGCCGGCAAACGAGTGCTACTCGACGGTCGCTCGCTCTGGTTCTTCGATCCGGCCTCGAAGACGAGCGTGCGGATCTCACCGCAACAGCGATTGATTGGCCAGGCGGCCATCGGCGATGTGCTGACCGTGAATCTGGTGGCGGACTACGACGCCACTCTACTCGGTACGGAGAAAATCACGGATGCCACGCGCGCGGAGCGTCAGTGTTGGCACCTCGATCTCAAAGCGGCCAACGACAGAGCGGTCTATAACCACATCGAGTACTGGGTCGAGCAGGAGACGTTCAATCCCGTCAAGGGGAGGATGTATGCCGATAGCGGACGGTTGCTGAAGATCGTCTACTACCGCAACTTCGCGCAGCGCCTCGGTGCTTTGCGCCCGAGCGAGGCGATCATCATCGATGCCGTCGACACCTCGCTCGTGACCATCGCGACTTCCAGCGACGACGCATTTCAGGACGTTCCGGACGTCTGGTTCCAACGTGACTACCTCCCCCACCTGCAGATCAACTGATGTGGCGAGGTACGGCGGCAATCCTTCTGGCCGGCGCGCTGTGGCAGGCGGAAGCCGTCGCTCAGACTACGCCGGCCGATCAGCGTACGCAGGCGCCCGCTCGGGATACGCACCCCGGCCAGGACTCGGATCTCGATCTCATCCCTCAGGCGGTGCAGCAGTCGTCGGTTAACACTGCGGCGACACCCTCCCCGACGCTCAACACCGAGAGCCGCATCTATCTCGAGAACGCCTTTACCGTCACCTCCCTGCGGAATCAGCTTGCCGTCCCCATTCCAGGGCCACGACCTTTCGATTGGCAGGAGCGTTTGTTCCTCGATATTCGCAAGGATTGGCGGCTCACCCGCTCGCTTGTCTTCACATACAGCGGACGCGCCAACTTGCGCGCCGAGGACGATTTGAGCTTTCCCACGCACGAAAATCTGATCAACGATCTACGCGAGGCGTTCTTCGATTGGCACCCTCGGGATCGCACCTACCTGGATTTCGGTCGAATCAACCTCAAGAGCGGTGTCGCGCTTGGGTACAACCCAACGGACTTCTTCCGAACGAGGGCCGTCGTGGAGCCGTTGTCGGCAGATCCCAGCGTGTTGCGCGAGGATCGCCTGGGGACGTTGATGTTGAGAGCTCAACAACTTTTCGAGGGCGGGTCGCTCACTGCTGCGTTTGCACCAAAGCTGTACGAGCCGAGCGCGATCTACACCAATATCAACCTGCCCAGCTTAGACCCGACGCTCGATCGCACCAACGCGCGCAATCGCTCCCTGGTGAAAACCAGCATCAACATCAGTGATCGATTCAGCCCGGAGCTCCTGTTATATCGTGAGGGCAGCCAGACGCGGCTAGGGACGAATCTGGCCGAGAGCTTCGGCCAGAAGGTGATTGCCTATCTCGAGTGGTCCGGTGGACGGCGCGCAAGCCTGATCGATGACGCCCTGCGCTATGGCCGGGACACCGGCACGTTGCCACTGCACGCTCCAGACTCGATACCCGAGAGTCCCCACGAGAGCTTTCAGAACGAACTGGCCCTCGGGGTCTCCTACACGACCCAGACCCGGATCACCTTCAATCTCGAATATCACTTCAACCAACCCGGCTTCACGCGAGCGGATTGGCGGAATTGGTTCACAGCGGGACACGCGCACCCTGTCCCTTCACCTGTCGCGGGTGAGCTTTGGTACTTGCGCGATTACGCGCTCGATCAGCAGGATCCGGTCAGCCGGCATTCCGTGTTTCTGCGCGCCGATTGGGCTGACGCGTTCATCCCCAAACTGGAGCTCGTCGGCTTCGTCAACGCCGACACTTATGACGGATCGGGTCTACTGCAGATCTCCGCCGACTACTATCTGTCGGATCACTGGACCGTGGGCGGCCTCGTCGCGACCAACTTCGGACGGGCGCGCTCGGATTTCGGAAGCCTTGGCGAGTCAGCCAACTTCATGTTGAAGGTCGCCCGCTACTTCTGAGCCGGCGCTTCCTCCACCTGAAGCGCTCGACACGGGCCGCAGATCTCGATCTCGACGCGACACCGTCTATCACGGTGCCTGCTGGCGAGGAGTCTTGATAGCCAGGTACAACAAGGTGCCGGACGTCACGATCGCTTGATGGGGTACACCCGCGGGGATGACAAGCAAGTCTCCGGGCGAGACCGAGTATTCGCGCCATCCGGTCATTTCGCCACCGCGCCATTCTGTCGGACGGACCTCGCGATTGCCGCTGATGGTGCCGCCGACCCGGAACTTGCCGGTGCCACGCTCAATGATGATCGTGTCATTGAGTGTCGTGTGCACCTCGGCGTCCCCGGTCTTATCCCGGCGGATCATCAGCACCTGGGTGCCGGTACTGTTCGGGACCTGATAGGCAATATCGCTCGTCGTGCCTTTGACCTTCGCGACCAACTCGCCGGCGGACACGAAAGTTTCAGCCGAACCTGGCCCGGAATCCATCGCGCTGGCGCCCACCAGCACTGACCCCAAGACCGATACAAACGCAAGCCGGTTCACGACTCTCATGAGCCTCCCTCGTAACAATGAGCCCGTCGGAATGGTAGGCCTCGGGCCCCGCGATGTCGAACCCGCCCGCAGAGAAATTGCGCTATACTGTACCGGTGGAGCAAGCCGCACCCGGGTCCGCGGGCAGGGTCGAACCCACTTGCATTCGTGTGACAACCCGTAAACCTTTGTGCAGCCGGCATTGCGGACCTTCGGCAGTGACACGCATGGAGGTTTCCAATGGGCACGCTCCCCGAGCATCCGAACATCGATCATTTGCGCAAGCAGGCGAAACAGCTACTGCGCCTCTACCAAAACCAAGACCCAGTTGCATTCGAACGACTGCGCCAGGCATTGCCCGTCGCGCAGGGAAAAACTCACGCGCAGCTGGTCTCACTCGGCCTGCGCCTGCACGACATGCAATCATGCATCGCTCGCGAATATGAGTTCGCGAGCTGGGCCGAGTTGAAGTCGTACATCGAGCTGCAAGCACTGCGCACCAAGGCTCCCGGACAACTGCTGCGGTATTGGCTCACCCTGGTGTATTCGGGCGATATCACCGGGAATACTTTTGGTGCCCGTCCACAGCTCGCCGCACGGCTTCTAACCGAGCGGCCCGATCTCGTGCAGCGCGACCCCTGGCTTGCGTGCGCAGTCGGCGATGAAGATTCGATTCGGACCGCGATCGCAGCCGACCCTGAATGGGTTCATCGCGTGGGCGGGCCCTTGAAATTGCCACCGCTCGTCGCAGTAACCCATTCGAGCCTGCTGCGACTCGATCCCTTCCGCGAGCGGCTGCATCGCGCGGCGCAGATGTTGCTCGATGCGGGAGCGAGCCCGAATCAGTCCGTCGGCAATCGCTGGCCGCCCAACTCTCTCGACGAGCCAGGTGACGATCAGCTCACCGCGATCTACGGTGCCGCCGGCCAGAACCACGACGCGCGGCTGACAAAGGTACTGCTCGACGCCGGCGCCGATCCGAACGACCACGAATCTCTGTATCATTCGATTCCACACCTCGACTGCATGCGTGTGTTGCTCGACGGCGGCGCACGGATTCCAGGAACGAACGCCATCGGACGATCGCTCGATTTCGCGGACCCGGCGCCACTGACATTGCTTCTGGAACGAGGTGCCGATCCGAACAGCCTCGTATCAGGCACCACACATCCGATCATCTGGGCGATAAATCGCGGGCGCTCGGCCGCGCATGTGCAACTGTTGCTCGATGCAGGGGCCGATCCATCGGTGCAATGGCATGGCGGCGTCAGCGCATATCAGCTTGCTGAAATCAGCGGTCTGAAGGAGGTGGCGGATGTTCTCGATCGAGCCGGCGCAAGCCATGCGCTCAGTGAGGAAGATCGCTTCATCGCCGCCTGCGCGCGCGGCGATGAGCAGGAAGCCCGGCGCATTCAGACTACCCGGCCGGATCTCCCCGGATCGTTGCCACCGCACCGGCAGGCATTGCTCCCGGTCGCCGCTTTCAACAATCGCGACACTGCGGTTAGAACGATGGTGGAGCTCGGCTGGCCGATTGCGGTACGCGGCGCGGACATCGGCGGCTCGGCGCTCAATTGCGCAGTCTTTCGGGGCAATGCCGCGCTGACCCGATTTCTGCTCGAACACGGCGCAAGCTGGCAGGAAAGGCACAATTACAACAGTAACGTAGTCGGTACGCTCAGCTGGGCCTCCTGCAACAGGCCCGAAGAAAACGGTGACTGGTACGGCTGCGCGGAAGCATTGGTCGAGCACGGCATGCCGCGCGCGCAGCGTCCACCCAACTCAGATCCGAGCGAACTGCCGCGGTACGTGATCATTGACGGACAAGAGGAAGAGTATCCGGAAGACATCACGGCGTTTCTGTTGAACGAGTAGATCACGGAGGATGAGTCAGGTGCTCGCGCAGCCGTCGGTCGTCATTCAAGTCGGCACCATCCTTTCTCTCAGAGGCTACCAACACACCCGCCCCGCTGCGGTCCAAACGCGCGCTCACCCAGACCCGAGCCGGCGGCGCGGGTGCCTTCTGCGGCAGGTGGACCAGTACGGTCGGCCCGCTATCGAGCCTCACCAGGCCGACAAACCAAGGCAGGCGCTCGCGAAAGTACGGATCGTGGCTGTGATGCAGAACGGTTCGGGACAGGAGCTCCCCTGCCCCACTTTGCGGCCGCCACACGAGGCGAGTCGACAAACATCGGACACAAGCCTCGCGGGGAGGATACTGAACCGTCTCGCACTGGCTACAGACCTGGAGCTCGAAGCGCCCAACGGCCGCCGCCGAGCTCAAACCTTGTGAGACACTGCTACGCAACGAGCGTGGTGCCGGAGGAAATGTCCTCGGGGGCCCGGACTGCGTCATCTAAACCGCCCTCGCCAGGATCGCCGCTCCACTACACAGGCCTCGGTCGTAAATCATCATGCCAAAACCGCTGACGAGCGCCGTTTCGGCATCCGGGACGGCGGCTCCCAACACCGCGCCGGTCACCTGCCGGAGTGCCTCCGTGAGACCCAGGTGTCCGCCAGCGGCGCCCGCCTGACCCACAGAGAGCTGGCCGCCGGAGGTGTTGAGGGGAAAGGTGCCGTCCGTCGTGAAGCTGTGGCTGCGGATGAACTCGGCTCCCTCACCCTTGGCGCAAAAACCGAGATCCTCGAGTTGGATGACGGACATCACCGGGTAGTCGTCGTAGGTCTGCACCAGATCGATGTCATCGCGGGAAATCCCCGCCTGGGCGAACAACTCGTCCCGATCCAGTGCCCAGCCGCCCCGGAACTGGATTGGATCGTCCGGGAAAGGGTTGTGGCACTCGGTCGCACCGAGGACGACGGCGTGCGCGAGACCCAGCTCAGCGGCGCGGCGGCGCTTCATCACGAGAAACGCTTCCGCGCCGGCGCAGGGCATGACGCAATCGAACAGTCGCAGGGGCTCGGCAATCGGGCGAGCGCTCAGGTAATCATCCAACGTCAACGGCTTTCTCAACAAGGCATAGGGAAATTGACACGCATTCTCGCGTTGTGCAACACACAGCTTGCCGAAATCTTCGGCTCGCGCGCCGAAAGTCCTCATGTAGTAATCCGTCAGCAACGCGAAACTCGCATTCGCGCCGCCGGCTCCGTACGGGTGAACCGCATCGCGAGAGAACTGGCTGAAGTTCTCGACGATCGAGCGGAACGAATCGGGGCGATGGGTATCCGCGCCGATGCAGGCCACTATGGTCGCGTCTCCCGATTGCACGGCTCGCAGCGCACGTCGCAGGGCCACGATGCCGGAAACGCCTCCCATCGGGATATGGTCCAGCCAACGCACCGTGAGACCCAGGTGTTGGGTCATCGCGACCGCATTGTCCGGGGCGGCGGTGAAACTCGAGAAACACAGCCCGTCCACCGCCTTCTTCTCCAGTCCGCTGCGCTCGAGGAGGGTGGCGAGCGCGCTGGCCGCGAACCACTGGGCGCCGTGTGTGGAGTAGCGAACATAGGGGACTGTCACGGGGGTCGTGACCGCTACATCCTCATAACCTCTACGATCCCGGTCTGTCATGATCTACCGACTATCCAACCGCCTGATCACTGCCGTCCAATAGAACAATTGGCCAAACCGATGCCGTTTTGATATCAGTATTGAGAGCGCCGGCGCCGCGCGTGCTTCGGTCGTGGAAGGGGATTCGGTTGGAACTCAAGCAATTGCGATACTTTCTGGCCATTGCCGAAGAAGAGCACTTCGGGCGGGCGGCGCGCCGGCTGCACATTGCGCAGCCAGCGCTGACCAGGCAGATGCACAAGCTGGAGGAGGAATTGCAGGTACGGCTTTTCGACCGTTTGCCGCGCGGCATCCGCGTGTCTGCAGCAGGCCGCGCGTTGCAGGAAGACGCGCATCGCCTCCTTGCGGATATCGACCAGATCACCCGACACGTGCAACTGGTTGGTCGCGGCAAAATGGGAGTGCTGCGTCTGGGTTATATCGAGGTAGCCGGCTGGCACGGGATTGTGCCCGACAGCATTCGTGAATTTACGGCGCGTGCGCGCGAGGTCCGGGTCGAGCCGGCCGCGATGCCCTCGCTCGACCAGTTGGCCGCGATCCGCGAGCGCAAGTTGGACGCCGGATTCCTGTACAACCCCCCGAAAGACGATCCCGACCTGGTGGTGCAGCGCCTCGAGGAGCACGAGGTCTGTCTTGCCGTGCCACGCGGTTCGCCTCTTGCCGCCCGCAAGCGGATCCGGCTGCCCGATCTTGCCGGGGAGCCGCTGATTCTGTTCCAGCGCTCCGGGAGTCCCGCTTACCACGATGCGTTGCGGACAGAGCTCAACAAGCGTGCTGTCGAGCCGCGCGTGGTTCATGAAGCGGCCAACGAGGCCGCGATGCTGACCCTCGTCACGACGGGCGCCGGCGCCGCCATTGTCAACTCCTCGCACCGCTGGCGACTGCCCCATGGAGTTCAACTGCTTGCGATTGACGATCTGCCGGTTACCTTGGAGCTGTGCCTGGTTTATTTGCGCGAGAACCGCTCGCCGCCTCTGCTGCGGTTCAAAGAGTGGTTTGAGAGCACGCCGCGCGGCGCAAAGATCTGACATTCGTCGCCGCCGTGGCCATCTGCCCTACGGTTGGTTCGGGTACCAGAACGTTACGTGACAGGCCTCGCACGCCGCATCGATGTCCCCGCCTGCCTTGAGTAACGCATCGACATCCTTGTGATCGATCGCCTCCAGGGCTTCGCGCGCGGTGCCGCGTAGCCCATTCGCAAAGCCAGTAAAAAGCGGTCGTTGCCGCTCGATGAGCAGGTCGATCTTTTCAGGGGGCAGCTCACCGAGGCCCGGTTGTGTTCCAGCCGGCGCGGCGTGTCTGCCCGGCATGACAACCAGATTCACCGCCTCGACCAACGTGATCGCATGCCGCCGCACCGCGGCCCACTCTTCCGGCGTCCGGGGCTCGTGCCGCTCGGTGCCGGCAGGAGTCGCAGTGATGGCAACTGAGTCCCACAGACCGTCAGCGGCTGGATCTACCATGGCGTCCATGAGCTCTTTCAGGCTCGCCGTCGGCGATATGCTCGAGGCGGCAAGATCGGGAGGCGCTGCGGGAGCGGCTGCCGCCGCTGCTCCGGCGTTGGGGTTGCGGGCACAGCCCCCTAGCGCGGCCGCCTGCAGCACGACCAACACAACTACAGCAAGAAATGGCGTCATGTCACTCATTGCAGCGTGAAACCCACCCAGCGCCCAAGGAAGATTACTGCGATCCATAGACACAAGAAAGTCGCGCCGGCTAGAAAGTCCGCGCCACCGACACCCCGGCGGTGCGTGGTTGGATCACGCCGAAGGAAGTCGGGACGGCGGTGCCAATGCCGCCGCCCACGATGCCGCGGGCGTCCGCCAGGTTGTTGATGTAGAAGTCCACTGTCCACTGGTCTTGCTTCGCGGTCGCATGCAAGTCGGTTTTGGTGTAGCCGGGCAGGTCCTGGCGTTGCGGCGCCGTTTGGAAGGCTCCGACGCGCGCTCCGACATAACTCGCCGTTGCCCCGAAAATCGCGGTGAACGACCCCAAGTGAAGCTCGTAATCCAGCGAAGTGCTGGCCGACCACCGGCTGGTGTACGGCAGCCGGTCGCCGGAGGCGCCAGAGACCAGGTTGCTCGCCGGAAAATCCCGGGTGAGGACCGCATCGTTGCAAGACACCCAGCCGCCCAGGTGCAGACCATTCACCGGCGTGGCCTGCGCGGAGAGCTCGACGCCCTGACTTTTGGCCTGACTGCCGTTGGAGAAGTAGTTCTGGCCATTGTCAGGATTGATCAGCGACAGTTGGATCTGGGTCCAATCGATGTAGTACAAGGAGACATCGAAGGAGAGCCGGTGATCGAAGGCGCTGCCCTTGGCGCCCAGCTCGTAGTTGCGAGTTTTGTCGGGCTTGAACTCGGTCGGTAAATCTACGCCGCCGACCACGTTGTTGATGCCGCCCGGTCGGTAACCGGAAGCAAAGCGGGCGTAGAGCATGAGCCGCGGTGTTATTTTCCAACTCGGGGTCACGAGGTAAGTGAAGGCGTTCTCGCTTGCCTGCAACTCCGGCGTTACCGCAGGCGAGCTCTTCCCCTCGACTATCGGGACGTACGCAGCGCCAATGTCAGTCTCCTGAAAGCTCTGGCGGATCTTGCTTTCCCGTCCCCCAAACTGGATGTCGAAGCTATCGGTGACGTGCCAGGTCAGGTCGGTAAAAGCCGCCCATTCCGCGTAGACACTGTCGAAAGTCGTGTACACCAGAGACCCGAGCCGCTGGCTGGCGGGAGTCACTGGAAGGATTTCGAGCGCCCAAGGTGAGTCCTCGTGGGTATAGAACCCGCCGACGAGCCAGTCGAAGGAGGGGCCGATGGGAGTCGCGAGCCGGATCTCCTGCGAGATCTTGTTGGTATGGGTGTCATCCGTGTTGACGGTGTCGGCGGTTTGGAACACCTGCGCGGTCAACCCGCCCAGAATCTGCGTGTAGTCGAGCTTGTCGTAGAGTCGGCTGACGCTATAGCCCGTCACGGAGGTCAGTGTGAAGGCGCCGAGTTTCGCCGTGGCCGTGGCGCTGTAGGCCTCGAACTTGCGGCTGACTTCGCCGGTGTGCGGCAGGAAATCCTGTTGCAGGTCGCCGACGCCGGGCTCGATCGTGACGTAGGGGGAGCCGAACAGCTTGTTGTCCTGGAACAGGGCGCTCAACTTCAGGGAAAACTGCTCCGCGGGCCGCCAGAGCGCCGAGAGGTGCGTACCGGCGATCTCCACCTTGTTGGCGCCCTGCTGCGCGTTGCGGATGTTTTCGACATAACCGGGTTCTTCCCGGGTAAAACCGCTGGCGCGCACGGCGAACGTGTCGGTGATCGGTATGTTGACTGCCGCACTCACGTCATAGCCGAGACCCGGGCCGTGGTGGATGGTTGATAGTCCGGCCTCGACTCGAGCGGAGAATGCGTCGGTCGCCGGGTCGGCGGTGACGTACTTGATGAGGCCGCCTATGCTGCTTGCGCCGTAGAGTGTTCCTTGCGGGCCGCGCAACACCTCGATGCGGGCGAGATCGCTCGGATCGAGGTCGGGGGCGAAGTAGCCGCCGCCGTTGACGGTCGAAGGACCGAACGGAACGTCGTCCACCGTGATCCCGACGGTCGGGTTGGTGAAATCACCGGAGGTGATGCCGCGGATGGCGATCGTCGGTGCGCCGGAAAACTCGTTTGGGGTCAACGACAACCCGGGCACCTGGGAGTAGTAATCCTGGAGACTGTAGTGGCTCTCGTCCGCCAGGTTCGAGGCGGTAATTGCCGTGACCGGAATCGGGACGTCCTGTAGCCGCTCCTCGCGCTTCTGCGATGTGACAATGACTTCTTGCAGCTCCACGCTGCTGTCAGTCGTGTCGGCGGCGGAGTTGGGGCCGTTGCGCCCGAGGGGCGGCGTCTTCGCCGGTTTTTTCTGCTCCGCCGGCTCATTGTTTTGTGGGCCGCTGGCCAATCGGATGGTGACTTCCGAGTCCGATCCGTAGACGGCCTCGAGGCCGGTATTGCGCAGCAGTTCCTTCAGTGCCTGGTGAGTATCCAGCTCGCCTTGGACGGCATTGCCGCGTGCGTTGGCCACCACGCTGTACACGTAGAAGAGCTGGATATGTGCCTGTGCCGCGAACGCCTTGAGTGCAGCAGGCATTGCCTGGGCAGGAATGTCAAATCGCTGCGAGTCCGCTACCGCCAGGACGGGAGCGCTCGCGAGCAACCCACAGGCAATCCATGCGAAGCCGGCTCTGCCGAAGATCATGCAGGTCCCCCAATGGTCGTTCTGGTCGCACTTCACCGTTTCGAAGTGCTGTCTCTACGACCCTCGGGGAGCGGAAAACCCCCAACAGGGGATTTATTGGGAGAGCGGGTGCGGGGGACCGCTCAGGTGGATGTCAGTGCCTTCACGGCGCACGCGAATGTCGTAGTTCTGTTCCAACATACGGCGGAGCGCGGCCGCCCCTTGGGGGCCGGTTTGGAACGTGCCGCCGACGCGCAACGTGCGCAGCGCGTCGTCTTCGAGAATCAGTTGTTCGGCAGAGTATCGGTTCAGCTCTGCAACGACCTCCGCGAGGGGGCGGTTCTCGAAGTAGACCGTGCCGGTTCGCCAGGCCACTGCTTCTGCCAGTTCTTCTGAAGACAGGGCGCGCTTGCGCGCGGAGCTGACCTCCAGATCGGCCTGTTGCCCGCGGGTGAGCGTCACCCAAGGGGCTAACTTGTGCTCGTCTGGCTGTGCAGCCGTACGCAAATCGCCACTCTCTCCCGCCTGTACCGTTCCGTCGCGGACGGTGACCTGCAGACTCGTTGGCCGCAGGTACACGTTGAATTCGGTGCCGACGGCCCGAACCCAGTCCCGCCCAGCGGTCACCCAGAACGGACGGCGCGCATCGTGCGCGACTTTGAAGAAGGCCTCGCCGCGATCCAGATGGATGATGCGCCGGCGCGCGGAGTAATCGACGCGCGCCAGGCTGTTGCTGTTGAGCTCCAGGGAGGAGCCATCCGGCAGCGGGACAGTCCGCTGCTCGCCCACCGCAGTCTCGAATGGAGTTGCCGATATCGGTCGCTGCAGATAGAGGCCACCGAGGAAGAGCAGTAGGATTGCACAGGCAGCCAGGGCCCACCTCCAGCGGCGGCCCAGCCCGGAGGCGCTCTCCAGGTTCGTGCGCTCATCGAAAGCGCGCTGATCAGCTGAGGGCGCTGCCTTCAAGAACCGCTGCCACGTCCGCGACAGCTCCTCGAAGGCCCGAGCATTGGAAGGATGCGCGCCTCTCCAGGCTTCGAAGCGCGCGCGATCCTCAGCGGTCACATCGTCTGCATCGAGGCGCGCAATCCAGTCGCTCGCCTCCTGCTCTACTTTCCTAACGCTCGGTAGTCGATGAACGTCGGCCATGACCTGTTGCCGTCAGTTGATAGCGTTTTCGCAGGTACTCGTGCGTCTCACGTAAGGCGCGGCTCAGGTGATTTTCCACCGTTTTGGGGGCGATACCCAAGCGCTGCGCGATCTCCTTGTGAGAGCAACCCTGAAACACCCTCAGCTGGAAGGTAGCCCGGCACTGGGGGCTGAGCTGCTCGACCGCTTCCCGCAGCAGCCGGCCCTCTTCCTCCGCCAGGACCTCACCCTCGAGCGAAGTGCCCGATGGCACGACAACTGACTGGCTCAAATCCCCCAACGTGTCTGTTTTGGCCAACCGGGTGTGGCGGCGGCTGTTGGCGGCCAGATTGCGAGCCACGGTGAAGGCAAAAGCCCGGGGCTCGACGACCTCCTGTGGGTGCTCGCACGTGCGCAGGAAGGCCTCCTGCACGATGTCTTCGGAGTCTTCGTGGCTCCGGAGAAAACGGCGCACGTAGCGCAACAGGGCCGGGCGGTCCTCGGCGAAAAGTCTCAGCAGGATGTCTGGGCGGAAATGCGGCACCGTTGGCGCACCCGGCGGAGGGAGGCGGGTAGGATGACGCAATTGTCACGTAGCTGCAACAGTTTCGCTTCTTATGCGAAATTGTTCACATACATGCCGGGGGCCGGGGCAGCGATCCCTACCGCGCGACGACTTTGCTGGCGGATCCCGCTGCAGCCGTGGCTCGCCAGACCGTATTGCCGACATCATCTGCCACCAGCAAATCACGATGGTGGTCGATTGCAACACCCACGGGTCGGCCACGGGCCTTGCCGTCCTGGCCCACGAATCCCGTCAATACATCAACGGGCAGCCCCGCAGGCCTTCCGTTGGCGAACGGAACGAAGACAACTTTGTAGCCGCTGAGCGGCTTGCGGTTCCAGGAGCCGTGCTGTCCGACGAACATGCCGTGCTGGAATTCACTGGGCAGGGAGGTTTGATCAGCGGCGCACAGTCCCAGTGACGCGGTATGCGGGCCGAGCGCGTAGTCGGGTACCACGGCGCGCGCGACCAGATCGGGGCGCTGGGGCTTCACGCGGTCATCGACGTGCTGCCCGAAATAGCTATATGGCCATCCGTAGAACGCACCTTCCTTTACCGCAGTCAAATAATCCGGTGGTACATCGCTCCCGAGCTCGTCGCGTTCGTTGACCGAGACCCATAGGGCATGCGTGGTTGGCTCCCACGCAAGGCCGACGGGATTGCGTAGGCCGGAGGCGTACACACGATGCGCTCCCGTCGCAGTGTCGACTTCCCAGACTGCGGCGCGGTCCTGCTCCGCTGCAATACCATTTTCCGCGGCGTTGCTGTTAGACCCAACGCCCACATAGAGCTTGGTGCCATCCGGACTGGCGAGCAGAGTCTTCGTCCAATGGTGGTTGAGAGGTCCGCCCGGGAGGTCCACCACCTTTGTCCCCGGGGCCGTGATCTGAGTCTGCCCAGTCATGTAGGGGAAACGCACTACGGCATCGGTATTGGCGACGTAGAGTGAGTCGCCTACGAGGGCCATGCCCACCGGTGAATTCAACCCGGAGATGAACACGGTGCGAACGTCCGCTACGCCGTCCCCATTCGTATCGCGCAGAAGCGTAATGCGGTTGGCACTGGGGTGCTTGCCGGAGCCTGCCGCTTTCTGCACGGCACGGTAGATCTTGCCTTGAACGCCTTTGGAGTCCTCTGGTTTGGGTGGTGTGTCGGTTTCCGCAACGAGCACATCGCCATTGGGGAGTACGTAGAGCCACCGAGGATGGCTGAGTCCCTGCGCAAAGGCATTCACCGCGATATCTGGCGCCGCGGCGGGCTTTTCGCCGCTCTTCCACCCTTCCGCGGGTGCGATGTGGATCCTCGGCAGGAGAGATTTCCGGGGTGGCGGAATCGTTGGATTCGGCCCTTCGGCTTGCGTCATTCGCAATCGCGCATTGTCGCCGCACGCGCTGCACAGCAGCGCGGATACCAGGACTGTTGCTGTGAGTCGGGCTGCTCGTTGCCTGATCATGACTCTCTCCTCCTCGCAGGCGCTACGCGCGGCGTTGACGAAAGCGAAGCCCCACATCGATCTCGCCAAGGCTGAGGATGGTGTCGTCCCCGTGTGCTTCAGGTCTGCGGCGAGCAAGACTCGATCCCGCGGCGGAGCAAGCGGCGCCGCTTTCGATTGAGTTGGTGTTGCCCGTTACACCTCGAACCCTTCTCACAGGAGCGCTGTCACGAAACAGGACCTGGCGAATCCAACCGAGCCCACTCGCCGGTGTGACTGCCCGTCACGGCGCGCTGCACGAACTCAACGCCGCGCGCTCCGGCGTCGATTCCCGGCACCTGGTCCTCATCCAACGGCACTCCGGCCCGTATGGCTTGCGCGTAGTCGCGATAGAGGTTGGCGAGCGCCTCGATGAAACCCTCGGGATGGCCCGCCGGCAAACGGGCGAGGCGCCGCGCCGGCTCGCTCAAGTATGGGCTTCCGGCGAACAACACCTGAGTGGGGGCGTCGACCCAACTCAGGGTAAGCCGATCCGGCTCTTCCTGGTGCCAGTCCAAGCCGCCCCGCTCGCCCCAAATCCTCAGGTGCAGCCCGTTGCGGCTGCCGGCCGCTATTTGCGAGGCCAGCAACACGCCACGCGCGCCGCCGGCGAAGCGCAGCAGGAGCTGGCAGTCATCATCCAACAGCCTGCCCTCGACCACCGAAGCGAGATCCGCATAAATCCGCTCCACTGGCAGCCCGCAGACGAATTCCGCGAGATGAAAGGCGTGCACACCGATATCGCCGATGCAGCCTCCCGTGCCCGCGATTGCCGGATTCGCGCGCCACGCCGCCTGCACATTTCCGGAACGCTCGATCGATTGCGCCAACCAGCCTTGCGAATACTCCACCACGACGCGCCGTAGCGTGCCCAGCCGGCCGCTGCGCACCCACTCGCGAGCTTCGCGGATCATCGCGTAGCCACTATAGATGTAGGTCACTCCATAGCGGCGACCACTGTCACGCACAATCCGCCGTAGAGCGGCGGCCTCTTCCAGGGTCGCCGTGGCCGGCTTGTCACTGATGACATCGAAGCCCGCTTCGAGCGCGGCACGCGCGATGGCGAAGTGGCTGCTGTTGGGTGTTGCTATCGCTATGAGCTCCGGGCAATCAGCGCGCCCGCGCTCGGCTGCAATCAACTCATTGATACCGGGGTAGGCACGCTCTGTCGGGATGCCGTAGTCCCGCGCGGCGGCGCGCGACTTGTGAGGGTCACGGCTGAAGGCGCCAGCCACCAGCCGCAACTGGCCATCGAGCTCGGCGGCCCGCCGATGCACCGGGCCGATGAACGAGCCCGGGCCGCCGCCGATCAGGCCGAGCCGGACGGGTCCGCCGGTAGTCACGACCGGCCTCCCCCCGCGACGAGCGCGTCATGCGCCGCGGAGTGTTTCACCATCTCGCTACCGCGACGCACCGAAATGCGCGAGATCAACCCGCCGCGGAGCTCGTAACTGACGAGCACCCGGCCTTCGATGTAATCCCCCGTGCGAAGTGACCCAACGACGAAGTCAGGGGCGTCCTGGATGGCGGTGAAGCGCGTAATGGCATCGAGCTCGATGGTAGAGTCGGTCGCCTTGACACTGTTGATTGTCAGGTGCTCGCGAACGCGCTGAAACATCGGTCGGTAAAAGTCGATGATGCCCTGGCGGGAGTTGATGGGGGGCACCGAGCCGAGCTCGAGCCGGACATCTGGCGTGTAGAAGCGGGGGAAGCGATCGAAATCGGCGTTGCTGAATGCGGCGGTATACGCCTTGAATGCCGCGACCTGGCTGGGATGGGCACCGAGTCGCGGGAGCTGGGTCACCCCCTTGCCGGGCGGCCAGGTCATTGATTTCAACTCCACCACTTTGCCGTCGCGGAGGCGGTAGGTGACGAAAAACTTCACGGTGACGAGGTCGCCGGGATGCAGGTGGCCGAACGGAAACTCCGGCCGCTCCTTGCTGGCATGGAAGTCCATGTCGACTTCGGCGAACAGGAGATCGCCCCGTTGCAACACGTTCTGCGGGCGCATGACTTCGCGAACGCCATCGTGCGCCCAGGCGAGAAACGCCTTGAGCTCGTCTTTGCCGCGGTAGTCGCGGGTGCCACCTGAAAACATGACCTCATCGGCGAAGAATCGTGCGATCAGCGCAGCGTCGTCGCCACTGTTGAACAGTGTTTCGTATTCGTTGTAGTCGAGCACGGCTTTAGGTGTTTCCAGTCAGGGTTGCGGGTTTTACGCGGGCGGCTTCGGCCCAACTACCGTGATAAGCAGGCTTCAGCCGCAGGGGCAGCTTCACGGTCGCCAACGGGCCCTGCGCGATGTGCGTCGCATCGAACAGATTCAGCTCCGTCAGCATGCTATCGCCATTGGTGAGTGCCTGGAGGATCCAACCGTCTGCCTCCGGGGCATCGAGAGTGCGTGGGATGAAACACGGCTCCATGACAGGGTGCGTGGGGGGCGCGCTCCAGACTTCGGTGCGACCCTCCTGCAAGTCCACGTGGCCGAGGCTGTTGCGCGTCCCGGTGAAACCCAGCAGCCAACCATGGCGATAGGGTTTACCCTGGAAACGATCGTCGTTGCGCGGAAACTCGCCGATAAAATCGCTGAGTGTCGTCACGCGTTCAAAGCCCTTGTCCCGCGAATCGAGGTTCACCGTCCAGCGCGTGAGCTTCACGGCCATGCCTGAAGGGTCGAATGGCTTACCGAATTCCGGAAAGAACGGAAACAGGTTCCCCGGGGAAGCGCACGTATCGAAATGGATGCGGCTGCCGTCCTCGAAAGCGTTCATTACGTGGCTGGTGAACTGGTTGGGCGCCGTAAACCAACGGATCTGCTCGCCGCGGCCAAAGCGAGGGAGCACCCCGAGATGGATGTCCTTCTTCGGGTCCCAACCGTAGTAGGTGAGTCCCTTCTTGAGTCCTTCTTCGCCTGCGCCCACGATCGGCACGACCGGAAAAATGATGTAGTTGCGCGTGATGCCGCAGTCGTGCTGCTCGGCGAAGTAAGGCATCTGGAACCATGCCTCGTGAATCACACGGCCTTGGCTGTCGACCTCGAAATAGACGATGTCGCGGCTGAAGTCCCCTTTGGCCCCGAAGCCGAATCCCACCAGATTACCGGTGTAGGGATCGATCTTGCAGTGTGCCGAGCAGGTCGGGCCGGGAAGCGTGCCGTTGAAAGTCCAGTTGCCGATGGTTTCCAACGTAACTGGATCGAGCGCTACCGGCGGGCTGTCCTCACGCAAGGCTAGCAACATGCCGTGATGGATGATCACGTTTGTGTTGGCGAGGTTGCGGTTCATGCCCGCGACCGACGGGTCGTCGGTCCACTTGTTGCGATACTTGCCGAACAGCGCCCTGCCCGCGGCACGCTCGGCCTGGAAGCGATCGGTGTGTACGTAACGGGACTTCAGGTCCACGCGCCCCTGGTGGAAGCGGAACATGGAGACCATGCCGTCACCGTTGAAGGGGACATCGTTGGCGAAGCGTGGCGGGAACTGATGATCCGCGGCAACCCGATAGAAGACGCCCTCGATCTCGGCCGGAATCGTTCCGACGATCTCGAGATCGTTGATATCGGCCTCGACCCGGCACGGGGCATTGATCCCCGTAAACCAGGGTGATTCAGGCCAACAGGAAGTGGCAGCTTGCATAGGAGCCCATCGCAGCTCTTGACGGGCAGGATGGTACAGACGAGACTTGTTGTCAAGACAACAATGCCATGATAACGAAGCGACCATGCCGAGCTTGCGAGCCCTGAGAAGCGCCGACCTGGAACGTGAGGCGCGCGTGCGAACCCTCGAGGACCTGGTTGCAGTGCGCATCGTGCGCATCTCCGAGGTGTTGACCAAGCTCGCGACACAGACCATCGGCACGCGGGTCGGCCTGCGTAACACGGATCTGCGGCTGATGAACCTGCTGGATGGCTTCGAGGGGGTAACGGTCAACGAAATCGCAAGACGCGCGCACGTCGACAAAGCATGGGTGAGCCGCTCGCTGCGCGCCCTGGAGAGGTCCGGACTGGTCACGCGCAAGAGCAACCAGAAGGACTCGCGCCACACTGTCGTGGACTTGTCCGAGAAAGGTCGTTCCCTGCTGGAGCAGGTGCGGCCGCTGGCCATTGCGCGGGAGTCGCGCTTGTTGGATGGCATCGACGCCCAGGGATTCAAGGCGAGCCTGGAGCGATTGATGTTGAATGCCGAAAAGATGCTGAACGAAACCTGACCCTCGCTCTCGAGGGCGCGGGCGGCGGTGCGTCAATCCGCATCGCCAATCGATTTCATCCCAAGGAGAGCGCCACACTACTCAGGCGAGAGTTTCGCGCGGGCAAATGCCTCGAGATCCAGGAATCCGCCACTGACTTCGAATACCTCCAACGAGGGGTCCCCGACCAGCATTCCCGAGCTTGCGTAAAATGCGCTAGCTTCGAGATAGGAGCTGGAGGTCTTGAGCTTTTCGACAGATTCGCGGTCTTTCCAGAAACTGAGGGCGAAGCAATTCTCGTTGGAACGCAAGAACATCACTCCCAGGCAACCCGGCTGTTTCCGAAACATGGGAGCCGAACGACTGCGCTCGTTCTCTTCGTATTCGGAGATCCGATCTTTCGCCACTCGAGTCGTCCACAGTCGCACGATCATTTGCAACTCCCCTTCTACCGTAATGGGCCTGGGCAGCAGCATTCAAGCTCAGCGCGCTGCATCTCGATACTGGCCCGGAGTAATTCCCGTATGCCGGCGAAATCTATGCGTGAAATGACTCTGGTCGGCGTAGCCGACAGCCAGCGCCGTTTGAACCACACTTGCACCCGACGCAAGCAACTCTCGCGCGCGCTGGACCCGAATGCTTTCCAGATAGGCATGAGGCGGTAGACCGCAGATCTTTGCGAAGACCCGCGCAGTGTAGTATGGGCTCCTCGACACCAGCGTGCCGAGTTGCGCGAGGGATATATCTTCGCAGTAGTGTGCTTCCAGATACTCGCGAAGCTGCCGGACGATAAACTCATCCCGTCCAACTGTCACAGTCTGTCGTCGCTGCTCGACGTGTGTTCGCATCAAGTGCTCGAGGACTTCGAGCAGCAGCGACTCACGATATATTGTTGACGCACCACTGTCGATCGCGCGGTGCAACCCGAGAAGCTGGGTAAACAGCGGACGGTCCGCAATGACAGCCTTGGAGAAGTGCGGGAGCTCTTCCCGATCCGTGACTTCCCGGGCGAGGCGTACGAGTACTCGGGGATCGAGGCACAGCGTTCGATAAACATATCCATCCTCACTGGCTGTTTCTCCCGTGTGTGGCTCGCCGCCATCGACAAAAAAGATCTGGCCAGGATAGGTCCTGTAGAGGGAGCCTTGGTATGTGTATTGCTGGACGCCTTTTTCCACCAGACCGATGACCAGATGCTCGTGTACATGGCGCGCGAAGCGGTGTTGCACGTAATGCGCGTGCACGGTTTCACCCGGGTAGGGACCGCTGAAACGATGGATTCGAACCCATTGTCGAGGCTGCGGCATAGGGCAATCATACTACGAGCAAGATTGCACAAGACAGCGGCTGGCCGTCCTTTCAATATCCAGCGGCACAGGGTTCCGATCAAATAACCGTGGATGTGGCAGGAGTGGCGGTAAAGCAGACGTTAGCGAAAATCCATCACGAGTTGATCGCAACTCTCGTCAATACTGGAACCTGTCCAAACAGGTCCGAGCTGTCGATACGGCTCAACATGCCGGTTGCCGAGATCGAGCGAGCTCTCCGTTCCCTGGCTGAAGCCCGCGGTGTTGTTTTGCATCCGCATGTGTGCGAGCCCTGGGTCGTTCATCCTTTTTCCACGACCCCGACCCCGCACTGGGTTGAAGGTCGCGGCGTGAGTTGGTGGGCTCCGTGCCTCTGGTGCGCCTTTGGAATAGCCACTCTAGTTGGAGGCCAGACCCGGATACACACCCGCATCGCTGGCGAGGCCGAGCCATTGGTCATCCAGGTCTTCGACGGCCATCCGGCAGGTCTCGAAAAGGTGCTGGTGCACTTTGCAATTCCTCCGGCACGCGCCTGGGACAATGTCCACCAGCATTGCTCGATGGTTCTCCCATTTCATTCGCGCGAGGACATAGCCAGCTGGTGTGAGCGGCACAAGTTACCGAGGGGAGAACCAGTTCCCCTCCATCGAGTCGCCAGGTTGGCACAGGCCTGGTATGGCACGCATGGCGATTTGAACTGGCACAAGTGGACCGCAGATGAGGCCAGGCACATCTTCCAGGCTGCTGGGCTCGTGTCAGCGTTTTGGAGCGATTAGAGAGGGTCAGCGGGCACTCAAATGGTGTCGGTACAGGAGGCCTGAGCACGAATGAGCGCGCCGAACTCGTCAGCCGTAGCTGGCTGACTGACATAGAAGCCCTGTATGGCATCGCAGGCCTGCTCGCGCGCGAACGTGGCCTGAGCGACGCTTTCGACGCCTTCAGCCACCACGGTAAGGTTGAGTGCCTTGCCCATCGCAATGATCGCTTCCGTGAACGCCCGGGTCTCGGCTTGTCCGATGTCATTCAGCAAGGAGCGATCCACTTTCAACGTATCGATCGGAAATTCGCTCACGTTGGTAAGCGAGAGGTAGCTCGCGCCAAAGTTATGGATGGCCAGGTTCACTCCGGCGCGCTTGAGCTCGTTCAGGGTACGGGACGTGTGCGGCTCCCGTTGCAGCAGCATGATCTCGGAAAGCTCCAGCTCCAACATCGAGGCGGGCATGCCGGATTCGGCCAGTGCCGCGAGGACGGCCGGGACGAGGTGCTCGTCGTTCAGTTGCTGCGGTGTCAGGTTCACCGAGATCTTGATAGGCGCAAGGCCCTCGCGCCGCCAAGCCACGTGCTGCGCGCAAACGGCCTTCAGGACCCAGCTCCCGATCGGCACGATCAAGCCGGTTTGCTGGGCCAAGGTCAGGAATTTCGCCGGTGGCAGGATTCCGAGGTCGGGGTGGCACCAGCGCAGCAACGCTTCCGCACCCGTGATGGTGCGCGACTTCAAATCAAACTTCGGCAGGTAGTGAACGAGCAACTCCCGGTTCTGGAGCGCGCGCCGCAGCTCGTTCTCCAACACGGAGCGCTCGAGCGATTCGGCTCTCAGGCGCCTCGAGAAGAGCTGATACTTGTTCTTGCCCTCCAGTTTCGCC
Source organism: uncultured Steroidobacteraceae bacterium (assembly GCA_964400085.1). Lineage (GTDB taxonomy): Bacteria > Pseudomonadota > Gammaproteobacteria > Steroidobacterales > Steroidobacteraceae > 13-2-20CM-66-19. The sequence continues at coordinate 34,297 of CAYNTW010000024.1, read as the reverse complement.
GTGTACATCGCGGTGTCCGCGCTCTTCATCAGCGTGCGCTCGGTCGTGCCGTCGTCGGGAAAGACGGCGATGCCGATACTCGCGCTGACGCGACGCTCCTGACCCAACAACGCCACCGGACGGGTCGTTGCCTGGAGTATTCGCGCTGCCAGGCCCGCGAGGTCAGCTATGTCGCTCGAGTCCTTGCAAAGAAGGACGAACTCATCGCCCCCCAGGCGGGCGAGCAGATCGTTGGGCCTTACAGCGGCACGCAGCCGTGCCGCGAATTCCCGCAAAAGCGTGTCGCCGACCTCGTGGCCGAAGGTGTCATTGATGAACTTGAAGTGATCGAGGTCGACAAACAGGAGGGCAAAGCGATTGCCAACCGACCGGGCGGAGTTGATCGCGGCATTCAGGGCTTCGCTGAAGCTAGCCCGATTGGGCAGATCGGTCAGGCAGTCATGTGTCGCAAGATGCCGGATTCGCTCGTCAGCCAACTTCCGATCGGTAATGTCGCGACCAATCCCGACAATCCCGATGATGTTGCCCGCATGGTCGCGATAGGGCACCTTGGTCGTAGCGAAGTAACGCGTGGCGCCACTCGAGCGGTCGAGGACCGACTCTTCCCGCTCGATCAGGGGCTCCCCGGAGCGGATGACAGCTTGCTCGTCGAGAAAGAACCCTGTGGCCATCTCCTGCGGGAAGAAATCGAAATCCGTCTTGCCGATTGTTTCCGCGGGGGTCGTCCCCATCCCGCGGGCAGCCAGCACATTGCACGCAATGAAACGGCTGTGGGTGTCCTTCGCGTAGATGAGAGCGGGAATCGAGTCAATGATGGTACGCAGCAGGCTGCGCTCGCGGCTTAGCGCCTCCGCCAGGTCGACAGAGACCATCCCGGGATTGATGTCGCCCGCAGGTGGGTCCTCGGACCCGCGCACGCCTTCATCGTCGCCCGTGGCATTGTGAGTTGAACTGACTCCTTTGATGAGCACGTCGAGCCCCCCCGAGAAGGCTAAAGTATAGGTCGCGCGCCCTGTCCGTTAGCGGAATTGCGTCAGTTTGCAAACGAGTACCACGTCCCATTATTGTTGAATTGCCAGGGGGTCTGCGTCCGCGTGTCGGTCAAGCGGCCGCTCAGCGGCGGCCTCCTCGGTGCGGCCGCAGCATCCGTGTGGCTCCAGGCTCAATCGAGCTACGCAACTCGTGCGAGCAGCGTGTCCAGCGGCACCTGCGTTTCGGCGTTCACCCGCACTGACAGACGCTCCTTGGAATCGGCCTGGCGCGTCAACGTGTACCGCGCGCCGGCGTAGAGCTTGTCAAGGAAGGTCGTCAACGCAGGTTCGAGCTCCGCGTACGCCGCATCCGTGTTAGGCGCGACGAGCCGATCATTGGCGAAGAACTCGAGGCGATTGCCGGGGACATTGACTGCGCGGTCGAGTTCCGCGTCCGCGCACATGAGCTGCGCAGCCCTGAGCGCCTTGCTCGCAACGAGGGAAAAGCGTTGTGACAGCTCGCCGCTCAGCCGTCGCTTGCTGTAGTAGACCACGCCGCGCTCATGACCTGTTTCATCCAGGGCATAGTTACCCTCGTGAGCGATGAGCATGACGCCGGGGCCGGCGGGTACATGACTGTAATCCGCCACATCGATCAGCAGGTCATCCAATGTATTCTGTTGGATCCAACGATGATAGACGGGGATCAGCTTGAGTATGTCGAACCCGTCGGCTTCCGCGGCGAAGAACTTGATGCCGAACTTGTGGAGATCCATGGTCGTCAGATGGCCTCGGCTGCCTCAGTCACTTGGGGAGTTGCCTTCGCCTTCGCTCGCGCCTTGGCCTCCTGTTCGCTCATACGCTGGTAGTAGGCGTAGACCGCCTCGATAAACAGTTGAGCCTCTTCCACCAGGTGCCTGGCCTTGTCCAGGACGTACACGCGCTGCTTGTCGGCATGACGATTGACCAGGAACAGCGCGAACTTGCCGCCGGCGTACTGGCCAGCCTCAGGCGATTGAAACAGTCCAGTGTCGTAGAAGCGAGTCTTGAACTCCGCGACGATCCGGTCCGGGTCATCGCCGAGATCCCACAGCTGCGTTCGAACGAGGCCTTTGGCAGCGATGAGCATGGACTGATAGGCCGCCTCGTCCGCCTTCTCGACTTCGTTCTGCTCCAGGTAAACCTGCGCCTCGAAATTGCGCTGCTCGGCTGCCTGAAGATCGAATTCGATCTGAGGGACCACCTCGCCTGCACATTCACCGGTGGTGATGTCGGAAATCGTGAACTCGCGCGGATCGCGCCAATCGGAATACAGGGTCCGATCCAACGCATAGGGCGGTACCGCTGAGAAGGCATCCACCATCTCTTTGAGCGCCTTTTTGCCGACGCGCCCCACAAAGTCCTTGAAGCGCTCGCCAGGGTGACGCTCTGACAGATAGCGCTGGGTCACGTGATCGATGAACTCGGGAATGCGTTTAGACGGCACGGCGCCAATGGTGAGCCCGTACGTCGCGCCGTTGTTTTCCCACTCACCACCCATGAGTACGCGGAAATGCGGCACAGTCGCGCCGCCAACCTTGCGCGAGACACCGTAAAAGCCGATGTCGGCCAAATGGTGTTGCCCGCAAGAGTTGAAGCAGCCGGACATCTTGATGTGTAGATCGCGCACAGCGGGATCGATCCCGCCATTCTTCTGCCGTTCCACGAACTGCTCGTGGAGCTCCGCTGCCAGCCCACGCGAGGCCGCGATACCGAGTTTGCATGTATCGGTACCCGGACACGACACCACATCCTCGATCTTTCCGGCGCCACCCAGGGCGAGATCCAGCCGCTTGAGCTCGGCGAACACTGCCGGCAAGTCAGCTTCAGAAACCCAGCGCAGGATGAGGTTCTGCTCAACCGTCGTACGTACGTTGTCCCCTACATAACGGCGAGCAACATCCGCGAGCTGGCGCAGCTGCCACGACGTGATGTCACCGAGTGGCAGGGTAACCGTGACCACAACGTAACCGGCTTGCCTCTGCTGGTAGACGTTCGTGGCACGCCAGGCCTCCATTTCCGGATCCAGGTCCGCCAGGTTCAGGTTCGAAGAGGGCTTGGCAGGCGCCTCGTGGTAACGCTCGACGTCTTTCAGGTAGTCCGTCCAACGAGGATCGGGCGGCAGGATCTTGCGCTCTTCGAGCACGAGGCGGCGGAATTCATCCAGCCCGAGTTTCTCGACCAGGAACTTCAAGCGCGCACGTCCGCGATTGCGCTTCTCACCGAGACGCGCGAAGACACGGCAAGTCGCCTGCGCCAGCGGCAGGATCTCCTCTTCCGGGACGGTGGCATCGAAAAGCTGGGCGTCGTAGGGAACCGCGCCTAGACCGCCACCGATCGTGACCTGGAACCCGCGGTGAATCACGCCGCCTGACTGCCAGGTCTTGGCGGTGAAGCCCAGATCGTGAATGTTGGTGAGCCCACAGCTCGATGTCTTGCAGCCGGAGAAGGCGACCTTGAACTTGCGCCCCATATCCTGCGTGTCGGGATGGCCCAGGAGATGGTAGGCCATGGCCTTGGCATACGGCGTGGTGTCGAAAGCCTCACAGCGACAAACACCGGCGATCGAACAGGCGGTGACGTTGCGCACCGTATTCCCGCAGGCCTCGCGGGTAGTGATACCAACAGCCGCCAGACGGCGCATCAAATCAGGCGTGTCTTCGATGTGAACGTAGTGGAGTTGCACATCCTGCCGGGTCGTGATGTGGCAAATGGCATCGGAGTACTCCTCGGCCACGTCGGCCAGGACATCCATCTGCTGCGCATTCAGCCCACCGAACGGAATCTTGATCCGCTGCATACCGGGCGCATCCCAGACGGTCTCCGTGCCCTTGGTGGCGGGGGTCGGAAACGGCAAGCTCCGATGCGAAATCCCGTCATGCCGCTGGCCATTGTCATAGCGCTGGCCATATGCGCCGCGGCGCAGGCGAGCCTCGCCGAACAGCTTGTCCTCGATCTTGCCCTGCTTTTTGAGCTCGATCTGGCCCTCATAGACGTCAATTTCGCGAGCGAGATCGGTCGGCATCCGATCTGCAAGGCGTTCTTTCCAGCTAGCCACTTCGATGTTTCCGGCGGATTGAGGGGGAAATGGAAGGCAACTGAGCCTCGGCCGTGCCCTCCTGCCACCCATTTAAGGGGTAATAGAATGATAGCCCCCTAAAAAGGGCGGACTTAGACTTGCGGAATCTATGGATATGAACTTTGGGTAGAAGGGATGAGTCCCCCTCTCCAGATGAGGCCCCCCTCTCCAGCGCGCTGCCCGGCTAGACGGCTGCCCGGGATCGCGAAGGGCCGGTGTGACCCAAATGCCAGCGGTGCACAATAGCCTTTCCCGAATGAGGGTCGACCGCGGTGCTCAGCACCTGCTTATTCGCATCGGCGGCTCCAGGACCAGCGCATGCCGCTGAAGGATGAATTCGCCCTGGAGGCCGAGTGCGCGCGCCTCAAACTCGTGGTCGAGAATGCACCGGTCTTGCTTGCCTACCTGGACACCGAGCATCGCTATCGGTTTGTCAACGCCGCCTATTCTTCGAGGTTTGGTGGCAATGCCGAGGAGGTGTTGGGACAATCCGTCGCGAGCCTCCTTGGCGAGAAGCTCTGGGCCGAGATCAAGCCATACCGTGAGCGGGTGCTGCGCGGCGAGACTCTCGAATACGAAGTCGATGTCGAACGCATTCCCGGCACCCCACAGCGCATGCATTGTGTACTCAATCCAGCGCGCGACGCCGAGGGTTGCGTTGTCGGGTATGTTGCCGCCATCACGGATGTCACAGATCGGAAGCGACTCGCCGAAGCGCACGATCTGCTGGCGGCGATAGTTGAATCCTCGGACGACGCCATCATCAGCATGACACCCGATGGACGCGTGACCTCCTGGAATGCCGGAGCCACCCGGCTCTTTGGCTATACGGCGGACGAGATGATCGGTCAGACCGCTTCGCGCCTCGGCCCGCTACAGGAGCGACAAACCATACTCGCCAGGATCAACCGAGGAGAGACCGTGCGGCAGCACGAGACCACCTGGTTGACCAAGCAGGGCCAGCACCTGGATATATCCTTGAGTGCAGCCGGAATGCGCGATCGCACAGGCCAGATTGTCGGCATCACCCAGGTCGTCCGCGACATCAGCCGCGCCAAGCAAACGGAAGCAGCCATCAAGCGCAGCCAAGAAGCGTTGCGCGATGCGGATCGGCGCAAGGACGAGTTCCTGGCCTTGTTGGCGCACGAGCTGCGCAATCCCCTCGCCCCACTGGTGAATTCGGTGGAGCTGCTCCGCCCTGCGGCGGCAGCCGACCCGGCGCTACAGCGAATCCGCGGTATGATGGAACGTCAGCTCACGCAGCTGGCGCGCCTGGTGAATGACCTGTTGGATGTAAGTCGTATTTCACGCGGCTATTTCGAGTTGCAGCGTGCTCCAATGTCCGTGCAACTTGCCATCGAGGCAGCGATGGAGGCCTGCCACGGTCAGATTGCGGCGCGCGGCCACGATCTCGTGGTGCGCATTGCGAGCGAGCCGCTCGTGGTGCTGGGCGACTTCACGAGACTCACGCAAGTGTTCGCGAATCTGCTGTCGAACAGCGCCAAGTACACCCAGCCCGGCGGTCGCATCGAAGTTGCACTTCGTCGGGACGGCAACGACGCGGTGGCCACCGTGAAGGATACCGGTATCGGTATTCCGGCCGAATCCCTCGGTGTTGTGTTTGATATGTTTTCACAGGTTCAAGTGCACAAGGAGCATGCCGGAGGAGGATTGGGAATCGGCCTGGCGTTGGTCCGCAGCCTGGTGCAAATGCATCATGGTACGGTGGCAGCTCAAAGTGACGGACCGGGCAAAGGAAGCCTTTTCACAGTGCGCTTGCCACTGGAGCAAGGTTCGGCCGCGGCGGCGCCTTTGCCAGCGGCGCAGGGTACCTGTCAGGATTCCAACCAAGCGGTACGCCGCATTCTCATCGCGGACGACAATCCAGATGCCGCGGAGTCCCTGGCGGGAATTCTGCACGCGCAAGGTCATGAAACCTGCATCGCCGCCAACGGGCGGCAGGCGGTCGAGCTGGCCGAGACGTATCGCCCACAGATCATCTTCATGGATCTCGGGATGCCACAGTTGGATGGCCTGCAGGCGACCCGACAAATACGTGCCCAGCCCTGGGGAAAATCGATGCTGGTCGTGGCCTTGACCGGCTGGGGTCAGCCAATGGACCGCCAAAGATCGCGCGAAGCCGGCATGGACATACACCTCGTCAAGCCGATAGACCTCGCGGAGATCGCCAAGGTCCTGGCGCAGGCGTCATCAACCTCTTCGCAAACCCGCGCTTGAGTTTGATGTCAGGCATCCGCTATGACCCGTATGTCGGGAGCGGGGGGATTGGACGTCCCTCACGTACGGCGAGCACTACCTCGGCTGCCTCTGCCGCACGGTATTCCTCGCCATAGACCGCGCCCTTGCGTCGCGGCGGTTCCATGACGTGACAGCTCTTCACGCCCCCGAGATCTACGGGCACATAGCCCGAATCCTCAACTAGACTCGCCACAATGCGCTTGGCCTCGAGGTCCTCGCCGCAAATCCACTGCACGACCCGCTCGCGTTCCGGGCGCTCGGCAGCTTTTGCCTGAAACCCTGCCGTGAGGGTATTGAACGACTTGGTGTACCTGGAGCCCTCGAGACGCTTTGCATTGAGCTCGGCGGCGGTCTGACCTTTCTGCGGGAGAGCTACTGAACCGAATTGATTGGTAGTGTCGACAACGATCTTCCCCGCCAGTGAACCTGCCTGGCGAAGCGCCTCCGGAATCAGATCCCAGGGAACGGCAAGGATGACCACCTCGCAGTTCTTCACCGCTTCCTGAGGTGTTGCAGCCAATGCGGCAGGGCCAAGCTCCTGCGCAAGGGCTTGCAGCTTCGAGAAATCGCGCGAGAAACTAAGTATTGTCTGATGTTTCCCACTAACCACCAAACGACGCGCACAGTTGGCGCCGATGTTGCCCGCACCCAGTATGCCGATGCGCATGATGCCTCCATGATTACCGCAATAGTGCTGCCGTTGCAGGCCGGCTTCCGATCGAGGTTGAACCAGCCCTTCACCACTGTCCAGCCTGGACGTGTGCAGGGCCGGTGAGCAAGCTGTTGGTGCGGCGAACGGCGGACCAGATTCGGTCTGCGATTAACGAATGCCCCGGAAATCCTCGGGCCTCGCAACCGGCTCGAGCTGCTCGGAATCCTCGGGGAGCAGATACCCCTGTGCTATTGCGGCATCCTTCGCGGCTTGGAACTTCCGCTGATAGTTCTCGAAGCTACCGTACATGCTGCGCAACCGCTTGGCTGAATACGGAATCTTCGTATCGTAGACCAGCCCGCAATCCGTTTCCTCCGCGATGATGTAGGTTGCAGCGGGAACCACGACCCAAGGTGGCCGGACACCTCCGATCAGGTTTCCCGTGGCCGGATCTCGCGCGACGTCCCTTCCCTGCCGTTTGACGCGGGATGCTTTCGGCATGGGCTTGCCCTCGCGAACCCATCGGTCCATCCCATCCAACAGCGCGGAGACGACGAGCTCAGCGGGTTCATCATACAGAACCCGGCACCGCGGATCGTTCTCCTTACCCACGTCGGCCGCCACTGGTTCAATCTCGCCGGTCCCGACATCAGCCGGCCGCAGGTGGGGTACGCCGAGCACCTCGTAATAACGAAGCGGCGGGCGATCCGTATCGGTGGGTAATGCAATCCCATTCACGGCGTTGTACCTCAGCTCGGATTCGGTGAAGACGGTGACAAAGGGCGCATCGTCGGGCATCTTTCTTGGCACCCGGATGACTTCCCCACCAACTTCTCCGTACGACATTCTTCCGGTCATATATGCGTCGATCAACGGCCGCCCATCGGGCATGCGCCATTGCTGGTGGCGACCCTGATCGAGGTAGTCCATCCAAACTTGCGCCGTAACAGCCCAGCTGTCGACGTACACACGCTTCACGTCGAGGCCTGCTAGTGCGCCCTCAGGGGCATTCGACTTGAGGAGCCGCGCCAGCTGTGCCCCCACACCTTGAGATTGCGGGACGAACGGATCAGGAACAGTGCCGCGCCTGAACCGTGCCGGATCGTAGTAGAAGCCCAGAGGCGCGTAGCGTGCGTAATCGAAACGGCGCATGAACTCGAAATTCACGATTCCTTCGTAGCGCTTGATGTCCTCGGGTTTGTCGCTCGGTAAGAACTTCGGATCATGCTCGGGCTTGTTGGTGTTCAGCGTGTAGCCAACGTAGGCGTATCCTTCGCGAAGTAGATAGTTCCGAGTCAGAATCCACCCGGCCCCCCTTTCACCGAACCAGGTGAAGGGCTCGATGATGACGGTTCCGTTGAAACGTGCCGGATCCTTTGGCCTACGCACGAGGATGCGGGTGATATACGGTGCCTGAAAGAGAGTCTCACCTGCAGCAGTGATCGCGGGTGCAACGCCCGACAGGTAGTACTCTTGCTCGACATACCCCGCCTTGGCCAAGTCACTGTACTCTGTCCCGGGGCGTAGCGCCGAGGACAGTGGAAGTTGGGTGGAAGGAGGTATGGGAACGAGATTTGGCAGCGAGGGAACCTCGCTGCGCGCCACCCCCACGCCCATCACCGCGAGCAGAATCAACGCGATCATGTTAGTCGTCTTTCGATCTGAGGTTGAGATGCCCTCTGCCTTCGGCGTCAACCCCGATCTGGTTGTTGTCGCAGATGTACTCACTGATCCTGTAGTCCGACTTCTTGTACTGAAAGGTGAAGGCATAAGGCTTCCTGAAAACCGGTGGGTCATCGATGGTGACGCGGTCTTCGAGTATATCCGGGGCCGTTTTCCTGATTCGCTCAGTGATCCTCATGCCTGCCGTGTGCGGCGCGGGGCGAGGAATTCCGCGACACCTGGGTGCGCGAATTCGAAGGCGGCAAGGCTGTTTTCGCGGCGGGGCCTTGGAGATACGAGAACTGAATGAGCGGGGCGCAGCAGCGCGCCCGTGCGCCGACGAGACCACTCGCGCGCCCAGTGTCGGGCGAAGGCAGGTTGGAGGGGGCCGGGAACGGGTCCCGGCCCCTGGAACGCTCGTCTACGGCTGCGGAGTCAGCAGGAATACTTGTGCCGCATCGCCCGAGGCACACTGGTACTGCTGCAACTGGACCGCGTTGTTCGTCGACGTCGTGCTGTCCAGGCACAGGCCGCTGGCCAGGTTCACGAATTTCCACTGATTGTTGCCCAATGAGACGGCCTGCCACTCCTGATTGGCATTGCCAGAGTTATATGTATAGAGCTGGATCTTGTTGCCGTTCGCGGTCGAGCCGCCCGTGTTGTCCCATACGAGCGAGGTCGCGTACCGGTTGAATACGGCGTAGTAGCCGTTGGCCGCCGCCGGACGGAATTGCCATTCCTGGTTGTACTGACCATTACCGCACGAGTACTGGATGAGAGCCGCCCCGTTCGAGGTCGACCCGTTTGAATCATCCACACACAAACCCGCGCCGTTGTAGGTGGTCGTCACGTGATACCAGGCACTGGTATTGATGCCGCCGCCACCGCCGCCAGCCTGCGTGGTCGCACTGGCCTGCGAAGAAGCCGCCGAGGAGCCCGCGCCATCTACAGCCTCCACCACGTAGTAATAGGTAGTCGAGGCGCTCAATCCGGAGTCGTTGAAGCTCGTCCCGGAAGAGGTCCCCACCTGATTGCTCGCGTTCGGCGTGAAGCCGCTGGTCGTGCTGCGATAGATCGCGTAGGAGCTGATCGAACAGTTGGCAGGTGGCGTTACCGCCGTCCAACTCAGGTTGATGTTGCTGCTGGAGGTTGCCGAGGCCGTGAGCCCACCGGGTGCGCTCGGCACAGTGCTGCATGCAGCGCCGGTCCCGGACGTCACGAACGAAACGATGCTCTGTGCCGGCAAGGTGTACGCGAACGAGCCGTTCGCGATGCCCACCGGGGTCTCCTGCATCAACCCTCCGGCCGAGGTGGTCTGGTACGGAGTGGCCGAGCTCGGCGATAGACCCTGCAGTGCAAAGGTCACCGAAACGGGATTGCCGTTGGAATTGATCGCGACGATCGTCGCGTTGGAGCTGCTCTTGTATGCCGAGACATACACGCCCGATGACGGGCTGGTCGCACTGACGCGGACCGCCCCGGGCCGCACGAAGCGCGAGAACTGCCCGATGGCATAGCCGTAGTACGTGGGATTGCCGCCCGTGTCCACCAGCCCGTAGTTGATGTTGGCTCCGCCGGAATTCTGGGCGATCCACCACCAGACGTACGCGTTGTAGGAACCCACCGTCATGGCGGTGTGAACCTCGATCGCTGCCGATATGGCGTCCCCGATCCCTGCGGACGAGCCCGACGGGGTTAGGTAGTGTTCCGTTGCCCACACGTCCTTGCCATGATTCTCCGCGTTCGAATAGTAGGAAATCGTCGCTCCGTAGAGATGCCCGGCAACGATGCTCACGTGTCCGACTGCATTCGGATCGTTCAGCGTGGCATCGGACTGGCTGAAGTTGAAGCTGGCGGATTCGGGCATCATGAGTCGGGTAGTCAGCACCGAGGAGTTGTTTGCAACCCAGGTGTCCATCTGCTGCGCCGTCCAGCCGCACCCCTCATAGTTGGGTACGAAATCCGGTTCGTTCTGCATGGAAATGGCGTAGAGATTCACGCCCCCGCTGGCCATGTAGGTGACAAAGCTTTCAAGATAATTGGCATACGCAGCGTAGTAGCTCGGGTTGAGACTACCTCCCACGACGTTGCCATTGGTTTTCATGGAAGCGGGTGGACTCCAGGGAGTGGCGAACTCGATCGCTCCACGCGCCACCGCCTCCTGGGCGTTCGCCAGCTCCGTGCCCCAGTTGGCGGAGCCGCCCGGGTCGATGCGTGCCCGGTTGATACTCAAGCCAAGCTGCCGGCCACTCGTGCCCCAGACTGCATCCGCCTGCGCAGTGGTAAGCACGGGTGTCCAGGCTGTGGAGGCGCCGAATCCCCGGATCGTTTGATACGTCGTCCCGAAGTTGACCGTTGCCGTCTGCGCTGCGACCGCCAGGGGAAGCGTCAGACAGCACAAGGCAATACCTGCTCGGATGGAACTTACAACCCTCATATCCCTCATGTCGAGTTCCTCATATTGGAAGTGGCTACCGCGGCTGCATGACGCAGCCAGACACACCGGCTCGCGAAGTCGCGGTAATCCTGGGCAGCTCGTGCCGAATGCGAAAGTCTTTCACGGTGTGTATGCAGCCCGACTCTCTGCAAATCAGCCGGTTACGAACCCTGCAGCGCGCGCGTGTTTCACAGTGGCGGCGCGGGTGATTCACCGTAACCGCATCTCCCAGCGCTCTGCCCCCGCACGGGCAGGGCGCGGCCGATGTGGCAAGCGCCGTCGAGCCTGTGGTAACTTGGCCCAGGAGGTAACCGATGAACCGGATTTCGTCGGCAAGGGGGAGCTCCAGCACTTGCGTGCACCAGAGACTGCTGAGCGAAGAGTTGATTCGCCGCGTCGCCGCCAGTGTCACTTTCCAGAAGTCACCCCGGCTGCGCGCCTTTTTTCTGTACGTCTGCCAGTGCGCCCTCGAGCAGCGAGCGGAGGCCGCAACAGAGCAGCAGATCGGAATCCACGTCTTCGGGCGGCGGCCCGACTACAGCCCGGGTGAGGACAACATCGTTCGCTCCCAGGCCCGGCTGTTGCGCTGGAGGCTCGAGCAGTATTTCACCCATGAGGGCAAGGACGAGCCGCTGCTCATCGTCATTCCGAAGGGACAGTATCTTCCGGTCTGCGAGGCACGTGCGCCGGCCGCCCCGGACCCAGCACCGCCGCCACGGCCAATGCCAGCGCCAACAGAGGGTTTTCCGCTCCGACCCGTGTTGGTGATGGTCGCAGTCCTGTTGGTGACGATCGCGCTCTGGCTCGCCAAACCTCTGCTGCGATCCAAGCCGCTGGCCCTGATGGCCACCGCGGCGGCACTGCCGAATGAGCTGCGATCCCAGCCGAGCAGCCTGCCCCCTCCCACGCTGGCGGTCGCCGCCGATGGCGGAATCCGCATTGCCGCGGGCTTGTCAGGATCTGGCTATGTCGATGTCTGGGGCCGCCGCTGGGAATCGGACCGCTACTATCGAGGTGGAGTGGCCGCGGCGGGTCCCAGCGATGTGTTTCCACCGGTAGCCGATCCGCGTTTGTTTCGTACGATGCGCCAGGCTATCTCCGCCAAAAACCAGCCGCTGTCAGAAGCCGTGTTCGCGTATGACATCCCGGTGCCACCCGGCGTGTACGAGATGCGCCTCTATTTCGCGGATCCCAACCCGCGCGGCGAAGCGGAGGGCCAGGAGGATTCGCAGAACATGCACCACATGCAGGTCCTGCTGAACGGGCGCACCCTGTTATGGAACTTCGACCCGGTGGCCGATGGGACACCCGGTGCAACCGATATCCGTGCGTTCAAGGACGTCTCGCCCGCCGCGGACGGAATGGTCCACCTGCAGTTCATTCCCTGTCCCGAACAGCCGTTCGTCAACGCCATCGAGTTGATTCCCGCCCGCGCGGGAAAGATGAATCCGATCCGCATCGCCGCCCGCCGCTCGGCTGTGCTGGAAAGCGACGGCACGCGCTGGAGAGCGGACGACTTCTTCATCCACGGCCGCACGATCTTCTACCAGAGCCCGGAACCCACGACCGAATTCCCCCAGTATGCCGCGGGCGAGCGGTTCGGCAATTTCAGCTATGCCATCCCCGTGCCGCCAGGAAGCTACACCGTCAGTCTCTACTTCGCCGAATCCTTCTTCACCCCTTTGAATGTAGGCGGTTTGTGCAGTACCAGCAAAGGCTGCAGAGTGTTTGACGTCAGTTGCAACGGCCAGGTGCTATTGCATGACTTCGATGTCTACCAGGCCGCCGGCGCCGGCTTCCGCCCCGTCGTACGCACGTTTCACGGGCTGCACCCCAACGGCCAGGGCAAGCTGCTCCTGGCCTTCTCGCCCACAATCAATTACGCGGAAGTACGGGCCATCGAAGTTCTCGACGAGGCCGAGTAGAGCGCGACTACGGATATCCGGCGGAGATCGCGTGCGAACTCCTCACAATGTGAGTGGACGTAGGCCATGATAAATCGGGCATCCGCCGAAAGACCCCATCCGGCGGGCAAGTTCGGAGACGTACCAAACGTTCTCGGCGAACGGCGGACCCAGCGGAAGCAATATTGTCGTCTTCACGCAGCAACTCGACGAGCGCGTCGAACTGTCGACCAATGATCCGCACGGTGACTTACCTCGCATGGCAGAGGTCGTCCGTATCGGTCAAGAGCCGCTGTTGACGAGGGACTGGATTTCCTGCTGCGTCAAAATTCGGTTGTAGATCCGCACGCCGTCAATTGAACCGTCGAAGTGACGGTCCAGATTGGGGATGCGGTTGCCGATCGTCGCTGGCGCACCGGTATCCGCAACCGCGGTCCCCGAGCCGTTCGCCGCGGTCTTGGGGTCCCCCGATGGCACCCCATTGATGTAGATCGCGATGCCCGATGCGTTCGCGGATCCATTCCAGGTTACCGCGACGTGCCTGAGCCTTCGTCGAATGTCCAATAACCCACGAGACCCACGCCCGCCGAAGGCTCCACCGTCAGTGCGACTCCAGTCGCGGTCACAGTCGCGCTGTGATTTGTGACCGTCACTATATAGCTCATATTGCCGCCATCCGGCATCGGTCCGGTAACGCTTTTGGCAGAGACTCCAACATCAGCGCTCGTGACGCCACCGCGATCAGCGTTGGTCACAGCAAGCGCTCGTAACCGCTGAGACGGATGTCTACAGCCTCGCTGAAGTGCGTTTCCGCGCGGGGCTCGACAGCTACCTGACGACGCTCGACGCCCAGCGTTCGCTCTACGCTGCTCAACAGCAGCTTGTCGTCATTCGCCAGGCAGAGCTGGCCAATCAGGTAACGCTGTACAAGATGTTAGGCGGCAGCCCTCTTTAGACGCCAAATGCTCTGGCTCCTCCTGGCATGAGACTGCTCCTCGAACGCGGTTAGTCGGAGCAGCATCGTCGAGATGGCGAGATCGAGACCATTTTACTGGCGGACCGTTAGTCGACCGCCAATCTGGGCGGGTACGGCAGCGGAAGCGCAAGTGCATTGCAGACGCCAACGCCCTAAAATGGTGACCGTCAGTCAATACCGATTGGTGGAGCGATTCGCGTAATGCGCCCAGCCACAGTCAAGAAGCCCAGAACCAAACCTCCCGAAGAGCGCCGCGAGGAGTTGATGGACGCCGCCCAAGCCCTGTTTCTCGAAAAAGGCGTGGTGCAGACGACCATTGAGCAGATCACCGTCGCCGCGGAGGTCGCGAAAGGCACCTTCTACCTGTATTTCTCCTCGAAGCACGACGTGCTGGCGGCGCTTCGCAACCGCTGGCAGGCCACCTATTCGGCCAACATCCAGGCGGCAGTCGATAGACAGCGCAGCGCCGACTGGCCGGGCAAGTTGCGCGCGTGGGTTGGCGCCGCCGTGGACGGCTATTTCGACACCGTCGAAATCCATAACCTCGTATTCCATGAGCCGGTCCCCGTTTCTACGAAGGGGATACCTCTAGGCGAATCCACGAAGCAGCTCGCAAGGCTACTTGAGCAAGGGAATGAGGCGAACGCCTGGGCAGTAGATGATTGCGCGTTCATGGCGGCCTTCTTTTTCAGCGGCTTTCACGGAAGCATCGACTATGAGACTTCAAAGCAGAAGCCGATGGGGCGATCGGCGTTGGTGAAGCGACTACAGGAGCTGATGTTTCGAACGGTACGGCCGGTGGGAGTTACGCCTGTTTAGTGGTGGACTTCGTGCGACCACAGCGGACGGTCAGCTGCGCGAGACCCCGTTGAGGACCAGATGTTGAAGCTGATCGAGACCGATGAAGCCTTGTTCACCGGAAGGTGTCACGGCACGTCCCGCTGTCGGCCCTCCCATCGAAACATGGATGTCCACGTTCCCGGACGACGCCAATTGGAAGCCGTGCCGCCGCAGCAATCGTTCCACCCATAAGCGTTCTTGAGGCTCACCATCGACACGCGCGAGCCCGCGCACAGGCTCATTGACTTCAAAAGCGCCGAGCTTCGGTGAGAAGCGAACTGGCTGTGCATCGAAGACGCAACCAATCGCCCCGGAGTGTGCCAGCGCTTCCGGTATACCCGTGATCAGCGCACCCGTGCCGGGGAGCAGCCAGACCTGATCAGCGAGTTGCAGCGAAAGGTCCAAGTCATGGCTTGAGAGGATGACCACGCAGCCGTGCTCGCGCGCATATTTCCGCAGCAGCATCATGATCGAAACGCGACCTGGCAAATCCAAGAAGGCAGTCACTTCATCGAGAACGAGAAGGCTGGGTGTCTGAGCCAGTGCACGGGCAATCATCACTCGCTGGCGCTCGCCATCGCTCAAGCTATCGAGCATACGCTGCGCCAAATGGCCGCCCCCAACGGCCTCGAGCGCTTGATGGGCCAGCGCGACATCCGCCTTTTTGACTTGACCAAACCAGCCCGTGAACGGTTGACGGCCCATCTGTACGAGACCGATTGCCGAAAGACCGACCGCCTGCACCCTCTCGGTCAGGACGACAGCTAATCGTTGCGCCCGTTCGGTAGGTGCCAGGGAAAAGACCGATTCCCCGTTGAGTTTGACATCCCCTCCAACGGGTGGTTGAAGTCCCGCCAACGTACGCAACAAGGTGGACTTACCCGCACCATTGCGCCCGAGGAGGCAGATAAAGGCATCGGACTTCGCCTCGGCCGACACCTGGTCGAGAATAACTCGCGCTACACCCGGATAACCCGCGGAAAGTGTTTCTATGGAAAGCATGCTCAATCCGTGGTGATACGTAGGCTGCGAAGGCGCAGAAGCACCACCATCACCACGGGCGCGCCGATGACGGCCAGCACGGCATTGAGATGGAGGAAGTGCTGATCCCACGGAAGGTGGACTACGAAATCGGCCGTCAATGCAAGACAGGCCCCTATGAGCGTCGATACCGGCAGAAGCTGGAGGAACTCCGCGCTCTTGAGCCAACCTCGCGCGAGATGGGGCACGATCAAGCCGACGAAGGCCACCGGCCCGCAATAGGCGGTCACGGGCGCTGCCAGAAGGATCGTCGCAGCCAGCGCGGCACGCCGAAGCCAAGCGACGTTCACACCAAGGCTGGCCGCATAGGTCTCCCCCAATTGAAGGGCCGTCAGCGGTTTTGAGAGCAGCAGAGCGGCGAGCAGACCGACGCCGATGACGGGAAGGAAGATCAGGAAATCAGGCCACGTGATGCTCGCGAATGTGCCGTCATTCCATGCAGTAAAGATGCCGCCTTGGCCACGATTGGCGAAATGCAAGGTGATGCTGATCAATCCTTGCGCCAGATAGCCGAGCATCAGCCCGAAGACAAGCAAGGTGACCACGCTGACGCGGCGGGCAATCGCAGCGATCAAAGTCGATACGAGAAGGATGCCGAGTGCACATCCGGCCACGAGGCTCAGGCCGCTGAATGCGCCGATGAAGGACAAGAAGCTCGGGCCGACGAAGCCGGCCGCCGTGACGACGAGTGCGACGCCGAGTTGACCTCCGGCCACCAATCCCAGCGCCCAGGGGTCTGCGAGCGGATTGCGAAACAGGGTCTGCATGAGAAGACCGCCGACGCCGAATGCGGCCCCCGCACAGATCGCGGCAACGACGCGCGGCAAGCGCAACTCGACGATGATCCGGCCATCTGACGAGCTGGCATCGGCCAGCCCGGCCAGAACATGGCTCCAAGGCACGAACACTTGCCCGATACACAAGCTGATCAACCCAAGGAGCACCGTCGTCGCGACAAGGATCGCGCTGACTCTGAGCAGCGGCGTTGTCAATGCGCTCTCCCGGCTTCGATCCCATCGATTCGCTCAAGAAACTCGAACCTGTGCCCCGGCAACAGGTCTGGATGAAGCATGGCCACGAAATCCGCGAGGATCAGATCGGGCCTGATTTCCCCATTGTCGTACCAGTCGTAGCCGCTGACATCCGGTTTGCTGCGGCCGGTGTTGGCGAAAATACAGTGCTCCTTGTAAGCATCCACGGCCGATAGCACCGTCACCGGCGGCGGCTTTTCGGCATGGATATCGCCCGCGATCCAGCACTGCGCGTGAGCACCGCGCGTGATGACATCCTCAGTGGAGAGATCCGCGATGGCGGGTTGCGTTGAGTCCGCGGGCCGTTGAAGCAGATTGATTCCGCCGGCGTCGGTGATGTATTGACCCTCCGGTGGGCGGACAACCGCCTCGAAGCGGTCGCCGCCGCCGCTGTAGGCCCAAATCATCGGAACAGGCTTGACTTTGCTGGCAAGCGCCCGCAACTCCAACACATGTTTCTCGACGTCCGCGAACCAAGTCAGGGCCTCCTTTTCTCGCCCGACCAGGAGGCCGTAGAACTTGACCCATTCGGCTCTTGCCAGAATGTCAGTTTCGCTGTCGATGAAGCTTGGGATGGTGGGTATGCCGAGCTGATTTGCACGAGTGAGTGACCGTGAGTGGTCGAGGTTGATCAGATTCATCACGAAGACGTCTGGTGCACTCGCGACAAGCACGTCGAGGTTGGGTGTGCCGTGCCAGGCATAACCCAATTGGCCGAGTTCCTTGTTGGCGACGCGCCGGCGAATGGAATCGTCGTAGGATTTCTCTCCGCCTACGGCAACAAGCCGATCAGCCACACCGAGTGTGGTGAGGATCGCATCCTGCGTCCCCATATTCACGGCAATGCGCTGCACAGGCGTCCTCACAACGACAGCTCCCGCCAAGTCAGCGGGGAGGATTGGCGCAGGGCCATCCTTCGGCGCCAGCACGACGCTCATACTCTGCACTTGAGGCTCGCCCGATGCAGTCCAACTGCGAATGGGGGCGGTCAGCCGAACGACGACGAAATGCCCCCGCTGCTCCGTCGTGAAGGTCTTGGCATACTGGACCGGAATAGCGGTACCAGACGACTGGCCCACAGCCGCCCGCAAGGCATGATCTTTACTCTGATCGCAACCCGTCACGGTTAGTGCGCTAGCCGTGACGAGCGCGATCAATAGAAGGCCGGCGCGCATCAGAACCGACACCGGAGGGTCAGCCGCGCTTCCCGCGGATTGCCGGGAACTGCATAGGCAACATCCGACGCCCGACCAAAGTAGAAGTTATAAGTCTTATCGAGCAGATTGGAGACCGTCCCTTGCACCTCAAGGTTGGGCGTGCCCGGCAGCCGCACGGTCACTCCAAGGTTAACTAGGTCGTATGCGCCACCGCGCCGGCCATTGTCGATGCTGATGGGGTAGTCGCCGTGATACTCCCACAAGACGCTGAGATCGACGATGTCGCCAAACAGTTGCTGATCGAGACGCAAGCTCACATTGTGCGCGGGAACGCCGACCGGGAGATGACCGGCTACGTCGTCGAGCGATGGATCAAGCAGACGCTGTTCCTCATATTCCTGGCTATTGCCAAACTTGGCCCGAACGTAGCTGTAATTCCCCGAAATGAAAGTTGTTGGCGTAATGCGCAGCGCGGCCGTCGCCTCCAGGCCGTGGGAGTTATAAGGTGGCCCGTTTGTTGCCACTCCGGGCTGTCCTGCGACGGGGTTGAAGAAGATGAGCCGGTCTTTTTGATGCAGGTCGAATGCCGCCGCAGAATAATCGAGGTGATCATCGAAGGCTCGACCCTTCCAGCCAACTTCGACACTGTCCAGTGTCGAGGGGCGCACTTGGCGCGCATAGGTTCTCGGGTCCCACTGCCACGTCTCGGCATAGTTCGAACTGTACCCTTGCCCATAAGTGACATAGAGCAGTCCCGGCTCGAACTTATAGCCAATAGACGCTTTGGGCGTGAACCGGCCGT
Organism: uncultured Steroidobacteraceae bacterium; assembly: GCA_964400085.1. Taxonomy (GTDB): domain Bacteria; phylum Pseudomonadota; class Gammaproteobacteria; order Steroidobacterales; family Steroidobacteraceae; genus 13-2-20CM-66-19. The sequence goes on along the minus strand of CAYNTW010000024.1, from coordinate 15,447 downwards.
TCGCTCCGTCTGCCTGAGCCGCTTCGGGGGCCGTGGGCATCGGAAGAAAGTGAACATCGCGACTGAAGTGATCGTAACGACCGCCCAAGGTGATCGTCAGTCGATCCGTAAGCCGCCATTCCTCTTGTGCAAAGATTGCTGCGCTATCCTGATCCGAGTTGGAATGAAGCGTATCACCTTGAAAGTAGGACACGCCTGGCACAGGCAGGAATTCGCCCGTGACATAGTTTATTGGGTTGGCATAGTAGTAGAACTGATAGGTGACGAGGCTGAATCCATAGTAGCCGCGATAACCTTCGAGATCGTCCTGCGCGGCGTGCTCATAGCTGACCCCGAGCGTCAAAGTTGAGCGATCCATACTCCAACGAAGAACGCTCTCTGCATATTCGGTTTGGGCGGATTTTGTCTGATCGAATCCGATCACACTCGCTGTATTGGCTGAAACGTCGTAGTGCCCCGTATCGGTAAAGTTGACCGCGCCGACGGTCTTCTCGCGCCGGTAGCTTAGAGTCGTTGTCCAGTCGATGTTTTCAGTCAGTGGGCATTCGAGGCGGCCAGCCGCCATCCAGTTGTTCAGATGGCGCCCAGCTCCAGGAATGCCGAAATAGGCTTCTCGACCGCCCGTGACCGGGGCCAATTGACCGTCTGGCGTTGTCGGAATGACGCCACCCAGGCGGTAATCGCGATCGACGTGCATTCCCCAAAGCGTCAACATAGCCTTGGACTGGAAGTCGAAAATCGCCTTGTCGAAGAAGCTTATCCCATGGCGCTGGTTGTTCTGTCGCCAGCCCTCGGCGGTTTCGTATTCGACGTTGAAGATGTTCTTGATCGTATCGCCCCCATGAGTGGCGCTGAGAGCACCCCGGCCAAAGCCGTAAGTGCCGATTGATCCTTCAAGGGCGACCCCGGTTTGGTCCGGAACCCGCGTCAGATAGTTGACAGCGCCACCCAGAGCGCCGCGACCGTAGAGGGCCGAGATCGGACCTCGCACGACTTCAATGCGGCCCACAGCGCTGTAAGGGACTTGGAAGAGGTTGACTTCCTCATCCGGACTCAAAAACGGAATCCCGTCGATCAGCGCGAGGAAAGTGTCGTTGCCGTGGTTGCCGGTGACGCCGCGAAAGTTCACGGATAAAAAGTCCTCGTTGCCGCCGGCATCGCGGCGGAACGATAGTCCGGGCACAGTGCGAAACTCATCGGCAGGTGTGACAAAGCCAGTCTTGCGGAGATCTGCAAAATTCTCGGCGGTCACACTGGCGGGAACATCGACCAAACGCGTGGGCGCCCGTGTTGCCGTGACCACAACTGCATCAAGGGTAGCCGTGTTGGTGTCTGCCGGCTGGTTGGTCTCATCAGCGGGTGTCGCCTTTGCGCTCGCCACCTGCTCGGACCCACCGGCGGCTCCAGTGTCGTCGGCGTAAAGAACCGGCGCGGTCAAAAGTGACGCGCTCAGGCCGACCAGCGCAAGACTGGCACGTGAAGACGGCATAGGTTTGCACCCTGTATTGACCAACGGGGCACCGGCGCCGATTACGACGGCGAGTGCTCGGATAACGATTTTTTGAGCCCGCAGAAGGAGTGGGCTGCGTGGGATCAGATCGCGGGAGGGCCGCGGGCGTCGTACGACGCCGCTAGGATGCTTTCTGGGCCGGGAATCGACTGGGGTGGGCGATAGCAGTGGGAAACGGGACTCGCTGACGGTACAGCCGGGAGGGTGGGCGGGGCGGCGCTGCCGCTGGCGTACAGGCACAGCAGGCAGTGCACATGCGCGCCGCCGGACCGGCTCAGCTCATCTTTTTTATGGTAATGGGCGGCTTGCGCTATGCCCGCAAGCACGATGGCGACCGCAATGATCAACGCAATGCGACGACAGGTACGCACAGACAGGAATGCGCGGATGGAAGCACCCATTAGGATTGAATGACCCTGACCTGTTCCCTGCCCGGAGCGTTAGGCCAATCCATTGCAAATATATGCCGCAAAGACTGCGGCTGAAGGGAAGGCCACAAGAACCCCACCAATCAACAATCTCTTCCGAAGTCGCACCGACGTTTCCATACCAAAGCCCAGATGCAGCGGCTCTACATTCTATGACTGACTACCAGTCATAAGGCTGCCACTGGCAGCCGCACCGTGTCAAGCGCCTCGAGATAGCAATTCCCGGCACCGGCGCCTGTTCAGGAACATCGACAATTTCAAATAGCAATCCGCCTGTAGCATCACGCGCGTAGGTTTTTGGGGCAGAACCGTGTAAGTCGCGTTCCCTGGCGGAGCGACGAATCTTTGCTCAACGGAAATCAGGGGGAATGAACATGGCGAGAAAGAGATCGGCGCTGTGCGCCACACTATCGTTGTTTGTCTTCGGCGCAGCCTGGACCGCAACGCCCGCAAACGCGGCGGAAGGTGAATGCCGTCTTGCCAACGGCATCAAGCATGTCTTCCATCTCACTTTCGACAATGTGCATCTGCGCCGTGACATGCCAGATGTACCTTCGGACCTCGAACAGATACCGAGCCTGCTCGACTTTCTTCGGGACAACGGGGTGATTCTGAACAACCACCACACCCCGCTTATCTCACATACAGCAGATGACATCATTACCGCAGTTACCGGTGTCTACGGAGCGCGCCACGGCCAGCCCGTCGCCAACACCTACGGTCAGTTCGACTCCAAGAATCCTAATGTAGTGCACAACGTCAGCTCCTTTACCTACTGGACGACCAAGACGCCGAACGGCACGCCGGCGATGATCAATGAGAAAGGTAAGAACGCGCCGGCGCCGTGGGTCGTGTACACCCGTGCGGGCTGTGATGTAGGTGCATTCTCGGTCAACACCCAGGTACTAGAGAACACCGGCACCGATAGCGCCGCCGTCTTCGGCGGTACGTCGGGCGCGCCGAACTTCCCAGCGCAAGCGACGGAGGATGCGCGATTTTTTGCTCTGCCAGGGAGCGACAATAAGGGCAATTTCATCAACGATCAGGGTCTCGCCGTTCCGGACGCCGATTTCCTGGGCATCGCGATCCATTGCGCGCAAGGTAGTTCGCTCTGCTCCGCGCGGAACGGCGGCGCTCCCGACCTGCTACCCGACGAGCCCGGCGGCTACAAAGGTTTCAACGCGCTCTTCGGCAACGTGTTAGTGGCGCCGGCAATCAACCCCGGCCATACCCTCCAGGTCACCATAAACACCAAGGACGTGAACGACAAAGTGACGCCGGTGACGATCAAGCGGCCGTTCGTGAACGACCTGTTCGGTAATCCCATCACCGATGACTTCGGCACTCCCGGCTTCCCGACCGGCTTCGATCCAGCGCCCGAGCAGTCGCTCGGCTACGTCGAACAGATGTATGAGGCCGGCGTGCAAATCGTGTACCTCTACATCGAGGACGCCCACGATCGGCATAGCAAGGACCCTAACGCCTCCGACCTTGCCTTCGGGCCCGGCGAAGCGGGCTATGTCAAGCAGCTCCAGGATTTCGAGAAGGCCTTCCACCAGTTCTTCGCCGACCTCGACAATCCGAATAGCAAGTTGCGCAAGGCGGGCGTCACTCGGCAGAACACACTGTTTGTCGTGACCACCGACGAGAACGATCACTTTGCCGGTAGCCGGCAGCCCCAAACCCTGTGCGACGGAGTCCACAAGCCTTGCACCTATGATCATGTCGGCGAGATCGACGCAGACCTCGGCCGCATTCTGGCAACCGAGACCGGGAATACTACGCCGTTTTTCCTGCACTTCGACGACGCGCCGAATGTCTATATCCACGGCAACCCCGGACGCACGAATCCCGTCACACGCCAGTTCGCACGGGATCTCGCGACGCTCACAACGACGAGCGTGATCACCGGGAATACCGACATGCTATCGAAGCGCTTAGCGGATTCCGTCGAGGAAGACTTCCTCCACATGGTGACGAGCGATCCCGCACGCACGCCGACTATTACCGATTTCGGCAATGACGACTATTTTTTTGAAGCGTTCGGGGACACCACCCCATGCAACCGGCCTGATGGAGGCTTCGTGTGTTTCAAGGAGAACAACGGCTTTGCCTGGAACCACGGCGACTTCCAGAAGCAGATTACGCACAATTGGGCCGCGGTGGTGGGCCCAGGCGTGCGGCCAGACCATGACGGAACTGACGTCTTCACCGATCATACCGACCTCCGTCCCACCTTGCTGGCTTTGTTAGGGCTCGAGGACGACTACGACCATGACGGTCGGGCTATCTTCGAGATCATGACGCGGGACGCGACCCCACACGAGATCCGGGAGCACCTCGACACAGCGGAGCGGATGGCGCATTTCCTCAAGGCGATCAATGCTCCGGTCGGCCCGCTCGGCGTCAAGACGCTAAAGATGTCGACGACTGCCCTCGCCAGCAACGACGCGAACGACGCGACCTACAACAAGATCGAAAACGAGCTCCTCGAGATCACGAAGCGGCGCAATGCGATTGCATCGCAGATGTTGTCGATGCTCGAAGACTCGACGTTCGATGGCAAGGAGCTCGATGAAAAGAAGGCGAAAGAGCTGATCGAGGCCGCCGAAAAGCTCCTTGATGACACGATGGCAGCCCACGAACCCGAAGACAGCGAGGAGCAAGCTGAAGGATAATCAAGCCCGCTCCAAACGGGATTGCGCACGCAGGGCCACGCAGGCTTGGTTTGAGCTCAATGTCGCTTTGGCATAGGAGAAGTCATGTCGCTCGATTTCGAGGGGGAGTACATTGAGAGCGCGGCTCTCGTCGTTATGCACTATCAGGTGGACGTCTTCGCCATACTCTTCGGGGCGCAGCGATCGCCGCTAGTAGATCAGTGCAATGAGCTGATCCGGCGCTGGCGCATCACCAGGCGACCGGTGTTCTTTCCTAATTTTTTTCTCGGCGAAGAGTATGAGTTCGCTTCGAAGAATAACCGCTTGATCTCATCAATTGTGCCGACTGGACGATTTCGTAACGCTCTACCGGTGGAAGGGCTCGCTGTCGAAAAGGACGACGTTTTCTACGCTTGCCCGCGAGCCAGTGTCTTTCATGGCACAACGCTCGACGCCGATCTGCGTGCGCACGGCATAAGCACGCTCGTGATGGCTGGGATAAGCAGCACCGGTGTGGTTCTTTCAAGCATCACATGGGCCAGCGACGCGGACTATGACGTTCGCCTGATTCGAGACTCCTGCTATGATCCTGATGAAGTTGCGCACGAAGCGTTGTTTCGTACCGGTTTCGGTGGGCGCGTGCAGGTTGTGTAAAATGCACCAGCGTTGCTTCGGGTCGTGCACGTCGATCTTCCACTGCGTGAGGCCTAACTCATAACTGAGGACAGCGTCACATCGCCGATGCCGGAGATATTACTCATCCAACGGGTCCGGTCACGAGACCCTACCCCGCTGTTAAACAATCCAGTTGCACCTTCAACAAAGCATGTTTAAACTCCGCACCCATTCGACGCACCGCGGCCCCATGCCGCACTACTGAAGCGAAACTGAAATGCTCTCGATCCACGGAATAGCCATGCAACGACTAAGCGCACACCGCGCCGTGTCCGGCTACCCGTCGATCACGGGTAGCTGGTTACGGCCCGTCGCGAATAAATATCGCGACTTCGTGACCGAACTCGATCTGTAACCGCTTTCAGGGCTCTTTGCCCCGAAGGCGGAAGCCGGACGGGGCACCCACGGGAGCCAAGCCACCTGAGAACCCTCTCAGAGTCGGCGAAAACCACCCAAACAGTGTTCCGTCCACCCGGACTCGTACGCGCAAGCGTATGGGCCCCCTGTTCCGCCAGCTCGGACAGGACGCTGTTTAACAATCAGGAATCGATCAGGGCTCTCGCCCTAGCATCGCTTAGCTCAACTGATTCTTCAGTTGGTGCACCACGCACGCGCGTCCAACACGCCGTGTTGTCTTCGCGGTGATCAGGGCGAGAGCCCGGAGCTAGCGAAAAACCCTTTTTTGAAGCACGTGCAAGCGTGAGGGTCTCACTCACTTGGCAGACACGCCAGCTCGAGAAGCTGGTAGCGCAAGCTGTGCCGGTTCAATTCCGGCCGTCGGCACCAACGTTGAGTTCATTTGTTAAACTAAAGAAGGAGAATGTCATGAGCCTCGAGGAAATGACGAAGATCGACAACCTGAAGTCATGGACCTCGGGTGTCGACGTTGATTGGGACACGGTGAAGCAGCTGCGGAATATCGCCGAGCTGCCCATCCTCGCCGGTCACGTTGCAGTGATGCCAGACGTGCATCTGGGTAAAGGCGCGACGGTTGGATCGGTGATCCCCACCAAAGGCGCGATCATCCCCGCAGCGGTCGGCGTGGACATCGGCTGCGGCATGGCTGCCGTGCGCACGGAGATCTCGGCGAACCAGCTGCCAGATTCCCTGCGTCGCCTGCGCTCGCGTATCGAAGAACGCGTGCCGGTCGGCTTCAATGCTCATGACCGGCCGCTGAATCCGCTCCACGATGGCCTTCGTGGTGCGGCGCTGTCGTATGCCGGCAAGAAGCTGGCCGAGCGCTACGAATCGCTGAAGATCATGGACGTGATCGGCAAACACGACCACAAGCGCACCTACAACCAGTTGGGAACCCTGGGCGGCGGCAACCACTTCATCGAGCTGTGTGTCGATGAGTCGAACGGCGTGTGGCTCATGCTCCACTCCGGCTCGCGCAATATCGGCAAAACCATCGGCGAGACGGCGATCCACATGGCGCGCCAGATCGCCGAGCGCGAGGAGCGCGGGCTGCATGACCGCGACTTGGCGTGGCTCGACGAAGGATCGGTTGAGTTCGACATGTACGTCGCAGGCCTACGTTGGGCGCAAGACTACGCGGCACATAACCGCGCTCTCATGATGCACGAGATCCTGATCGCGCTTCATGAGGAGTTCGGCCGCGAGATCGCAACGTTCGAGAACGCCGTCCAGTGTCATCACAACTACGCGTCGGTCGAAGAACACTTTGGCCAGCAGGTTTGGGTGACGCGCAAGGGCGCGGTGTCAGCACGGCGCGGCGAGCTCGGCATCATCCCGGGCTCCATGGGTGCCAAGTCCTTCATCGTGCGGGGCAAAGGCAACGTGGATTCCTACTGCTCGTGCTCGCACGGTGCCGGTCGCCGTCTGTCTCGCGGAGCTGCGAAGCGGACCTACACGCTCGCGGATCTAAAGGAGCAGACGGCAGGCGTCGAATGCCGTAAAGATGCCGGCGTCCTCGACGAAATCCCGGGCGCCTACAAGGACATCGACAAGGTAATGGCTGCCCAGGCTGACCTGGTCGAAGTCGTGCACACCTTGAAGCAGGTTATGTGCATCAAGGGCTGATGCCGGACCTCCCGCCGGCCGACGCGGTAACAAGCATCTGTTAGTTACCGCGATTTCTATCTCCAACGAGAGTCGACCGCACGGACGCGGCCGACTCTCTCTTCGCACCGGTAGCTCAACTGGCAGAGTAGCGGTCCCCAAAACCGCATGTTGGGGGTTCGAGTCCCTCCCGGTGTGCCACTTTCAAACATTCCGTTCCTGGCGGAACTGGTAGACGCGCTGGGCTCAGAATCCAGTGTCCTCGGACATCCCGGTTCGACTCCGGGGGAGCGGACCAGTATCACTTCACCTCGGCTCGCGGGCGCGTAGCTCAAGGGTCAGAGCATCCGGCTTTTAACCGGACGGCGAGGGTTCGATCCCCTCCGCGCCCACCAGTTGGGGCTTCGTCTAGCGGCAGGACATCGCGCTTTGAACGCGAGAACCCAGGTTCAATCCCTGGAGCCCCAGCCAATCGATAGTCCAACGCCACGTTAACTCAGCGGCCAGAGTGCTCGCCTGTCTAGCGGGAAGCCACGGGTTCGAATCCCGTACGTGGCGCCATGGCGCACCGATAGCCTCAGTAGGTAGAGCGCCTGGTTGAAGCCCAGGAGGTTGCAGGGTCGAAACCTGCTCGGTGCACCACCCATTGTTGGCCAGTAGCTCAGCTGGCAGAGCACTCCGCTGTTACCGGAGCCGCCGCAGGTTCGAGTCCTGCCTGGCCAGCCAACACTCGCACGCATAGCTCAGCGGCAGAGCGCCGCTCCTACAAAGCGGAAGTCCTTGGTTCAATCCCAAGTGCGTGCACCATTCATGCGGCGTTAGCTCAGCTGGAACAGAGCGCCGGTTTGCGATGCCGGAGGTCGAAGGTTCAAGTCCTTCACGTCGCGCCATCTAACATTCGAGCAAAACCACGATGTCAGCTCAGTAGATCAGAGCTCCCGGCTTCGACCCAGGAGACCGAAGGTTCAACTCCTTCACCCGCCCCAAGATTAGCTCTCATCGTCTAGTTGGCCCAAGGACACCTCCCTCTCACGGAGAAGACTGGGGTTCGAATCCCCATGAGAGCACCACACCCGTTCCCGTCGTCTAGCCCGGCCCAGGACGCCGCCCTTTCAAGGCGAGAACACGAGTTCGAATCTCGTCGGGAACACCAAAACCGCTTTCCACGGTGGCGTTAGCTCAGTCGGCCAGAGCCCCGGGCCGTGACCCCGGAGGTCGTGGGTTCGAACCCCACACGTCACCCCACTCTTTCTTCCGGGACTTAGCGCAGCCTGGTCAGCGCACCTGCCTTGGGAGCAGGGGGTCGCGAGTTCGAATCTCGCAGTCCCGACCAATTCATCTCGATATAGCTCAGCCGGGCAGAGCGCTTCGTTCGGGACGAATCGCGCCAACGAGACCACTCATTCACCTTCCGGCCGCTTAGCTCAATGTGGCAAGAGCGCTCGATCGATAATCGAGAGGTTGCGGGTTCGAATCCAGCAGCGGCTACCACCCTTTTTTTCGTACAGTGGCGAAACGGCCCAACTCCATGAGCCGGTCACTGATAGTTCGAATCCATCCTGCATGACCAACGCTCAGCGACATCGCCCCGTCATCCAACCGCAAAGGAGTTACGATGAGTCCGCACGTTCTAACGCTCGACCTCGCCGGCGCTCCGCACCGGTGGATCACCGTGCGCGCAGCCGCGCACTACTACGCCACAGACATGATCGCCTGGGCCGCAGGCACGAACGAGTTCGTGCTCCGCGGCGGCCTGCAGCGTTCGACCGGCATTCAGTCCATGATCCGTGCGAGCTCGATCATCGCAATCAAGGGAAAGGACTTCATTGTCCGCAACTTCGCTCACGCGCCGACGCTCACTAAAGAGATGCTGCTCGCTCGAGACCGCCATGTCTGCGCTTACTGCGCAAATCGGTTTCGATTCGATCAGCTGGACATGGAGCACATCGTGCCATGCTCGAAAGGCGGCGAGGACTCCTGGATGAACCTCGTCGCCGCATGCAAGGCGTGCAATAGCCGCAAAGCCAACCGCACGCCGGAAGCCGCAGGGATGAAGCTCCATTACGTACCCTATGTTCCAAACCGGTACGAGGCGTTCATCCTGAGCAACCGCAAGATCCTCGCTGATCAAATGGAGTTTCTGCTCCAAGGCGTGCCAAAAACCTCGCGAATGCATGCGCCCTGAGAACGGCAGGCGAAAAGGACTCCGCCTGCCCTGTTGCATCCATGAGCAATGCTCATCCGTTTAGAATTTTGGTGAGTGCCACCCGCGCTCATCATCACCGAGGTCCTGGTTAGCGTTTGCGCCAGCGGTTGTGGTTATAACCACACTGGCACGCGGCAGCTCTGCTGCTCGGGTGTACCCGCGCAACACGCAACCAAGTCCACCACTGCAATGTAGCTCAGTTGGTAGAGCAAGCAGCTCAGAACTGCTGTGTCGAGGGTTCAAATCCCTCTATTGCAACGACCTTCAAAGTCGTTACTGGTAGGGCCGCAAGGCCCGGGGTTCGATTCCCCCTGTCGGATGCCAGCAGCATCCCCACGCGCGAGGCGAAAGTCTCGCACCGAAGCGCCCCAGCGATCACTGATTCCGCTCGCGCAATCGAGCGGCGACCACATCGCAGCGCATACCGCGCCCTGCGCATCAATGCCCCGCGTGTACCCGATCCGGACGATGTGGCAGCTGAAGAAGTGCTCGTACCAGGGAGGCACGAGCGATGACAGTTGCCCTGACCCGGCGAAGGACACGACGAACATGATGCCCGTGTGGCAGGCGCGGGGTGACTTCGGACTTATTCCAAGAATTGCTGCCGCTGGATGAGCCAGAGGCAGCATTGCGCGACCCCCCGATACAAACAAAGAGGAGCAACCATGACAATGAAGCGCATCACTGTCGCCCAGCACGAACGAGCACTGGTCTGGAAGAACAAGACCTTCGCCCGTGTGCTGGAGCCAGGCAAACACTGGCTCGTCGCGCCAATGAGCGACGTACAGGCGCAACTCTATGACCTCACGGTCCCGGAGTTCGAGCACCCGCGCGTGGACTTCCTGGTAAAGGAAGCGCGAGACACGATGGAGAAGTACTTCGACATCGTTGAGCTCACCGACAGCGAAGCCGGCCTGGTTTACAAGAACGGCAAGCTGGCTGGTGTGCTCGCACCCGGCAAGCGCCAGCTCTACTGGAAAGGCGCTATGGAAGTGAAGGTCGAGAAGATCGACGTGACGGCGAATCTGGAAGTTCCGGAGCGAGCGGCGAAGCTGCTCGCGCGCGCGAAGCAGCCGTTGCTGTCGCAAGTGACGGAGGCGGTCAGCGCCACCGAAGTGCCGGATACGTCGGTAGCACTGCTGATCGTCGACGGTAAGTTCGAGAAGCTCCTCCAGCCGGGTCTGCATGTGTTCTGGAAATTCCAGCGCACCGTGAAGGTCGAGTTGGTCGATCGTCGCGTACAGAGCATGGAAGTGTCAGGTCAGGACATCCTGACAAAGGACAAGGTCAGCCTGCGCGTCAACCTCACTGCGCTCTGGCAGATTGAGGACGTCGTGCAAGCGCGCACAGCGCTGCAGAACTTCGTGGAGTACGTCTACAAGGAACTGCAGTTCGCGCTACGCGAAGCGATTGGCAGCCGCACGCTGGACGAGCTGCTGGGCGCCAAGGGCGAGCTGGATCGCGAGATCCAGAGTTCCACGCGCAGCAAGATCGAGCAGCACGGCATCAAGCTCGCAAGCGTAGGCATCAAGGACGTGATCCTGCCGGGTGAGATGAAGGACATTCTCAACCGAGTCGTGGAAGCTGAGAAGGTCGCGCAAGCGAACCTGATCAAGCGTCGCGAAGAGACCGCGGCAACGCGCTCGCTTCTCAACACCGCGCGCCTCATGGACGAGAACCCGACGCTGCTGCGCCTGAAGGAGCTGGAGACGCTGGAAAAGGTCACCGAGAAGGTCGACAAACTGACCGTCTTCGGCGGCCTCGACGGCGTGCTGAAGGACGTCGTACGCATTCAGGTTCCGGCGAACTGAATGGAATACGACAATCGCAACAGGGAGCCCTTCCGAAAGCAGGGCTCCCTTCCTTGCCTATCCTTTGAAGACTACGCTCACTCCGGCACCACGCACTGCGCTGCGCCTCGTCCATCGCGGCGGTGGCGATCACCGCCTGCAGCCGTTGCCCGATCGGGTTCCAGAGGGTCCGGGTGCACGACCTGAGGCACGCTTTTGGCCGAAGGCTGAGGGCGGCTGAGCGCGACAGATCCCGCAAAAAGTCCGGCTACGCTGCGCCACATGACGCCCGCTGCTCCGGTCTTCGAATTCATGTATGTTGACTATCAACGCATATACGTTGATAATCGACGTAAATGACGGAAAGGCAACGCGACCCGGTCGGCAATCAGCGAATCGAAGCCATAACCCGGTTGCACATCCCTTTGCTAATGAGAATGCGCGAATTCATCTCGCTGCGAGACGTCGCGCCGAAGACACTCACTTCTCAGCAAGTAATGGCGATTCTCCTGGTGGGGCGCCAGCCTGGCATCAGCCTCTCTGAGTTGGCAAGGAAGTCAAAAGTGACTCACGGGACAATGGTTGTAGCGATTCAGAAGCTGGTGAAGAAAGGGCTGTTGCAAAGGAAGGAAAACCCCGAGGATGGGAGGTCCGTTTTACTAAGCTTGTCTCCCAAAGGCGCACAGATTCCGATCGGCATCCAAAAAGAAATGCATCGTCGATACAAAAAGCTGTGCGAAGCACTATCGGAGGACACGATTGCGCGCCTGGCGAGATCAATGGAGTTCATCATGGAGACTCTCTCCAATGAGTGACCTGCGGGAAAAGATCGAGCACTTCCTGAAGCGGTATGAGGCTGCCATCGCGACGGATGATTTCGCAACGGTTGCTTCCTTGTATCACCACACATTCGTGTTTGGGCTACCTCGGCAGGTTCACGTAGTGAAAGCGGCAGACTTTGCTGAAGTTGCGTCGAAGCGGCGTCGGCAGCTCAGGGAGCAAGGCTTGTCGCAAACGCACTTCAGGCATGTTGAGGTGAGGGCTATCGACGCCAACTACACTGAAGCGAAAGTGAGCTTCGACATGAACATGCGCGGCATAACCAAGAAAACGCATGCGACGTACGTTATCTTCCATGATGGAGCGCGGTTGCAAATTGTGCTCCAGATCGATCATCAGGACCTCTCTGAGGAGCTGAACGATCGACGCGCGGGCTAAGTCGATTGCGCTCCGATCAAAAGCGCGCCGGCGCGCAGACGATATACTCTATGTGAGGGGTGGGAACAGGGATGAATCATGAGCCGACGTTTTGGTGAAATTCGACAGATCGCATTTGTAGAGCCTGACATCGACGCCGCTATGAGCTACTGGAGTATTGTACTGGGCATCGGTCCTTTTTTTGTCAAACGGAGAATCACACTCACCTCATTCCGATATCGCGGGCTTGACACCGAATCGCCAACGATCAGCATTGCCCTGGCTCACTCGGGTCGCTTACAGATCGAGCTCATCCAACAGCATGACGATGTACCGAGCATCTATCGGGATTTCCTTGATGCGGGCCGCACCGGATTGCAGCATGTGTCGGCATGGGTCACATCCGAGGAATTCGATCGCCTACGTAACCAGCTTCTCAAAGAGGGTTTGTTACTCGCACAGGAAGGGACCATCGCCGAAAGCGGTACTCGCCTTGCGTATTATGCGACGGAAAAGGGGCGCAATGGGATCATCTACGAGGTGTCGGATCTCATGGATCCGAAACACATCGGGAGAGTTCATCGCATTGAGCAAGCCGCGCGCGCTTGGGACGGCACTGATCCTGTTCGCGAGGTCACGGCATAAACAATCATCAACGCTGCTCGAGCCTTGTTCAGACCGCATCGATACGACCTCCCGAAATACGTTCGGGGGCGGGGATCAAGACGGCCGCGTACCACTGCTCGTGATCGATAGACATGAGATCACCTGAGAGCAATTCGGTCGATGTTGATGAGCTTCGGCGGCTGGAAGTTCAAGCTCGAGATTCACGATCGCAGCAAGGAGATCTAACGACCATGACTCGGCGCCGGCGGCACAAGCGATCTCAGGTCCCCAGTACAATGACGCAGCTTGGACTTGCCTGGTACGGCCGCGAGGACTGGGAGCGGCTGCTCGAGATCGCCGACGATCGTGATAAGCTCGATGACACGTACGAAGACTGGGAGCGCCAAGCGCTCAAGATGATCCATGACCTCGAAGCCGTCGGCCAGCGGATTCGGAATGTTCCTATCAAGATCGAAGCCCTCATCGCCTGGTGCCGCGAGCGAAATGTCGTATCGACATGACCGCACGTTCGGAATACGTCCCGTATCTACTCAGTCAGGGAAAGGAAGACGCGGTAGCGCCGCCGTAACGTGGTGATGTTGCGCTACACTCGATTGGTTCGCGATCGCCTACACCTGCCGCAGCAAAGAGGCACAGCACAGCGACGTGTACGTCAATCAGAGATCTCCCCCTGCGCGGTACTCCCCGAACACTGACCACTCGCGCCCCTTGGGCACGAATTCGACGGCCACCAGATTCCCCGGACACCCGATCTTGTTCAACCCTATGCAACTCACGCCAGAGACTTCGGCGTCGACGCGAGCGTGATGATGACCGAAGAAGCATATGCGGGGCCGCGCACGTGCTAGTACGATGTCAAGACCGGCGGCTTGGCTGACGTATCCACCACCACGCCGGTGGCGCTGGAAACGAACACCTGCCGGTGCGTCATGCGTCAGCACTATGTCCACTCCCTGACTTGCAGCGAGCCGTTCTACCTCGTCGTGAGTATAGTGGCGCCTGGCGGAGCCTTGAAGCGTTGTTGAATTGCGTCCGTAGTCGGACGGGCCATAACACCCGCCAATACCGCCCAGACCGACTGTCTCACGCCGTGAGCCTTCCAATTCAATCTTGCATCCGTTTCGTAGATGAATAAGTCCGGGTAACACTTCAGTGTTCTTCTGCGCATCAAGCCACACGAAATCCTCGTGGTTTCCCTTGATGAACACGGTTCGGCGCGGGACCGGACGCCCGGCCTCGAGCCACTTCGAGAAATCTCCGGCGCCGTCATGATTACGTGTTCCACGGTCAATCTTTTCCGGATCAGGCCAAATCCCGAAGTCTCCGACGTGCAACACCCAATCAAAGCGCGCGCCGAGAGCCGCTTCGAATGCGAGCACGTCGTTGTAGAGACGCTCCATCGCGCCGTGAATATCGCCCGCCGCGCAGATCAACACGGACATACCTCTCAATGCAATGGCTGCCACTTATCTCCGCAAGCGTTGATATGGTACTATAGTATTCAGAGATACACGCGGACTTGCTCAGACGATTTAAAGAGCTTCACGCTAAGTCACTGCCAAACATACGTTGCGCAACGACATGTTGGCATTCCGGGAGGCTCGGACGAACCAGCACATTTCGATAAAATTCCTGGAGGAAGCCGGCATTGTTGAGAATTTCGGCAAGATTGCGTCATTGTCGTAACGCATTCGCGGAATAGCTGTAATGACTGCAAGAACTAAGCGTCCGAAAACCACGAGAGCTGCTCGCGAGAAAGTCCCTGCACTGCGGAGACAATCGACAGATACTAAAGGGCGCGCGAACATCTCGACGAATGATGCTTACGTCGAATTGCTCATCCGCGACCTCGGTGAGATGATTGAGAGTGCTCGACGCCAGGTTGCGATCACCGCGAACGCGTCGCTCACTACCCTCTACTGGCAGGTTGGACGCCGCGTCCGGGCTGAAGTGCTTGAAGGACGGCGTGCCGAGTACGGCGAAAAACTTGTCGCAAGCTTAGGCCGTCAATTGCAATCCCGCTACGGACGCAGTTTCAGCGAGAAGTCTCTGCATCACATGATCCGCTTTGCGGATGCCTTCCCAGACGCGGAAATTGTCTCCACACTGCGGAGACAATTGTCATGGAGTCATTTCAAACAGCTTAGCTACATCCCTGACGAACTAAAGCGCGATTTCTATGCCGAGATGTGCCGCGTCGAAGGATGGTCAACCCGTGTGCTCGCACGAAAGGTGAGTGGGATGCTGTACGAGCGCACTGCCCTTTTCCCATGCCCCATCATCCCCCCTGGGTGCCGTCGGCGGATTCCGGGTTGAGCAAGGTTTTGACCAGGAG
>CAYNTW010000023.1:0-59038 GCA_964400085.1 uncultured Steroidobacteraceae bacterium | reverse complement strand
CTGACGAGTCTTTTCCTGTTGCTCCTCGGGGCTGCCTCGGCCGGGATCTCGATATTCGCTGCCGGCTACTTCAGGCGGGGTGAAGACGCGGCGCCTGGCCTGTTATGCCTCCAATATCACCTCTTCCTGGCCAGCATGGGTTTTGTACTGCTGGCTGACGATGCCTACGCCTTCATGCTGGCGTGGGAGACGATGGCGTTGTCGTCCTACTTCCTCGTGACGACCCAACATGTCGTGCCGGAGATCCGCAGCGCGGGTTTTCTCTACCTGCTCATGGCGCACGTCGGCGCGCTCGCGATCCTGCTGAGCTTCGGCGTCATGCAAGGAGGAAGTTGGCAGTTCACGTTTGATGCCATGCGTAGCGCCCACCTGGCGCCACACTGGGCCGCGATAGCGTTCCTCCTTGCCCTGGTAGGTTTTGGAGCCAAGGCCGGACTCGTGCCCCTGCACGTCTGGCTGCCCGAAGCCCATCCGGCCGCCCCTTCGCCCGTTTCCGCCCTCATGAGCGGAGTGATGTTGAAAACAGCCGTATACGGCATGCTCCGAGTGACGTTCGACCTGCTCCACGATGCGCAGTGGTGGTGGGGGCTGGCGCCGCTCGCATTGGGCCTCTTCACCGCCTTGTACGGCGTCGTATTCGCGACGGTGCAGACCGACATGAAGCGCCTGCTCGCCTACTCCTCGATCGAAAACATCGGCATCATCTTCACCGGATTCGGGCTGGCGATCGTGTTTCGTGGCGTCGGCATGCCCGCTCTCGCGGCGCTCGCGTTGATTGCACTCCTCTACCACAGTCTCAATCACGCGTTCATGAAGAGCCTGCTCTTCCTCGGCACGGGCGCCGTATTGCACGCCACCGGCGAGCGAAGCCTTGGAGCCCTGGGTGGCCTCATCCACCGGATGCCCTGGGTCGGCTGGCTCACGCTCGTCGGCGCGCTCGCGATGGCAGGTCTGCCCCCGCTCAATGGCTTCGTCTCCGAGTGGCTGCTGCTGCAGGCATTTCTATTCGCCCACGAGGTGCCGCGCTCTTTCATCAACATGCTACTGCCCCTCGGGGCGGCGGTGGTGGTGCTGGCCGCGGCGCTGGCTGCCTACCTGATGGTGAAGTTTTTCGGCGTGATCTTTCTGGGGCAGTCCCGTGAGCCCTCCAAAGCGCAAGTCCATGACGCCGGATTTCTCGAGCGCGCCGGGTTGGCTTGGCTGGCGCTCGGTTGCTTCGTGCTCGGCCTGTTCCCCACGCCGGTGATTCGCCTGTTGCGCCCCGTCATCGAGCAGTTCAGCGGCCTGAGGCTCTCACGCGAGCCCTCTCCCTGGTGGCTCCTGGTGCCGCTGTCGGGCCGACGCGCCTCCTACTCGGCACCCGTTTTCATGGTGGCCATCACGGCCGTGGTGATCCTGACTATCGTCGCGGTAGGATTCTTCTATCATCGTCGGGCGCGGCGCGCGGTGCCCTGGGATTGCGGTTTCGGCGGCCTCACCCCGCGCATGCAGGACACCGCGGAAGGTTTCGGTCAACCGATCCGTCATATTTTCGGCGTTTTCTTCGCGATGCGACGCGAGTTGCCTTCGCCATTCGACACCGCGCCACGCTATCGGGTCACCGTGGGTGATCGGGTCTGGGAAGGCTTGTACCTGCCACTGGGCACGCTCGTCCAACGCGTGGCGGATGTGTTTGCCTGGTTGCAGCAGGGACGGATTGCAAGTTATCTGCTATATAGTTTTGTGACCCTGGTCGTGCTGCTGGCGTTGGTCCTGTGAAGCCGCTCGCGATCGTCACCCAGATACTCGAGCTCATCGCGGCGCTCACAGCCGCGCCGCTGTTCGTTGGCTGGATCAACCAATGCCGCGCATGGTTGCAGAACCGCCGCCCACCCAGCGTCTTGCTCCCCTATCGCAACATCCGCAAGCTGTTTCACAAGGATGCGGTAATCGCCGAGAACGCATCTGCGCTGTTCCGCCTGGCTCCCTACGTGGTGTTTGGCGCCATGACGCTCGCCGCGGGGATTATCCCCTCCATGGGAACCGGCCTGCCCTTCACCACCGCCGCGGATGCCATCGCACTCGTTGGACTGTTGGCGACCGCGCGCGTGTTTCTTTCGCTTGCCGCGATGGATATCGGCACGGCCTTCGGCACTCTGGGAGCGCGCCGGGAAATGATGGTGGGTTTCCTGGCCGAGCCGGCCTTGCTGATGGTCATCTTCGTCGCCTCGCTGATCTCGGCAACCACCGCGCTGCCGGACATCGCCGAGAACCTGGCGACCCAACACCTCGGACTGTACCCCAGCCTCGCGTTCACCGCCGTGGCATTCACCATGGTCCTGCTGGCGGAAAACGCCCGCATCCCCATCGATAATCCGGCGACGCATCTGGAGTTGACCATGATCCACGAGGCGATGTTGCTGGAGTATTCGGCGCGTCACCTCGCTCTGATGGAATGGGCCAGCGCGCTCAAGCTCTTGAACTACGCGTGCATCGGCTTCGCGTTATTCCTGCCGTGGGGTATCTCGACCGGCGGGAGTGGGCCTGGCGCGCTGATCGCTTCCATTCCTCTTCTCGGCGTGAAGCTCGCCGTGGCCGGAGTGGGGCTCGCGGTGATCGAGACGGTGTCGGCAAAGCTACGCGTCTTTCGTGCCCCGGAATACCTGGCCGGCGCATTTCTGTTCGCCGTGCTGGGTCTGCTGGTGCATCTGCTATTGGGAGGCTGAAGGACGTGATACCCGGCACACCCTTCTACCTGCAGCTACTGAACCTGTGCGCGGCGTTGCTGCTGTTGTTGTCCTTCGCCATGCTGGCGCAGCGTCGGATCGTCAACTTGGTCAATCTCCTGGCCGTGCAGGGCGCGCTGCTCCTGTTCGCGACACTACTGCTCGCCTTGCGCACGGGCCAACACCACCTGTATGTTTCAGCGGTACTCACGCTCGTCCTGAAAGTCATCCTGCTGCCATGGCTACTGCACAGGCTCATCCGCCGGCTCGAGGTGTACTGGGACACCGAATCGCTGTTGAACCCGTCCGGCACGATGTTGGTGGGGGTTCTGGTGGTCGTGTTCTCCTTCGGCCTGGCGCAGCCCATCTCCGCGCTCGCGAGCACCGCGACCCGCAGCTCCATCGGTATCGCGGTGGCGGTGATCCTGCTGTCGTTCATTACCATGATCACCCGCCGCAAGGCGATGTCCCAGGTGGTGGGATTCCTGTCGATGGAGAATGGCCTGTTTTTCGGAGCGATGAGCGCAACCTACGGCATGCCGATGATCGTGGAGTTCGGCGTTGCCCTCGATGTGCTGGTCGCCGTGCTGGTGTTGGGCATTTTCTTCTTCCAGATCCGCGAGCAATTCGACAGCCTGGATCTGCAGAATCTGGAATCGCTCAAGGAGCGCCGCACGTCCACCATCGTCGGTGACGATACTTCGCTCGAGGAGAGCGGTTGAATGGAATTATTCGCTCTACTGGCAAGTCCTTTGCTCGGCGCCGTCGCCCTCGCAGTCGTAGGAGCGCGGCGCTGGGCACCGGAGCTCAACGTTGCTGCAAGCTGCGTGACATTCCTCGCGGCCTGCGCCCTCACCATCCGGGTGGTCGGTGAAGGCAACCTCGTCGTCGGGCGTGAGCAGTTCTTCCTGGATCCGTTCAACGTCTTCCTGGTCACCTTGACTGCTTTCGTGGGCCTCACCACGTCCCTGTTCTCTCGACCCTACATGCGCGTCGAGATGCTACATGGAAGAGTCACCACCAACCGTCTGCGCCTGTATCACGCCATGTACCAGCTTTTCATGGCGACGATGCTGGTCGCGCTCACGACCAACAATATGGGCCTGCTGTGGGTCGCGATGGAAGCAGCGACTCTCTCCACGGTGCTCCTGGTGACCCTGTACCGAACGCCAGCGAGCCTGGAAGCGGGCTGGAAGTATTTCATTCTGTGTGGCGTCGGCATCGCGCAGGCGCTCTTTGGCACCATACTCCTATACTTCGCGGCGGAACGAATTCTCGGCAGCGAAGGCGTGAGCGCTCTGCTGTGGACCCACCTGAATGCAGTGAAGGGGCAGCTCGAGCCTGCCGTACTGAGCCTCGCGTTCGTCTTCCTGTTGGTGGGTTATGGGACGAAGGTTGGCCTCGCTCCGCTGCACAACTGGCTTCCCGATGCGCACGCCGAAGGCCCGACTCCCATCTCCGCCGTGCTCTCGGGACTGCTTCTCAATGTCGCCATCTATGCGGTCGTCCGTTGCAAGGTGCTCGTGCAGGGCTCGTTGCATTCCGCGATGCCGGCGCGGATGCTGATGGGCTTCGGCCTGCTTTCGGTGGCGCTCGCGTCCTTCTTTCTCTGGCGACAGCGCGATGTGAAGCGCCTCTTCGCCTACTCCTCCATCGAGCACATGGGCATCATCACCTTCGCCTTTGGGATGGGTGGACCGGTTGCCAACTTCGCGGCCCTGCTGCACATGACGGTGCACTCGCTGACCAAGTCGGCGATCTTTTTCGCGGTGGGCCACGCGGCCCAGAAGGCAGGCTCGCAACTCATGGAGAACATCCGCGGCCTGATCACGGTCAGTCCCACCATCGGTTGGGGTTTGATGTTGGGCTCGCTGGCCATTCTGGGCATGCCACCGTTCGGTGTGTTTGCGAGCGAGTTTCTGATCCTGACGACGGCGATGCGCGAGCAGCCTTGGGCTACGCCCCTGCTGCTCGCCGCGCTGGGAGTGGCTTTTGCGGCGATCTTTGGGCGTGTGCAGCCCATGGTATTTGGCGAAACCAGCGCCAAACCCCTGCCCCACCCGCCAGCGCTGCTGCCCGTGTTCGTGCACCTCGGGGTGGTGCTGATGCTGGGACTGTACGTGCCGCTGTATCTGGCTGATTGGTATCGAGCGGCGGCGCGCCTGATAGGGGGATGAGAGATGCCGCTACGGAGTTGGTTCGCGCGCAGCACGAGTCAGCCTGGCGCCCCGGGTTTTTTCACCATTACTCTCTCACGCGAGCAATGGCGGCAGGCGGCGCAGGATCTCGCCGCCGCGGGTAGCCGATTCCTGACTTTGTGGGCTAGCGGCGATGAGCACGGGACGCCGGTGGTCCGCGCTGCGTTCCTCTGCGATGAGGCTGGGCTGGTGCTGTGTTTGTCCCTTCCCGATCCGAGCGTGCCTTACCCGGCTATCGACGATATCTTCCCCGCCGCCGGACGGATGCAACGCGCCCTGACGGACCTTTGTGGATTGCACGCGAGCCCCTGCCTCGATGGGCGGCCATGGCTCCGTCACGGAGGTTGGCCCAAGGACTACTGGCCGCTCCTGGAAACGGCGCCACCCAAGCCCGAGGCTATCGCAGAAACCACTCCCTACCGCTTCGTGCGCGTGGAAGGCGACGGCGTACACGAGATTCCTGTGGGGCCGGTGCATGCCGGCACCATCGAGCCCGGCCACTTTCGCTTTTCGGTCGTGGGTGAGAAGGTGTTGCGATTGGAGGAACGGCTCGGGTATGCCCATAAGGGCATCGAGCAGCGCTTCACGCAGTTCCCTCTGCTGGAAGGTCATCGTCTGGCCTGCCGAGTTTCAGGGGACTCCGCCGTGGCGTACTCCTGGGCGTACTGCCAGGCCCTCGAGGCAATGGCAGGGGTTTCCATCCCGGCGCGCGCGAGCTGGTTGCGCGCTTTGTGTCTCGAGCTCGAGCGAGCCGCCAACCACCTGGGCGACCTGGGCGCGCTCGGTAACGATGCGGGTTTCGCGTTCGGCCTCGCCCAGTTCTCCCGACTGAAGGAAGAGCTCCTACGCGCGATAGACAGTGCGTTTGGTAAGCGGTATCTCATGGACATCGTGGCGCCAGGCGGGCTGGCGCGAGATCTCACCGAGTCTGGCGCGAAGCAACTCGGTCTATGCATACTCGAGCTGGTCCCCGAGGTTCAGGGATTGCGCGCGATTTATGACGAGCACGAGGGGCTACGGGATCGCTTCACGGGCGCGGGCACAGTCGCTCCAGAGCTCGCGACCCGGCTCGGCCTCACCGGGCTAGCCGGTCGCGCGAGCGGTCAGGCATTCGATCTGCGGAACGATTTGCCGTGCGAGCCCTATGACGAGCTTCGCCCGACGCGGTGTACGCGCCGTGAGGGAGATGTTGCCGCGCGAGTCGCCGTGCGCTTCGACGAGCTCGCCGAGTCATGTCATTTGATCCAGCGGATCATCAATGCGCTGCCGACCGGCCCGTACCACATCGCGATACCCACACCCCCTGACGGGCAGATCGCCGTTGGCTTGATCGAAAGCTGGCGTGGACCGGTGCTCGTGGCATTGGAGTCCGGTCCGGACGGCGCCATCCGCCGTTGCCACCCTCATGATCCTTCATGGCAAAACTGGCCAGTCCTGGAGCACGCGATCATCGGCAACATCGTGCCGGATTTCCCCCTGATCAACAAATCATTCAACCTTTCGTACAGCGGCCACGACCTCTAGCCACAGCCTCGTTGAAAACACCGCCATGTTGAAAACACTGCGCCAGATTGCCTCGATCGGTATCGTGAGCGAGCCGCGCCCACAGCCGGACGAGAGCTTGCGGATTCGCGGAGAGCTCTCCGAGCGCATCCGCACCGTACTCGGCCGCGCGCTCTGTATCCGCCATGTCGACGCCGGCTCGTGCAATGGCTGCGAGCTCGAGATCGTGGCGCTCAACAATCCCATCTACAACCTCGAAGGACTCGGCATCCGCTTCGTTGCCAGCCCGCGGCATGCCGATATGCTGCTCGTGACCGGGCCCGTCTCCAAACACATGGAGAACGCCCTCAAGCGCACCTACGCGGCGACACCCGATCCGAAGCTCGTCGTGGCTTTGGGCGATTGCGGCTGCACGGGAGGTATCTTCGGGGAAAACTACGCCAGTCGTGGGCGCGTATCGAATGTCATTCCGGTCGATGTTGTCGTGCCGGGCTGTCCACCGAGCCCTGTCCGCATCCTCGCAGGAATATTGGCCGCACTGGAGCACGTGCCACACGCGGCCCCGGCAAGGTGACTCAACGGCACAGGGCAACCCCTTTGCTCATCGACCGTCGACACTGAAGGCCAGCAGCAGATTGCCAGGCTCGCCCGTGATGCGGCCATAGCCGGAGTTTACGTACACCATGCCGCCCGCAATCGCGGCGCCACCGTTGTCGAGTGAGCCGCCGGAGGCAGGTACCCTGTTGACTGCCTGAAACAACTGCGCGGTATCGAAGTCCCAGACTACGTGTCCGTCGGTGCTGGCGTAAGCCCGTAGGTGTCCATCCTGCGAGCCTGAGAACACTACGCCAGGCATGGCGGATACCGCCTGTGATTGGGCCGCGAGGCAATTCCTGGGTCCCCAACTGCATACCGGATTGGGCGGCTCGGCGCGCCACACCTGTTTTCCATCGCTGATCCGCAGCGCAACCAATCCGCCCGGCTTGGCGTTCGTCGCGGCCGCATCGGAGACGGCGGCATACATCTGCGTTCTATCCGCGGCCCCACCCCATTCGAGCCCTCCCAGGCTGCTCCCGACTCCCACCTGGGCAACCCAGAGCTGCCTGCCCGTATCGGGATCGAGGCCGTAAACCTGCCCTGACTTCTCGCCGGTCAGCAGGATCTGGCGCCCATCCGGCAAGGCGCGCAGAATCGGCGCCGTACCGAAATCAACATCCGGACCGAGCTTGCGGGGACAATCACCCTTGCCGGCGCTGTCCGGTGAGTCGCATCCGACGACGTAATTGTCGTTTGGGTGAAGTTGATTCACCCAACGGATGGCACCAGTATCCATCGCGAGCGCGAGTATGGAGTCGGTGCGAGCCGTCGGGACATCAGTGTAGGAATTACCCGTCCCTACGTAGATCAGCTTGCGTTTTGGATCGAGTGTCGGAGCGGACCATACCGACCCGCCAGCCGGGCCATAGAGTTGGGTTCCAGTGGTCGTCTTGCGATACGGAGCCGGTTTCCGGTCGATCGTGTAGGTCTGCCATAACAGGCTGCCCGTGCGAGCATCGAGCGCCACGACGCTACCACGGAACTTGCAGCACTCGTATCCAGGAGCCGGAGCAGACAGCTCTTCGAGAGACGATACGGGCACATATACGCGCTCGTGGTGGAACACCGGGGCGCCAGTGATACGCGCGTCCGGATGGCTGTCCAACTTCTTCTGCCAGATCAGCTTGCCGTCCTTGGCATCCAGAGCGTAGACGTTGGCCGAGTCGTCTCCGAAGAACGTCACGACCTGCACGCCGTCGGCACCCCCATGGATCCTCGCGATCGACACCGCGGTTCGCACCCCGTTGGCCGCATCGAACGTCCAATGGGTGCAGCCGGTCTTGGCGTCGAGTGAGTACACCCGCCCAGAAGAGCTCGTTACGTACAATCGACCGCCAGCGATCGTCGGCTGCCCATAGACATAGCTGGCGCGGTAGCCGAATGCCCATTTCACTTTCAAGCGTGGGACCTCGGCCGCCGCGAGGCCGGGATCCGGTTGGAAGCGGGAGTTGTCCAGGTCGCGGCCCCAGCCATTCCAACCCGGCGCGTCGGCGTCGATACCGACCGCCTCCCCATGCGAGCAGAGGTTGGTTTCCGCCGGCAAGGCGCGCTCCTCCGGCGCCTTGCCGGTGAGGAAAGTTGCGATTGCAACGCGGTCGTTCATGTTGAGGCCGGCCGCTTGAGCGCGCATGAGCCCGCTCGTCAGCGCCTGCATCACCTCCTCCGGGGTGCGCTTCGCAATGACCTCGCGCGCGGGAATCCGATCCTGCGGATGATCATGACAGGCGCTGCAGAAGCTCTTGTAGAGCTGGGCCCCGGAGGCGGACGGCGGGCCGTCTTTCGCACCCGCCCAGGAGGTCGCACAAACAAGCGACAGAGCGGCGACCACCGCTCCACGCGCGGACATCGGGTGTGACATCTAACGTAAGGTCCGGTAAGCCACACGATCGCCGCGAAAGGTTCCGAACCAGAATGTCTTGCCAACCTGGACCGCGGAGGTGGCATCGTCAAACTCCGCCATGCCAGGCTCTTTCACCAGTGGCGTGACTTTCAGGGTCTGCGGGTCCAAACGCACCGTCGCCCAGCCGTGTTTCGCGGTGAGGTTCTGGGCCGTGACGAACTGGCCGGTGGCGAGAATCGTGCCGTCCGGCGCCCAGCGCAGGTTGTCAGGATTGAAATCGACCTTGACGCTCGTGCGCTCTCCCTCGCCGGACAGCGGCAGGCGATAGATTTCGCGAGTGCCGTAGGCGCACACGTACACCCATTTGCCGTCTCGCGAGGCTAGAATGCCGTTGTCGCCCGACAGTTGGGTCCCTGGGACCTCGCTGAAACCCTTCCCGGGAGTCCAGAGGTAAACCACGCCATTGATCTTTCCGGCGAGGATGTGCTCGAAGGCTTCCTTGTCGTTGTTGTCCAGGAATTTCGTGATGGCCAGGCCGCCGTTGGCCAGGGCCGCGACGGAGTTGGGGTTGGCTCCAGAGGGCAATACGACACAGCCTACCCATTCGGCGGAAACTTTCGCGACATTCAACCGGAAGACCTCGACAGATTCGCGCCCGCCATGATTGACAGCATAGACAGTTATGATGCCGCCACGCTCGGGTGTCACATCCAGTCCGTGTGTCTGGAGGCCTTTCAAGTCTGGAGCCGCACAGGGGTAGCGAGGATCGGGTTTGGCGGCAATCGACAACGCGACCGGCTTGAAAGTCTTGGCGGTGGTGTCGATCAGGTAAAGGCCCACCGATGCGGGCTCGTAGGAGCTGCCGACCAGCCAACGGCCGCCTTCGAGCGGCAGAAAGTCCTCTACGTCGATCAGGCCGCACACGAAATTCAAATCCCCGACGGGAGCGCAGGCAGGCGCGCCCGCGCTCGCTTGGGCGGCTCGCGCGGAGCTCCAACCGCCGCAGAGCGCGGCAAGCACGAGCATTGAGCCAACCAGAGTCGAGCCCAACAGGGTCGAGCCCATTACAGCAAAGAGCTTCATCGATTGCTCTCCCGCTTACGCCTTGCGAGCCCGGGCTGTTCGGCAGCGGCGTCGGTCGCGCTCACCGGCGTAGACCGTCTTGCCGAGAATCATCCGACCCATTGTCACACGAGCCTGAGGCGCATGCACATCATCGGGCAAGGAGGCCACGATAGCTTCTCCGCGCGCCCGAAACTCCGCTTCGAATTCGGGGGTGGTCAGGACGTAGAGATCATTGTCGCGCACGCCCTGAAGCACCCTCTGACCCGCCTCGAGCGCGTCCATGCCCGGCAGCGGTCCTTTCATGTCTTTCATGGCGGCGCGCATGCGGGCCATCATTTCGGGATCGGGCTTGAAGCCGGCATCGGGCAACGAGGCGGGACGGTTACGGTTGGAGTCGCCGATGTTCGTGTTGACCAGCCCCGGGCAGAACACCGACACGCCGATGTTGCTACCTTCCAGCTCGGACCGTAGTGCTTCCATCATCCCAACCACGGCGAACTTCGATGCCGTGTAGACACCAGCCGGCCCGTGCCCCAGGAGGCCCGCAAGCGACGAAGTGGCGACAACCTGTCCACCCTCACCGTGCGCCTGGATGCGCGGTAAAAAGGTGTGGATCCCGTTGAACACGCCCGTTACGTTGACGGACATTCCCCAGTCCCAGTCATCGTAGGTGGCCTTGCTCAGGCCACCAATGACACCCACTCCAGCGTTGTTGACTAGGAGGTGCACCTTTTGGAAAACCTGCTGCGTTTCCACCGCAGCTTTCTCCATGGCGGCGCGGTCTGTGACATCGAGACTGATGGCGTGCACGCGATCCCCCGCGCTGGCGAGGTATTTCATGGCGTCGTCCAGATGCGATTTGGTCCGATAGGTAATGACTACCTTCATTCCCGCATCGATGCAGGCGCGTGCTATTCCTAACCCGATCCCGCTATCGCCGCCGGTGATGAAGGCGACCTTCCCTTCCACCTCTCGCATGGGAGTTGGGGTGTTGGGACAATTCGCAGGTTGGCCTTCTCCCGCGGGCGCCGCGTCTGCTGTCAAGCTGCGCATCAGACCAGTGGAAGTTGCCGCTGCGGCGAGCGCGGTGCCTTCGAGAAACGAGCGACGGGAGCGACCAGACCTGGTCAGGGCGCGTTTGAGTTTGCTGTCGTCGGCCGACATATCCGTTCCCCCCACGCCGGTAAATATTCCGGCGAGCCGACCGGCATGCTAAACCCGATGCAAGCTCCAGGGGAGCGGAACGCGAGCTAGCGGCCGTAGGGCGGCGCTGGCTCGTGCACGGCAAAGTTGAATGGGTTCTCGACTCGCACGCGGCCATACAAGCGCCCGTGCTCGAAGTCCTCCGACCAGAGCGTGTCGAGATCATGCTCATCGGCATAGGCCCACAGGTGCGCGGCGAACCAGGAAAACTTGTAGAGCGCTACACCTCGCATGGCGGTGCGTAACGTGGTCTCGGTCGGATAGATGATGGGGAAGTCGACCATCATGCTCTCCACCTCACGATGTGCCTCGTCCAGCGTCAGAAGTGAGGGTCCGCGGCCCAATGGCCGCGTAACAGAAGCCACGAACTCGATCAATGCCTGGTGAGGCAATGCCAGCGAATTGTCAGCAATCCCGCTGCGCAGCAGCTCGATCGCACGCGCCTGCTTTCCGGGAAATCGCCCGTCATAGCGGTAGACCAGGATGTTGGTATCGACGAGACCCGGCACGCCAAACGCGGCGGTTCACCGCGGCCTTGCGCGGTCATAGAGGTCATCCCGCCGCCAACCTCGATCGTCGGTAGTGGCGGGCTCCTGCCGAGCGTTACGCTCCTGCTGACGTCGCGTCGCCTCATCGAAGTCACGCAAACGTTCTTCAACAGAAAAAACTCGCCTTTTCGCCCGCGCGGGGCGAATAGCGATCACGTCTCCCGCGGCCACGATCTCGACTTCATCACCAACGCGAATGCCATAGGCGTCCACGACGCGCTTGGGCAGTGTGATCTGGAATTTTCCGGTGACACGAGTCATGGCGACACGCTAGTCGTGCCCCAAGCGGCTGTCAAGGATTTTTCCTTGATGCGCTGCGACCCAGCAGTACGTGGAAAAACGAAGTGCGACGGATGCCTGCAACGAAGCGCGAGTGCATCCGCCTCGTCAGTTTACTCTTGTGCGCACCAAGCGGCCGTTCACTGCGTCACTCGGTCGCCCGGCCCGGAGCTTGCGTTGGGCCGCGGTGACGGCGTGGCGCGGTACAAACCTTCTTCATCCTGCCAGAATCGTAACAGACGGCTCTGACTCGCTAATCACGTCCAGGCGCCGGTGAGCAGTCGTTCGCTAGTGACTCGTTTGGGTCGAGACGACTCGTTGGCCGAACCGACGCTCTCGGCCACAACCGGAGGCTCCCGTTCAAACGGTCGGAACGGTGCCGCCGTCGATCACGTACTCGGTGCCGCCGGTGACCAGCGCGCGGCGGGTGGCCAGACCGAGGTCGAAGCTCATGGCACGATCTCCAGGTGCGGGATTCTTCCGCGCTCGAGGCGGAAGTGATATCGCAAGTGAATCGGGCTTCCCGGGAAGTTGCCGGTCAACCGGCTCGTGACGATGCACCAGCCGTCTTTCTGCTCCACTGCGAAGGGTGTGCTGGTGTACTTATATTTGGCGGACGCCGCAATCTTCCACGCCTTGATGGCCTCGAGACCGCAGTGGGTTTGGCCCTCATCCTTAACGACGGCCTGTTTGGTGAAGCAGCGCGCCACGGCGTCGCCGTCGCGTTGGTCAGCGTCGAAATAGGCGGCGACCGGTTCAGGAAGGTTCAGGTCGGTCATGGCTGTCTCCCGTGTCTTTGCGTGCAGGTACACCATGACGCCTTCTGACCGATAGAGAATCACGTACAATCTAACGAGGTCATTAAGGAGCCGATGCACAATGCGAGGCTCGGAGTTTGCCGAGTTGAAGGCGTTCGTGGCCGTCGTCGATCGGGCAAGCTTCGCGCGTGCGGCCGACCATCTGGGGCTCACGCGCTCGGCTCTGAGCCAGACCATCCGCCACCTCGAAGACCGGCTCGGCTTGCAGTTGCTTAATCGCACGACACGAAGCGTGGCGCCGACGCGGGCAGGGTCGCGCCTCCACGAGCGCATCGCGCCGATGATCCTGGAGATGGATGCCGCCGTTACCGAAGCGGTCGCGGGCACGGGTCGAACCGCTGGCACGCTGCGCATCAACACGGTGGGAATGGCGGCGAAGAAGATCATCGCGCCGCGGCTCGGCCGCTTTCACCAAGCGCACCCGGACGTGGTGCTCGACATCGTCATGGACGATGGCCTAAGCGACATCGTCGCCGGGCGGTTCGATGCCGGCATTCGCGTTGGCGAGCGACTTGAGAAAGACATGATTGCGGTCCGTCTGACCCCGGACGTGAAGTTGCTTGCCGTGGCGTCGCCCGACTATCTCGCGAAACGCGGCGAGCCGAAGACTCCTGCCGATCTGCGCCATCATGACTGCATCAATTGGCGCTTTCCGGGAAGCGGCAGGATCTATCGCTGGGAATTCATGAAGAAGGGCAAGAAGCTCGAAGTCGCCGTCGAAGGGCCGCTCGTCGCGAATCATCAGGATGTCGTCATCGAAGCCGCCTTACAGGGGCTCGGCATTCTCTACGCCTACGACCACGATCGCGTCGACGAGGCAATCGCGCGCGGGCGGCTCAAGCGCGTCCTAACTGATTGGTCTCCGACGAGCCCCGGGCTCTTTCTCTACTATTCGAACCGTCGCCATCCTCAACCTGCGCTCCGCGCCTTCATTGATTGCCTGCTGGATCGCGACGAGACCGCGTTCAGGCGAAGGACGAGAATCTAGTTTGGGTGAGCTGCGCGGCAACAGCGATGTCCGCGATCTCGGACGTTCACCGCTCGCGCCAGCTAGTGTGTGCGAGCCTTGAGCACCTCTGTCAGGTAGTCGGGCGCGCCCTCGACGCGAGTGAGGTGGGGATAGCGGGGGCCCTCGAAATAGGCAACGGACAGGGTGCGGTAGTAGTCGTCGTTCTCGACCAGGAGCTCGATCGGTGTGTGAGAGGATTGAGCGGCGGCGATAGCAGCGTCCAGCCCATCGGGGGTGTACTTCTTGCCGTTCACCGCGACGAGGGTCATCTCGGGAGCCGCGCCGGCGAGGGCCGCGGCGCGCCCATCAATGACATCGGTGATGACGCCTTTCTCATTCAGCCGCAGCCCGATGGACCACTCGCGGATGACGCTCTTTCTGATCTTCTGGGTAATCTCCACGGACGAGTTCTTCTCGCCCGAGTAGGTCAACTGCCAGCCACTGTGTTTGAGTGCCTCCAACAGTGCGGCGGTGTTGGGCACGTCCAGGTGGCGATGAATGATGCCGCGCCAGTCAGCCGGCGCGATAGCCGACAGTGCGCTGTATAGATCGCTCTGGACATAAGGCTTGACCGCCGGCTTGCCGTCCTCACCCGAATAGAAACGGCTCATGAAGTCGTCCAGCGTCGCTTTGCCGCCGCTGCGCGTACGCAGTTGAGAGTCCACGTCCAGCCAGAGAAACACCGAGGCTTCGTAGAAGTCCACACCCCGGCGCGCCGAGGACCAGGCGCGCGGTGCGTCATACAACACCTGCGCCTCGACAGCTGTATCGGCGAGCGGCCGCCAGCGTGGCCCGGTGGAAACATCGAAGTGCCCAGCGGTGACCGCGATGATGTCGCGATAATCCTCTGGGCTCACCAAACCGGCGCGCGTCGGGAGCACGTCTCCCCAGAACTGGGTCAAGCCTTCGTACACCCAAAGCAGCGAGCCATCCATCGGCTTCAGGTAGTCGGGACTCAACAGGCCCTGCGGGCGGCGGAACTTGCCATTCCAACTATGAACGTATTCATGGCCGAGCAGGCCCGCGGTCACCCTGCGCCCCTCGGCGTCCTTCAGAATGGTCTCGGGAAGGCGATCGTCGCTCGACTCGTGATGCTCCTCACCGAAGTGCGCGGTGTGATCCGACAGCGTCAAGAGCCAGGTGTAGTGCCGATAGTGGCGCGAGGCGAACAGGGCTCCCGCCTCAGCCGCCAACTTCCCATAGCCCTGCGCGAAATCGGCGGGAATTTCGGTAGCGGCCTCGGTGTCCGCGGCGATGGAGATCGCATGATGGATTTCCGGATGCGGGGCCGAGCCTGGCAGATCGACGCGGCGAGTGAACTGCCCCACTTGCACCGGTGAATCGATGAGCTGCGCCAGTGAAACGGGCTCGAATTGCAGCGTACCGCCCGCCTGCGCCTGGGAATCGAGCGCGCAAGCCGCTTGCCACCCGGTCGGGATCTGCAGAGAGCCTTCCGTGGCGATGCTCGCCGCGTCGCTGCCCTTGGGAAGCAGAACGTACTGGTTCCAGCGGATGATGCCCAGACGCGCGGTCGAATCGGGTGAGCCCGAGAAACCACCCCCATCGACTGGCAAGCCAGAATCCAGGGTGATATCGAGCTGCCTGATTCCCTGCGGCACGTTGACGGAGATGGCGTACATCTCGTAGGGATCACGCTTCCAGTCCAGCCGTTGGCCATTGGCCGTGATCTCGAGCCCAATGATGGAGTCCAGGGGACCGGCGGGCGCGTGCTCGGCCGGAATCCACTTCGGGTAAACCAACACCAAGGGGCCTGGCTTGACCGCAAGTGTTTCGTGGGTCCGCAGGTGACGGCGGGCGATGTCGCGCGCATCGATCCGCACTGTCACGTCGGCTCCAAAGACGGGCAAAGAAGCCAGCGCCAGCACGGCGAGCGCGACAGATCCGTTGCATTTCATGATGGGGACGTCCGATGGGCTGCTATTTATTGTGTTGAGTCCATTTTATAGCAGCCCATCGCGGCCCGCTCAGGGAACCTGCTCGCCCGAGGCCCTGCCCTTAGGGCCGTCGCCGACCTACTGCTTTGCGACGTACGTCCGCGCGACGTTCATCAGGGCGTTATCGTCATGAGCCGCCATAGCGACATCGACGCGTACACCGGCGGCCAGCGGACGTTTGTCGGGGAGCAGGATCTCACCTGTCGGTAAGATGATGGCGCGATTGGCTCCGGGCGGAAACACCAGCGCGGAGACTGCTCCGTTGATGACCGGCTTCTCTTCGCCGATCACGGTCGCGCGGTGATGGTCCTGCAAGATCGCGGCAACCAGTAGCCCACCATTATCCGTGTGGTTGTCGATCAAGACCGCGACCGGCACATCCGGCAGATTGTGCCCGGCCGGCTCGGATTCGTATTTGACGAGCTTGCCTTGCTTGCCCATCACCTGGAACAGCGCCTGGCCCTTCTTCAGGAACATGCTCGCCAGGCAAGAGGAGTCGGTCAACGGTCCACCCTCGTTGCCGCGCAGGTCCAGCACCAACCCCGTCACGCTCTCCGGTGGCTGCCCAACATACTGAACGAGGTCAGCGCAGGTGTGCACGGAGTTGGAGTTTGAGTTGGTCACGCTCATATTCGGCAGCGGCACCACCCAGAGGGAGCCGACCTGCCGGCTGACGGGCGCGCCCTCGGCAGGCCCTTCGGCTCCTCCGAGTGTCGTCAGCAGGTGCGCGCCGTGACCGATTGAATCCACTACCCCGGCGATCGCCGCCTCCACCAACGACGAAGAATCGCGGGGCGCATCCACTGCATCCACGGCCGCAATTGCCGCTACCTGCAACTCGCGCGAGCTCGTTGGGTAATACACGGTTTTCATGATGTACCGCAAGAACGATGCGATACGGCCCTGGTCCTGCTGAGGAACAGGACTGGGCCAGCGCTGGGTGATATGGGCCATGATGGCGCTGCTCGCCTCGTCGGCCTCATCGGCGCTGGCGACTTCTGTCATGAGCAGGGCGGCCAGCACACCCGCTATTGCAAACGGTAGACGAGCTCGTAATCCGGGGTTGTACACGTAATTCCCCTTGGTTATCGCGTTTCCGCGTTGGTTTGACTTAATCGACCGGTCCATTTGCGGCGCCCCCTCAAAAGCGGGCTGCGCAAGCAGCCATTCCGCGCTATGGACCAAAGCCGTGGGGGAACAATGAAATAACCGGCGCGCGATTTCCGTGAAACACGTACCGACTCAAGTTGGAATCCGCTCCTGCCCTCATCCCGCGCGGCCTACGCCGACTCTGGCGACGCGGCTCGGTTCGTTTATCGGCACGAATGCCCCAGAGTGGGGGCGCCGTCCTGGTGCGATACTAGCGTTTTGGCACCCGAAACCGGGGTACACATGAACGACTCTCACCCCTCTTCCGCCAGGACCCTATCCGATGACGACGTTCGTGCGTGTGTGCGTGTACTGCGCGCGATCGAGGCGGACCGATCTCACCTGACACGCCTGACCCAGGAGCAGCGCCGCGAGCTGCTCACGCTGGCGGGACTGGTCGCAAAGCCTGAACGGCATGACCTCGTGCGGATGGCCAAGGCCTTCAGGCGCGCGGAGCGCCAAGCGGCAAGAGATCGAGACCGGGAGATGGTCGAGCGCTCCGGATTGCGGATTCAACGCCAATCGCCAATCTACACACCGCTCTGGCTCGAGCCGCCAAGACCTGACGACCTGGACGGGCGACCGGAGCTCAACCAGGAGCGGGCCTGTTATGTCTGCAAAAAGCCGTTCACGAAGCTGCACCGCTACTACGACTCGATGTGCGATACCTGCGGCGATTTCAACTATGCCAAGCGTCAGCAGAGCGCCGATCTCACCGGCCATTACGCCCTCATCACCGGCGCGCGCGTGAAAATCGGCTTTCAGGCGTCCCTCAAGCTGCTCCGTGCGGGCGCTCACGTCGTCATCACCACGCGCTTTCCCGTCGATGCGGCTGACCGCTACTCACGCGAGCCTGATTTTGGGGAGTTCCGGGAGCGGTTGCAGATACACGGATTGGACTTGCGACACACTCCGAGTGTCGAGATTTTCACCAGATTCCTCCTGGAGCGGCTACCCCGACTGGACTACATACTCAACAACGCGTGTCAGACGGTGCGTCGCCCGGCGGGGTTCTTCCAACATCTCGTCGCACGGGAAGCGCAACCGCTGACCGCACTTCCCCACGCTCTGCGTCGGGTGCTCGCCAATCATGACGAGCTGTTGCGGCGAGCGTCGCAGGGCTCGCCCCGGCCGGGAAGCCTGCAGGTCGATGCCGGCGCGCTCGCCCCGGCAGCTCAGATCTCCGCCGAGGGACTCGTGCACAGCGCGGCGCTCTCGCAGCGGCGCTATCTCGATGAGGATTTCCGTGGCGGCGAAGCGCTGTTCCCCTCCGGTCACTACGATGAGGATTGTCAGCAGGTCGACCTACGCCAAATCAATAGCTGGAGACTGCGCCTGCACGAGGTGGAGACTCCCGAGCTCCTCGAGGTGCAGCTCGTCAACGCCGTCGCCCCGTTCATTCTCAACGCGCGCCTGAAACCCTTGCTGGTGCGCACCCCGGGGCGGCACAAACATATCGTCAATGTCAGCGCCATGGAGGGCCAGTTCTACCGGGCGACGAAGACGGACAAACACCCGCACACCAACATGGCGAAAGCAGCTCTCAACATGATGACGCGCACGAGCGCGCCGGACTATGTGCAAGACGGGATTCACATGAATGCCGTGGACACGGGATGGGTGACTGACGAGGATCCCGCCAGCCACGCGGCGCGCAAGGCTGAAGAAGGGTTTGCGCCGCCCCTCGACATCATCGACGGCGCAGCCCGCATCGTGGACCCGATCTTCGTCGGGCGTCTCACGGGCAACCATGTCTGGGGCCAGTTTCTGAAGGACTACAAGCCCGCGCCCTGGTAGTCGTCAGGATCTCTGGCTGGCATGGGCCGTCGTGCCGCCGCGGGAGAATTCGAAGCGAACCAACCATTTCCGGGACGCGTTATCGGCCGATGGCGTGAACTTCCATTTGCGCGCGGCCTGGGAGGCGATGCGTGCGAAATACCGGCTCGGTCCCGGCTCCGCCAGTGTTTCGTTGACCACTGCGCCGGATGCATCCACGGTAACACGCACCCCCACTTTGATATGACCGTGGATTGTCGCCAAGGCGCTGTGCGGAACTTTGGGAATTTCCTCGTGCACCACTGCCGCGGCTGTTGTTGACGCGGACCGTCGGGCCTCAGGCGGCCGCGCAGCGGACGCAGAACGCGCCGAGTCTGTCGTGTTTCGGTTGGGGCTCGACGTGTTGGTGTTGGGCGACGGCGCAATATCGGGCTGTTGAATGGCAGCACTGGGAGTCTTGGCAGCCGGCGACGCCGGGGCGTTCG
The DNA here is from genome assembly GCA_964400085.1 of uncultured Steroidobacteraceae bacterium. GTDB lineage: Bacteria > Pseudomonadota > Gammaproteobacteria > Steroidobacterales > Steroidobacteraceae > 13-2-20CM-66-19. The sequence continues at coordinate 39,908 of CAYNTW010000023.1, read as the reverse complement.
AATGGCTTCGAAAGAAGTGCAAGCCGAGCCAGCCCACAGCAAGCACCGCGATCGCGGCAAGGGCGAACGGGAGCAATGGCCTTCGTGGCGCTTCCTGCGGCGTAGGCTCGCGCTCAACGACGGCACGTATGGTGAGACGTCCTCCCGCGTCCGGCGTTGCTCCCGCCGCTGCGAGGCCGGGGCCGGCTGTAGCCGATTGTTGAAGCGACGCGCCGGCGAGGGCGGTCGCGTTCGCACCCTCGCCGGATGACGTGGCGCCGGCAAGGCCCGCATATCCGGTACCAGCAACTCTCGCCGACGCAGGCCCAGCGACTTCTCCGGATGCGACGCCGGCGACGCTCCCGTGGGCCGCGGGTTCCGGAGCTCCGACCCCCGGACGGCCGGCGAGGTCCGAACGCCCCCCGCCCCTCGGCTCTTCGCGTGCGCGCACCGCCATCGGATCCGGTGTCGATCCCGCATTCGATGCGACCGGCTTCTGAAACACTCCATTGACCCACGCCTGCAGACTCGCGACGGTCGGCCGATCGACGGGGCGGCGGCTGAGGCACTCCCGAATCATATCGGCGCATCCTGGGGGAAAATCCGGCGGCAGCACGACCCCGTGACGACGCTCGTCCGGCTTCTCGGGGAGCGTGCGGGTAAGTGCCTCGAACAGAGTAACCCCGAGCGCCCAGATATCGCCGGCGGTGGAAAAGCTGCCATCTCGTGCTTCCGGCGGGTCGTAGACCGAAAGCATGCTGATGCTGGTGGCCGCCTCACCGGCGGGTCGAATGGTGTCGGAGGCCAGCTTGAGCTGATCACCCACGACCAGGATGTTTGAGGGCTTGAGCTGACCCTGCACCAGCTGCCGGGAATGCAGGAACCCGAGGGTGTCGAAGATCGCGGGCAGCATTTCCCGCACTTCGAGGTCCGTCAGGGCACGTTGCGCCAGAAAGTGCGCCAGGTTCTGCTCCGCGTACTCCATGACCACGTAGAGACAATGCAGATTGCCGAGTTGACAGTGTCCCATCGCGGTAAGACGGATCAGCCGCGGATGCGTCAGGCTCGCGGCCGCATTCCAATGGGCGAGCTGCGATTCCGCCAAGGTCGGAATCAGGGGCACCAGCTTGACCGCGGCGGTCGCAAGCTGGCGAGCCGGATCCTCGGTCAGAAAGACGCCGCTGTGGTCCGAAACGCCCAGGCAGCGACGCAGCGGGAACCCATCGACGACTTGTCCCTCCCAGTTCGTCCAGACTTCGCTCATCGCTGATTGCCCACCCTCTCACGCCCGTATCGGGGAACGGAGAATACTCTCCTCACGGGACTCGCTCAGCAGGTGCCGTCTGTGATCTACACTCGCCGCACGTGAATCGCGGCGCAGCCACAGCGCTCGCCGGTCGGCAAAGAGGGGGGTTCTGATGCATTCTGGCTTCTACGGCGAGCTGGCGGGCACCGCCATTCTCATCCTGCTCGGTAACGGCGTCGTCGCCTGCGTGCTGTTGAAGAAATCCTATGGACACGGCTCCGGCTGGATGGTCATCACGGCGGGCTGGTGTTTTGCCGTGCTCGCCGGTGTCATTACGGCACTCGCACTGGGCAGTCACGCCCATCTCAATCCAGCGGTAACCCTCGGAGTCGCGCTGGCAAGCGGCGTGTGGAGGGACGTGCCCGCCTACATCGGTGGCCAGTTCCTGGGGGCCATGTTGGGCGCCACGCTCGTCTGGCTGCACTATCTACCCCATTGGAACCTCACCGAGGATGAATCCAGCAAGCGCGCCTGCTTCTGCACGGCTCCCGCGATCCGTCATCTACCGGCAAACGTGTTGAGCGAGATCATCGGCACGTTCGTCCTGGTCCTGGTCGCGGCGGCGATCTCCTCGAGCCGGCTCGCGCCCACCGGGCTCTCTCCGGGGGTGGGGCCGGTGATCGTCGGCTTTCTGGTCTGGGGGATTGGGCTCTCGCTCGGGGGGCCGACCGGGTATGCCATCAACCCCGCCCGCGACCTCGGCCCACGCCTGATGCATGCGATCCTGCCCCTCGGAGGTAAGGGCAACTCGGAGTGGGACTACGCCCTGGTCCCGGTGATTGGCCCGGTGTTGGGCGCCGCCATCGCCGGGCTGCTGGTGAGAATCGTGGAGATGTGAGCCATGCCGATCCGGAAATTGATGCTCGCGGGATGGGCCGCGCTGCTCATTGGCGCCGCCCCGGGTGGCAGCTGTGACCGCGCCTGTTTGATCGATATGGCCGAGAAGGATGTGGCGGCAATGATTGCGCACGATCCTTCGCAAGCGCCGCTGGCTCACAACGCTCGTTATACGGAAAACGGGGTGGAGCTCCCCCTCCCCGACGGTTTGTGGCGAACGCTCGAGAGCGTGGGTCGATACAGGCTGTTTGTAGCGGACCCGCGCGAAGGCTCGATCGGTTTCTTTTTCAAGGCCAGCGAGAACGGCGCACCGCTACTGGTGGCGATGCGCCTGAAAGTGGCCGGCCGTCAGATCCTGGAAATGGAGAGCATCGTGGCGCGACTGGGCGCGACGGTGGGCGGTGGACCTTCAGGGCTCGAGCGCCTCGACCAACTCGGCGAAGCCCCGCGACCGCAATTTCTGACCAGGGCGCGCGGCAAGCCCCGGCCTTCAGGTCGGGGAAGGATAGCGCCGACAGCGAAGCTGTGAATCTCAGTCAGGGGTTTTCTGCTGCTCGATGTATTGGCGCACGATACTGATGGGCGCTCCGCCGCAGGAGGAAGCGAAGTAGCTGGGCGACCAGAGCACTCCTTTCCAATAGCGCTTGCGGATGTCAGGGCGCTGCTGGCGCAGCAAGCGACTGGAAACACCCTTGAGGCTGTTCACCAGCAACGACACGGCCACCTTGGGAGGATACTCCACGAGCAGGTGCACGTGGTCGTCCTCGCCGTCCATCTCCACCAGCGTAGCCTGCGCGTCCGAGCAGACGTCGGCGAAGATGCCGCGCAAGAGGTCGATCGCACGTGCGTCGAACACACGGCGGCGATACTTTGCTACAAAGACCAAATGCACATGTAACTTGAAGACACAGTGTCTGCCGCGTCGGATATCGCTTTCATTGCTCATAGACCAACTGTATCATGGCTTTATGAAACGCTTGCAAGCCTACAAGTTCGAGCTTCATCCCACTGGCGCGCAGCGGCAACAAATGCGCTGCTTCGCCGGCTCGTGCCGCTTTGTCTACAACAAAGGGCTGGCTGTGCAGAAAGCACGCTTCGAGGCGGGTGAGAAGAAGCTCAGCTATGCCGGGTTATGCAAGCTGCTGACCCAGTGGCGAAGCGAGACGGCAACATCATGGTTGAAGGATGCACCGACGCATCCGCTGCAACAGGCGCTGAAGGATCTGGAGCGCGCGTACAGCAACTTCTTCGCCAAGCGGGCCGCCTTCCCGCGTTTCAAGAAGAAGGGGCGGCACGATAGCTTCCGTTATCCGGACCCGAAGCAGATCCGGCTCGAGCAGGAGAACTCGCGCCTGTTCCTGCCCAAGCTCGGGTGGCTGCGCTACCGTAATAGCCGTAAGGCGCTTGGCACGGTGAAGAACCTCACCGTCAGTCTGTCTTGTGGTAAGTGGTTCGTGAGCATCCAGACCGAGCGGGAGGTTGAGCAGCCCTTGCCGCAAGGGAGCGCGGTAGGCATCGATCTGGGCGTGGTGCGGTTTGCCACGCTCTCGGACGGCACCTTCTACGCCCCGCTCAACAGTTTCAAACGGCACCAAACCCGGCTACGCAAAGCACAGCAGGCCCTGTGCCGCAAACAGAAGTTCAGCCACAACTGGAGGAAGGCCAAAGATCGTATCCAGCGGATCCATGCCCGTATCGGCAACGCCCGACGCGACTTCCTGCACAAGACCTCAACCGCGATCAGCCAAAACCACGCGATGGTGTGTCTGGAGGACCTGCAGGTGCGGAACATGTCCCAGTCGGCAGCCGGTACAACCGAAACTCCGGGCACACAGGTTCGGGCCAAGGCCGGCCTGAACAGATCCATCCTCGACCAGGGTTGGGCGGAGTTCCGCCGACAATTGGAATACAAGCTGTCCTGGAACGGCGGCTCTCTGATCCTGGTGCCGCCCCAGAACACCAGCAGAAGGTGTCCGCAATGCGATCATGTTTCAGCCGCGAACCGGCCGAGACAAGATCGGTTCGCCTGCATCGCCTGTGGGTTCGAGGAGAACGCCGATCGGGTCGGCGCGATCAACATTCTCAGGGCGGGACACGCCCGTTGCGCCTGTCAAGTGAGCGATGCATGAGATCGCCAGCAGCAGGAACCTGCCGAAGCGATTTAGGAGCAGCCCAGTGCTGCCTCTAGACGCCATAGGAATCCCGCGCCTTCAGGCGTGGGAGGATGTCAACGTCCTGCCTCCCGACCCAAAACGCAACGCCACGGCCGCCAGGAGCTGGCACAGATCGTCAACAGCTACTTCAGCGGAATCGAAAACAACACGGGCGATAAACCGCCGCCGTTCGCACCCGATTGCCTGCGCCTGGAGAATGGCACGCAGACTACCGGGCGACCGGTGCTGGCTGGCTCCGAACCGGGTCCCCTCAACTTCAGTTGCAGCGAGGCCTTCCGCCTCGGGTACTATCATGAGGATACGCGTCTGCGCAATCGCCGGGTATTGGCGGTGGATGAGGAGCGCGGACTCGTGTACACGGGTGTGTTCCTCGATCATGACGCGACGATCCGTTCGTACCCGCTCAAGGACGGCCGTACGGTGACCGAAAAAAACACCGCGCCCTGGACCTGGGCCGCCCACGAGATCTTTCAGATCAACGCCGCTGGTCAAATCAGCCAGGTCGAGGCCGTGTTGCTCAGCGTGCCGTATGGAATGCGCCCGGGCTGGAGCACCGGCGTTCACTTGCCGAGTCCAGCCGCGGAACGCGATCACTTCAAGGAGTATTGAGCACTTCAGGATCCGCGAAACTTCAGCTCGAATGCCGACCGTTGCTCCGGGCCGGGCCCCACGAGGAGGGATTGGTGGGCACGAGCGCAAGTTTTCCTGGTGTCAGGGAAGCCGCATTCTCCAGCGCCGCTCGGGCCTCATGCATGTTCCCTTCCACCGCGGTTGGTGTAAGACTTCTGACCCTGAACTCTCAGCCTGAGCCTTCAAGGCGTATCGAACCATGCAAGTTGCATTCATCGGCATCGGTAACATGGGCCTGCCCATGGCCGCGAACCTGGTCCGCGGCGGGCACGAGGTCCGCGTTTATGACAGCGATACCGACAAGGCGGCCCGGGGCGCCAAACAGATTGGCGCGCGGGCATTGCGCGGTCTGGACGAGGTCGCGGCTGTCGATTTCGTGATCACCATGCTCCCGGACGGAAAAGTTGTCCGCAGCGTGGCCCTCGGCGAAGGTGGGATCGCCTCTTTCGCCAAGGCGGGCACGATTGTGATCGATATGAGCTCGAGTCAGCCGTTGTTGACCCGGGAGACCGGGACGGCGTTGGCAGCCCGGCGCATCATACTGATCGACGCGCCGGTGTCGGGCGGTGTCGAAAGGGCCACCCAGGGTACCTTGACCATCATGATCGGTGGCGACGACGCCGCCGCCATCCAGAAGGCAAAGGAGCTCCTGGCCTGCCTGGGCAACACTCTGGTCGAGGTCGGGGGGCTCGGCTCCGGACATGCGGCCAAGGCGCTGAACAACGTGGTGGCCGCGACCAACTACGCCGTGCTGGCGGAGGCGCTGATGGTCGCGGAGCGCTATGGGATCGAGCCGCAGACGCTCAATGACATCCTCTGCACGTCCACCGGTCAGTCCTTCATCTCGAACGTCGCAATGAGGCAGTTCGTGTTGCCCCGGACGTTCAATTCGGGCTTCAAGCTGGGTCTGCTGGCCAAGGATGTCGGCATCGCGGCCGAACTGAGCAGCGACTTGGGCTGCGTCACCCCGCTCATCCAACTCGCGCGGCAACGGTGGGAGCAAGCGCGCGATCTGTTGGGAGCAGATGAGGACAACTCCAAGGCCATGCTCGCCTGGCAAGCAAAGGGTCAGTGATCGCTCGGGAGCTTCACCACCCCGGGAGCCTCGTCGGGCGCTGGAGTGGCTTCGGGCTGCGGCGCGAGCGGCGCATTGCAAACGAGATCGAGCGCCCGCTGTGAGAAAGTATCGGACGGTACCGCCCGGAACTTTTCTCTCCAGTCACCTCGCTGCGAGCTCAGGCCAACCTCCTTGCCCAGGAAATAACCCACGGTGGACCGCAGGGCAAACTCACGCTGCTTACAGTCGAACGCCGTCTCCTGTGTGATGCGATCCAACTTGATGTTATGAGCGTTGGGTACGGCCCCGGAGTAGATCGTGAGGAACAGCGCGACGCGATATCCCTCCTCCTCACGGACCGAATCCAGGTCGATATACACGCGACCGGAAGAGCTGCCGCTGGCGGGTCCTACCGTTTGCCAGTGGGCGGCATAGCAGGGTTGCGCACCGAGTCCCACGAGGGTGAAAGTGGCCGCCAGAGTGCGGCAAGCCCGCGGCGCTCGAACGGCATCGATGAGATCCGAAAGTGTCCAGCTCATGCGAGGCGATTCCACCACCGCGGGCGCGCACGCACAAGGAGATCGGGCATCAACGGGGCATGAGAGTCACTTCAGCCCTGCTGATGGCCGGGCGCGGATCACGCTGATAGCCCCAGGCGACGCTATGCAGATGCTTCAGGAGCGCGCGGACGAAGCGATCCTGGCGGCGCCTGGCCTCCGGAACGGGGACATCGTGGTTCAGAATGGCGAAATACACAGTCCCTCGGTCGCTGGTTGCGATGGCGCCGATCAAGGCGCTGGCGCCGTAGTCACCGAAGGTTCCGGTCTTGCCCAACACGTGACCAGCCTCCGTCGGACCATTCAGGCGCTCTCGGAGAGTACCGTCGTCAACACCCGCGACCGGGAGGATGTCAAACAGCGCGTGCCCGGTCATCGCAAGCTCCCGCTCCAGCGCTCGCAACAGCCGCACCGCCACCCGGGGGCTCAAGCGATTCGTCGGGTCGGTGCCCGCGCCGTCGCCAAGAATGATCTCGCCGCGCATCTCCTCGGGAACCACGCTGCGTGCTACGGCCGCAACAGCCGCAGCGCCTCCGGCAGCAGCGGCGAACGGCGTAAAGATGTTGTTGGAGTAGTCGTTCAGGGATTTGACCAGTGGCAATAGCGGCTGCGAGCGGAGGATGATCAGGGGTCGATCGCCGCGAAATTCCAGGATTCGAGCGCCCGCGACGCTTTCGGGTGGCCACGCTGTGGCGGTGACGAAGCCGATTCCCGCGGGCATTTCCGGAGCCGCGGTCGCCCCGGGGTTGTTGTTGGTGTTGTTGTTGAGCGCCCGAACGGCCTCGAGTGCGGCGGGCGGGGTCAGCCCAGACAAGGCACGGCGCAAGAGCGTGCCATCATCGTTTTTCCAGTCAAAGAACAATGGACCCTGCAGGCGCAAACCACCGGCTATCCGCAGGATTCCTGACTCGCGCAAGCCCCTCGCGACCAGCAGCGCGTCCTCATCGACCAGCGAAGGGTCTCCGTCGGTCGCGACGATCAGCTCGCCATAAAGGGTGCCATCAAGGAGACGGCCGCGAGCGGTGAACGTAGTGGTGAAGCGATGATCCGGCCCCAGCTTCCTCAACAGGGCGAGCGTGGTGGGCACCTTCGAAACGGATGCGGGATGAACGGCCTTCGCCGCTGCTTGCGCCAGCAGGACAGTGCCGTTGGCGGCCTCGACATACACTCCCTGGTCGGCTCCGAGGATCGAGCGAGCCTCAGCCGCAAGTTCTGGCAGCTCGGCACCGGTGGCGATCGTGGCGGCGCAAAGCCCCAGGATCGCGAGCAGCAGCTTGATCAAACCTTGCTCAACCACCCATACCTGTCCGGAGACTCGCCGCGCTGCACCGCCACGAGCCGCTCACGCAGCGCGCGGGTCAACGGCCCGACATCCCCCGTACCCACCTTGTGTTCGCGGTATTGATGGATCAGCGTCCCGACACCAGCCAGCACGGCCGCGGTCCCGGAGAGCGCGGCCTCGCCATCCACGACCCACTGCAGCATCTCGTTGACATCAAACACGCGCTCCTCCACCTCGTAGCCCTCGTCGCGCGCGATCGCCAGGAGGGAGTCACGCGTGACGCCATGGAGGAAAGTGCCGTCGAGGCTGCGCGTCAGCAAGTGTCGTTTGCGAATCAACAGGAAGTTGGCCGCGCCCGTTTCCTGCACCTCTCCGCCTGGGCAGAACAACACCTGGTCCGCGTTGTAGCGTCGCTTGGCTTCCAGGGTCGGGCCCAGCGCGGCGGCGTAGTTGCCGCCCGTCTTGACGCGGCCGGTCTGCGAAGCGGTGCGAGAGTTGACATCCTCCACGAAGATCCGCAGCGCCTTCATGCCACCGGCGAAATAGTCCCAAACGGGGCTGGCGAGCACGATGAGCTGCGCCTCGCTGGCGGGGGTTGCCGCCGCACCAATGTTCGGCGTCGTACCGAAGAGGATCGGGCGCAGATAGAGCGCGCCGGGAGCTTCCGGGACGGTGTCCCGATTCTGATCGATGGTGGTCCGGACCATTTCGGCGAGCTGCCGGGGGTCGGGCTCGGGCAGCACCAGCGCGCGGGCGCTCTGGCGCATACGCTCGATGTGGCGATCCATGCGAAACACGTTGATGCTGCCGTCGGCCCAGCGATAAGCCTTGAACCCCTCGAAGCAGGTACTCGAGTAATGCAGGACGTGGGCGGCAGGGTGCAGCTCGATCGGAGCGACCGGGCGGGTCTGGAACGAGCTCCACTCGCCGTTGCGGAAAGTGGCGACCGCCATCGTGGGCGCCAGGACGGTGCCAAAGGCGGGACGCGAGGTCGGCGCCTGCTGCGGGTTTTGCGTCATCTGCGAAGCCTCTACGAGCGACATTGCGGTAATCCTACGCCGAAACTCTGCAACGGCCATTTCATTCGTGTCGCGCCGCGAGGTAAAGGTGAAGTCTTCATTTCAAGTTAGTATGCCAGCGCGGCCCAGGCGGGAGGATACGACGGCCCGGCAGGAGAATCTCCGTGCCCTCGCCGGGTAGCCACAGATCGACGCCCGGATTGGCGCGAATGATCTCCTCGTAGCCCAGGCTATAGCGGCGTGCGATATCGAGCAGGGTGTCCTGGTAGGCCGCCTTGATGCGCTCGTCCTGCCCGAATACGGCGGAGCCGTCCGCGGGGAGCTCGTAAACGGTAGCCCCGGCTTGATTCCACAAGCTCGCGAGGCACACGACGGCGGCCCCTACCCACAGCTTCATGCGTTGTTCCCTCATACGGCGCGACGTGGTGAAGATAACAAAAGCGCAAGGACTGAGCGTGACCCGATGCACGTGCGCGAGAACAGCTAGGATATTCGGACACTGGATACGCTGACCTTTCATTCCTTTTATGAACAACGCCGCGGATCATTACGAAACCCTCCTCGCCGAGCACTACACCTGGATGTTCGGTGGAGCGCCCCTCGAGAAGGCCGCAGAACAGCGGCAGCTTCTGGAACAATTGGGTGTCCGGGGCGGTGAGCTTGCCGTGGACCTTGGAGCGGGGTCCGGTTTTCAGTCCCTCGCGCTGGCGGACATGGGATTCAAGCGCGTCGTAGCCATCGATACCAGTCCCAAGCTTCTCGCTGAGCTGCGGGCAATCCAAGGGACGCGGTCGGTGGAAGCGATCCAAACCGACATGATGCGATTGTCGGAGCATATCGCTCCGGCTACCGCCGACGTTGTAGTCTGCATGGGCGATACGCTTCCTCACCTTCCCGCTCGCGAGCTCGTGCCCACCCTGTTCGCCTCGGTTCAGACCGCGCTCAGAGCACAGGGTCAGTTCGTGCTTTCGTTTCGCGATCTTTCCACCGAGCGTCACGGCCTGGATCGATTCATCACGGTCCGCGCCACGACAGACAAGATCATGACCTGTTTTCTGGAATTTGGTCCGGACATCGTGATGGTCCATGATTTGATTCATGTTCGCGCGGACGATACCTGGCGCCTGGTGAAGAGCTGCTATCCGAAGCTGCGCCTATCGATCGAAGAGATCCGCCGCGAGCTGGGACAAGCGGGTCTCGAGGTGTACGCGCAGGACAACGTTGGGGGTTTGAACGTGCTCGCCGCCCGCAAAGGCTCCTAGCTCGCGAGCAGATCGCGCAGTGACTCGAAGCTGACCGGCTTGACGAGGTGCGCATCGATACCGGCTTCGCGCGTGCGTTGGCGGTCGGCTTCCTGGCCCCAGCCGGTCAAGGCTACGATGCGTGGAACGACCTCTGGAGGAAGTTGGGCACGGAGGAGTTGCGCGGTGGTCAGACCGTCCAGCTCCGGCATGCCGAGATCCAACAGCACCAGATCGGGACGGAAGCGCTGCACGATCTCGAGCGCCTCGCGACCGCTGCCACACGCGGCGACGGTATGGCCTTGGAGTTGGAGGAGATTTTGTAAGGATTCGGCCGCATCCAGGTTGTCATCCACGACCAGAACCCGACGCTTGCCCGTCCCATGAAGGAGCTGGTTCGAGCCCTCGCGTGAGCCCTCACTTGTGGGTCCATCGGGAACTGTTGCGAGCAACGGCAGGCGCACCGTAAAGCGGCTGCCTTTGTTCAACCCCTCGCTCTGCGCGCGGACCGAGCCACGATGCAAATGGATGATCTGCCGCACCAGCGCGAGCCCGATCCCGAGCCCATCGTTTCCGCCCGTCGGGTGTACCTGCTCGAACATGTTGAACACACTCTCGAGTCGCTCCGCGGGTATGCCAACACCCGTATCCTGCACGACAATGACGGCCTCGCCGTCGGTCGATGTCAGTGAGACGGCAATGGCGCCTGCATGAGGAGTGAATTTCGCCGCGTTCGAGAGCAGGTTCGAGAACACCTGGACCAGGCGGTCCGCATCGCCTTCGACGTAGAGAGGTAAGTCCGCTATATCCAGCTGCACCTGATGGCCATGCATTCGCAACAGAGCGTCGCTCGCTTCCACCGCCCGACGCAACACCTCGCTCACGTTGAGGCTACTGCGCTTCAGCGTGATCTTCCCACGGGTAATCCGGCTCAGATCCAGCAGGTCATCCACGAGGCGCACCAGATGACTCACCTGCCGATCTATCATCTTCGCGGTGTTCTGCAGTGAGGTATTGTCCGCGGCGACCATCTGGAGTATCTGGACGCAGGTCCGAATTGGCGCCAGGGGATTGCGTAACTCGTGCGCAAGGGTCGCTAAAAACACGTCCTTGCGGCGATCGGCTTCCGTGAGCGCTGCCGCCGCCACACTCAGCCGTCGATCGTTTTCGCGGAGCGCGTTTTCGACGCGCTTACGCTCCGAGATGTCGATACCGGACGGGATGATGTGCGTCACGCGCGCCTCTTTGTCGAACACTGGCGTGAGCATCAGATCAATGTCGAGTCGTGTGCCCTCAGGCGTACGAACCACGACATCGTGGCGTGCGGTTGCGCCCATCGAGGCCTCACGCACATATTGCTCGATCCGCTGCTCTTGTTGGTCATCGCCGCGCCACCAGGCGCAATCCCAAAACTTCTTACCCAGCACATCTTCGCGACGCAACGCTCCCACCCGCAGCGCCGGCTCGCCGGCCTCGAGAACCACCCCGTGCGCATCGAGCATCGCAACGAAACCTGACATGTTATCGATGATCCGCCGCAGGCGCGCCTCACTCTCCTGCGCGGCCCCCTTGGCCGCCTCACGCTCCGCTTCGGCGCGCCGTCTTTGTGTGATGTCGGAGAACAGAACCGCCACGTGCCGCTGCTCCGGGCGATCGACCCGGAAGGCGTACACATCAAACCAACGGTCCTGCAACGCGCCGGCGCGGCGCTCAAATCGCAGCGGCTCGCCTGTCAGGGCGATGCGCCCGTAGATGTCAAACCAGTGCTGCTCGTGGCCCGGGGCCAGGTCCCGCATCAGTCTGCCTTGAACCTGCGCAAGTCCTGCCTGGCGCTCGAAGGCGCGATTGGTTTCGAGAAACCGAAAGTCAATGGGCCGCTGCAAGGGGTCGAAGATCACCTCGATAATGCAAAAGCCTTCGTCGATGGCATTGAAGAGAGCGCGGTAACGGGACTCGGTGAGCTCGCTGGAGCCCACTGCCGGCCGCACTGGATCTGGAACGGACGAGGAGGCGCTCAAGGTAATGACCTCCCGATCACTGCAAAGCGGAAACGCGTGAGAGACGGGACCGCTCCCTGGCTGGGAAGAACTATTTGGGAGCGGCGATCAGCGCGAACCGCACCGTCCGCGGCGAAGCTAGTTCGCTTGGAAGGTAAGCCGTTCCAGAGCGGCTTTGGATGGTCGGGACACGCGGCCGAATAGGAACGGTGTTTGGGGGCGTTCCGCTTGCTGGCCGCATGCCCCGATCAATCTCGCGCGGTACGCGGCTATCGGGAGCCGCGCAACTGGATTGCAGCGTACCGACATTGTGCCAACGGCGGCCCCGGGCGTTTCCATCGCAGCGGAGCATAAAATCCATTCGCAGCGAAGTTCCGCGCCCGGCGGCTCAGCAGGCGCGCCGCGCAGTTTGGGGTGCGACGTTGGAATACACGATCGCCGCTCACGCGAGCGCTTTTCAGGCGCGATTCGAGTGGCAATGCTGCTGTCGATATTCCGTCGGCGTCATGCCGTAGTGCTCGCGGAACACTTTGCCGAAGTTGGTGGAACTTGCGAATCCGTAATCGAAAGCGATGGCGCTCACCGACCGCGAGCGTTGCGCGGAGCTGGCGAGGGCTCGCGCCGACTCCTCCAGCCGGCGGCGCAGAATGTAGCGCGAGACTGTCTCATCGCCGCGCGTGAAAATGGAATGCACATAACGTGACGACGTGGCCAACATCGCCGCGATCGATTTCGGAGAAAGGTCGGAGTCGCCGAGATGCTTCTCGATGTGACGTATGATCCGTAGCCGCAGGGACTCCACGTGCTCCGAGCCCATAGCCTGCGCCTCCGCAAGACCGGCGAAGGCGGCGGCTGTGAGATTCAAGAGCGCGCTGGCGAGATTGGCGGCAGCGCCAACCATGCCGGCTTCGCACTGCCGCCAGAAGCCCAACGAAAAATCCGACAGCAAGCTGTTCAGACTATCCTTGTAGATCATCCGGTAGGCGACCAGGCGGTCCGGATGCGCGAGCTGCCGTCTGAGTTGGGAATCGGGAATCCCCACCACCAGTATTTTGTTCGCGACGTCAAAACACATGTGATAGGGACGCGTGGAATCGAGTAGGACGAAGTCGCCAACCTGCAGTGCGACCTCCCGACCATCCTGCGAAACGCGGCTGGTGCCTTCGAGCTGGATCTGCAGGAAAAACAGGGATTCGCGAGTCCAAGCCGCGTGCTCGCGGGTATGGTGCACGATCGCGGAGGTGGAACGGACCAGCCCTATGAAGAGACAGTCGACGCGCGTGCGTGCCAGGCTGGGACAGAAACTCAGAAGATCTGTCGCGGCGTCGGTGACCGTTGATGCGGCGGCAGTACTGTTAAGTTCGTTCCAATGGTCGAGGCGCTCGTGGGGCGCCAATCCCTCGCTAGCGAGCAACTCCAATCCAGGCATACGCGTACACCCCCCATGCACATCAGCCCTGATTGCACAATCGACCTCGAGCGCCTCCTTGCTGTCCTTTTGAATCAGGCCTCTTGTAACAGAAAGTCAATACCGTGAACAATGTCTGAACGGCGTGCTGTGCTCACAGTGGACGCGTAAGGGTGCGCTGGCGCCAGGAGGTTGGAGTTGCCTGCTCACGGCTTGGCGCGCGGCAACTCGTCTCCGGCAGGCGTGTAGGCTGGCGGGCTATAGATATTCAATGTCCTGAGCAGATCCCGGCCCGTGTTGCGGATCTCGTGTTGCTCTCCATGCTCGATGAGCAGTAGCGTCCCCTCTCGCAAGGGATAGCTCTTGTGCTTCACGCGCGCGACGCCCTGCCCCTCCACGACGAATAACCATTGGTCGGCGCCGCGATGGCGGTTCCGCGGGCCTCCCTCGGCTTCACCTGGCGGAATGACCATTTCCGCGGCCTGGCAGCGGCGGTTGGCGATGGCGACTCGGAAGCCTTTGCCGAAACGGAGGTGTTTGCGTTTCATGGTTGTGAGCGACGGGGGTGCCGTCGGGTGCTGGATGCCTGAGGTCTACACAGCAAACCGTGTGCCTTCGGTTGCGCGGTGCGATGAGGGACGTCGTCACCTCACGTGTGGATCGCACGCGGGGGCCGAGCGTCCGAAGCGGACCGCGCAATTTACGTGCGTGTTGGTACGCGAAGTTGGACGCTTCCACGACGAAATTGGAACGCAAAAAAAGCCTCATAAATTCCAACACAGGCGCTTCCAACTTGATGGACATCGTCTACAATGCGGACCGCCCCGATTACAGTGGAGTCTTGAAGAGGTATGAAGAATTATGAATGCGGTCGCGTATCGAAAATCAGATTACGGGGAGGACACGCCTATGCCTCCAAATGAGCACGAGCTAGCCATTCAGGTCGCGGAGTTGCGATCTGACGTGCGGCACCTGCAGTCGGATGTGACCGACATCAAGATGAGGCTCGTGCGAATTGATGAGCGGTTCGACGGTCTCGACCATAAGTTTGAAGGGCTCGAGCAGAAGTTTGAAGCGCGATTCGGGAAGGTGGACGACCGGTTCGGGAAGGTGGATCACCGGTTTGAGACCCTCGAGGAAAAGCTCGACAAGCTGAAAGACTCTTTGGCGTCCGCAAAGCTGTGGGCGTTGGGGCTCTACGTGACTGGCATGGGGTCGATGTTGCTCGTCATGGCGCACGGATTTAAGTGGCTGTAAGCGCATTCCGCGCAAGCGCCAGCGCGAAATACCGCCGCCCTTCCAGGCGGCGGTAGCCATGGGCGTTAATCGCACCATTGGCGCCCCGAACCCCAGGTAGCTAAGCTGCTCGATCTAAGGCGACCCGCGATGGATTCGGTCGCTTGCGGAGGCCTGAAATGGGGGTACGGCTCGAGCAACAAGGCGCGCGGCACTGGTCGACCGAGGAGGTCGAGCAGCGGCATGCGCTGGCTTATTGGGTGGATACGATTTGCGATCGGTTTCTGGAGCTGGAAATCGACACCCCCCTGCGACACCGATTCAAGGCCAGTCTCGACCAGACGGATCTCGGGCCTGCGACGGCGAACTTTATTCACGCGGATATCCAGAGCGTGCGCCGCACGCGAGCCAAGATCGCGCACATGTCCGCTCCGATCCACGTGTTGCTTCAGCTACGAGCGGGGTACATGGATTTCCGGCAGCTCGGACGGGAGGCGCGAGTGGGTCCGGGCGAGTGCGTGTTTATCGATGGTACCGAGCCTTATGAGCTCGAATGCCCGCAACCCACGAGCGCGCTCGCCTTGCGCCTACCCGCGGATTGGCTGGGGCGCTGGCTGGCCCGGCCAGACCATCTAGCCGCGCGTCGGTTCGGAACCGGAGGTTGGAGCGCGGCACTGTGCGCGGCCGTTGCCAGCCTGGATATCGAATCCTGCGATCAACTCGCCCTCTCGCGTGACCAGGTTGCCGAGCAGATTGTCTCGCTTCTGACATTAGCCGTCGGCACGCCGCCACCCAGCGCGTCCGATGGTCAGTCGAGGCTTTTCGAGCGGCTGATGCGTACCCTCAAGGGACGCTTCCACGAGCCTGACCTGTCGTTGGCGGCGGTTGCGGCAGAGCACGGGATCTCGAAAAGGACGCTTTACTACGCGTTCGCGCAAGCCGACACGACGTTCGTACACGAGTTGATGAGCTTGCGCCTCGAGCACGCGCGCCAACTGCTCGGCAACGCGCGCAATGGAGACGTTTCGGTGACTGAGGTGGCAGCGCGCTGCGGCTTCAACGATTCGAGCCATTTCGCGCGACGGTTCCGGCGCCAGTTCGGCGTGGCGCCAGCGCAGTTGCGGCGCTCAGCGGGCGGCCACAGCGGGGGCGAAGCTCACGTGAGTCGCGCCGGCAATTTGCTCCGGTGATCCTGGACGATTACTCAGACGCCCTTGCGGCGGCTCAGCGGATCAGCTCGCGCAAATCGTTGAGAATGCGATGGGGACGCCGCATTTCCGGTTGTCGCATCCAGTCCTCGAATGTCGACATGCCCGTGGTGACACCAAAGGCCGTAGCCCCGCCCCGCCGCGCCATGATGACCTCCACCAGTGGGTCGTCGCCCACGACGCCGACCCGGTCCACCGGCAAACCCAGCTTCTTCGCGACAAAGCGCAAGGCATGCTGAGAGGGCTTGCCCGTGACGATGTGTGATGCCTTGGTCAGGCGTCGCAGCGCTCCAACGATCGCGTAGGAGTAGCCAACCGTACGTCCGTGTTTGGTTGCAAAGAACGGCACATCCGAGGCCACGTAAAGCTTTGCGCCCGCCCAGATGGCGGTCGCGGCGGCCTCGATGTCTTTCATGCCACATTCGGGATGCCAGCCGACATATACGGCATCCACGACGCTCGCGTCAGGATCTCCGGTGTACGTCGTCTCGATCCCGGCATCGACCAACGCCTGTCCGACACCTCGCATACCAAGCACGAGCGCCCGCGCAACACGTCGACGCCGCATGAGATCGGCCGTGATGCTCGAAGGAGTGATCATCTGACCGTCATCCACCGGCAATCCGACCTTGCGCAACTTCTCTGCCTGCTCAGCCGGCGGATAGGCGCTGCCGTTTGTCAACAGAACGAACGGTACAGCGCGCGATTTGAGCGTGCTCAAGACCTCGATAGCTCCAGGCAGCACCTCGTAGCTGCCCAAGGAGCGATCGCTCAGCAGCAGCGTGCCATCGACATCGAACATGAAGCCGTCCACGGAAGGCAGCGGCTCCGGAGCAAGTTCTGGGAGAGTCGCTGTATTCACGCCTGCTCCGATGCATGGGTCGTCCCCTCGGAGGCATGGCGCCGCAGCTCGAGCCGAAAACCAGGCTTCTCAACGAGGATCTGCGCGATATCCCGCCGGGCGGTCAACTTGCGGATGAGGCTCAACGTGGGCTTCATTGATGGATCGTACTCGCGCGGGGCCGGTCCGGCGGCCAACATCGCGTCCACCTGTCCGCCCGGCATGGTTGCGCGCAGAAGCAACTCCTCATCGGAAAGGCCGGGGCCGAGTCGTTTGCGGAGCTCCGCGACGGGAGCCATAGGAGGTTCGGCGCGCAGCTCGCGAGTGCGGGGCAAAGACTCGATGCGCTCCATCACTTTCGGATCGATAGGGACATTGGGCTTACCGAACCGACCCAACGCATAGCGGATCACCTCGTCAGGAATGACACCGTAGCGCTCGCGTCCCGTCACGTTCATGACAGCTTGGGTCAACACCATCTGCGCGAACGGAGTCATAACGATGGGCCAACCCAGCTCCTGACGCACGCGCCCGAGCTCCTCGAGTACAGCCCCTTCCAGGTGCGAGAGCCGGCTCTCCGCCAGGTGCCGTCGCATCGTACCAACCACTCCTCCCGGGACCTGATGGTGCAAGTAATCCGCGTCGAAACCCTGCGGCCTGCCCGCCGGAAGATCCTCCGCCTCCGCTATGCTGGTGAAATACCGCTCCACCCGCGCGAGCGCCTCGGTATCAATGCGCACCGTGTGACCGAGCGCGCGCAGGTTGGCCACGATGCGGCCCGAGGGAGGGTTGGAAATGCCGTCGGCCGTGGCACCCGAGGCACACTGTAAGGCGCTTACGCCGTAGTCCACCGCATCGAGGTAAAGCAACTCCCCAAGTCCGATAGTGCAGTGGGAATGCAACTCGAGCGGCTTGCCGCCCATCACCGCCCTGATCGCGGGGATCAGGGTGCTCGCTCGCTTGGGCGACAACAGGCCACCAGGGTCCTTGATGTAGAGCGCATCGATATCCGGGCTGGCGGCGAGCTTGGCAGCCCGATCGACGTAATGCGCATCATCGTGAATGGGGCTCAGCGTGAAAACCAGCGCAGTGATGACGAACTCGCCACCACCCTGCTTCACCAGCCGCGCGCAAGCGATGTTGGCATCCGCATCGTTCATCGGGTCCGCCAGACAGAAGCGCCGGATGCCGTTGCGCGCCAGGGTGCGGAACGCCAGCGCCATGAATTCGGGACTCGCCGTCTCCCAGGAGATGAAGCGGAAGCCGGTTGACATGAACTGCAGGGGCGTGCGCGGCGTCGCGGCCGCCATGAGCCGAATCCGCTCCCAAGGGTCTTCTTTCTTGTACCGGACCGCCACACCCATGTGGGTGGAGGTGGTGAAATCGATCGCTTTGAAGCCAACCTGGTCCATGACCGGGGCGATGGTCAAGGTCTTGGCGGTATCCACGCCCAGAGCCGCCCAGACACATTGGTTACCGTCCCGAAGGGAGGTATCGACGAGCTCGATTTCAGCCATGTTTGACACGCCTCGAAAATGTCGGAGAGCGCTCCAACAGGCGCGCCACGAATCCGGTATCCACTCCCCCGGCTTGAAACTCGGGGTCGGCGAGAACCGTGGAATGGAATGGCATGTTGGTCGCCACTCCGACGACGCGAGTGGAGGAGATAGCGTTTCGCATCATGGTGAGCGTGGTGGCGCGCTCGGATGCGTGGGTAATGATTTTGGCCATCAGCGAATCATAGAACGGTGGGACCCGGGCGCCCGAGACGATGTGAGTATCAACGCGGATACCGGATCCCTGGGGCCAGGAAGCTTCGGTCACCAAACCCGGGCTCGGCTGGAAATCCCGAGTCGGATCTTCCGCATTGATCCGGCACTCGAGCGCACAACCCGTTCGGTGAATCTGGGCCTGCGTCAAGCGAAGGCCTTCGCCGGCGGCGATGGCGATCTGTTCGGCCACGAGATCAACACCGGTGACCGCCTCGGTAACCGGGTGCTCCACCTGAATCCGGGCGTTCATCTCCAGAAAGTAAAACTGCTCCCGGTCAACGTCCACCAGGAATTCCACCGTGCCGGCGCCGCGGTATGACAAACGCTCCGAGAACCGCACCGCCGCCTCGTGCAGTTGGCTCCGAAAGCTCTCCGTCAGACCGGGAGCGGGAGTCTCCTCGATGAGCTTTTGAAAGCGTCGCTGAACGGAGCAGTCCCGCTCGCCAAGGTGAATAACCCGGCCGTTGCCGTCACCTAGGACCTGCACCTCGACATGACGGCCACGAGTGACAAAACGCTCGAGATAAACGCGAGCATCACCGAATGCAGCCCCCGCCTCCGAGCTGGCCAACTCCATGGCGGCCGGCAGATCACTAACACGATCCACGCGTTTCATTCCGCGTCCGCCGCCACCGCCAACAGCCTTCACCAGGAGCGGCGCCCCGACGCTTTCCGCGAGCGACAGGGCTTCGCTAACGGACTCCACCGCGCCTCCGGGCACGACGGGAACCTCCGCGGCTTCCGCCGCCGCTCGAGCGCGCAGTTTGTCTCCGACCGCTTCGATCTGCTCGGCGGTTGGGCCGATAAACACGACTCCCTGCTCCTCGCACAGCCGGGCCAACGCGGCTCGTTCGGACAGAAAGCCGTACCCAGGATGAATCGCGTCGGCTCCAGTACCCAGCGCGGCTTGCACGATTGTCTCGACCCTGAGATAGCTCTCGCTGGGTCGTGCTGGACCAATACACACCGTTCGATCCGCCAGCCGCGCCGGCAATGAGTCACGATCGGCTTCCGAGGCAGCCAACACTGTCTCGATTCCCAGCGCGCGACACGTGCGGATGACTCTCGTCGCGATCTCGCCCCGGTTCGCGATGAGGATGCGACGAATACTCACGGTCAGCCTGACTTAGCGATACGCAGCAGGGTCTCGCCGTATTCGACGAGGGTGCCGTCACGAGCCAGGATATCTGTGACGCGCCCTCGTGCGCCGGCACGCACCGTATTCATGAGCTTCATGACTTCGATGATGCCGACGATGGTGTCCTCCTCCACGACGGACCCAACTTCGACATAGGGCGGCGCACCCGGCTTGGGTGCGCGATAGTAGGTGCCCAACAAGGGAGACGTCACGTTGTGCACGTTTGGGTCGGCGGCGCTGGCTCCGGTTGTGGCAGGCGAAGACTGCGGCGCCGGCGAGAGTGTCCCCGGTGATCGCGCCGGTGCGTTGCCTAGCGTCGGCGCGTTGCCCGGCGTCCGTGCGTTGGCTGGGCTCGGTGCATTGCCTGAGCTCGGCGCGTTGCCCAGACCAGGCGCGCTGCCTAGGCTCGGCGCGTTGCCCGACGCCGCCGCGCTCGGGCCGCCCCACGCGCGCCCGGCCGCGCCGTTGCGCTTCAAACTCAGCTTCACCCCATCCAGCTCGAGATAAAGCTCGTCGAAGCTGGACTCTTCCAACAGCCGGGTAATCTCCGCGACATCCTTGGCCGTTAGGGTCACTGCCGGCCTCCAAAAATCGACATGACGTGCGCCACGGGATCATCGGCAGCACGCGCCACGGGCGCCGCGTCCTTCGCCGACCACACCGTCTCGGGACGGCTCTGTAGAAGGAGAATCTGTCCCGTGTGCCGATCAACCGCCCACTCGATGTCTTGCGCGCGCCCGTAGTGCCGCTCGACCTTGCGGGCAATCGCCCGCAACTCCTGCAGCTCCGCATCACTCAAACACGCCACCCGTCGCTGCTCATCGCTGACTGGTACCGCCTCGACGCCCCCGCCCACCGCCGGCAGATGTTGAATCATTTTTTCGGAAATCTCGCGTACTGAAATCTCACCAGTGATCTTGCCCACCACCCACCGGTCTGGCGTCACTTCCCCACCGACCACGGCGGAGCCCAATCCCCATGCCCCTTCGATGGTGATGACGGAGCGGTCACCTGTTGTTGGACTGCGCGTGAACATCACTCCGGCGCAGCGCGCGTCCACCATCGCCTGGACCACGACGGCCATGGCAACGCCGTGTTCGGGGAAGCCGCGCTTGCGACGGTAGCTGACGGATTCCACCGAATACAGGCTGGCCCAACAGCTACGCACCCGTTGCAAGGTCTGCTCCTTGCTCGTGACCCACAAGTAGGTGTCCTGGAGACCCGCAAAGCTCGCGTCGGTCGCATCCTCCGTTGTTGCCGAAGAGCGCACCGCGACAGTCTTGACCTTACCGTCCTTACAGAGCTCGACGTGGGCGCTCGCAATGTGCTCCAACACTTCCGTGGGTAACGGCGCCGCCTCGATCCGCTCGCGCAGCTCTCTGGAAAAAGCGGCGATGGCGTCGAGATCGTCGGGAGGCAACGATTCAACAGCAGCCCGCGCCCGCCCGTCACGGTCCAACGTCCGCATGAAGTGATCGAAGGCGGCCGTGGTGACCACGAAGCCAGGTGGCACTGCGATACCCGCGCGCTCCAACTCGCCCAGGCTGCCGCCCTTGCCACCCACTCGTGGGCGGTCGTGAAGTCCGATATCAGCGAACCAACTGATGTGCTCAGATCCCGACATCCTTCACCTACTGTAAGATCGTAACGACCCCGCGGCCTCCATCCACGCGGATACGTTGTCCGTCCTTGATGCGCGAAGTCGCTGTGCCCGTGCCAACAACGGCCGGCAGCCCATACTCGCGGGCGACTATGGCGGCATGACTCATCGAGCCCCCGATGTCGGAAACGGCGCCGGCGATTTTCTGGAACACAGGGGCCCAGGTGGGATTGGTGACCTGGCAGACCAGGATATCTCCATGCTGCAGCTTGGCGATTTCCTCCACTGACTTCACGATCCGCGCGGGCCCTTCGACGACACCGTTCGAGGCGGCAAAGCCCTTGATCTCGTTGCTGTCACCGGCCCCGGCGGCACTGAGCCAAGTATCGAGGGTTTCCCGCGTTATGCCCCAAAGCATGACAATCGCCGGATCATCGATCACGTCCGGAACCTGCCCCAATGCCGGCGGCGTCTCGTGTTTCGCCCACTCCGCGAGCGCGGCGCGCCGCTCCGCGACCAACTTGGGCCAATACGCCGGCCCGCGCGGCTTCGAGCCATTCGACCAGGCCGTCATGAGGTCGATGATCGCGGCCTCGACCTCGTAGTGAGTGAGCTGGAAGACATCCTCGGCGCTGGCGAAGAAGCCGTTCGCGGCCAGCAACGCGCCGAATTCCCGGATCTTGTTGAAGAAGAGATTGGTATACCAGTGCTCGCAATAGAACTTGTGCCCTTCCACGTACGGAAAGACACGATGTGCCAGGGTGATCATCTGGTCATATGCGGCGCGCTCCTCCTCCGATCCCAACAGCTCACGATAGTCCTCGATGAGTTGCCGGCGCTCCTGCTGGAGCTGGTCGAAAGGCCGCGCCAGCGACTCGCCTGCCTTGATGCGGCTGATGTAGCCGGGGAGGCTCGCGAACGGCATGGTCAGATCATCATTCCACGAGCGGTGATAGTGATAGAAGCCGTCACCGACATTGATGTTGAACCAGGGATTGCGCGAGGTCTCCAGCTCCGCGAGCCATTCCCGCCCGGAGTCGCCAGCCGCCTCCAACGAACGGATGATGTCCTCGGCCCGAACGCCCTCCTGGAAGCTCGCGTCGACCCGCAGCTCGACCGCCCGTCGTGCCAGCCGGCGCAGCTCGTCATCCGGCCGGAAAATCTCGGCGTCGATGCCCGCGACCATGCGAGCGACGGTCTGATCACTGATCTCGGGGAATGCCTTCTTGCAGAAGGCGAAGAACGTCATATAGGCACCGTACCCGAGCAGCAGAAACTCGAAGTGGTGGTGCCACATCCGGAAGTAGCCCTCCAGCGTGCGCTGATACGTGTCCAACAGGTAGTGATTCGAGGCCACGCCCCGCCCGGCGTGGACGTGCTCGAGCGGCTCGAGCTCGGGCAACTCGACCTTCGGTAACGCCTGGCCGTCGCGAATCAACTTGAGCATCTTCTCGCGCCACTGGGCGTAGAGGCGCTCCCAGTTGGCGTAGTAATAGAAGGCGCGCTGCTTGAATTCCTCGGTACGTCGGGCAATCTCCGCGGGATCCGTGACGGCGTTACCGCCAATGTAGACGCGCCCGTTGATGATGCGGTGATCGATCCCGAGTGTCGTTGGAAGACAGTGTACCCGGGTGTTTGAGGAGCCCAGCGCGCAATACGCCGCCTCCGCGGTCACCATGTCGAAAGCCGACATGGGCTCGGGGAAATGCATCGAGTTGTAGAACCAGAAGCGCTGGTCGTCCTCCGGCGCGAACTGGGTGTAGTACGGATAGGCCGCCTGGGCGCGCTCCGTACCGGGAACGACTTTCAGGGAGCTGGGTAGCGGAAAGGCTTTGGGCTTGGCTGACGTATTAATGACGAGTCCCCTCGACCGTGAACGCAGCGTATGGCAAAGAGCATACCTCGTCCGGACGGGAACAGGCGCGCACGGGAGTGCAAGGAATGGCGTCCGGGACTGCACCTACGCCCGCGCCCTCGGCCGAGCCAGTTAGAGCTGGCAAGCGCCTTCAACGCCAATGAGCCACCACTTTTGTGTGGCCACGGCAAGCAGAAGCAGCACGGCGGCGAGGCTGGTGCCAATAAAATGGAGCCTGCGGCAGGTCGGATGGGTATGCTGGCCCAGATAAAAAGGATAAAAGGTCGCGAAACGCCTCATGACGACACCCCTTACCAAGCCACTCAAGCGCGAGCTGCAAATCCAGGGCCGCCTCTTCGTTGTAACTCTGTCGCCTGAGGGAATCAAACTGGTCCTCAAGGGCAAACGCAAAGGCCAGGAGTTGCTGTGGGAGGACCTGGTCAGCGGCGAGGCCGCCCTGGCGGTTGCGTTGAATGCCTCCTTGAAGGGAATTCCGCAGCCGGGCGCCGGGACCAAAGCCCAGGCCCCCGCGGACGACCTCGGTCCGCCGGCAGCCAATGAGAGCCGCGCCCTGTCGACCCCGAACGAGAGCGCGGCCTCGCGTGAGAGCGCCGTCTCGAGCAAAAGCACCGCTTCCCGTGAGAGCCGGGGCGCCGGCAAGAGCAGCGCATCCAATGAAAGCGCGGCTGCCGGCCACAGCGCGGTCCGGCGTGAGAAAGCCGCGAAGGCATCCAACAACCAGCGCAACAGCCCAGGGAAGGCGCGCGCCTCGAGCCGCACTTCTAAGGCAAAACCCAAACGCGCCCGCTTCAGTCGAGGCGAATAGCCTCGCTGCGGAGCCACCGCCGTCTCCCAGGAAGAAGCCTGCCGTTCGTGCTGCGGGGAAGTTTCCCCACGCAATCCCCCGCGCCGATCTCACCAAGCACCCGTCGGACCCATGGGATGTAACTCGAGTCAGTGCCGCCGTGCGCCAGTTGGAGTACATTCCATGTCCATGAAGAGCCCAATTGCCCTCGCCGCTCTGGCCTCCTGTTTCAGCGCCGCCTCTCATGCCGCTAGCCCGCCACCCGTGCCTGAGAACCTGCAGGCCTGCAGCAAGCTCCAGGACGCCGGCGAGCGAGTTCGCTGTTATGACGCGCAAATCGCGGCAATGAACGCTGCGGCGGCAACCTCCACGCCAGCATCTGTCGAGACCGCCACGCCGCCAGCAACATCCACGCCAACGACGGCCGCTGCAACGCCTGCAGCTCCAACGTTACGGCGCAGCGCTCCTCCTCCGACCGCCGCGGCAACAACCCCACAACAATCCGCGCAGGCCAAGTTCGGTCAAGAGTTCCTGCCGGCGAATGCCCGTCCAGCGCCGCCCGAACAAGAAGTGTCCCTCTCCTCCAGCATCACGAGATTGAGCCTGATCGGCCCCGCGGTCTATGACATCTCACTCTCGAACGGACAGGTCTGGCGCCAGGAAGGGTCCCACACCACCGCGTTCTTTCGGGTTGGAGATGACGTGCGGATCAAGAAGGGCCTGCTGGGCTCGTACCAGATGTCCACCGCCGCAGCCGGCGCAAAGAACTGGGTGCGGGTCACACGGATCCAATAGCCAACCCGCCAACTTGAAAAAGCGGCGGGCCAATTGCCCGCCGCCATCGTAGCGAGTCGCCTCCCGCGGCAATCAGAACCGGGCTTTCACACCCAGCCAGAAAGTGCGTCCATAGACATCATAGAAGCCGCCGTTCGTGACGCCTTGTCCGTCGTTCGTCACCGTATTGGGCCCGAGGCCCGTCGCATAGCCGTATGTCGTTGGATTGACGCAGCCCTTTGCCTTCGCGGCCGCGCTGCAGACGTTGTTGAGGTCCGTCGTCGTCGGCCAACCCTTGACTGCTCCGGTAATCGCGGGCTCGACGTTGAAGAGGTTATTGATACCCCCGCGAACCTGCAGAATGCTGGTGACGTTCCAGTTGAAAGACATGTCCAGGACGTTGTAGTGGGGCGCGGCGAGGTCCGTGTCCGGGGTGTAGCTCAGGATCGGGCCACCGCTGTTGTTATTGTCGATGATCGACTGGTTGGTAGCGTGTCTGGCGCTGTTGACCGAAGGCAGGAATCGCCAGCGGAAGTTCAAGTTGAACGACGGCAGGACGTAACCGAACGTCGTGTAGAGCCTGTAGGTATACGCGCCTGGGTTGGTGCCTGACAGCGTCGGACCGAGCGATCCCTTCCAATTTGTCTTGACATCGAAGCTCAGAGGGGATGCCTTCGTATAGTAGTAGTTCAGCCAGGAGGCCTCCTCGTTGATGGAGAAGGCGCCCGGGACGTGGGATAACCCGAGGTCCGAGAGCCGCCACAGCCAGTTCAGCTCCATGTCCACTCCGGAGGTCGCAATGGTCGCCAGGTTGGTGAACTGCAGCAGTGCCGTAGTCTGACCCCCGCTCGCCTGGTTGCGCGCCACGTTCTGACAGGCCGGACTGGCCGCCTGGGCCGCCGCCTGCGCGGCAGTGGTGACGGTCGTCGTTCCGTAGCACAGATAGTTGGCATAGTCGGGCGAGCTCAGCTCGATCGCATTCGTGATGTTCACCCGCCAGTAGTCGACCGAGGCCGAGAACCCCTTGATCCAGGCACTATCGCCCAGATCCGAAAGCACGATACCGCCTGTCCAGGTATCCGCGGTCTCGGAGCGCAGGTTGGGATTGCCCTCCTGATTGACCCAGGCAAACAGTGCCGCATTCGCGGCGGTTGCCTGATTACTACCCGCGATCCCCTGTGGGTTCGCGGCGGACGGTGGGGCCCCGTAGTATTGCTGAGCGCCGGTTGCCCCCATCAACGCCTGGCAGATGAGGTACGCGCTCTGCGCGCCCGCAGCCGTCTGGCCTGCGGCAAGCTGCGTCGGCCCAGCGCCGGCGGACGCAGTTATGTCCGGAGCCGCGCCACCAGCACCGAATGGCGCGCGGGATCGCACCGAGCATGGGTCGCCGAAGGTGGCTCCGCCGCCGAAGAACTCCTGCTCGTTCAGGAACAGCTCACCAAGGTTCGGCGCGCGTGTCGCCCGGTTGAAACCGCCCCGGAAGCGGACGGAGTGGGTCACATCCCAGTTCGCGTTGATCTTGAAGGTCGTGGTGTTGGCAGTCTTGTCATACGCGGAGTACCGGCCGCCGACATCGAACTCGAGTTTCTTGACCATCGGCAAATCGCGTAGCAGCGGTAGCAGCAGCTCCGCATAACCGTCCTTGACGGATACCTCGTTATTGAGCGAGCCGGTCGGATAGACGCCAATGACCTGGTCGAGGAAGGAGTTGGTCGACTGCAGGCCATCCGGCACGAACTGGCCGGCGACCCGCCGGTATTGATAGCCCAGCGCAGCGCTGACATCGCCGGCCCACCATTTGAACAGCGAGCCGTTGAAGTTCGCCTCCACGACGTCCTGCTGCATGTTTGTCTGGGTCTGCAACTGCGCCGTGACGGCGTTCAGGCAGTCCTGGCTCGGCGTGGCATCAGCGGCGAACAGCGTGTTGTAGTAGCCGCTCGTGCAGGTACTGGGAACCGACGTGCCGAAATTCGTGCTGGCGCCGTTATAGTTGCCTTGGAAGGAGGCGCCGCGACCGTAGTCCGGTGCGGCGATCACCGCGCGCCAGCGCTGCAGCGAGTCGTTGCCATAGGCCAGGTTGTTCTCGGCGGACTGGCCGCGGGAGTAGTAAAGCTCCCCGGTCCAGTCGGAGATGATCGGGAAGCGGAAGCCCGTTTCGATCTGCCAGGACGTAGTGGTGTCGATCGTGTTACGACTGGCGAAGCTGTTGAGCGGATAGGTCTCGGCAATCCAGCTGGTGGGAGCCTGGGTACACAGGCTCGGGGCGATCGAGTTATTGCATGGAACCGGACCACCAAAGAAGGTACTGGCCCCGGGGAACGGAGCGTTGCGCGTATTCAGCGCCAAGGCCAACTGCCACGGCACAGGGTGCTGGGCGCCCTTGGCGCCCGTCGGGATGAAATTCTTGTTCCAGTATGGGTTGGAGCTGGTCGGATTCGCGGCGAAAAGCTGGGCGATGTTTGCCAGCGTCGCCGCATCCGTCTTGGGAGTCACGGCCGCCGGATCGATCGGGCTATCCGTCTTCGCGTTGTAAGGGACGGCAGCTTCCCAACCAAAGCTGGCGTTGCTCGGAATCAGAAAGGTCCGAGTGACACTCTGGGCGAACCGGGCGTTCGCAAAAAATTGCACCCTGTCCGTAATGTCGAACGTGCCATTGGTGAAGAACGAGTAGCGCGTCTGCGGCTCGCTTGCGTATCCGTTCGGGTTGTTCCACTTCAGGTTTTGGGTTACTGGTGGAACCGCGCCCGCGGCGTTCTGGTAGGTACTGTCGAGCACATTGACCAACCCGTAGCCGTTGCCCGAGGTCGCGCCGGTAAAACCACTGGTGCCGAGGGGACCCGCGGGGTCCCAGAACGTGCCGTCCGAATTGAATCGAAGTCCTTGCAGGACACCTCCGCTGCCGAAGCCGAAAACACGGCCGTTCCGCGTCGGGAAAAGGGCATTCAACGCTGCGCCTGAAGGGGGGGCGAGACCTGTGTTGTAGCCGTTGTAGCCAAAGACAAAGAGGTCAGCGGTCGGCACGTTGGGATCCGACCAGGCTTTTTTCCAGAAATCGCGGTTCCTCTGGTAAGCCGCCTGGCGGTCATAGTATTCGATGCCGCCCATGATGTTGCCGCGTCCGTCCGCGATTTTCGTGCCCATGAGGGCAGATGCCCGCAGCTCGTTGCCGTCACCCGCCTGGGTGATGCCGTCTTGCACGTCGAGCTCCAAGCCCTGGAAATTCTTTTTGAGGATGAAGTTCGTGACACCGCCCATGGCATCCGCACCGTATACCGCGGAGGCGCCACCGGTGATGATGTCAATTCTCTCGATCATCGAGGACGGGATGCTATTGATGTCGACCCACATCAACGCGTTGACCGGTGTCGCACGATGACCGTCCACCAACGTCAAACTGCGGTTCGGACCGAAACCGCGGAGCGAGATGGTAGAGACACCGATACTGTTGATTGCAGTGGCCTGCACGTCGAGCTGGCCCCCACCGGTGGGCGTGGTGGCTGGGTTGTAGTTCGGCAACTGATTCAGGTAGGACTCGATGTTGAGGCCCGACTTGGATTCGAGCGCCTCCGAATCGACTGTAACGAGCGGGCTGCTCGACTCCAGGTCGCGACGCCTGATGCGCGATCCCGTTACCGTAACCTCTTCGAGGATAGGCGGCGCGGCGTTCACGGCAGACGGCGCGGCGGGACCTTCATCGGCCGCGAGGACCCGCGGCGCGACAGCCATCATCCCGGCGATGCCGAGTGCAACCGCCATTGTGGCGCGGATGCAATACGACACGCATTCAGACTGCTTGACGGACATTCTTCCCCCCTGACGAACGAGACTCGAGTCAGTTGCGAATTGTCGACTGCAACTCGCGCGGCGTGATCCTGCCAAGGGACACAACCGGGCCTTCCATCGGGAGGGAAGAGTCCGTCCATCGGGAGCGCACGCAAAAGGTGTTTACATTCGGAGGAAAAACTCCGCGACGAGCCTAGGCGGCGGCTGTCGCTTTTGTGGCACGGCTCAGCAGCCGCGCATCCCCGAGACGCTCGCAGTATTGGGAAAAGGTGTTTGTCGGGCCGCGCCACCGCAGCTCACCGGTGTCCGCGAACAAAGGCGCGTCGGTGCGCAGGGTTGCAAGTTGCTTGAACAGCAGGGCGAGCTCGGAGCGCGCACCGAGAACTTCGGGAGGAAAAGTCTCGATCGGGCCGTACCGTGTGAGGAGGCTCGCGGCGCCCTTCGGCCCAATGCCATCGATCCCGGGATAGCCATCGGCGCTATCGCCGACCAGGGCGAGATAATCGGGAATCAGCGCGGGAGCGACGCCAAACTTGGCCAGCACGCCGTCCGCGTCGCGGATGGTATTGCTCTTGCGATCCACCTGTACAACCCGGTCCGCGCGCACGCATTGCGCGAGATCCTTATCCGGAGTCCAGATACAGACCTTCTCCACGCGAGCATCCTTCGCGGCGAGCGCGGCTGCGGAGGCAAGCGCGTCGTCCGCCTCGAGCTCGGTCATCGGCCACACCGCAACTCCCATCGCGACAAGGGCCTCTTCCAGTGGATGGAATTGCGCGCGCAAGGCGGGCTCGATGCCATCGCCGGTCTTGTAGCCACTCCAGAGCGTGTTGCGAAAGGATTCGATCACGTGATCTGTGGCTACGCCCAGGTGCGTGGCGCCCTCCTCTACCATCTGCAGTACGGTATTGAGCACACCAACAACGGCGCCGTAGGGACGGTCCTTGCCTTTGGTAAAGCGGCGCAGGCCATAGAAGTGGCGGAACAGTTCGTACGTGCCGTCTATGAGGTGAACGACCACAGCAAATGCTCTCGAGGGGCGTGCGGTAGATCCTAGCCTGTGCAGGAGCCGAACGGAACGGCGGTATGGTGCTTGCTTCCGTCACGACATTATGAATACCTCCCCGCAAGCCCAAACGACTCCACCCCAACTTCAGCGCGACCAGGCGATCATGGTCTTTTTCGATAGCCAGACCGGCTTGATGGCCAGCGCCGAGAGTCTGCATCCCGAGCTCCTCAAACAGGCTACCCTGGCGCTTCGGGACGTGGCGCACATCTATCGCTTGCCAGTCATCCTGACTGCAAGCGATCCGTCGAACCCCCAGGGTCCCGGGCCCCTGCTGCCGCAGCTCACGGACGCATTCCCGGACTCTCAGGTGATTGCGCGAACTTCGATCGGAGCGTGGGATGATCGCCGGTTTGTCAGTGCGGTGGAGACGACTCACCGCCGTCAACTGATCCTCTCAGGCATTGCCACTGACGCGGGAATTGCATTCACCGCACTCGGCGCGAGGCGTGCGGGCTATGACGTATTCGTCGTGGCTGACGCCACGGCAACCTGGTCGGCTGCAGCGCAGTCGGCCGCGCTTCTGCGCCTGAGCATGGCGGGTGTCGTGCCGGTCTCCTGGATCGCGGTAGCGGCGGAGTTGCAGCACGATTGGTCAGAGCCCCACAGTGAGGATCTGGCGAAGCTGCTCCAGAACAACATCGCCCGATGGAACTATATCGGCGCCGGCTCGCGCGCGCTTGCCGGGAAAAGTGAGGCACGCGGTCCCAGTCACTAGCTCACCACACCGTCGCGATGAGCTTGCGGTGGTGAGCCGCCTTGCGGTGCTCCCAGAGATAAATCCCTTGCCACGTTCCTAAACCCAACTCGCCGTCGACGACCGGGATGACGAGCGAGTTCTGGGTCAGCACGGTGCGGATATGTGAAGGCATGTCATCGGGTCCCTCCGCATCGTGCTCGTAAACCGGGTCGCCGTCTGGCGCGAGGCGCGCGAAGAACGCCTCCAGGTCACGCCGGACACTCGGGTCCGCGTTTTCGCCCAGGATGAGTGAGGCGCTGGTGTGCACCAGGAATAGGTTGCACAGACCCTGCTCCACGCCCGACTCCCTGACGAACGAGGCCACTCTCGGCGTGACATCCGTGAAGCCGCGGCCGCCGGTATGAATCGACCATTCTTTGCGCTGAATTCCCATCGCTCGCTCCCGGTTTCGCTCGAGGACGCGCTACGGCGTGTAGACGCTTTGGAGAGCCCTGACGGCAGATTCTGTCATAGGCGAGCCGAAAGTCTTGGCGGCATAAAGCGCCGCACCGGCGGCCGGAGGAAGTATGGGGGCAACACATTCGTACCGATAGCCGCCGGTGCTCAACGTTGCCACAAAGGGCTCGAGCAACAGATCAGCCACCTTGAACATGCCGCCCGTGTATGAAACGGGAAGCAACACATCGGGCGGACAGCCTAAGCGAGCACGCGTCGCATCCACCATTGCCGCGAGCTCCTGCGCGCCTGAGACGAAAAGAGTACGTGCCTGGACATCTCCGTCGCGAGCGGCAGCGACGACCAGCGGAGCGAGCTGCGCGATCTGGCTGCGCGCGGCAGCATCCTTTCCGTAGATGGCGGCGCAAAGATCCAAGTCCGCGGTGAGCTTGAAGTGGCCTCGCAAGATCTCATAGAGCGGACCCTTGGCGGTCCGTCCGTCGCTCATTCGCGAAAATAGATTCAAGCCTTCGCGCGCGATCCAGAAAGCGGAGCCCTCATCACTGAACAGCTCACCCCAGCCGCCCGCCCGCCCCTTGCGCCCCGCGTACTCTCCATATGCGATTGAGCCGGTGCCGGCCACTATGTTGATGCCCTCCCTGCAGGCCAACGCACCTGCCCAAGCGCATACCATGTCATTACCACATCGGTAGCGCTCGGCCGCGAGCGTCGGGGAGGCCACCGTGTCCAACCGGCCGAGCAACGCACTATCCTCGCCATAAGCCGGAAGACCAAAAAACGCGAACGTGAGTTGGGATGGTGCAAGTGACGCTTGCCGCAAGGTGAGCCTCAGTCCTCGGGCGAGCATGTCGCTGAGGGAGTCGAGACCGATCTCGAGGTAGTACGCGGAGCCCTCCTGGTGCCGGGCAAGCAGTTGCCCGCTGTCGTCGACCAGAACGAACTCCGTCTTGGTGCCACCACCGTCGACACCCAGGAATACGTTCACACTATGCGCTCCTCAACCGGCGGGTTGCAGCGGATAGATCGACACTCCCCGCACTACCCGGCTAACCGCGCCCGCGGCATTGGGTGTGTCAGGACGTATCCCGAGCGCGAGCGACTGCAGGAGCGCCAGCGTTTGCGCGAACAGTGCGAAAGGCAAACACAAGCCCAGATCGGACGCACCGGCCAACCCCGGGACCAACACGTCGTCCGGATGCCCGGTGCTATCCCCGTGCCGCGCCATCAACGCCACCACTCGGCCGGCGATCCCATCAGCGCGGAGCTCCGCGAGCAGATCCCGATCATATTGCCGGCTGTAGCTGTCGTTCGAGAGCAGTACGATCACGAGCGTCCGTCCGTTGACTATCGTCTTTGGACCGTGGCGGAAGCCCAGGGGAGTGTCGGCAATGGAAACGACCCGACCGTCAGTCAGCTCCAACATCTTGAGCGCCGCCTCGCGCGCGAGTCCCTTGAGCTCATTGGCCCCGAGATAAACGATGCGCTCGAAATGCTCGGCAACCAGGCTTTGCAGCCGGGGCAGCCAGCTTCCAAGCAGATCCCACCGCGCTCCCATAGCCAACGGCAACCGAAAGACGAGAGCCGCCGCGAGCAACATTCCGGAAAAGCTCGACGTCATGGCGAACCCGCGGTCGTCAGCCTCCTCCGGCAATAACAGGACCCGCGCGTTGTGGAGTGCCCTCCCCAGGCGATACAACGCACCCTCGCGGTTGCAGGTGATGATCAGGTGATAACACTGCGAAACGCACTGCTGCGCCAACTCGAGCGCCGCGACGCTTTCGGGGCTGTTGCCGGATCGCGCGAACGAGACGAGCAATGTGGGCGCCTCCCGAGCCAAGTGGCCGGCGGGGGCTGAAACCAGGTCCGTGGTCGAGATGGCGCTGACCCAACCGCCGCGACACTTCAGCAACGCCGGAGCCAGACACTCTCCAATGAAAGCCGATGTTCCAGCTCCCGTCAACACGATCCGCAAATTGGGCGTCCGCAGGAGCGGCTCGAGAAAGGCGGATAACCGTGCAGCCTCGGTCGCCACGAGTTGCTCGATCTCTTGCCAGAGCCGGGGCTGTTGGGCGATCTCCCGGGCGGTCCAATGCGCACCGTTGCGCTCGAGCTCCTCCGGCGTAAGCCCGAAGTCTTTCATCATGAATGCATCCTCGGTCTGCAGGCTTGCGCGTACTGGCGCAACACCTGCGCGATACCCTCGAGCAGGATCGCCCGGGCGTCAGGCTCCAGTCGGCCCTCTCGAATAGCCGCGTACTGCCTGGGAAGGTACTGGCTGAGCAGCGTCAATGGCAACTCCACGCTCGAGAGCTGCTGGAGAAGTCTCGCGCAGGCGTGCTGCACTTCAGGAACCGACCAGTAGTAACGCACCCGGTCACTCAAGCTGTACTGCAGATCGAGCCCCTGCTGGGCGGGGTCCGTGTAATAGCTCTTCCAGTATTTAGGGTTTGCGCGCATCTGCTCGAGCACGATCGCTTTCAGGGCTTCTCCCGCCGGAAGATTCAACTCACGGGCGATGTCGGCGAGCGCCCACAGCGCCTCACGCATCGCGAACGTCACGGCGGGGCCGACCTTGAGGATTGCGAAATGATCCTCCACGAGCGCTCGCAAGCCCGAGGGCTTTTGATAGTCGGTGGAGTGTGCCTCGAATATCAGGTGGGGCTCACTTGTGATGCGCTTGCTGAGCTCCCGCGCCTTGCCACGCTCGTAGTCGATGACCTTGTGATGATCAAACTCCACGCCCGGCTGCACGACAAGCCCAATCACCCTCGACCAGGCGGCCTCGAGCCCCACACTGGCAAACGCGGCGCGGTGCGCGTCAAGAGTGACATTCACCGCCGCCGGCGTAGTGACAGCCAGAGTGTCCAGATCCTCCGCCGCGCCACCGGGCTTGGGGACCTCCGTGCCAACGATGTAGACCGGCGGCTCACCGCCAACCTGACTCCAGACTTTCTCGGCGACCTTGCACAGACGAGCGGCCCGCATTGCCACGACCTCATCCTCCAAAGGAGTCGGGTCACCCGCGCAGGACATCGAGCAATCGAGGTGGATCTTGCGGAAACCCGCCGCCACATAAGCCGCGATCATGTTCTCGGCGCGCTCCAATGCCAGCGCCGGGGGCTCAGCCTGCCAGCAGTTGGGGCCGAGGTGGTCGCCGCCCAGAAGCAGCCGCTCCATGGGAAAAGACACCCGTCGCGCAATGCCGGCGACATAGTCACGGAAGGTGGCAGGCACCATTGCGGTATAACCGCCGAACTGATTGACCTGGTTGGAAGTCGCCTCGATGAGCACGGTCTCCTCGCCCACCTGCGCTTCACGCAGCGCGGCCTCGATCACCATAGGGTGCGCGGAACAGACCGAGTAGATACCCACCGGGTCGCCGGCCTTGTGGCGACGAACGAGATCGAGCATTGCCTTCACGTGGGCTGCTCGACCAGCTTCTCTTCCGGCTCGATCGCGAGCAATGTCGCGGCCAGGAAGGCGAGCACGATGGCAATGGCTGTGACCCGATTGGGCATCACACCCAACACGATCATGGAGACGATGGCCGTGATCATGGGCGCGCCCGCGTTGGCGAGCGGCGCGACCACCAGCGCACGACCATACCGGAAGGCATATACCAACGTCAGCGCCCCCACGGCATTCAGGATCTGGGTCAGCGCGGCGAGCCCAGGGCCCCACCACCCATACTCGATGCGAGCCGAAAAATCGGTCATCGACAGCGCCACGGGATTCAGCAACAGGGCTGTCAGGGTCATGTACAGAAAGATGTTCTCCGCATCCATGGAGGCGTTAGCGAGCTTCATGAAATAGCCCTGCACGCCCCAGGCGAGCAGGATGATCAGTGCATACAAGAACCAGGTGACGCCTTGCAGACCGGAGGCTCCCCCTTCCCCTGCCGGTGTGTAGTTGAACAACGGCAGCGCGACCAGCGCCAACAGCACACCGAAAGCGCCCATCCGGCTCACCCGCTCCTTGAGGAACAGCATCGACAATGCGATGGTGATCACGGGCGACAGCGCAATGATGGGGAAGATCAGGTACGTCGGCCCCGTATGCACGGCGTGGAACAGCAGCATCTGACCACCAGCGCCGGTGAATCCGATCAGCGCTCCGAGCAACACGGACTTGGGATCGCGCTGCACCCGCCAACCCACCCGGCGCATCGCATAGAGCGCGGGCGGAATCATAGTCAGCGTCCACACCACGTAGACCAGTGTCTCGGGAAACCCATGCCGAGTTGGAAACTCGGCGAACGCTCCCCAAACCCCCCAGAACCCGGTGGTGATCAATGCATAAATTAACCAAGGTTTCTTCACGTCAGAAGCGGTATGACACGCCGGCTACGTAGCTGCGACCGTAGGCACTGTAGCCATATCCCACGCCGCTCGCGCTCTGCCCGACCAACTGACCGGGTGCCCACGGCAGCAACGGGTTGCCGTTGAGGTAGGTGCGCGGGATTGCGTTCGTGAGGTTCCTCCCCTCCACATAGACGTCGAACCCAGAGAACACACGATAATGAGCGCTCGCCGTCACCCACGAAAAGGCGTCCGAAATCGCCGGCCACCCCGGCACCTCCGTGCACTGCGAGCAATACGCCGTGTAACGTGACGTGTAGTCCCAGTTCACATCCACGTTGAACGGCCCTTTGTCATAGATGAGGCTGAGCGAGAAGGTGGTGGGAGGAGCTGAATTCACCACGGTCGCCTGATTGCCGATCCATGTGTGCGTGTACTCGACGTGCGCACCCAAGCCGTTCTCGAGGAAGTGCTGCCAACTCACCTCCACGCCTTTGTAGGTCTCTTGCGCGCCATTGGCAGGCGAGGTGACGGTCCACAAGAAAGGCGTTCCCGTCACTGTCCCAGGGGGTCCGCCCACATACTGGAGGGTGCCGTAGTCCACGTTGGCCGTTTGCAGAGTATAGATGTCATCCCTGACCTTCTTGCCGAACAGCCCGAGCGTGAGTGCCGAGTGCGACTGGTAGTACCATTCGAGCGAGAGGTCCGCCGCCCAAGCCTTGATGGGTTTCAGGCCCGCCGTGCCCGTGTAGTTGATGATCGGCGTGCCGTTGATCGCCTGGTTGGTGGCGTTCGGTGCGAGCTGATTCAGGTCCGGACGCGACATCGTCTCGCCCACTGCCGCGCGTAGCTGGAGTTGGTCCGGAACCACCCAGTAGCTGAAGTTGGCGGACGGCAGGGCCAACGTATAGGAGGAAGCCTGCGAGAATTGCTGCAAGCCGCTGTACTGCACGTTCCAGGTCTGGGTAGAGTTCGAAGCGTCCAACGTCCAGAGCGAGACGGGAACCGTCTCGGCAGCCTTGGCCAGGGTCTTCGTATGCACCACCCGTACGCCGACGTTGCCCGACCAGTTCGTGCCCGCGAAGCCGGCCTCCGTGAAGAAGGTGAAGGTCTTCTCGGTCACGTCATAGGAATTGAACGGGTTCGGCTGCGGCAGCGTGTCCGCGAAGTTGAAAGGCGTGTTGCAGTCCGGCGTACAGAATTGCGGGTTCAGCTTGCCGTCCAGGCTCTTCATGAACGCGAGCAGTTGCCCGACATTCAACTTCGGCAGCACCATCGGGTAGGAGCCGCCCGCGCCGTGCATGAAATTCGGCGGACTGGTGAACGAGATGACGTTGAAGCCCTGCGAGCCGAAGGTATAGGGCTGGCACTGCACCGGGCAGCCTGCGGTCTCATACAGAGTGCCATACTGCCCGGACCCATTGGTCCAGTCGTTGCTGGAATCCACGCGGGTTTTCTCGCGGTGATTGTAACCCACCCCGAATTGCAGCTTGTCGAAGACGCCCAGGCGCGCCTTCCACTCCCCGTCGAGCGTAAAGCCGGTCACCTGGTCGTGCACCGAATAGCCATTCAGACCGTCGTAGTGCGTCGACCAATACTTGTTGTTGTTGAGCGCGCCCGAGTTCATCAGCGCGGTGTAGGAGCAATAGCCGGCATTGGTGCCGCTCGCCGTGCCGGCGGGGCACGCAGCCATGCCGAGCTGGCTCGGCGGAACCAACACGTTGAGATTCGGCAGACTGTGCGGGACATCGTTGAAAACGAGGATATCCTGCGCCAAAGGCGTATCCGAGACCAGGCCCGCCGTCACGAAGGTATCGTTGCCGCCTTCCGGCCGGCTCGCCGCCGAGCGGTAAGCGTCGAAATTCAACGTAAACCGATCGCTCGCCTGCCAGCTCCCCCGCAGCCCGTAGAGGGAAGTAACGACATTACGAGCCATCGTGTTGTTCACGATCTCCGGGGTGAACAGGCTGGACGTCACTGCCGTGACGAGCCCATTGTTCACGGTCGCGTTGGACCAGGTCGGAGTGACCAGGTCGGGATAGGTGCCGTATGGGAAATAGTAGGACTGGTTGTAACCGATCTGCTCGTCCTCGAGCTTCGTCCACAGCCCGTCGGCGATCAGCTTGAAGGCATCGTTCGGGCGCCATTCGAGGCTGCCGGAGAGGGCCTCGCGTTTCTTGTCATCGAAAATCGAGCCGAACGTGATCGAATTGGGGGTGACCGACACCGGCACCGACCCAGGACTGCCGTCAGCGGCGCCGAACGGATACGTCGTTGGCCCGTAGATGTTCTGGTTGTAGGCGTTCAGCGAATCGGTGCGGGTATGGTTGTCCGAATAGACGCCCCCGAGCAGGAAACCCAGGGTCTGGTCGAGCACCGTATTTTCGATGAAGGCTGAGAATTTCTTCCCGTAAAGCCGGGACATGTCGTTGTAGTTACCCTCGACATGCGCACCACCGTGCCAACCCGGTGGATCTTCGAAGGGGCTTGCCGTGCGCAAATTTACCGTGCCACCAATGCTCCCCTCCAACGCCGAGGCCTGCGTGGACTTCAGCACATCGGCTGCCGAGATCACTTCCGATGGCAGCACGTCGAACGCCAGGTCGCGCGCATCGTCGTCGGTCGCGAGAATGCGGTTGTTGAGTGTCACGATGTTGTATTGCGGGCCGAAGCCGCGCACAGTGACTTTCTGCCCTTCGCCGCCCGTGGTGCGCGTGATGGTGATTCCCGGTAGATGCTCCAGAGAATCGGCGACGTCGGAGTCCGGAAAGCGGCCCAACTCCTCCGCATCGATCGAGTCCTGCACGATGGGAGCATTTCTCTTGTCGGCGAGGGACTTCTCGAGACTTGCGCGCAGGCCGGTGACGACCACTTCCTCGAGCGGCTGCCCCTGCTCGGCGCCGGCCGGCGCCGCCGCGGCAGAGGATGTTGACGTTGGCGTGGCCTGAGCCATCACCACGGCGATCGGAAAGCCCGTGAGTGCCACAGCCACACCACCGCCGCTCGCCAGAAACCTACGCTTACCCATGCCTCTCCCCTGCAGCCCCGCTCGGTCCGGAAGACCTCTTTCGGTCCACTCGTGCCGCGCTCATTGTGAAATATCGAAATATTTCGAAACTCATTAAACCTTCGAAATACGTCAGTTTGAGTTTCTATTTCTTTCGCAGTATTATTTTTTCGTTTCGGTAATGTCAAGCCCCGGGGAGAAAAGCGCCATAATGCGATCGACAGGCGGGCGAACGGCCATCAGCGCGAGGGACAGCATTTGCAGCGTACCCTGACCTCCAGGCGTCAGTTTCTACAGTGGGCTTCAGGCGTTGCCTCGGCGGTCTCGGGTATCGCCTGGGGTTCCGACGTTGCCTCGAACGGCGCCGGTCTACCGGGCGATGCCGCCGCTTCCAGCGCCGCCAGTGCTGCAAAATTGGTGAAGTTCGGAGATTCCTCCATCCGGCTCACATTCGATACGCGGCTGCATTCGGGCGTGGCCTACCTGCAGGAGGAGCGTGCGACACTGCTGGCGCCACGCGGTGTGAGCGAATCCATGGTGCTCGCGGGCGGCCAGCGCGTGGAGGACTTCACGCTGCGCCAACGATCGACTAGTCCCCTGAATGACATCCACGGAACCGGAACGCAACTCACGTTGGTGGGAGTCGCGCCACGAGGCCTGGAGAAAACCGTACGCGTACGGTTGTATGATCGCTACCCCGGTTTCGCCCTATACCGAATCTCCTATCGCAACGTATCGGAGCATCCGATCAGCGTCGACTCCTGGACCAACGGAGCGTTTGTGATCCACGGGAGCGGCCCGGGAGAGCCGCGGTTCTGGTCGTACTCCGGCAGCACGTATCCGGATCGGCGCGATTGGGTGCAACCCGTCAAGCCCGGCTTCGCCCAGGACAATTTCCTCGGCATGACTTCCTCCGACTACGGAGGCGGCACTCCGATCGTGGATGTGTGGCGTCGCGACTGCGGGCTCGCCCTCGGACACGTCGAGTCGAAGCCACGACTGGTCTCGTTGCCCGTCAAGGAAATGCAAGGTACGGCGCGCGTGTGTGTTCATGGCGAGCACAAACAGGTGCTCGCGCCAGGAGAATCTTTCGACACGTTCGAGACCTTCGTTGCCGCTCACACCGGCGATCATTTCGCGACGCTGGACAGCTATCGACGGCTGATGGGCGAACGCGGACTGCGTGCGCCGGTGCCGCCTGAGGGCTCGTACGAGCCGATCTGGTGCGCCTGGGGCTATGAGCGCAACTGCTCAGTCGAGCTCATTGAGGGCACCTTGCCCAAGGTGAAGGATCTCGGGCTGTCGTGGGCCGTGATCGATGATGGTTGGCAGTCGTCGGTCGGTGATTGGAGGCTGCACCCAGAGAAATTTCCAGGCGGCGAGGCTGACATGAAGCGCCTGGTCGGAAACATCAAACGCCAAGGGCTCGAGCCCCGGCTGTGGTGGGCGCCGCTGGCAGCCGCTCCAGGCAGTGATGTCCTGCACGATCAGACGGACATGCTCCTGCTCGACAAGGACGGCGCCGTCCAGAACATTACCTGGTGGAACAGCTTCTACCTCTGCCCTGCATACGAAAAGACGGTCGCCTATACTTTGGCCCTGGTCCGTAGGTTCATCGGCGAGTGGGGTTACGCCGGCTTGAAGATCGACGGTCAACATTTGAACGGGGTGGCGCCCTGCTTCAATCCCGCGCATCACCATGCCCGACCCGAAGAATCGATGGAGAAGCTGCCTGAGCTATTCCACGCGATCTACTCAACGGCCTCGAGCCTGGATCCCAGCGCGGTGATCGAGTTATGTCCCTGTGGCACCTCCTATAGTTTCTTCGATTT
Organism: uncultured Steroidobacteraceae bacterium; assembly: GCA_964400085.1. Taxonomy (GTDB): domain Bacteria; phylum Pseudomonadota; class Gammaproteobacteria; order Steroidobacterales; family Steroidobacteraceae; genus 13-2-20CM-66-19. The sequence goes on along the minus strand of CAYNTW010000023.1, from coordinate 50 downwards.
TCCCTACATCAACCAGGCGCCCGCCTCGGATCCGGAGTCCTCGTGGCAGG
>CAYNTW010000022.1:46282-59816 GCA_964400085.1 uncultured Steroidobacteraceae bacterium | reverse complement strand
TAGTCAACGCCAACGACCAGACGAGCATCAACACGCTCAATGCGGGAATATCACCCACGAAGGTTGGGGAGTCACACACGTTTACAGTCCAGGACCTCGGGTCGAGCAGCCCGCGCACGGTCACCCTGACAGCCCAGAACGTCACCGAGAACCCGGTTCCGTTGGTGACTACTTTCCCGACCGCGATGGGAACCGTGGGCTACATGATCTTCGACGATCAGCAAGCGACCGCTGAGTCCGGCCTGATCAACGGGATCAATCAGCTGAAGTCGGCCGGAATCACCGATCTCATCCTCGACATCCGCTATAACGGGGGTGGCTACCTGGATATCGCGAGCGAGCTGGCTTACATGATTGCCGGACCCGTTCCGACCTCCGGCGCGACGTTTGACACCCAGCAGTTCAACTCGAAGAACCCCTCTACCAACCCCGTGACCGGCAAGCCGCTCACCCCGGTGGGCTTCCACACCCAGACCCAGGGATTCTCGGTCAGCGCGGGGCAGCCCCTGCCGACGCTCAACCTGGCTCGCGTGTTTGTTCTGACCGGTCCATCCACCTGCTCGGCGAGCGAGGCCGTGATCAACGGCCTGCAAGGCGTGAACGTGCAAGTCATCCAGATCGGCACGACCACTTGCGGCAAGCCCTACGGGTTCTATCCCCAGGACAACTGCGGAACGACATACTTCTCGATCGAATTCCGTGGCGTCAACGCGCAGGGATTCGGTAATTACCCGGACGGCTTCAGTCCCTCCAACAGCACCGCCCCTGCGAACGGAGCCACCCTCCCGGGGTGCCAGGTGGCGGACGACTTCACGCACGCCCTGGGCGATCCGGCGGAAGCGCGTCTCTCCGCCGCCTTGAGCTATACGTCCAACCCCGTGTGCCCGGTACCTGGCGCCACACCCGGCGGTGTGAAACACGAGCAGCGACCCCTGTCAGCTACCGATGGCAAGCTCGTCAGGCCGCAGGCACGGGAGATAATGATTCTGCGTGAGTGATGCCCACACGTTTCGGTCTGCATCACACTGCCGAATCGACCAGCCAGTCGCGCAACATTCCCGCCGGGGTATTCGCCTGGGCGCCCGGTGCGAGTGTGAGATAGAGGTTGTCGGTCGCCAGCAGCCGTACGTTGAACAATCGCCTCAGTTGCCGACTTCGCAGCAGATCATCCGCGTAGCTCGTGCGTGCCAGCGCGACTGCGTATCCCAAGGCGGCGGTTTCGAGCGCAAGGCGCATGGAATCAAACTCCAAGCTCGCCGCTGGGGGCGCTTCCTTCACCTTGGCGGCCTGAAACCATTGGCGCCATCCCTGGGCAAAGCCGATGCTCGCCACCAAAGTCTGCGAACGCAGGTCGGACGGCTGGCGCAAGCGCGGGCCCCGCGCCAACAGCCGAGGACTGCACACCGGAAAGATTTCGTCGCGTGTGAGCTGATGCGACTCGGCGCCGGGAAGCGGCCCGGACGCGATGCGGATATCCACATCGATGCTGGAGTCGAGCGGTTCGCCCGCCCAGACGCTCGCGATGACGCGCACCCGGATGTCAGGTTGTTTTATCGAGAAGGTGGCCAGCCTGCCCAGGAGCCATTGCTTCGCGAAACCGAACGCCACTCGCACCACGAGTTGGTTTTTGCCACGCGTGCCGAAGAGCTCCGCGAGCGCCGCCTCCAGTCTGCCAAATGATTCGCGGCATGTCGGCACGAGTGCTTCGCCGGCCCGGGTCAGGCGCAAACCCCGCGCGTGGCGTACAAACAGCGGTGCTCCCAGGCGCTGTTCCAGCAGGCGTACCTGCTGACTGACCGCGGCGGTGGTCACGTTCAGCTCCTGCGCGGCTGCCGACAGGCTGAGGTGCCTCGCTGCAACTTCGAAAACGCGCAACCAGTCGCTCCAGAGAATCCCGCGATGGCCTCGGGACCGCCCATGGCTGACCTCGCCCGCTACATCACGACGCATTCCATCGCGTCTTTGCAGTCTGACTCGAAAGAGGTCAGGATCGGATGGAGCGACGGGCGGAGCAGCGTTTTTCACGTGCTGTGGCTCCGGGACAACTGCGCCTGTCGGGAGTGCCGGCATCCTGAGGCACTCGAGCGCACCTACATTTTCCTGGACCACGCCGCGCCGGTCCTCGCAGACGCCAAGATTGATGATCGCGGCGACCTCGAGGTCCGGTTCCAGCAGGGCGCGTCGACTCACGTGTCCCATTTTCCACGCGGCTGGTTGCGCGCGCACGACCCGGCTGAGTGGCGCGCCCGTGGCGGCGGTTTCACTCCGCGACTGTGGGATGATGACATCTCGGACCGGCTGATCCGGATCGATTACACCCACTACATGGAAGACCGTGAGGGCTTGCGCGCCTGGATCGCGGAGCTGAAGACCCACGGGATCGTTCTGCTCGAGGGGGTGCCCCAGATTCCGGGGCAGCTTCTCGAAGTCGCCAGGCGTATTGGACGCGTACGAGCCAGCAATTTCGGCGAATACTACGATGTCGTGTCCAGCCCCAAGCCAAACGCTTCGGCCTACACCGCGATGGGGTTGGAGTTGCATACCGACTTGGCGAACTGGCGCTCTCCGCCGGATGTTCAGTTGTTGTTCTGTCTCAAAAACAGCGTCAGCGGAGGCGACTCGGTGTTCGCCGACGGTTTCCGGGTGGCTGAGGATCTACGGACGTCCGACCCTGACGCTTTCAATCTGTTGGCAAAACAGTCCATGGAATTTCGGTTCCACGACGACTCTTGCGATATTCGTACGACGGCCCGGGTGATCGAGACTTCCCTCGCGGGGGAAGTCCAGCGAATCCGCTTCAACAATTGGCTCCGGTCCGCGACTGTCTTTCCGCGGGACATGACGGAGCGGATGTACGCAGCCCTTGGAAAATTCTGGCGCATGCTGCGCGATCGCAAGTACCAACTGCATCTGCGGCTCGCGCCCGGCGAGCTCATCGCCTACGACAACAATCGCGTGTTGCACGGCCGGGCACCCTTCGATGCCTCCTCGGGCGAGCGACACCTGCAGGGGTGCTACCTCGAGCTGGAAGACCTCGACAGCACGTTGCGTCTGCTCGACCGCTAGCGCGATAGGCACCGACTGCTGCCTCGCGAGGGAGGCTCGGGCACATTCGGTGCTGCGTCGATATCCCGGGGTTGATCATCGCGGTGCGCGTACCCACATTGCTGGGAAGTCGCTGCGACGGAGAAATCACATGAACGGCGAAACAGTTCTGTTGCGGGTCGTGGATGGCGCCTGGGAAGGCTGGAAGTTGATGGGCTTCGACGAATTTCTGCGGCAGATCAGTATTGCAACCTGGAACGAGCGGCACGCGCTCGTCGGGATGGTGCTGCCGCCGGCTCGTCGCGACAAGGCGCACTGACGAGCTAGCTGGCAAACGCGGCGCGCAATCGCGCTCCGGCGCGGCGTGCGCGGGCGGCAATCGAGGATCGATGCCTGAAAGCCCACAATGAGAGAGCAATCAGAGTACCGCCGGGAAGGAGAAGCTCGATCGCCGCGTACGGTCCGATCGCGCGTACAGCGCCGGCCGCTCTCGTCATCCAGTTGAAACGCGGTCGGATCATGTGTTGTCGTTATCCCTCGTATGGCCTTCAGTCCACTGTAAGAGCCCGCGCCCGGTAGAACAATTCTGCTTTGATATAGGCTGCGCCTACCGAGTCTGGAGGGTGCGCGCGCAACCGGTCGGGCGGTGTTCTCTCTCTCTAAAGGATGAGCCCCCATGACCCCAGTCATGGGACAGGTCACCGAAGGCGGCATTACACTGGGCCTGGAGGTGCGCGATGAATCCATTCTCACGTCGAAACACGCTCATGCGATATGCCTGTATCGCGATGATCGTCGCCGCGGGGTTCGCGAGGTCGTCAGCCGGTTCCGGAACGTCCCACCTCCCAACTTGCGCGCGATGTTGGAGAGGCTCGCGGAAAGTGGCGATCACGAGCGATGCGTGCGCGGGCTTCACGATCGAGGGAAATCTGCCAATGAGGAGGAGCTTGTCGTGATCCGGGTGTGCCTGGTGGACGATCAGGCCATGATTCGCAGCGGTCTGAAAGCGTTGCTGCAGTTGTTGGGCGGCATCGAGGTCGTTGCCGAGGCGGCCGACGGCGAGGAGGCCATCGCAGCCGTCCTGGAGTGCACGCCTGATGTTCTGTTGCTCGATGTTCGGATGCCGAAAGTCAACGGAGTGGAAGTTGTCGAGGCGCTCGCCCGCAAAGGCAAGTTGCCACCGACTCTGCTGCTGACGACATTCGAGGACGACAGCGCTCTGATACGGGGCGTCAAGGCCGGTGCGCGCGGCTATCTGCTCAAAGGGGCTACGCCGGAGACCTTGCTCGAGGCGATCCGCTCGGTTGCCGCGGGCGGCACCTATCTGTACGCCCCCCTCGTTCCCCACCTGGCGCGTGGTGGCCTCAAAGAATCCTACCGCGACGAGACCTATGGCGCGCTCGAGCCGCTGACCGAGCGCGAGTTGGAAATACTGCGCCTGATGGCGAGCGGAATCGGCAACCGGGAGATCGCGCAGGCTCTCGATCTCAGGGAAGGCACCGTGAAAAATCACGTCTCGAGCATCTTCTCCAAGCTGAACGTTGCCGACCGGACGAAGGCCGTACTCCGCGCCATCGCAGCCGGTCTCGTGTAGGAACCATGTAGGAAGAGTGGGTCCTGCGGAGCATTGTTCAGGCCTACCAAATTCCAGTGGTTTGTCGCGTGCTGGAGCTTCCGTCCACGCCCCGAGGTAGGGCAGAATCCGCCCCCGGGCGACCTCCTACCTGCGAGCGCCATTATGAGACTGACGGCAGATCGTGCTCAGCCGCTGTTCACCCCCGAGGCCGGGGCAAGACTCGGGGCGAGCGGTGACGAGCGTCTCGAAATCACCTCGACCGCGGCCTACGTCGCCTGCACTCGCACTCTTTGTTGGAATTGCGACGCCAACATCGAGATCATCTGCATCTACTGCGAAGAGGGCGTCGATGTCGATGAGCCGTTGACTTGTTTTACGGTCTCCAACATCTGGTCGATGGACGATGCCCTGGCCTGTCAACTGGCGCCCTGGCCGAACTTCAAGCGGGGCGTCGGTCCCATCCATGGAGCGCCATACTTCGCGAACCATTGCCCCCATTGCGACACTTTGCAGGAGGATTTTCTCCTGCACGACGAGCCGAGCGATCCCTTCTTCCCCAACCACCAGTCGCCACCCAGCGCCTGTGAGCTCACGGCTCTCGCCGGGCCGATCCGGCTCAGCGGGGCGTGCCATTTCGCAACCTGATTCCGCGCACCGCTTACGCCCACCACCTCTGGCGTGGGGTAGACTTCGGCGCCGCGGATCAGCGACGGTCTATTTCCAGATGAGTGACTTCACAGAGCAGGAAATCGCCGCCATCTACCGGGTCGTGGCGCTGCGCCGGGATATGCGGCATTTCCTTCCCGACCCCCTGGACGAATGCCTGGTCGAGCGGCTGCTCGCGGCCGCGCACCTCGCGCCGAGCGTGGGTTTCATGCAGCCGTGGCGTTTTACGCGCATTCGGGACCGCAAGCTGCGGGAGGAGATTCACGCCCTGGTGGAACTGGAGCGCAAAGCGACCGCGGAGGCTCTCGGTGAGCGCTCAGACGAGTTCATGCGCCTCAAAGTCGAAGGCATTCGGGAGTGCCCGGAGCTACTCGTCGTAGCACTGACGCACGACCGCGACCGCCATGTATTCGGGCGCCGGACGATGCCGGACATGGACCTGGCCTCGGTGGCCTGTGCAATCCAGAACCTCTGGCTGGTGGCGCGCGCGGAGAACGTTGGCATGGGCTGGGTATCGCTGTTCGACCCGGAGGCCCTGCGCCAGCTTCTGCGCATGCCGGAGGGCAGCCGTCCGGTCGCTATCCTTTGCCTGGGTCACGTCCCGGAGTTCTATCGACGCCCCATGCTGGAAGAGACTCAATGGGCGCAGCGCGCCGACTGGAAGAGTCTGGTCAAAATCGATTGGTGGCTCGGGGAGGACTAGCGTGATCGTAGGCGGTACCGTGATCGGTGCCGTGGCTGGGCGTCACTTTCAGACGTTGCCCAGTGAGCCGACGGCCTGTTGACTGGCTTGCAAGCAACTTGTCGCCTGTGAGACCTTCTGTTCCCTTCACAGTTGCGCAAACCCGTGTGGCTCGCGAGTGGGCCGCGCTGGGGATTCATTGAGGCTATCGATACCGCATCATGCCGATGAAAGATCTCCTGCAGGCGACAGATTTCTTCACCGAGCCGATGGCGCTCGTGGGACGCGATGGCACGATCGACGCATTCAACCAACCTTTCGCCGAGCAACTCGCGCTCGAGCCCGAAGGTCTGACCGGCAAGCGTCTCGATGCGCTTGCTGTTTCCTCGGCCACGGCTATCGAGGAGTACCTGCGCGCGTGCGCTACGAGCCAGAAGGTGGTCAAGGGGTCCTTGCTGCTGCGGCGTCGAGCGGAAACCATTGCCTTGCAGGCGCGTGGAGTCGCCTATCCGCCGCGCTCCTCGTTCTCTCAGATCCTCTTGCACTTGAGTGCTCGTGATGAGGCCCTTGCCCCGGACAATCAGGCGGCTCCGCAACACTGGCGTGAGATCGAAGAGTCCCTGCGTCGCCAGAGTCGCATTCTCGAGATCACGTTGGCCAGCATTGGCGATGGTGTTGTGGTGACCGACGCGGATGGGCGTGTGACGTTTTTGAATGCCGTGGCCGAGGCTGTCACCGGATGGCCGACGGAGAGCGTCAAGGGCCGACCGTTGACGGAGATCTTTCAGCTCCTGAACGAGTACACGCGGCAGCCCGTTGCCAGTCCCGTCGAGCAGGTGCTGCAAACCGGTACTGTCGTTGGCCTCGGCAACCATACGTTGCTGGTGACGCGAGATGGCAGGGAGGTTCCGATCGACGATAGCGCGGCACCGATTCGCTCTCCTCGTGGCGAGCTTTTCGGGGTGGTTCTCATTTTTCGAGACGTCACCGCCCGGCGTCGCGCCGAGCACGAACGGGGCTGGCTGGCGGCCATCGTCGAATCCTCGAACGATGCGATCGTCAGCAAGACCCTGGATGGCCAGATCACCTCCTGGAATCCGGCCGCGACCCGCCTGTTCGGCTATGCTCCGGAAGAGGTCATTGGCAAGCCCATTACCATCATCATTCCGCCCGAGTTGCATGCCGAGGAAGCGCGAGTCCTGGCTCGCATACGTGCCGGCGAGCGTATCGAGCACTTCGAGACAGTACGGGTGGGCCGCAACGGTCGCCGGCTGGAGGTGTCATTGACCGTTTCGCCCGTCAGGGATGCGGCTGGACGGATCGTCGGCGCCTCGAAAATCGCGCGCGACATCGGCGACCGTAAGCAACAGGAGCGCTCACTGCAGGAGGCGGACCGCCGCAAAGATGAATTCCTGGCCACCCTTTCACACGAGCTGCGCAACCCGCTGGCGCCGATCCGCAGCGCCGCCCATTTGCTCTGCGCGACTACCCACCAGGATCCCAGCCTCCGGACCGCTTGTGAGATTCTCGATCGGCAGCTACGACAGCTCACGCATCTGGTGGACGATCTCCTCGATGTTTCCCGTATCACCACGGGAGGTGTGCAACTGGTCAAGGAAAGCGTGGACCTGAGCGCGCTGCTGCGCATGATGCAGGCCTCGCTACAGCCGGCGTTCAGCGCCGCCGCGCAGACACTCGAGTTGTCGCTTCCTGAACAGCCACTCTATGTTGCAGGCGATCGAACCCGGCTCATGCAGGTGTTCGCGAACTTGCTGACCAACGCCAACAAGTACACGCCGGATGGCGGCCGCGTCGAGGTAGTGGCCCAGCAAGCGGGGATGTTTGTGACCGTGCGCGTGCGCGACACCGGTATCGGAATCTCTCCAAACATGCTGGAGCGGGTGTTCGATCTGTTCGCGCAGGTGGATGGCTCTTCGCAGCGCGCACGCGGTGGTCTGGGCATCGGCCTGGCCCTGGCCAAGCGATTGGTTGAATTGCACGATGGACGGATCGAAGCGCACAGCGAGGGAAAGGGATGCGGGAGCGAGTTTGCCGTCTGGCTGCCGGCGTGCGAGCCCGCGGCGGAGCCGAGCGCCCAGTCGGAATATATGGGGGCGCCGCAGGTCTCGCGCAAGATACTGATCGCGGACGACGACGTGGACAGCGCCGTCAGTCTGTCAATTCTCTTCCGCGGCTTCGGACACGAGACCCGGGTCGCTCATGATGGACTGAAGGCGTTGGAGTTGGCTGAGGAGTTTCAGCCGGATGTCGTGATCCTCGATATCGGCATGCCCGAGGTCGACGGGTACGAGATCGCCCGCCGTATTCGCGCTCGACCCTGGTCCACGGACACCTTGCTGATTGCATTGACGGGCTGGGGGCAAGCCTCGGACCGGGAGCTTGCCACGCAGGCAGGATTCGACACCCACCTGGTCAAGCCGGCGGACCCTCGCAAGCTGCAGCAGATCGTCGTCGCGCACCAGCCAAAGCGCGGATAGCGCCCCGCGCAGTTCCCATTCCGTGAACCACGGCTTGGTTGTTGCAACGCGATGCCACATAACGTGGCATATATGCGACGCCCAATCCTGATCGCCTGCCTCTTGGCATCTGCCCTGGCCATTGCGTACACCCCGGTCCGTGCGGGGGATGTTGGTTTCGGGGGCTTTCATCACGTGCCCGGCGATGTCGAGGCGAATTTCCTGATCAACTTGTTTCGCTTCGTCGCCTGGCCGCACGCGCCCACGGATACGGCCACCATCTGTTTCCTGAGACCCTCCGCGGTGCAGGCACGCCTGCAGACCGGTGTGACCGCCGGGCAGGACTGGGCCCAGGTTCCCGGTCGCAAGGTCATCATCAAGATGCTCACCGATGCGGAAACCAAGGCGCTCGCCGGGCCGGAGGACAACATCGGCTGTCAGATTCTCTTTCTCGATGCGCGTACCGCGGACCAACTCTGGCCGACGCTGGCGAGCTCCCACATGCCCGCGAGCCTGCTCACCGTGAGCACACAGAAGGACTTCGCGTACCGCGGCGGAATGATCCAGTTTCTTTGGGAAGGCTCGGATACCTATCGCATCCTCATCAACCAGGTCAACGTGACCCGGGCCGACGTGGTGATCAGCGGCGCTTTAGGAACACTGGCCGACCGCGTCGATGACGCGAGATTTCACGCTCACTAGGGGGTCCAGCACATGCTGTCACGGTGGTTGCGGGATCTGCCGATCGGCCATAAGCTCACCTTGTTGGCGGCGCTGCCGTGCCTGGTGGCGCTGCTCATTCCCATCCCACTGGTATTGCGACACGAGCTGTCGTCGGCGCGCTCGGGCGCGGTGTCCGATTTGCAGACCACGGCGGACTCGCTCGGCTATTCATCCTCGGCGGCTCTGTCGTTCCGCGACCAACAGGGTGCGGAGCGCATCCTGCGATCACTGGCCGCCAATCCTCATATCATTGGCGCGGTTCTGTACGACAGGGTCGGTAAGCCGGTCGCCGTATACGCGCGCGGCGCTTCCGAGCGGCGCTCCCTGGTAGTGCCGCCGGTAGAGCATGAGGGCTATAGATTCGCGCGCGACAGCCTCGAGATTTTTCACGTCATAACTTTCAACCACGAGTCTTTCGGCACGCTGTATCTCCGGTCGGACATGGAGGAGCTGCGCGCGCGGTTGGTCAGCTACGCCTCGTCCGGGGGCGCCATCCTGTTGGGGGCGCTGTGCTGCGCCGTGCTCCTCGGCCGAAAGCTGCAGACCCTCATTTCCGGGCCGGTTACCGAGCTGTGCCACGTCATGTCGTCCGTGACGCGCCGCAGTGATTTCAGTCTCCAGGCGCGCAAGTTCGGCGCGGACGAGCTGGGCGATCTGACCGAATCCTTCAACGGCATGCTGTTGCACATCGCGCGACAGGATAGACAACTCAGGGATGCCCATGACGGTCTGGAGGAGCACGTCAAGCAGCGCACCGCGGAGCTGGCTGCGAAGACCCAGGAGCTGGAGACGGCCAACCGCAACCTGGCGGTGGCCACGGAAGCCGCGTTGGCCGCTAGCGCCGCGAAGTCGCAGTTTCTGGCCAACATGAGCCACGAGATCCGCACCCCGCTCAACGGTGTGTTGGGAATGGCCGGGCTGTTGCGCGACACTCCGCTCGATCGGATGCAACAGGATTACGTCGAGACCATCGAGCGCAGCGGCAATCACCTGCTGAACGTGATCAACGGCATTCTCGATTTCTCCAAGATCGAGGCCGGTAGGCTCGAGCTGGACGAGACCGATACGGACCTCCGGGACGTCGTGGAAGAAGTCGCCAAGGAATGCTCCCGCTCGGCGAAGGACAAGCAACTCGATATTCTCGTCAGCATCGACCATACGCTTCCCGAGCGTGTCAGGGCGGATGCCACAAAATTGCGGCAGGTGATGCTCAACCTGTGCTCCAACGCGATCAAGTTCACCGAAAAAGGCCACATCAAGATCGAGGCGAAGGTGCTGTCGCTCGACTCCGAGTCCGTGGTCACCGAGGTCTCGGTGCACGATACTGGCATCGGTGTTCGCGACGACGTGCTGCAACGGTTGTTCAAACCGTTCAGCCAGGCTGACGGATCCACGACACGTCGCTACGGTGGGACCGGCTTGGGATTGTCGATCGTCAAGAGCCTGGCGCAGCTCATGGGGGGCGATGCGGGCGCGGAGAGTGAGCCGGGCAGGGGATCCAGGTTCTGGTTTACAGCCCGTTTCTCACTGCGCACGGCGGAGCAGCCCCAACCCCTGACGTTCAAGCCGCTGCTCGGCCAGCGCGTGTTGATCGTCGACGACAATGCCGTGAATCTTCAGATTCTGTCTGAACAACTCCGACGCTGGGGCTTGGAGTGTGACAGTGTCAGCTCAGGTCCAGAGGCGTTGAGCGTGATGCAGCGCGCGCGCAAACCGTATGAGGTCGCGATATTGGATCACCAGATGCCCGGCATGGACGGAGTGGAGCTGGGGCGTCTCATAAACGCGGATCCGCGTTTGAAGTCGACACGCCTGGTGATGTTGTCATCCTCCGCGCAGCCGGAGGATCGCAAGATGTTCGAAGACCTGGGGTTTGCCGCGTACCTGGACAAGCCGTGGAATCGAGGTGAGCTCATCGAGGCGCTCTCGGTGGTCTTGTCCTGTGAGTCCTCGGCCTGGCATAGTCTCACTCACCCGATCGTGACGCCGAGGCTGCTGCGTGAGCATCGCGGCAACGAGCGACGGCGCATCCTGGTGGCCGAGGACGATCCGGTCAATCGCAAGGTGGCCATCGGGTTTCTGGAAAAGCTCGGGTTTCGCGTCGATGCGGTCGAGAATGGTCGTGCGGCGGTCGAGGCCTGGTCGAAGAACAAATATAACCTCATTTTGATGGATTGCCAGATGCCGAGCCTCGACGGCTTTGCGGCTACCCAGGAAATCCGCAGGTTGGAACAGGGGACGGGACGACATATTCCGATCGTCGCGCTGACGGCCAACGTAACCCGCGAGGCGCAGGCCGAGTGCCAGGAAGCTGGAATGGATCACTACGTTTCCAAGCCCTTCAAACAGGAGCAGTTGCAAGCGTGCCTGGAGGTTTGTTTGGCGGGTGATGATTCCTTGAGTGCAACGGCGATCGCGGCCCAACCCCCGCAGGTGCGCGCCGCGGTCGAAAGCGCCGCTACCGAGGCTCCTCCGATCGACCTGGACAGGTTCAAGTCTGACGGGGTCGGTGACGCCGGTTTCCAGCGTGATCTGCTACGCCTCTTCATAGATGCGAATCAGTCGGCACTGGCGGAGCTCGGGCGGGCCGCGCTGAACGACACGCTGCCGCCCATCGAGGAGATCAGAAAACTCGCGCACAGGGTGAAAGGCAGCAGCAGTGCGGTATGCGCCAATCAAGTGACGCGCGCGGCTGAACGGCTCGAAAGCGCCGCCAAGCGCGGCGAGTCCCCGTTATTGGCCGAGCTCATCGCCGAGCTCTGCGGCCGTTTCGAGGAGACTGCCGCTTTCCTCGAGAGCGAGACTACGTGATGGCGGCAGATGGCGACCGCAAACCAACTGTCTGCGTGGACCAACCGCAAAAATGGAAGCTGTTGCTGGCGGAGGACGAGCCCGTGCAGCGCCTCCTGTTCCAACGTACTCTGAAGGAAGAGGGATACGAGGTGGAGACCGCCTCCTCCGGAGAAGAGGCGCTGCGCAAGGTGTTGGGCGGCGGGATTCATATTCTCCTGACCGATTGGGATATGCCGGGCCTGGACGGAGCCGAGCTTTGTCGGCGCATCCGCCAGGCCAAGCTGCCGGATTACCTCTACATCCTGATGATCACGTCGCATTCGTCCGCCTCGGATACGGTGTTCGCCATCACCGCCGGCGCCAACGACTACATTCGCAAGCCGCTGGACAAGGCGGAGTTGTTGGCTCGCGTGAGGTCGGCGTGCGAGCTCGTGGGGGTGCAGCGCGAGCTGCGAGCGGCGATCGATAGCTTGTCGGCGGCCAACGCCGAGATCGAACGGATGTCCTGGATCGATCCGCAGTTACGTTGCTACAACAAACGCTACCTGAACGATCAGTTGCCGCGCGCCATCGCACACGCCACGCGTCACAACGAGTCGCTGGCGCTCGTCATGGCGGATCTCGACGGATTCAAGCGCATCAACGACACGCATGGACACTTGGTTGGTGACGAGGTCTTGTGTGGCTTCGTCCAGCGCTCCTGTGGCGCTTTACGAGCGAGCGATTGGATCGCTCGTTTCGGCGGAGAGGAGTTTGCGATCATTCTTCCGGCGACGGATTTGCAGGGTGCGCGTGAGGTAGCGGAGAAACTGCGCGTCAACTGCGCCGCGGAGGGCTTCGACACTTCGATTGGTCGATTGAGCGTAACGGTGAGTCTTGGCGTCACTGCGCTGCCGCCACTCCCGGCCGACCAGGTGGAGTTGCCCCCCGAATTGGGGGCAGCCGTGAACGGCCTGCTGGCTCGCGCCGACGCTGCGCTCTATTGCAGCAAGAACCAGGGGCGCAACGTGGTTAGTGTCGCTTTGTGATTTCCTACGTGTTGGGAGGTGGCGGGCCGTAGCCCTCATAGGCCGGCAAGTCATCCAGCGTCCGAAACCACGAAATACGGCTTTCAGTGAAGATGTGCTTCCCTGGGGGGAAAGCCGCGGGCTCGTCCAGTGCTGCCGTGTTGACACTCACTTCGGCAGGAAATTCATCGCTGCGGAACACGAGATAGCTACCGCAGATCGTGCAGAACTGACGCCTCGCCCGGGCCGAGGACCTGTACGTCCCAGGCTCGCCCGCGATCCAGGAAAAACTCGCGGCGGGGAAGGTTACCCAGGCCACGACCGGCGCGCCGGAGTTTCGCTGGCACATCCGGCAGTGGCAGTAGCCACTGTCGAGGGGTTCCGCGACGACCCGAAAGCGCACTCGTCCGCAGAGACACCCGCCCGTGCTGCCGCGTTCTTCGTGAGTTGCCATTGCATCCTCCTTTGGCTCGTCGCGCGGATTATCGCGGCAAAGGCGTCGAATGCGCTAGCGCTATTTCCGGGCTAACACGCACGCGCATTTGGACGTCATTTTCGACGTCCC
>CAYNTW010000022.1:19195-46182 GCA_964400085.1 uncultured Steroidobacteraceae bacterium | reverse complement strand
GAGCTTACATTGCATCGATTGTCATGCTCCAATATTCACACGCGATCGACAAAGCACTAACATGGAGTGAATGCAATATGGGTGCAGTAGGAAAGGAGCGAAAGATGGCGGACGAAAGCGTCGAGCGACTCGAGCCGCGCCTCATCCAGGTCGAAGCCAAGGTGGAAAACCTGGTCAGTCAAAACATCGAAATCAAAGCGGAACTGCGCGCGTTGAATGCCAAGACTGATGCGCTGCGAGACAAGATGGAGGAGAGATTCGCAAAAATGGATGAGAAGCTGAATGATCGATTCACGGATCTCGTCAAGCGCCTAGGCGAGCAGAAGGTGTGGACCCTCGTGGTCGTTGGAGGCGGCATCCTAAGCATTTTGGCCCGCGCTCTGCACTGGCTCTGACTCACCACTGCACGATGGACACACCCACCGGTTCGTTGGCGCTCCCGCCGGCACAAGGAAGATAATGCGCAACGTATTGTCTTTCCGGGGGTCATCAGGATGGTCCTTTCGCAACGCAGGCCGGCCCTGCTGGTTCTCGGGTGCGCTCTTCTTTCAATTCCGCCCAACGCGCCCGCGGCTCCTGACTCCACCAGCTCGGAGCAGGCTTGCGCTGCGCTATCGGGCATGCGTGTTCCCGCGAACGCCATTGGCCTACCCACTACGGGCGCCGTCATCGAGAAGGCCAGCTTCGTGGCCGCGAGCGGCACCAACGGCACTACGGCGGGTGATTACTGCGCTGTGACGGGCGTGATCTCACCGGTGTCCCCCGGAGCTCCGGGAATCGAGTTCCAGGTGAACCTCCCGTCACGCTGGAATCAGAAAGCCCTACAAATGGGTGGCGGCGGCTACGACGGCACGTTGGTCACCGCAACCGGCCCGGCCGCCCTTCAGCCCGCGAATACACCGACCCCACTCCAACGGGGCTACGTGACACTCGGCAGCGATGGTGGTCACAAAGGCGGTCCCGGCTTCGATGGCAGATTTGGCTTGAGCGATGAAGCGCTGTTGAACTACGGCAAGCAATCCATCAAGAAAACCCACGACGTCGCGATCGAGATCATCCGCAAACACTATGGAGGAGCTCCACGGAGGTTCTACTTCATCGGCGCGTCGCAAGGCGGCCACGAGGCCCTCGACGCGGCCGCTCGCTATTCGGATGACTACGACGGTGTTGTAGCGAATTTCCCGGCCTACAACGTAACCCTGCTGCACATGGCCTCCCTCGATGTCGGGAAGGCTGTCTACGCGGATCATGGGGCGGGCTGGCTGAGCCCCGCGAAGACGAAGTTGATCACGAACGCCGTCTACGCCGCGTGCGACACGCTGGATGGCGCCAAGGACGGGATCATCAGCAATGTCGCGGGGTGTAACGCGACCTTCAATCTGGCCACGATCAAGAAAACCCTGGCGTGCCCGGCGGGAGTGGACACCGACGCTTGTCTTACCACGGCCCAGATCGCCGCGGTCGAGCGGATCACCGCGCCTTATCGGCCCGGTTTCCCGATCGCGGGGATGAGCGAATTTCCGCGTTGGCCGCTGCTGGAAGGCGCGCTCTTCCAGGTTTCGAATTTCGGCAGCCGCCCGGAACCGTCGAACCCGCCAACGCCCGCGGATGCCCTGCTCTACAATGCCGGGGCGGCGACCTCCAAGTACATTATTACGCGTGACCCCTCGCTCGATGCCCTGACGTTCGATCCAAACTCGACGCCAGCGTTGCGCGCCCGGACACAGGAGGTTGCGGCCATCATGGACGTCACCGATGTCGACCTGACTCGCTTCCGCAAGAAAGGTGGCAAGATCATTCTCGTCCACGGCACCGCCGATGACTTCATTTCCCCCCACAACACGGTGGCATACTACAATCGGCAGCGCTCATTGCAGGGGCCGAAGGCGTTCGATTCCTTCGTGCGCTTCTATGTTATTCCAGGTTTTGGGCACGGCATGGGGCCTTTCAATGCGAAGTATGATGGCTTGAAGGTCCTGGAGGATTGGGTCGAGCGGGGCGCGGCGCCCGGGGTCTTGACCGCCGTTGATGAAAACCCGGCGACCAAGGGGCGGACCCGTCCGATGTGTCTCTATCCGACCTGGCCAAAATACGCCGGCGCCGGGTCTGTCGAGGAGGCCTCGAGCTATCATTGCGTCGAGCAGTAGCTCGAGCCGACTGCGAGGGGAGGGAGCCAATGCGCAATGTCACCTGGTACTTCGACTTCATCTCTCCTTATGCCTACTTCGGGCTGCATTCGCTCGGCCGACTGGGCGAGGGCGTGGAGGTACATTATCAGCCTGTCCTCTTCGCCGCGGTGTTGAATCACTGGGGGCAGAAGGGACCTGCCGAAATGCCTACAAAGCGGACGTGGACCTATCGCGCGTGCCTCTGGTGGGCGAAGCAAAACAATGTACCGTTTCGTTTGCCCGCCGCGCATCCGTTCAACCCGTTACCGTATCTTCGGTTATCCATCGCCGCGGGCAATTCGCCGGCGGCAATCAAGGCGATTTTCAACGCATTGTGGACGACGGGCGTGGATCCAGCCGACCCTCGTGCGATTGCCTCGCTCGCGCAAACACTGAATATCTCTTTGGCGCGCCTCGCCGATAGCGATGTGAAGAGCGCACTGCGTGAAGCGACCGAGGTCGCTGTGCGGAAGGGGGTTTTCGGGGTGCCGACACTGCTGATCGACGAGCAGCTTTTCTGGGGCAACGACGCCGTGGATTTTGCCGCAGCGTACTTGAAAAACCCCGCTATCCTCGACAGCGAAGAGATGAAGCGCATCGACACCTTGCCCATCGGCGTGTCCCGTTAGCTATGTTAGGCTCAGGAGAAGGGGGAGACGGTATGCGGTTTGCGCTGATTCTACTAACAACGATTCTCGGCAGTCTCGTGGTACAAGAAGGCTCGGCGGCACCGCGCCCCGCGAACGATCTCTGGATCGGAACCTGGGGTTATGTCTCCGTGCCCCTGCCTCCCGGGGTTACGCCGCCGACTCTCCCGTTCGGGGCGCCGCAGTGGGTTGTTCCCTTTGGCGTGGCCGCTTCGGCTGCTCAGCCGCCGCGGCCACTGCCCCCACCATTGCTCGACAATCCCGGCAATGTGCCTCTCGACACTCCTCCACCGGATCTGGTCGATCTGACCATTCGTCAGGTGGTGCGCGTATCCGTTGGCGGGCGGCAAATGCGCCTGCGCTTTTCGAACGAAGGAGGTGTGGATCCGTTGGTGTTGGGTGACGTGCACGTCGCCGAAGCTGGAGCGGATGGCGCGATCGTCGCCGGGAGCGATCACGTGGTCGATTTTGGCGGCAAGCACGGCGTGATCATCCCGGCGGGTGCTCCAGTGTTGAGTGACCCGGTCGACCTCGTGACCCAGCCACTGCAGAAGCTTTATATCTCCATCCACCTGCCCGGTCCGTTACCCTCGAGAGCGCCTCGCACTTTGTTTCAATACGTGGCGGGCGAGCCGGGTGACTTCACAGCCTCAGGTGTGTTGCCCAAGGTCCGGCTCATGCGAGTCCCCAGCTTGTTGACTCTCGTGGAAGTGCTCCCGGCGAAGCCAGCGAATGTGGTCGTCGCGTTGGGAGACTCCATCACGGAAGGGGCTACGTCCACAGCCAACGCCTTCCGGAGTTGGCCCGACCGTCTAGCGGAGAGGCTGGCGGAACGTAACTGGGCGGTTGTCAACGCGGGTATCAGCGGCAATCGGCTGTTGCGTTACGGCGCGGGACCCAACGCTCTGGCCCGCTTGGATCGGGACGTGCTGAGCGTCCCGGGCGTCAAGACGATCATCCTTCTGGAAGGCATCAACGATATCGGTCGCGGATTCACGCCGGCTGGAAATACCGAGCCGGTCACGGCGGAAGCCCTGGAGGCCGCGGACCTGCAGATCATCGCGCGTGCCCACGAGCACGGCATCCGAGTGATCGGCGGGACGCTCACGCCCTATCAGGGCGCGGGGTACGCCTCTCCTGAAGGAGAGGCGGTGCGCGAAGCGCTCAATCAGTGGATCAAGACCAGCGGCTCTTTCGACGCGGTGATCGACTTCGCGCCGTCGGTAGCGGATTCAAACAATCCGCTGACTTTCGCGAAAGCCTACAACGACCGCGATCACCTGCATCCAAACGATGCCGGGTACAAGGCGATGGCGGATGCGATCGATCTCACGACCGTGACCGGCAAATGATCAACGGGAGACCCGGCGCAGCGGTACCAGTGCGCGCAAGCGCTCGTCGATGAGCAGCAGTCCACCCCACAACAGCGCGCCGACGATCGCCGGGAAAATGAGGGTCTCGAAGATCGGGTTGCCGACGCGAAGATGCGCTGCGACCGCGCCGCCAAGATATCCCGTCAGGAGGATCGCGCCCAGGATCGAGCTAGCCGGGATCACATAGAGCACTGTGCAGATCAGCTCAACGATGCCAATCCCTACCGTAATTCCGAGCGGAAATCCGAGCTGGGTCATCGCTTGCACGACGGGTGCTGGCACGGCCAGCTGAATGCCGCTGTCGAGCAGCAGGAAGAGCACGACGAGACCTCGCATCACACGGGAGGCCCAGAGGCTCGTGGGGGAGACGTTCGGGAGCGTTTGGCTGTTCGCTAGCATGGTCATTCTCCGGTACTTGGGAGGAGTCGCCGTTCTTACCGTCCGTTCTTGCCATCTCTCCAAGGACGGGCGACCTCGCGCCGGTCCGACAATGCGGCGCCACTTTCGCCACTCGCCGCCAATTCGGCGGGCCCCATGACCGCTCTAGTCGAGCTCGAGACCCGAATCCAGACTCCGGGTCAACTCACGCATCAGTCCCTCCAAGGACCGGGTCGCCTCTGACCCATAGCGCTTCGCCAGGCGGCGGAGAAGGTCCGCATCCAGCGGTCCTTGGGCAACCTCGAGTGCGCTCCTCGCGTCCGCGAGATCCTGCGGACCGCCGGCGAAAACCTTCATGGCGACGAAGTCCTCCAGGCCGACAAATTGCAGTGACTCCCCCTCGAATGGCACTTCGATCGTCCTGGAAAATGCCGCAGGATCAAATCCGCGTATGCCGACTAGCAGGTCGACGCGGTTTTCAAACTGATCGTGCAACGCCAACACCGCGGTGATCGGATCATCCGCATCACCGTGCCGAAGCTCGGTCCTGAAACCGGCTGCTTTGAAACTACGTTCCAGTTTCGAGAGCGCAGACGCGCTGATGGAGAGCAGTGCGTCGGCGTCCCGGCTGGCACGGATCACCCCGTGTACCGAGGCAGCCATCGCACCGACGATGGCATAGTCAACATGTTCGGCGCGGAGGATCTGGACTGCGTCGAGCAGTAGCAATGCGGACTCACCGCTCGACTTGGTTCGCATCAGCCAGTGCCCCGAGGCTTCGAGCGCGCCAGCTTGCCGGCCTTGGACAGCTCGTTGACCAGCTTGCTATGGCGAACAAATGCCCGCAGACGCTCCTCCGGCTTGAGGCGTCGCGCTTCGGCGATCAGGGCCTTGCGGCTTTCATCAGCGAGTTTGGAGCGCATCGAAGCAATATATCGGTTCCCTAAACCGCGCGCGAGGCGGTCGCGTCGCTGGATGAGGGTTGCCGCTGACGCACGAACCAGTGCTGAACGGCGATCGGGGTGAGTCCCAGACCCGAGATTTCGTGGATTACGGCGGCGATTCTCTGCCAATGATCGTCGGCAATGAAAAACAGCGCGAAGCCGCTGACAATGAGAACGGTCAGAAAGGTGCAAAGCAAGGTCCCGCTCAAGCGTCGCAGGCGCTTGAGCCACCAGTGGCTGACATGTTGTGCCGAAATCCAACCCAGCAGGTACAGGCTCGCGACCGCGATGATCCCATGCAGCAGGACGATCGGTCCTTCCCACGGGTGAGGTGTTTTGCCAAAGGGACCGCGGCTGGCGAAAAACTGGTCCAGGCACAACCACACACAGCCGGAGAGCCACAGTGTCCCAAGAATGAGATACACCCAGAAGCGCTGGCTTGCGGGCATACGGCGACGAGCCCTCGGGTGCGTTGACATTCGCGACTTTAGCCAGCGGCGGCCGGCCGCAAGGCGCTCTGCCACAGAGCCACGAGCCAACGTATGCCTTGCGTGACATGTTCCGACGACAACGTGGCGCCGGAGATGTTCTTGATATCGGTTCGAAAGCGTAACAGCTCGAGACTGTTGCGATGATCGAACTGCGCCCGCCAGGCGGGATTGCGGATCTCGCCGCCATGGCTCTCGCGATAGGAAAGAATCTCCAGGTTGCGCAGCGAGCCGTCCGGGTCGATGCCGATCGCGTAGGTGATCAGGTTCTGCCGGCCGATCACCTCATCGACGAAAAAATAGCCGCGGAGGACGCCGTTACGGGTGGCCTTCCAGATCCGGATCCGGCCGTGAGTGGGCTGCGGACCGGCGCGCGACAACACACCCTGAAGTTGCTCGGGGCTTGGATTGACCACGATCTCTGCGAAGGTGTCAGCCTCCGGATAGACCGCCTTCTGGGCGGCGTCCACCGTCAGGTAGTCGGCGGCGACGACGACGGGAACAGGCAGCAGGGCAGTCGCCAGGAGCAGTCCTGAAGCCCGCAGCGGTGAGCTCAATGCGCGAAACCCCTTTCTAATCCGGAATGGAAATCATTATCATTTAGTTGGGTCATGACTACAACCCGCCAGGAGCCTTGGAAATGTCACGCTCCCGCCAGACTGCCTCGAGGCTGCGCGTGGCCTTGGGTACCTTTGTGGCGCTCGAGGCGGAGTCGGCCGACCTGCGGACCGCTGAAGAAGGCGTCACCGCAGCTTTCGCCGCGGTCACAAAGGTCGAGCGACTCATGCATCCGGAGCGTCCGGGAAGCGACATTGCGCTGCTCTGCTCCGCACCCGGGACCCTCGTAACGGTGGACGATTGGACTTGGGAAGTGTTGAGCCTCTGCCGATACCTCCACCGATTGTCGCAAGGCGCTTTCGATCCCTGCCTGAATCTCCTGCCCGGACGGATGGCGGATATCGAGTTGCTGAGTCCCAGGCAAGTGCGCGCGCACGCTCCAGTCAAGGTCGACCTCGGCGGGGTTGCGAAGGGGTACGCCGTTGATCGCGCTATCGAAGCGATGCGCTCTGGCGGTTGCCATGCGGGCCTCGTCAATGCCGGAGGTGACCTGGCGGTGTTCGGAGCAAACCGTCGAACAGTCTTTTGTCGCTCGACATCCGGCTCGGGACTTGCAGTCGAGCTCATGGATGCCGCCTTGGCGAGCAGCGACACCGCGAGCCTCTCACGGCCAGGTGAACACCAGGGCTACTATCATGGCAGGGACCGCCAAACTCCGATTGCGGGTAGCGTTTGCGTGACAGCGGCGTCCGCCGCCATGGCGGACGCACTGACCAAATGTCTGCTCGCCGCCGACCGCGAGTCGGGTCAAACATTGCTGCAGGCTTGCGGAGCGCGCCGCGTATTTTGAGAGACAGGCCTAGAACGCCACGCCCAGTCCCAGGTCAAAACGCGTGAAGCCGCTGTTCAGCTCGAACCACTGGTAGTCGGCCTTCAACACGACATGGGGAGTCATGTAGAAGTTGGTGCCGACGGTCAATACGCGATCACGGTTGATTGGCCAGTAGCCGTAGTCGCCGGGGCTGGCGGAAACGGGCACGCGACCGGTTGGAATCGCCGGACCCGGTGTTCCCTGGTAGCGCGAGCCCATGTTGTAATACTCCCAGCGCGCGAACGGCGCGAGTCGATAGTCGTCTTGCTCCCAGAGTGAGTAGGCGCCCTGGAAATAGTAGCCGTAGAACTCTGATGGGATCGGGTTGGGCGAGCCTGGGTTCGCGGAGTTGGCCAGCGCGAGGTTGCTGATGGTGCCGCGCGCGTACATGGCCGACAGGTCGAGCTTACCCGGCGTCCAGCGAGCGTGCCCTTCCCACAAGGTGACGCGCTGGTTGCCTGGGATGGGAGCGTTCGGCGGCGCCGGGACTTTCACCGCATCACCCGTGCTGATCGCGGCTCCCACGTTCAATCCCGGGATGCCGTAGTAGCTCAGCGCCAGGTATTGGCTCAGGTGTTGCGCATTCGCCAGGGCAAGCTCCTGGTGCGTCGTCTGCAATGGGGCCGACCCGCTTGCCTCCAGATCCAGCGCGGTTTTGTAAAGTGGGAACTCCGGCGCGAAATTCCACTTGGAGAGATCGAAGCCGGTGGTCACTCCGAAGTTCCAACCAAAGCCGAACGGCGTGTCGCCGTGCAGGTTGAGTCCACCTTCCCGCCAGGTGCTCGGGATGATCAGCGTCTCGACGAAATTGCGCTCCACGCCGTAAAAATTAGTCGGCTCGTGATGCTCGTTCAAGAACCCGAACGGCATCAGGAACAGTCCCGCGCGCAGCGCCATGGCGTCGTTCAACTGTCGGTCCACGTAGAATTGCTCGACCTCGAACTCGCCCGGATCGGAGGCGGAAGAGACGGCGTGCTCCACCTCGAACTCGGAGTTGAATTCAGTTCGGGAGTTGAACGTGTAGCCTATTCCGAACACGGCGCGCGCCAAATCCGCTTGTGAGCGCGTGTTATCATGCGTGGGGTGCGTGTAATAAAGCTCACCGTAACCCCATAGCTTGACGCCGCCGAACACCGATGAGCCGTTCTCGGCCACCGCCGCTGGGGCGCCGTTGGAGCTGCCGTTGCCCGGAGGGACAGGATTTGTCCCCGCCGCCGCACCCGCGGCGGGCGCTTCGGCGCGTTGCGCCACTTCCTGCTCGAGCTGCTGCTCCTTGCGCAGCAGTTGCCGGTTCTGCTCGAGCACTTCACGCAATTGGGCCTGCACCTCCTTGAGCTGCTGCGCCAACGCATCGATTTCCCGCTGCTGCGCTGATTTGCGGGGAGGCTCCGCGGCGCCAACGGCTCCCACACAGGAGGCCGCGGCCAACACGGCGGCGAACCGCAGCTTTCCGGGGGCGAAAGGTTTGCACGGGATCGACTTACGGATCATGGGCTGATTCCTTCAATGGGTCGAGGGAGCGGAGCTCGTCGAGCTCGAAGTAGGCTGGCATTGCGCCGGCACGTCGTATGCGGATGGATTGTTGGGATCGAACCCGTCCGTGAGCGTGCAGAGAAATGCGACGACGTCGTCGATTTCCTCCGACGTCAGGGTCGGTGCCTGGCCGCCCCCGAAAATCGGCGGGGTATAGGGCACTTCACCAACGTTAATATTTGCGTCGTATGCGACGGGCAGGTCGTTGTATTCGTATAGGTCGGGTGTGCCGTCAGCCGCGGTGTAGAACGTCCCGCCCGGCATGTAGGGATTGCCTCCGGGTCCCGCGGATACCGGATTCGGGTTGTTACCGGTGTTGTTGTTGACATCCCGTGTCACGTACCACTCCACTACCTGGTGCAGCGTGCTGAAAACGCCGTTGTGAAAGTAAGGAGAGGTCAGTGCGATGTTACGCAATGTCGGAACTTTGAAGAGACCGCACAGAGAGGTGGTCGCCGAAAGGTCAGGCCGGGCGTTCACATCCTCCGCGGCAGGCAGCAAGGGGCCGCAGAGCCCCAGGTCGTAGTACGCGTATTCGGCATCCGCTGGTATATCGACCGGACTCACTACCGTCGCGAGTGGCGCGCCGTCGATGGGACTCACCGCTCCGGGTGTGTTGGCGGGAATGCTCCAGTTGCGAGGCACGCCGATGTTGTCATAGGTGAAGTCGGTGAACAGCGCGTGGCTGCTGTATCCCTGCGCCTGGCTCGGGTGGCAGGCCGTGCAATTCCCCTTACCGGGATTGTTGAAGAGCTCCAGCCCCTTTTGCTCCTGGGCGGTCAGTTGCGCGCGCCCCTGCAACCAGTAATCGAACTTGCTGGTGAAAGGATGGAACTGGGGATCCTCGCTCTCGAAGGCCGCAAGTGCGAGTCCGATGTCTTGCAGCGCGATCTTGGGGTCATTGAGCGCGCCTGCGCCGTACGCCGCGATGAATGCCTGGAGTGTTGCGTTTGATTGCTGCAGTCTGCTGACAACCTCGCTCGCATCCTTGTTGGCCATCTCGAAAGGCGTCGTGAACGGTTGCTGCGCCTGGGTGGCGAGTGAGGACGCCCGGCCGTCGCGGAAGAATCCGCCGACCGGACCGCTCGCAAGCGAGAAGGGTGGGGTGAACGAGGCATACATCAGCGACGGTGTGTTGCGGAAGCCCGGCTGATCCATGTTCGGCCCTCCGAGAGCCACCGGAAGCCCACGATCAGTCGCGGGGTCCGCGGCAAAGGCGTGAGTCGGCACATGGCATGTGCCGCAGCTCTGCGCCCCGGACGCCGAGAGGCTCTTGTCAAAGAAGATTGCTTTGCCTGCGGTGGCGGCTGGGGAGAGGGTCGCCGCCCCGGAGGCGCCGGAAGCTCCCGATGTGCCTCCAACCCCGGAAGCGCCGGAGCCTCCCGGTGCGCCGCCAGCAGCGCCGCCGGACGCATCGGCGCCGAAGGTGGAACCGCCGGAGCCACAACCCGGCAACGCGCCCGCGCAGGCCACCAAAATCAGCATCATCATCCAGCGCCAGTGCCGCCGGTCCCTATCCGATCTCATCCGCATTGTTCCCGCACAGGCTCACAATACCTGTTTTGTTACGAGTGCGAATGGTATCGAGAATGATTCGCATTCGCAAATCAGACCCAGGTCTGGGATGCGGGACCGGCTCGAGCCGGCGAGCCGATCACACCAGTCGGCACACCAGCCAGACGTTTATCGCGATCAGAACGGCGGCGATCACCCACAGCAGCGTGCTGGTGAACCGACCGAAAGCGTATCGCCCGAGATGCCGCCGGCGAGTGGTAAACCACAGCAGTGGCACCACCGCGAAGGGGAGCTGCAAGCCGAGTATCACCTGGCTCACGATCAGCAGTTTTCCCGTGCCGGCAGCGCCGAACCCACTCGCTACCGCGGCAGCCGGTAATAGCGCCAGTCCTCGGGTGAGCGCGGCGCGCAGGCCGCGTGAGATCCGGATATCGAGAAATCCCTCCATGACGATCTGGCCCGCGAGGGTTCCGGTGATCGAGGAGCTCAGCCCGGAGGCAATCAGGCCGATGCCGAAAACCGCGCTCGCGGCGCTCACGCCAAGGACTGGGCTCAGAAGTCGGTAGGCCTCCGTGAGGTTTGACACCTCGCGCAGACCCGGCCGGTGAAATGCGCCGGCCGCCAATACGAGAATGCCGACATTGACCAACAAGGCCAACCCAAGCGCTATGTTCGAGTCTTGTGTTGCATAACGGATCATCCAGCACGTCGAGCGCTCACGGGCGGTGGCGCTATGCGCCCGGACGATGGAGGAGTGGAGATAGAGGTTGTGCGGCATCACCGTCGCGCCGACGATTGCGACAGCGAGAAAGAGCCTATCCGGATCGGTCACGATTCTCGGGCTGGGAGCAAAGCCTGCGGCGAGCGCCCCAAGCGCCGGGTGCAACCACCAAAGCTCGATCGCGAACGAGCCGGCGATGATCACAGTCAGGGAAATAATGAAGGCTTCCAGCCGTCGCAGGCCCTTACGTTGCAGCCCCAGCATCAACAGGACATCGAGCGCTGTAATCCCTACGCCGGCATAGATCGGAATTCCAAACAGCAGGTTGAGCCCGCACGCCATGCCGAGCACCTCGGCGAGATTGCAGGCAATGATTGCGAGCTCGCACGCGAGCCACAGGACCACGTTGAGCCGCGGCCCGAATTGGCGTCGGCAGGCTTGCGCCAGATCCATCCCAGAGGCGAGCCCGAGGCGGACTGCCGCCGCTTGCAGCAGCATCGCCATGAGGCTCGAGAGTAGAACGACGCTGAGCAGCGCATAGCCAAATCCCGAGCCGGCCGCCAACGCGGTGGCCCAGTTGCCGGGATCCATGTAGCCAACCGCGACGACGTAGCCGGGCCCCAGGAAGGGGAGCAGGCCACGCGCCGCGGTCGGAGCAAACTGCCGGTCGCTACGGGTCTGGTCGAGTATCGCCGATATTCCTACATTGAGCCGTCATTGGGACCCCCGAATTGGGATCTCCGTTGCGTGCTACCGTGGCTCGCTATTGCGTCCGAGGGCCCTTGGCGTGCTCCGCGTGCGTTTTCTTCTCCTGCACCGCTGCCCCTTGCGCCCCTGCCGCCATGGCGTTGCCGTTGGACCCCAGCATCGCACCCGTCACCGGGTCACTCGCCATATCGGATTTCAGCCGCTGGGCTGCCGCTTCCAACACCGACAGGTCCTGCGGGCTCACCTTGACCTGTGCGAGTCCATCACCGCCATCGACGCCCGGCTGCGCGGGTCGGACCTCGAACGCCGGCTCCTTGTTCCAGGGGCCGCGCTGCGCGCCCTCACCCTCTGACATCTTGAAGTAGACATTTGCAAATTCGGGCATGCCCGGTAGTTTGCCTGGCGGGAAGTTCTGGTGGATCGAGTACAGCGCCTTCTCGAAGGATTGCTGGTGTGAGATCTCTCGGGTCATCAGGAAGCCGAGCGCTTCCTTCACTCCAGGATCGTCCGTGCAGTTGATCAAGCGCTCATAGATGATCTTGGCCCGCGCCTCGGCCGCGATGTTGGATCGTAGATCGCACGTGGGATCGCCTATCGTGTCGATGTACGCCGCCGTCCAGGGCACGCCGCCCGAGTTGGTAAAAGCCACGCCGCCGCCGTAGAGCACTTGCGTGACGTGAGAGTCGTTGCCGGCCCCGGTGATCTCACGGTAAAACTCTGCCTGTGCCTGGGTACCTTCGGCCACGTGGCCCTTGGCTCCCTTGTTGAGCATCGCGACGATCGTCCCGATCACCTCGAGGTGACTGAGCTCCTCGGTGGCGATGTCGATCAGCATGTCCTTGCGACCGGGATCATCCTCGGCGAGGTATTGCGAGAAGTAACGACAGGCGGCGGCGAGCTCACCTTGCGGCCCGCCGAATTGCTCCAGCATGAGGTTCGCCAGGCCCGGGTTGGTTTCGCTGACGCGAACCGTGTATTGAAGGCGTTTGTTGTGTGTGAACATGTGGTGTCTCGCTCGCGCTGTTGGTTTGTGGTGAAGCTTTCCATGCACCATCGGCTGCAGCGTCACCGCTTGAATCGGGAATCACGAGACAATGGCGCGACGGGGTTTCAGCACTAAATGTGCCGATGAGTTGCAGTGCGAAGCGAGGTGGCGCCCGTCAGGCAAGGCACCGCGCGATGATCGCGGAGCATTCCTGAGTGCCATCCCAGGGGGGGAAGTAGGTCCTGCTCTCCTCGATGAGAAATCCCGCCGCGCTCACGAGCTGCCTGAGCGCCTCCTCGCCCAGAGGGGGAGTCGGGTAGAAGGCCGGCTGCTGTGACTGCATCCGAAGAGCGTGACAGGTTGCTACCCCATTAGGTACGCTCAGGAAAAGCTTGCCTTCTGGATAAAGCCAACGATAAAACTTCCGCAGGGAAGGCTCGAGGCTCACGGGGTCGAGAAGATGAAGAACGCGTGCCGCGTGGATAGCCGAGAAGTGGGCGAGTTTGAAATCGATGTCGGGAAGTCGACCGAGCCGCACCTTGAGGCGTGGGCACTGCTCGGTGGGCACCTTCTCCACCAGGCGGTGGAGCGCGGTCGCGTCCGGGTCCACCGCCACCACGTGGCCGCCGCGCGCGAGGAGCGCGCGGCTCGCAATTCCATCACCGCAGCCGATGTCGAGCGCCGGCCTCGCGGCCGCTTGCGCCCAGATCACGAATTGCAGCGAGAGCGGATCAAGGGCTGGGCTCATCGCCGGCCCGACTTCGAACGCCCCGGCGGGGTCGGTGAGGTGCTGGTGAACAGCGTCAGCATGATAGCTCACGGTATCTCCCCCAGATGTCCCCAGATTGCTACATGTAGGACCAACCGCCCTACATCTAGCACAATCTGTTCCCTATGACGTCCGCGACCACGAGCCAGGCCCTGGCAGCGACCCGTCAATGGTTGAAGCCGGCGATCCACGTTCTTCTGCGCTGCGGTGTCCCCTGGAGGGAGTTCTCGGAGCTGGCGAAATCGGTCTATGTCGAGGTGGCGACGGCTCGTTTTGGCAAGAGAGGGCGACCGACCAACGTGTCACGGACGGCGATGTTGACAGGCCTACCGCGTCGCGATGTACGCAAGCAACGGGAGAAACTGGCGACCGAAAAGGAGCCCGGGCTCACAGGTTATGTCAGCAAGGCGTCCCTCATCTTGACTGCCTGGCACCTGGACCCCGAGTTTCTCGACTCCGCCGGTAAGCCGCGGCTCTTGCCGCAGGAAGGGGAGCGCGGCTCGTTCGCTGCGCTCATGAGGCGCTGTGGCGGCGGCGATGTGCGCCCCACGACCCTCCTGAAGGAGCTCGTGAGTGCGGGGGCGGTTCGCCAACGTGCGGATGGCCGTGTGCAGGCGCTAAAGCGACACTACGTTCCACATACGATGGACGAGGAGTTGTTGCGGCTGTGGGGTACCGTGCTTGCAGACATCGCGGCGACAGGGGATCACAATTTGACGCGCGGGCCGAAGGAGCCCCCCCGATTCGAGCGAGCCGCGGTCAATGACCGCATCCCGGCGAAAGTCGTCGCGGAGTTTCGCCAGTTCCTGAACCAGGAAGGTCAGGCTTTTCTCGAGCGAGTGGACGCATGGCTCACGGCGCACCAGGTTACACACGAGCAGGAGCAAGCGGGCGTGGCAATCACGCGACTGGGCGCCGGCGCCTATCACATCCAGGATTGAACTGAAACGAGAGCCGAATATGACTACACAACCGCTCACCCGATCACATCGTCCGTGGCTCATCTTCACCTGGATGGCTGCTCTGGCGCTCCTTGTCGGGGCGGCCGGGAGCTCCGCGGGTATTCAGGGCACAGGGCGCAACGCCGTCATTGCGTATGGACGGATCACTGCGTTTGGCAGCATTTTTGTCGATGGCGTTGAATATTCACTCGACAACGCCAGCATCAGCGTCAATGGCCGGCCCGCCACGGCCGCGCAGCTCGAGGTCGGCCAGATCGTCACCGTGCAGGGCGTCCAGGATGCCACCGGCAACACTGGCGCGGCCGCCGGCGTTTCCTTTGCGGCCGATGTCATCGGTCCAGTCAGTCAGCTCGACGTCGACGGCCACGCGCTGACCGTTCTCGGGCAGACTGTGCGGGTAGACGGTGCAACGCTCCTGGGCGCCGGCATTCAAGCCGGCACTTTCGCCGGCCTGCAACCCGGAGCGATGGTGCAAGTCAGCGCTTTCGAGGATGCAACAGGTGCTTTGCATGCTTCTCGAATTGACCTGTTGGCCGGTAGCGCCCCGCTGCAAGTGAAGGGCACCGTGGAGGCGCTGGATTCCACGGCACGCACCTTCAAGCTCAACGAGCTGACGGTGGACTACAGCGGGGTAGAGCTCCGCGGCAAGCTCGTCAACGGCGCAACCGCGACTGTGCAGGCCAACGAATCACCCACGGGCACCGTGTTGTATGCCTCTCAGGTCCAGGTGTCCTCGGGTCTGGGCGGCGCGGCCCATCAACGGGGCCAGCTGGAGGGACTCGTCACCAGCATGAGCTCGGTACAGTCCTTCACCGTCGCCGGCCAGGCCGTGCAGACTGATACGGATACCCGCTTCGTGCTCTACGGCCAATCACTCGCGCCGAATCTCGCAGTGAAGATCCACGGTCGCTTCACCGCCACGGGCGTCCTCCTGGCCGACAAGGTCGAAGCCCTACCTCAATGACAGTGTTGGCGAATGGGCGATGGGGGTGGCGGCTGCTCTTGCTGCTGTGTGCGCTTGCACCGGCCGCAGCGAGCGCCGGGATCGATCATGAGCTCGCGCGCGATGACCGCGGCATCTGGTCCCGCAGCATCCAAACGGATCTCCAGTACGGTGTCATTGCCGCGGAAATCGGCGGCGCTCTCTGGTTTGGCAATGACGATGAGCTCGGCCATACGCTCTGGCAGACTCTCGATTCCTCCATCATTTCCGGACTCGCGGCGGACGCAATGAAGCGCGCGTTCGGTCGCGCGCGTCCGAATCAAGGGAACGATCCCAATGCGTGGTTCAAGGGGAGTTGTTGTGAGAGCTTTCCGAGCGGAGAAGTCACGCTCCAGGCGAGCTTCGTCACACCCATTATTGTCAACTATGCCAAGGACCACCCCTGGATCTGGGCGTTGGAAGTGCTCCCCGTCTACGACGCCATTGGTCGCCTGAAGAGTCAGGCGCACTGGCAAACCGACGTGATCGCCGGCTGGGCGTTAGGAACGGGGATAGGATACTGGACGACGCGGTGGAAGACGCCGCTGACCGTACGCGTCCTCCCAGGCGGCGTCTCGGTAGGTATATCGAAGCGATTTTGACGTCGCTATGATTTAGCTCCCGCGGTGGCGCTGCGACCTTCTTTCACCGCGGCGGCGGCATCGCGTACGACCTGCTCGAGTACCGCAAGGTATTCCATGTAGCGCTTGTGTCCATCTGCTGTCAGGCGGCAGGTTGTCTGCGGGCGGTTCTGTTCGAAGCTCTTCTCCACCTCGACGAAGCCAGCCTCCTGCAGCACCTGCATGTGTCGGCTGAGATTGCCGTCGGTCAGCCCGCAAAGCGCTTTCAGATCGTTGAATCGCAGCCCTTTCGGATATCTCGTGAGCGAAGTGAGCACGCTCAGACGTGCCCGCTCGTGAATCACGCGATCGAGGCCGGGATAGGCGTATTGATTGGCGCGCGGCTCGCCTTTCTTCTTCGAGCTGCTCACTCAAGCCCGCCCGGGTTGCCGACGCTGCAGCATGACTCCCGCAACCAACAGGTGTCCCACGCCGTAAGGAATGCCCATCGCCCAGGGAGAGTTGGCGTGTGTCGGCGCTGCCAGCGCGAGGCAAGTCAGTCCGCAGGCGAGATACCACACGCCCACCAGGAACGTCGCGCGCGGGAGAAAGCGGCACGAGGCGAAGACCCCGACAGCGAAAAAGACGTGCCACAGACCAGGTAGCAGCCACAGGTCCTGCGGGGCAAGTTCAATCATTGCCACGGTGACCAGGCCACCACCCACCACCGCCGGCAAAAATTGCTCGAGGGCTGATTGCAACATCGCCGTGGCCATGCCGCCGTGCGCCCGGCGTGAGTGTTGTACTGTTTCAAAAGCGATGAGGGTGACGCATACCGCCGCGGCCGCCGCCCACACAGCGACGAAGAGACGCATGTGACTCGCGGATTCAGGTAGCCAGTGCGCTTGTGCCCCGGCGACCGCGAAGGCGAATGCGCCGGTCGCTGCGAGTGTTGTGGGCGCGTAACCGCGGAACTCAGTCGTGTGCGCGAGTTGCTCGCGGATGGCACTGATGTCCGTCAGAGCCCGTTCCAGATCCTGCATTGGATCACCCCGTTGCTTTGCGAAGTAAAGTACACCAGTCGGCTTGTTTTTCACAAGGATGACACTTGCCGGAGCAGGCTGAAACCGATGCAAAGGGCGACGATCGCCAGGGGCGGCCAGCGGCGCCATTGCAATAATGAGAAAGCGACGACAGCCATTGCGGCGTCGGACCCATCGCGCACTCCGCCACGCCAGATCGGGTTGTACAGCGCTGCACCGAGAATTCCCACCACAGAGGCGTTGATTCCCGCCAACGCCGCGCGGGCGCCTGGGTGCCGCGTTAGCAGTGTCAAGAGCGAGAGCCCGCCGCTGGCCAACAGCAGTCCAGGCAGGAAGATTGCGACCAATGCAATGCCCGCCCAAACGAGCGATGCGTGGACGGGAGCGCTCGCGGCGCCGAGGTAGGCGGCGACAGTGAATAGGGGGCCTGGCATGCCCTGCGCCAGGCCATAGCCGGCCAGAAATGAGTCCTCTGCGATCCACCCGTCCGGCACGAGCTCTTGGCGCAACAGCGGCAATACAACGTGTCCGCCGCCGAAAACCAGGGCGCCCGCCCGGTAGAAAACGGCCGCGAGAGCGATCGGGCCGTGCGGATCCAGTGGTGCCAGCATCATCAATAGAGCGAGCAGAACGACGTACACCAACAGTGCCGTAGTGGCTGCGGTGGGCTTCGGGTCAGTTCCCGGCTGTAGCTCCGGAGAGCGCATCCCCTTGCAGAGCACCCAGCCGCCGATCGCACCAAGTAACATCACCGCGAGCTGCATAGAGGCGCTGGCGAAGAGTAGCAGCAATGTTCCTGAGAGCACCGCCAGGGTCGCACGCTGCCAGTCAGGGCAGAGAGAGCGAGCCATGCTCCACACCGCCTGGGCCACCACGGCAACCGCGGTCAACATCAGGCCATGCAGCACGGGTCCCATCAGCGCACTGTCGGCTCGGGGAGTGAGAACCGCGAACGCATACATCAACAGCGCGGAAGGAAGTGTAAAACCCGCCCACGCCGCGAGCCCGCCCCGGAGTCCAGCTTTGCGCAACCCAACCAGAAAGCCAACTTGACTGCTCGTCGGTCCGGGAAGCATCTGGCACACCGCCATGAGCCCCGCGTATTCCGCGCTCGTCAGCCACTGCAGCCGGCGCACATAGGTCCGCTCGAAATAACCGAGGTGCGCGATGGGGCCACCGAAGGAAGTCAGGCCAAGGCGCAAAGCGGTGCGGAATACGTCCCCGGCGGTCGCTCTGCGCGTCATGGCGTCCACCGCGCGCTGCGGCCTTTGGCTAGGCCCGGTGAGGTGCCATTCCAATCCGAAACGGCCCATTTGTCGTCTTCATTCTACGAAAGCGGATCCCAAAGACCTGGAGGGTATATTGGTGGAGGAGATCGAGCTACGCTATAAGATTCGGAAGGCGCTCGCCACGCGGGCGCTTCCCGATCGCCGACCGGAGCGCATGTGGGGTGGCAGCGGCAGCGGGGCCGACTGTGTCCTCTGCGGCGAGCCGGTGACCGTACAGCAAACAGAGCTCGAGCTGGAATACACCGATCCTGCCAGGGGCGTCGCTTCTTATACGGTGCATGTCCATTGCTTCTCGGTGTGGGAGATAGAGCGCGCGAGCGTATCGGGCAAACCCTTGCCGGGCGCCACTGATCACGGCACCATTATTGATCGTGAGCGCGACCGTACCAGAACGAGAGGACCAGACTGACACGGAACCCAAGACACTGGGCGACCTTCTTTATGCGAATCACGCGAAGGCTCGGATCCCTGAGACAGAATGGGTGGGTCTGGTCCAGGCGATTGCCGCGGGCAATCAGCGAGCCCTCCGCGCCCTTTATGGGCGAATGCATCGGATCGTATTTACATCGGTTGTGCGAATCGTGAAAACGAGAGAGACCGCCGAGGAGCTCACCGTCGACGTGTTTCACGATGTGTGGAAACGCGCCGCAAGCTATGACCCCGCCACCGGGACCGTGGTGGGGTGGATCATGAATCAAGCCCGCTCTCGAGCCATCGATCGGCTGCGCTTCGAGCAACGTAAGAAGCGCACCAACCCACACCCAGAGGAGCCGGCCGCGCAAGCTGGAGCGGATATTCCCGCGGAAGATCTCGAATCTACCCGGCAACAACAGCGGCTGAGAAGCGCTCTGGCAGCCCTGACCCCCGCGGAGCGCGCGGCGATCGAGACCGCATTCTTCTGCGAATACACGTATGTCGAAACGGCAGCACGACTGGACCAACCGCTCGGTACGATCAAGACCCGGATTCGTTCGGGATTGACGAAACTACGCCGGTTGCTGGAGACGGTATGAGCCCGACTCCGGACGAAACGGCTTGCGATC
The DNA here is from genome assembly GCA_964400085.1 of uncultured Steroidobacteraceae bacterium. Taxonomy (GTDB): domain Bacteria; phylum Pseudomonadota; class Gammaproteobacteria; order Steroidobacterales; family Steroidobacteraceae; genus 13-2-20CM-66-19. The sequence goes on along the minus strand of CAYNTW010000022.1, from coordinate 26,645 downwards.
AGTCGGATCAGGTGGCGCTGCTGGCAATCGGCGCTCTCGATCCGCAAGAGCAGGCGGCCGTGGAGGCGCATGTCGCTGCTTGTCCGCAGTGCCGCCAGGAATTGGAGCAGCTGCGCGCGGTGGCGGACACCTTCGTTTATGCACCAACTGACGTTTTACGGCCGACGGCGCCGTTGTGGGACCAGCTAGCTCGCCGCATCGCTGTGGACAGCGGCTCACCTCCGGTACAACCGGACTCCTTCGAGCGGCTCGACCCCGAGTGGGAAGAAGTGGCTCCCGGGATTTCCTGTAAGCTGCTCGCGACGGATACCGACCGCGGCCGGGTCAGTATGTTGGTTCGACTCGCGCCAGGCGTCGCTTACCCGCCGCACACGCATGCGGGAGTCGAAGAGCTCCATCTGCTCGATGGGGAGTTGTGGATCGACGACCGCAAGCTCTACCCCGGGGATTATAACCGCGGAGAGCCCAACACCAGAGACCGTCGAGTGTGGACCGAGACTGGCTGCACGTGCGTTCTGATCACGTCGTTCCGCGACGTACTCGGTTGAGGACGTAATCGAGCACCGATCAAGTCCCGACGTAGTCGAACAGCGCCATGAAACCGAAGTCCATGTGGAGCTGCTGGTGGCAGTGAAACAACGTCCGCCCCGGATTGTCGGCCACGAAATCCACCGCGACCTCCTGATAGCCGCCCAGCATGACCACGTCTTTCATGATTCCGCCGGTCGGCTTGCCTGCGACCCGGGCGAGCTCGAAACTGTGTCGATGCAGATGGATCGGGTGAATATCGTCGCTCTGATTGCGCATTCGCAGCCGATAACGTCGTCCGGGTCGCACGTGAAACATGGGTTCCATCGGTTTCATTGAGAACGGGATTCCGTTGATGGTCCATTCGTTGAAACCGTCCCGTGCGGCATTGCGCTTGGCAAAGATCATCTCGATGATTTCATCAGGCGCGTGCGCCGGACCTTGCCCGAAGCGGGTGTAGTCCCATTTTGCGTGCGTTGGTTTTGACCAGCGCGGCTCGCCCTTCGCCCCCGCATATTCAATGACGATCCCCATTCCGTGAGCGCGGTCATCATCGGCGAGATCGCCGAGAATCCACACACCGGGGTGCTTCATCTCCACGATCGCGGAGACGCGTTCGGCAGTGCCAATCCACAATGTCTGTACCGGGGTCGGAGAGGGGACCGGGTTACCGTCCAGCGCCACCACCGTGAAGGTATGGCCAGGGAGCGCCAGGCTGCGAATCTCGGTCGCGCTCGCGTTGAGCACATGTAGCAGCACTCGCTCGCCAGACTTTACCCGTATAGGCTCACCTGAGCCGAGCATACGGCCGTTGATCGAGAACGCCTTGTACCCAACTTCGTACCCGTGCGGCATGCCACGCTTCAAGGAGGCGGCCATTGCGGCTTCCCCGCTTTCTTTCAGTCGCCGGTCTATGGCGGCGGGGAGGAGAAAGTCCATGGCCATGTCGCCCCCCTGGCTGAGCGCGGGCTCGAATTCCTTCAGGACGAGAAACACTTCCCGGTCGAACTGACCCGGCTCGCGGCGCGGCTCGATGTAGACCGGGCCTGCCTGGGCGCTATAGAGACCTTTGTTGAGATCCTTCCCCGCGAGCAGATGAGTGTGATAGAAGCGCAGCCCTGGCGGGCCGGGTACGAAGCTCACCCGTTGCATCCCGTGAGCCGGAATAAAAGGCGTGCCTTCCTCGGCCGCGCCATCGACGTCCACTGGCACGTTCTGCCCATGCCAGTGAAACTGCTCTGGCGTGTCGGTGTCATTGTAGATGTCGACCGTGACTCTGCGCCCTTCCGTGAAGCGCAGCAGAGGCCCCGGAAATTGACCGTTGTATGCCGTCGTCGTGACGATATGGCCGGGTCCGAGGTCGATACGGGTAGAAGCTATGCGCAACGTGTAGTCTGCTTTTGTACCCGCAGTCGGCGCCCCGTGCAGTGCAGCGTCTGTGGCCAACGCAGTTGCCGAGCTGGGCACACCACCCAGAAGCGTCGTGGCACCCGCCACCCTCATGAACTCTCGGCGGTCAATCGGTTTCATCGCAGGCACCTCGCGATGAGTTGATACCACAACTCGAGCGCCTGACTCGACCACATGCTAGAGCTCGACGTACCCGTTGGCTATCGCAAACGCCGCCACCGCGGCTGCGGTCTTCAACCCCAGCTTACGCATCAAGGTACCGCGGTATTTCTCGATGGTTTTCGCACTGAGTGACAGCTCTGTCGCAATCTCCCGAGTCCGGCGGCCTTGGGCGATCCGCGTCATCACCAGGCGCTCACGATCACTCAGCGCCTCCATCGCCACCGGCGATGTTCGCCCGACCTCAGGGTCGGTCGATCGCTCCGAGACCGCAGGGCTGATGTACCGCGTGCCTTCGCGCATGGCACGCAACGCGTGAGCCAACTCCACACGTGTGTCGGATTTCAACAGGTAACCGTCGACTCCCGCACGCAACGCACCTCTCACCGAAAGCTCGTCCCGGCGGAATGTCAGGATCGTCACGCGCACACCCGGCCAGCGACCGCGTAGGGATGCGATAGTGCTGCTTCCCTCGTAATCCGGTACGAGGGTGTCCAGCAGCACCAGGTCAGGCGGAGCGGATGACGAGGCGGCGGCAATGTCGTCAATCGCGCCGACCACCTCGATATCCTCCTGGAGCGCCAGGAGAGCGGATAGACCGTCACGCATCAGACTCTCGGCATCGATGATGAGAATCTTCATTTTCTTTGTTATCGGAAGCTGCCGGGCAGCAGCAATATAACGCAATGCCGGAGGGTGGACCACCTCCATCCTGGTGGCTGGTTGCGGCTGGCAGATCAAGGAGTTGCGCTAGTTGGCGTCAGCGCGGTCCGCAGGTGGCGGCTCCGCGTACCGCGAGCAGGCTGGCGCTGTTGTTTTCCACGACCAAGGAGGTCGCCAAACCTAGCCGTGCCGGGTTGAACGGCTTGGTGACGAGCAGGAACCGGTATACGCAAGCCACCCTTTGCCAATCGACCGGACTCGGCGGAAGATTGCCGTACCACAGCGGGTCCGGTGCGAAGGGGCGCTGGCGATAGCGCAAGTATTTCTGTGGATTCCCCGTATCGCCTGTTTGCAGATAGGGAACGACCGCGTCGCGATCGATCGAGGCGAACGCGAACGCGTGCAGGAAAGGTACAACGGTGCCTTCGGGGGCATGGGTATACACCGGTAATACATAAGCGCCGCGGGGGATCTGGCCGACGACGCTGCGATACTGATCGAGCCATTGCTTCTGGCGATACATGTGCGCGCCGAGATAAGCCATGTTACCCGCGACGACCACCACAGCCAGGATCAGACCCAGGGTCTGCATGCCCGTGGGCTTCGCGTCTTCTCCCGGCGTCGCGCTCAGGAGCGCCAAAAGCAAATACAGGGAGACAAACGGCAGGGCGCGCACATCGACGTAGTAGGCTTCGGAGTAACCCGCCGGCAAGATGCAGTACACCGCAAGCATCGCGCCCGCCAAGACCAGAAACTCGAAGCCATCGGAGTTGCGTAGATCGCGCCATCGCAAACGCCCGACGTAACATGCAACGGCGATTGCAAGGCAGACCAACATCAGGAGGTCTGGCCGCACCTTATAGCGTTGGAACTCGGCGATGATCCGGGAGAGTTTTTCGGCGACGGTACCCCAGACATAAGGGTTCTCGACGAGGTCGTCCGGTTGGCGGTACGCACCGGTGAATCCAAAATGCCAAAGCAGCAAAGCAGCGCACGGAAGGAGTATTGCCAGCTCCAGGGACAGGCGGGTCCTGCGGCGCACGAGGCGCAGCAGCGCGGTCATTCCGGACAGCGCGCTCACGAAGACCAGGGTGGTCAGGTGAGTCAGGTATCCGGCTGACAGCACGATCGTATAAAGGAGGAGGCGAGCGGCACTCGGCCTGGACCGCAGGCGCTCGGCTAACCCGAGAATGACGAAGGTCAGCGCCACGCCCAAGCGGAATTCGAGAAAACCGACCAAAAAGAACCAATCGGTCGACAAGTACAAGCTCAGCAGCACCAGCAACGCCTTCGATTCAGGACGCAGCCGGGTGGCGCCAAGGTAATAACTCAACGCGCAGGGCAAAGACGCGAAGCTCAACAGGCTCCAGAATATGGCGGCTCCCTTGACGCCGAGCCAGTGAGTTGCCGTGGCGAGAACCAGATCGCCGAGGACATACGGTATGGGCACGAGGTGGAGCTCGAACGAGCTGCCGAAACGGGCGCCGTGCTCAAACAGAATATCCGCCAGCACTCGCACGCGAGCCAGGTGGTTTGGAAAATCCTGCAATGCCAAAGGCGAGAGCCACGTGAGTAGCGCCGCATAGGCAACGGCAAACACTCCGGCTGTGCTCCATATCACCGTCGCCCTCGAGAAGCAGATTGACTGTATGCCTGGCGCTCGGAGCACGCATATGTGGGCGAGCTGGGCGATGGGCCAGCGCGGTACGCTCGGCACTGCGCCGCCCTCGACTACCGAAGTCGGCCGCATGCCTTTCATCTGGCGCAAGACCAACTGCCGCTTCGGCACTTTCGGCATCCTCCGCAGGGACCTTCAACTCGAGGGCATTGTTTTTGTGTGGCACCAAGGTAGCACATGTTGTGCCGACCGGACGTTTGCGGGGATGGTGTTTGAAAGCAAGATGTAAGGATGAAAGGAAGCGGAAAGGTTGCGGGAGCCGCGCTGGAGCACGACGCTCTGCGAGCGGCTGAGGCGTATCACGGCCACGCCCTGGATCAGACGAAAGTCTGCCAGCCTAGCTTGGCCGCTTCAGGTGAGCTTGCGCATGATTCCGTCGGCGCCGACGCCAAAATCGCTACCACGCCAGGTGAAGCGCGAAGTGAAGAAGGTACGGCACCATACCCAGCAGATCAGCAGATCGCGCGCGGGCAGCAGCCACAGATCGGCAAACAAGGGTCGCCCGCCGCGAATGCGGTGTATGAAGTGGAGGCACAGACGGGCCACCACCGTGAGCTGAAAGAGAGACCACGCAATCGTCGAAAACGACGCTGCGCCCAGCGCGAGGCCCAGGAGGGCGAGGGGGAGACTGAAGCTGAGAAAGATGAAACGGAAGCTCCGCGGCCGCAACACGTAGAGCGTGCGCATCCAACGCAATTCGTGGCGTACGAGTGAGTCCAAGGTCGGCTCGTGATGCTCGGCCTTGAGTCGATAGGAGGAGAGTACGATGCGCAGCCCGAGCCGACACACCGCTTGCCCGAGCTCGTAGTCATCGGCCAGGTGATTGGCGATTCCACGCAAGCCGCCGATCGCCTGCAGGGTGTCGCGGCGTATGCACAGAGTTTGGCCCGAGGCATAGTTGCGATGTCCGAACAGCCAGGCGAGCAGCACCGAGGGCATGTACCACTCGTTGATGTACATGGCGCCCAGGCGTGACCAGATGAGCTGCGTCGGCTCGCCTTGATAGAGGCAGGTGACCAGGCCGACTTTTCTGTCCAGCAGCGGCGCCGTCACGTTGGTCAGATAGTCCGGGCCCACGAACGCATCACTGTCCGCCATCACGAGCGTGTCATGACGGGCATGCTGGAGCATATTGATCAAGCTGCTGATCTTGCGGTTGTGTCCGTGCTGCTGCGGATCGACCACGACATCGATCACGAGGTTGGGAAACTCCTCTTTCAAGCGCTTCGCCACGGTGAGCGCGGGGTCGTTCGCCTCGCCCACACCGAAAACAATCTGGAACTGGGGATAGTCCTGGCGGCAAAAGGAGCGCAGATTCTCGTACAGGCCAGGCTCGGCGCCGCAAAGGGGCTTGAGCACCGTCACAGGAGGCAGCTTGACGGCGGGACCGCCCGAATCGCGGGCGCGCCAGATCAGGACCGCGATCAGGGCCAGAGAGGCGTAGACCGCTGCGAGCGTCAAGCTGGCGACGCCAAGGGTGGCGATGAGTAGATGGACGGCGACCATGGACTCTCTAGCACGCACACGGGCCGTTTGCTTTGTATCATAAAGCGCACAGCCCGTAGCTGAAGAAGATTGAACCGCTGACGAAATCCGTAATGCGGGCACAGCTCGGCTCAGCCACGGACCGCCATTCGTAGGAAAGTTGCCCTGCGAATGTTGCAGAACCAAGTCATTTTCCGAAAAATGTGCTGCTGAAGGCGACGCTAGCGGCTACGGCTCTCGGGCGCGGATCCCTTATCATCGGGTCGATGATGACGAACGTCGCGATCTGGGGGATTGGCACACTGGCTACCGCGGGTGTCATCCTGCGGCCTTTCAAATTGCCCGAGGCGGTGTGGGCCGTGGCCGGCGCCCTGGCGCTCGTTGGCCTCGGACTGCTGCCGCCGAGCGCCGCGGTCGCGGGCATTCACAAAGGGCTGGACGTTTACTTGTTCTTGATCGGGATGATGCTGCTCGCGGAAATCGCCCGCGAGAGCGGCCTGTTCGATTGGCTGGCCGCCGCAGCCGCCGCCCACGCGCGCGGCTCGGCGAAGCGCTTGTTCGGGCTGGTCTACCTGGTCGGCATTCTCGTGACCGTGTTTCTTTCGAACGATGCGACCGCGGTGGTCTTGACCCCCGCTGTGGCGGCAATCGTGCGCTCGGCGCGGATCGGTCAGCCCTTACCCTACCTGCTGATCTGTGCCTTTATCGCCAACGCCGCCAGCTTCGTCCTGCCGATCTCGAACCCTGCCAACCTGGTCATCTATGCCGAGCGGATGCCGCCGCTCGCGCGTTGGCTGCCCCACTTCGCCTTGCCCTCGCTGTTGTCGATCGGCGCGACCTATTGGATGTTGAAATACACCCAACGCGCCGCGTTGCGCCAGCCTCTCACGACCCCGGTTCCGGTGCCAACACTGACGGCTTCCGGCAAGACCGCGGCCTGGGGAATCGGTGTCACGGCGTTGGTGCTCATGACGGCGTCCGCCATGGGCTGGCAGCTTGGGCTTCCGACCTGCATCGCGGGCAGCGCAACTCTCGCGGTCGTTGCGGGGATCAGGCGTTGCTCGCCGTGGCTGTTCCTCGAACACATCTCCTGGGGTGTCATTCCCCTGGTCGCCGGCTTGTTCGTGTTGGTCCAGGGGCTGGACCAGTCGGGCGTGATCCACGGTTTGAGCGAATTGTTGCGGCAGGCCAGTCAGCGCGCCGATCAGCTCACCGCCGGCGCCTGTGGCATGATCGTCGCCTGCGTCTCGAATCTCATGAACAACCTGCCCGCCGGACTGATTGCGGGCACTGCTGTTCACGCCGCCAACGTGCCCGACCAGGTCGCGGGAGCGGTCCTCATCGGCGTGGACCTGGGGCCCAACCTTTCCGTGACGGGCTCGCTGGCAACCATTCTATGGCTCGCGGCGTTGCGTCGCGAGGGCGTGCAGGTGAGGGCAGGGGAGTTCCTCAAGCTGGGCGTGCTCATCATGCCCCCAGCGCTCATCCTCGCGCTGGCGGCGCTGCTCGCAATCGGGTAGTCAGGAG
>CAYNTW010000022.1:0-19095 GCA_964400085.1 uncultured Steroidobacteraceae bacterium | reverse complement strand
TGCGGTCCGGCGCTCAGGGCCGTGATTTGCCCGCCGTGCATTTCCACCAGGCGCTTGCAGATCGACAGCCCGATACCCAATCCGCCTTGCGTGCGATCGAGTGAGCGCTCGCCTTGTACGAAGACCTCGAAGATCTGGGGTAAGAGCTCTACGTCGATGCCTATCCCGTTGTCGGCCACGGAAATGACGACCTCGGCGCCTTCGGATTGCGCGGTCACGCGAATCTCTCCTCCAGAGGGAGTGTATTTCGCGGCGTTGGTCAACAGGTTGGACACACATTGTGTGAGGCGTACCCTATCCGCCTTGACGCGCAGCGCCTCAGCTGACTTGCTTACGATGAGCGTGTGCCCTTTTTCGCGGATGGTGGGCGCGGCGGTTTCCACCGCTGTCTCGATGCAACTGTCGACGTTGATAGCTTCCAGCCTGAGCTCGATTCGCCCTTGAGTGAACCGGGTGACGTCGAGCAGGTCATCCAACAGCCGTGCCAGCTGGCTCGTCTGGCGCTTGATCATGTTGACCAATGCGAACGGCTTCTCGTCCTGTGCGAGTAGGTGTGAGAGGACCTCGGCCGCATTGCGGATGGGAGCCACCGGATTGCGCAGCTCGTGTGCCAGCATTGCGATGAACTGGTCCTTGAGGCGGTCGGCCGCGCGCAGTTTCTCTTCCGCCTGTTTGCGGTCGGTGACATCGTGCACGGTACCGATGAGCCGAACCGCCAAGCCGCCCTCGAACGATACCCGACCGACGGCCTCAACCCATCGGACGACGCCATCGGCCCCGTTGACCCGGAAGGCGGCTGAGTATTGACCATCACCGTTCGGGTCGAGTGATTTGTCGAGCGCTCGCTGCATCTCCAGGCGATCTTCCGGATGAAGTGCCGCGGCGAAGACCTCGTGGGTGACTGGGGCGTCGGGTCCCAGGCCCCACAACTCGCGCGTACGCTCGTCCCAATCCAGTGTGCCAGTGCGGATATCCCAATCGTAGACCCCAAGCCGGGCCGCCCGCTGGGCGAGCAGGAGGCGCTCCTGGAAGTGTGCCTGGGCATCGGCCATGGCCTGGGCGTGGTCCACATCGAGCTGATCCCGGGCTTCTTTCAGGGACTGATTGAGGATCTGCAGCTCGCTGCGCCGCTGATGCAACTCGACCAGGATCGCGACCTTGCTGCGCAGGATCTCCGGCACGATCGGGATGGAGATGTAGTCGATGGCCCCGACCTCGTAGCCCTTCAGCCGATCGAGATCGGTCACGTTCACCCCCGTGGCAAAGATGATCGGGGTGCGCTCCAGGCGGGGATGCTCGCGGATCAGTCGGGCCAGCTCAAAGCCGTCCATGCCTGGCATATTCACGTCCAGCACGATCACCGCGAATGTTTCCTTGAGGAGCCGGTCCAGTGCTTCGGTGCCCGAAAGGGCTCGTACACAACGCACGTTGAGACCCGCGAGGACAGCTTCGTACGAAAGCAGGCGGGCCGGCTGGTCATCGACGAGCAGAACACTGGCGGCCACGGCCACATCGTTCATGAACGGCGAGTGCCCCCTGTTATGCTTGGTTTCGTGCGGAAGGAAGATCAGCATATCACGTGCCGAAATGAGCCTGAGGAGTCATATGACTGAGATACCCCGGATTGCCGTGGTTGGCAGTGCCAACACCGATCTCATTACCTTCGCCGACGCGTTCCCACGCGCCGGCGAGACGCTCTTCGGCCAGAACTTCGACCTCGGTTTTGGCGGCAAGGGCGCCAATCAGGCCGTCGCCGCCCGCCTCTGCGGCGCCGAGGTGATGATGATCGCCAAGGTCGGCAAGGATCTCTTTGGCGAGGCGACGGTGCGCAACTTCAACTCTTTCGGCATCGACACCACGCATGTCGGAATCGTGGCGGACGCTCCAACCGGTGTCGCTCCAATTTTTGTCGAGCCTGGCGGACAGAATCGCATCATCGTCGTCAAAGGCGCGAATGATCGGTTGCGCCCGCAGGATATCGATGCGGCGGCAGCGGACCTGCGCCGCGTTCAGACCATTATTCTGCAGTTCGAGATTCCACTCGAGACCGTTTATCACACGGTGCGTTTCGCGCGCGCGCACAACATCCGCTGCATCGTCAATCCAGCGCCCGCCGTGCCGGCCGATCTGACCGAGCTGACGGCGGCGAGCTACTTCATTCCGAACGAGACCGAGGCGGAGCTCATCACGGGACTACCGGTTCAGACCCTGGAGCAGGCGGCCGCCTGCGCCACCTCCCTGGTGCGCAAGGGTTTCCCGCGGGTGCTGATCACGCTCGGAGCGCGCGGCGCGTTGCTCGCCGACGCGGCGGCCCACGTGCATATAACACCCTTCGAGGTCACCGCACGGGACACGACCGGCGCCGGGGATGCGTTCATTGGCAGCCTCGCGGTGTTTCTTGCGGAAGGGTTACCGGAACAGGCGGCGGTGGCGCGCGCCAGCCTCTATGCGGCGCTGTCGACCACGCGAGTTGGAACCCAGAAGTCGTTTCCACACCGCGCCGAGCTGGAAGGGGAATGGGCCGCGCGCGGCCGGCACTCATAAGAACGCAAAGGGGGGAGTCATGTTCATCGTCCAGAGTTATCCGCTGGCGGTCGCGCTGTGTGTCTTGACCATGTTCTGTTGGGGCTCGTGGGCGAACACCCGCAAGCTGGCCCGCAAGGACTGGCGTTTCGAGCTGTTCTACTGGGACTACGCCCTCGGAGTCCTGTTGTTGACGCTGGTGGTGGGGCTCACCCTGGGAAGCACCGGAGGGGCGGGGCGCTCTTTCCTGGCCGACCTGCAACAAGCCTCCGGCGCGAGTATCGGCTCGGCGCTCTTGGGCGGAGCGATTTTCAATCTCGCCAACATTCTGTTGGTGGCGGCGATCGAGATCGCCGGGATGGCGGTGGCTTTCCCGGTCGGCATCGGGCTCGCGCTGCTGATCGGTGTCGTCGTGAACTATGTCGCCGACCCGGTCGGCAACTTCGCGCTGCTCGCCCTCGGCGTCATTCTCGTGACCTTGGCGATCGTCCTGGATGCGGTCGCGTATCGCCGGCTGGCCGGTTCCGCCGCTTCGGTGAGCACCAAGGGCTTGATTCTGTCGATCGCCTGCGGAGTGTTCATGGGTATGTTCTACCGGTTCGTCGCCGCGGCCATGTATGCCGACCCCGCGCTGCCCGAGCCCGGGAAGATGGGTCCGTACGCGGCCGTTTTCGTGTTCGCCGTCGGTATTTTCCTGAGCAACTTCGTGTGGAACACGTTGGTCATGAAGAAGCCCTTCGTGGGCACGCCGGTCCCATTCGCGGCTTATTTCCGGGGCGGTTTCAACACCCACCTGACTGGCATTCTCGGGGGCGTCATCTGGGGCGTGGGCATGTCCTTGAGCCTGATTGCCTCCGGCCGCGCCGGCTTTGCCATCTCCTATGGTCTGGGTCAGGGGGCGACCATGGTCGCCGCGTTCTGGGGCGTGTTCATCTGGAAGGAGTTCCGTGCCGCCCCCGCGGGGACCAACAAGCTGCTCGCCGCCATGTTTGCCTGTTTTCTCGTGGGTCTCGCGCTAATCGTGGTCGCACGCATGCCCTGACGAGGAACTACGGGTGGGAGTGCGCCTTCGGGCCGCAATCGGGCGTGTCGCAGTCCCCCTCGTCCTCGATTTGTACCGTCGTGTGCTCGACGTTCAGGCGTTGACCGAGTCGCACGTGGATGGCTGAGATCGTCTGCCTCGGCTCCACGCCTGGCGCGAGATTGGCGTGCAGGGTCACCATGGGGCGCTCACCTGTCATGGACCAGACGTGTACATGGTGCACTCCGGTGAGCCCCGGTATGTGACCGATGAGCTCCGACTCGATGCGCCGCACGTCGAACCCGGCGGGAGCCCCTTCCAACAGTACGTCCGCGGCTTCCCGGGTCAGCAACCAGGCGGAGCGGAAGATGAGTGCCGAGACGAACAACGAGAGAATAGGATCGGCGATCGCCCAGCCTTTGGTGAGGACCAGCAGCGCCGCCACGCTCGCCATTGCGGAGCCGACCAGATCACTGAGGATGTGAACCCGAGCACCGCGCTCGTTGAGCGAGCGGGCCCCGGAGAGCGTCAGGAAGGCCGCCAGGTTGGCCACACCGCCGATCAGTGCGATGGCCAGCATCAATTGACCATTCACCTCGGGCTGATGGGCGAGTCGCACGATCGCTTCGTACACCACCCACACCGTGAGCAGCAGCAGAGCTTGTCCATTGATGAATGCCGCAAGCGGTTGGTACCGACGATGGCCAAAAGTGCGCTTCTCGTTCGCGGGGCGGCGGCCGACGCGCAGAGCAACGATCGCCAATAGAAGCGAGCCTGAGTCGGCGAGCATGTGCGCGGCTTCCGCAAGCAGCGCGATCGAGTTGGCGAACCAACCGCCGACCGCCTCCACCACAGTGAAGCTACCGAGAATCAGTAGAGCCAGGATCAGCCGCCGCTCGCTGGCCTCCTCGTGGTGATGATGGTGGTGGTGGCCGTGGTGGTGATCGTGCCGATCGTGCGCGTGCGCCTCGTGCGTCGAGTGGTCGTGCTCGTGATCGTGGCGGTGCATGAGAGCGAGTCTAATCTGCCCGATTTGCGGGTTCCAGTTGCCAAGCCGATACCCTTCCGGTAAAAGGCTGCGGTCCCTTTGGGGAGTAGCCGCCCGGCACCAGCCGGGTCGTACGTCAACACACTTGGGCGCACGCCCATGGCGTACGAGGCCTGCGGGCATGGCGAGACCAACGGTCGACCTCCGGCGCGAGCGGCAGGGGGCGATCGTTGCTCGTCGCCGCTCCTGGCTCGGAGTCACCGATGGAATCCTTCCTGGTCTCGATTACGACCGTGGCGATCGCGGAGATGGGCGATCGCACGCAACTTCTGTCCCTGATGTTGGCCGCGCAATACCGCCGACCCTGGGCGATTCTCGCGGGCGTGTTATGCGCCACCTTGGCCAGTCACCTGCTGGCGGGACTGGTCGGCGTGCGCTTGGGCCGATTTCTCACTCCGACAGTCCTGGATGCGATCGTCGGCGTCAGCATGATCGGCATGGCGTTGTGGACGCTCAAGCCCGACACGCTCGATGACGACGCTACGAAGATGCGGGGCGCGGGAGCCTTCATGGCGACCTTTATCGCGATCTCGATCGCCGAAATCGGTGACAAGACCCAGATCGCCACAGTGGCGCTGGCGGCGGCGTACTCCAACTTGCCGGCGGTCGTCGCTGGAACCACCGCTGGCATGGTGCTCGCCAACGCGCCGGTGGTGTTTCTCGGCAAGGCTTTTGCCACCCGGCTGCCGCTGAAGGCAATTCACTACGTGGCGAGCGCCTCGTTCGTGATTCTGGGGGTGGTCTTTCTGGTGCGCGCCTTCCGCTAGGGACTCGAGGGAGCGCCGGGGTCCTCGAAGTTGGTCGTGCCGTACGACGGGGTGGGCTGGGCGAGAGCGAACTTCATGTTGAAAGTGAGTTGCGCCGGACGGCCGGTCGGGTTGTTGTATTCCATTACGTGCGCCAGCACCGAAGCCGCGGCTCCGAAGCCCAGGTTGAGAGGGTCTTCGGAAAGGATGAGGGTGTCGGTCGCGCGCCCTTGCGCATCGAGGCTCACCTGGATGCGGACCAGGCCATCGATACCTCGGCGCGCTGCCTCTTGTGGGTAGTATTTCGCCCACTCCGTCGGATTGGGGTGCCAGGGTTTGACACACGGCTGTTGGGAAGTTGTGTCCGGGCAAATCACCGCTGCGGCTGTGTTGGCAGCCGGTGCGCCGCTTTGCGCCAAGTGCAACGGGCTCTGTCCCAGCGGGGCCGCCGCCGCGGCCACCATCGGCAAGATTGCGCCGACCGCCAGCAGGCGCTGCGAAAGTCTCGGGACGGCGGCTGGGGTAATTTCGGAAATGACTCTTTCGATACGGGTCACGATGCGCGGGCGGGCCATCGCGGTTGCGACATCGCTCACGGCTCGGCACGCGGCGAATTCCAGCAGGATTTCAGCGTATGCGGGCTTGTCGCCGATGGCCTGCACCGCCGCTTCATCGCTCGTCGTTTCCGACAACGCGGCCAGCTTGCTTTGTAGCCACCAGGCGAGCGGGTTGAACCAGAAAATGCACGTATGCAGCCGTGCGAGCCACAGCATGTAGCAGTCCTTGTGGAAGACGTGCGCTCGCTCGTGCGCGAGGACAGCGGTGAGCTTTTGGTGAGGCCACTCGACAAAGTCGGCCGGCAGGAGAATGGTGGATCCAAAGGTGGAAGGGCTTCGAACGTGCGCGGTCACTCGCACGTCCAGGTTACCCATCTCCACCCGCGCCAGGTTCGTATATTCGACGAGTTGGGCATCGCGCCGAACACGCCACACGCTCAGCAGGCTCCGAAGATAACGCGTGACCAGGACGAGAGCGACCAGCACATAGAGCGCGTCTATAACATTCCAGGCCACGCCGGAGTATGTTGCTCCGACGGCGCCCGCCTGCAAGGTGAGGACGTAGTCAGGGGCCTGAATCACGGGCATAACCCGCACCTGCAGGAGAAGGGGCATAGCCAGAGAAGCCATCAACAACGTGAACCCGACCAACTTGTGCAGATGGGGATTGCGTGAGCGGGTCAGAGCGAGCATCAGCCAGAGCGCCAGGCCCAGCGCGCACGAGCGCAGGGCGGCTTCGGTCACGAGGCGGATCATGATTTGCCTCCTTCTTTCATCTTGGCGATTTTTTCCGCCAGGCGCGCGAGCTCCCGCCGGTCCAGGATCCGCGCATCCACGAGCCCGACCAACACTTCCTCCATCGAGCCGTGGCAGAAGCGATCCACGATCCCTTTCACCGCGCGCGCGGCAGCGTTCGAGCGGGTTTGCGTGGCGGTATAAAGGAAGGTGCGGTTCTCGGTCGTATGCTCGAGATATCCCTTTTCCTCGAGCCGCTTCAGCACGGTGCGCACCGTGGATTCCTTGAGCGCGCGCGCGAGTCGCTTCTGAACGGCATCGGCCGATATCGGGCCGTTTGCCCAGACCAGCTCCAGGACTTCGCGCTCGAGCTCGCCGAGGTCGGTAATCTGATGGTCCATAGAACTGCTACTCACCGTACTGCTACAGAGCGTAGCGCTACTGGGCGTAGAACGCAAGCGGCTCGTGTCGAGGCGCTCTATAGATACCGGTTGAACCAGTCCGCAACGCGGCGCTGTACCTGCGGCAGCGTGCCGGGGTTAGACCAATCATGCGACACACCCGGTGCGATGACGAGACTCAAGCGATCCCTGGCTGCGGAAGTTGCGTAGAAAGGTCGCAAGGCTTTCTCGAGCGCCGCGCTGCCGGCCGCGGAGATGACAGTGTCGTTACCTCCATGGAGCAGAAAGAGTGCCGGCGGGGGTTGACCTGTTGCAATCTCGCGGGCGTGCAAAACGGGATCGGTTCGCTGCGCCAGTTGCAGCGCGCCTTCTGACCAGGTGTAGGGTTGTTGCGTCGCTCGCTCCAGCGCATCGACGGCCGACTTCAGGCCAGCAGGCGCGTTCACCGTGACCGCGACACCCACCGGGACGTTTGGCTCGGTGAGTGCCACCAGCACGGCGGTGCCACCGGCGGAGAATCCAAACAGACCGATCTTGCCACTGGCCCCAGGGCACTTCCGATCTCGCAAAGCAGCCAACACTCGCGGGAGCTCTTGCGCCGCTCCGACCACCACGGGCTCGAAGATTCGGAGGGAGTAATCCTCTGCTTGTCGCTGGGCGAGGGTTTCAGCACCGGCCGCCGGCGAGCGTGCTCCAAACAGAGGTAGCCCGAGGTAGACCTTCACCGCGGGCACGTCATCGAGTGGCAGGGCGGCCATGAGCTCATCTTCGCTTCCCGGTGGCCCCAGGCCGTGCCAGAGAACGACTATATTTTTTTTGACTGTCCTCGGCACACGAAGGATGGCCGGCACTCCCGCAAGGGAGGTTCGGAGGATTGTTGCGGCTTCTGGCGCGGCCGCAGGCCGCGAGTGCGGCCCCGCCGCCCCCGAGCAACTTTCGGCGCCGTGTGCCAGAGAGATCAATAGCAAGCTGCCGAGCGCTCCTGAAATGAAAGAATTCCTGGGTTTCATGATCAGCTTCTATGCGCGTGGTGTACGGGCGTTGGTACCAGCACAGTCCGTGAGCCTGTCTGATCACTGCGCCGGTACAGTATCTCAGGAGGGAGATACCCTCTCGGCTGTCCGTTTGCAATGATGCCCCAGGTCTCGAGCAGGATTTTTTATGCGCACTCCCATTTACCAGGTCGACGCTTTCGCGACAGCCTTGTTTGGCGGCAATCCCGCGGCCGTGATGCCGTTGGACCGCTTTCCAGCGGATGAGGTCATGCAAGCCATTGCCGCGGAGAACAATCTCGCGGAAACGGCTTTCCTCATTCCCGAAGGGCGCGACTATCGCTTGCGCTGGTTCACTCCGGCCGTCGAAGTGCCCCTGTGTGGTCATGCGACTTTGGCGAGCGCTGCGGTAGTCATGGAACGGCTCGATGTTGGACGGGAGGAGGTCACGTTCCACTCCGCAAGTGGTCCTTTGCGGGTGCGACGGAAGGGGGCTGCATACGTGATGGACTTTCCCGTCCGGGCTTTCGAGGTCACGGCCGCGCCCGCCGGTCTGGGCGCCGCGCTCGGCGCGACGCCCGTGGAGGTTTATGTCAACGAATTCAATTATATGGCAGTGTTGGATGACTCGCGGGCGCTACGGGCGATGCGCCCCGACATGGCGGCGATCGCGCGCTTGGATCGAGGCGGCCTCATCGTGACAGCCCCGGGAGAGGGCGCTTATGACTTCGTGAGTCGTTATTTCGCCCCAGCCAAGGGTATTCCGGAAGATCCGGTGACCGGCTCCGCGCACTGCATGCTGGCGCCCTACTGGGGGCGGCGGTTGGGGAAGACCGAGTTGCGCGCCTTCCAGGCATCGCGCCGTGGCGGCGCCGTCGGCTGCCGGCTGCGCGGCGATCGTGTTGAGTTGGAAGGCAGTTGCGTGTTCTATCTCGAAGGCACGGTGGAGGTTTGAGCGTGCACGCGGGCGCTTGTCACTGCGGCGCGGTAAGATTTCGCGTGGACCATGCGATCACTGAGCTCACGACCTGCGATTGCTCGCTCTGTGCCATTCGCAACGCCGTGATGGCGAAGGTTCCGCAGAGCGCGCTCACCGTGCTCGAAGGCAAGGAAATACTGACGCTCTATCAGTGGAACACTCGGCGCGCGCAGCACTATTTTTGTAGCCGCTGTGGTATCTATGTGTTTCATCGCAAGCGGGCCGCGCCGGATCATTTCGGCGTCAACGCGTTCTGTCTCGAAGGCTTCGACAGGTCTTCCGTGCCGCTGCGGGCTACCGAGGGCGCCAACATGACGATTGAGGATCCCGAGGCCCGCGTCCAGTGGCCGGGCCCTCGTGTGGTTTGAAGCGCCTCATCGCAGGACCGTTCAGCCTGCCGCCGCGATACCCCCGTCTACGTGCAGAATTTCGCCGTTGATGAACGACGCGGCGGGGCTCAGTAAGAAGGCGACGGCATCGGCGACGTCGTCTTCATGGCCCAGACGCCGCAATGGAATCGTCCGCGCACGGCGCTCATATTCGGCTTTGTCGTTTAGCCCGACTGCACCCGGGGTGGGTACCGAGCCCGGCGCAAGTGCGTTTACGCGCACCCCTTGGGGCCCCAGCTCGGCGGATAGTGTCTTGGTGAGTGTCACCAAGGCGCCCTTGACCGAGCTGTAGATGGATGTGTTGGGGTAGCCTCGCTCCGCGACCGGCGAGGCCATGTTGATGATGGACGCGCCGCGCCCGGGTTTGCGGTGTGCGAGCAGTGCCTGCGTCCCCCAGACCGCGCCCTTGATCCCGATGCCGAGCATCTGGTCAATGATGTTTTCCGACACAGTGGTGATGGGCTCGTAGCGCAGGAGCATGGCGTTGTTGATGACAGCATCCAGGCCTTGCGCCTGCTGAGCGAATGTCGCGGCCGCCTCAAACAGTGCCGAGCGGTTCGACACGTCGGCCACGTGAGCCCACACGCGCCCGCCACTCGTGCGGATTTGCTCCGCGCCCGCCTCGACACTGGCTGCATCGATGTCGACCAGGCCAACGGCCGCGCCGAGCTGGGCCAACTTGATGGCCATCGCCAGCCCCAGGCCGCGGCCCGCGCCCGTGATCAGGATGGATTGTTCCGCGACCTGTGGAATCGGTAGCAAATTTTTCCCCTCGAGTCCGCCGATGTGCGCCCGCGGCCCTTTGCAGCGCGGGGACCGTTGCTCAGAGCGCTTCGTACAGCGCCTTGATGAGTCGCGCCGCGCGCGGCCCGTTGGTTCCTACCGCATGCATCTTGTTGACCGCATATGAGAACCCGATTCGCGCGTCCGGGTCCGCGAACCCGATCGAGCCACCGATCCCGTGATGGCCGAACGCTCGCGGATTGGGTCCCATGTACACCGCCTCCGGCGTGTTCAACAGAATGCCCAGTGCCTGATGGTACGGTCGATCCTGCATCAGCTCCGTTATGTTGTGCTGCTCGGTGATCATGGCCGCGATAGCATTCTGCGAGCTCAAGCGTACCCCATCCAACTCGCCGCCCCGGGCGAACGCGCCGTAGATCCTGGCGACACCGCGCGCGTTCCCGTGGCCGTTGCCACTGGCAATCTCGGCTTCGCGCCATTTCTGCGAATTCAAAGTGACGGCCCACGGCTCGGCGGGATTCTGCACGAAAGCCTTGCTTCGCAAGGTGTCTTGCTCGACCTCCTTGGCGGCGAACAGGCGCGCTTCCATGTTCGGCATCACCTCGGCCACACGTGCCTGGTCGTGCTCCGACAGACTGCCGAGCAGGAAATCGGCATCCAGGGGACGAGCGATCTCGTCACGAATGAACTGACCGACGGTCTTGCCCGTGACCCGGCGGATGATTTCGCCCAACAGAAAGCCCTGTGTGTGGATGTGATAGGCGGCTACCGTGCCGGGCTCCCATAGTGGTGCCTGTCTTGCCAGGGCATCGCAGGTGGCCTGGTGGTCATAGATAGCGCCTGGCCAGAGTGGCTCGGAAACGATCGGCAGACCGGCGCGGTGATCCAGCACGAAGCGCACCGGCAGCGATTGCTTGCCGTTTTGCGCAAACTCGGGCCAATAGCGCGCGACTGGCGCATTCACGTCCACCAGGCCGCGGTCGAGCAGCATGTTGAATGCCAGGCCGGTGATCCCCTTGGAGACCGACATCATGCAAACAAGAGTGTCATGCTGCCATTCGCGCTGCCTGGCGCCGTCGCGCCAACCACCCCAGAGGTCCACAACCGTGCGGCCATCTAGAACCACGCTGACTGCCGAACCCACCTCGTCCTCGACTCGGTAGTTTTCACGGAAGGCCGCCAAAACGGGCTCGAACTGGGGCTCGAGCATGCCATTCAGAGGTGTCGCGCGGCCGCGCGCCTCGAAGGTCTCGTTGAGTTTAATCATGCCTCAAGCCTGACACCGCCTGGCGATCACTTGGCCCTATCGAAGGATAGGGTCCTTGGGCCAGGCGAGTATGCTGACAATGTCGCGCTACCGTGGGTCAATCGGGGGTGCCCAGGCAAATGACCGAGCGCGACGCGGATGTGTTCGACTTTGTGATCGTAGGGGCGGGTACCGCGGGATGTGTCCTGGCGAGCCGGCTCTCCGAGAACCGTGCAACACGCGTCGCGCTGATCGAGGCCGGCCCACGGGATCAGCACCCCTTCATCCATATTCCCGCGGCTGTGGCCGCCGCGATCGGCCGTCCCAAACTGAACTGGCGTTTCACCACCACACCCCAGGCCCATCTGAACGGCCGCTCGATTCCCATTCCGCGCGGACACGTGGTCGGCGGCTCAGGTTCCATCAACGGCATGGTCTACTTCCGCGGCCACCCAACGGATTTCGACGACTGGGCGGCGGCCGGAAATCCGGGCTGGAGTTATCGCGAGGTCTTGCCGTACTTCCTGCGCTCGGAACGCAACGATGCCTATCCCGACTCGCCCTACCACGGACAGGGTGGGCCGATGAACGTCATGTTCATCAAGCGTCCGAATCCCATGACTCCCGCGTTCCTGGCGGCAATGGACTCCTTGGGATTCAAGCGCAACGAGGATTTCAACGGCCCGGATTCGGAAGGGTACGGACCGCGGCAGGGTACGATTTCGAAGGGCCGGCGCGTCTCCACCGCCAGCGCCTATCTGCGGCCGGCAATCCATCGAAGCAATCTCACCCTCCTGACCAACACCCGGGCGGCGCGGATCCGGATCGAGAATCGACGCGCTGTCGGGGTCGAGTTGCTTACGCCCGGTGGCGAACGGTTACTCACCGCCCGTCGCGAGGTCGTTGTTGCCGGCGGGGCGGTCCTCTCGCCGCAGCTGTTGATGCTCTCCGGCGTGGGTGACCGGGAAGCGCTTCAGGCAGCCGGGATCGAAGTCAAACACCACTTGCCGGGGGTCGGGGCCAACTATCACGATCACCTGGCGATCGGTGTGCTGATGGAAATGCGCAACAGCGAGTCCTACGGCATCTCCTGGCGAGCCACGCCTCGCAACCTGGCCAATCTGGTCGAATACGCGCTCTTCAGGACGGGGCCGCTCGCGAGCAACGTGTTCGAGGCAACCGGTTTCGTGCGCACGTTGTCGCACTTGACTCGTCCTGATGTGCAGATCGTTTTCCAGGCGGCGCGTCGTAATCCCAACACGTTCCCGTTTCCGTTGGGGCACGGGTTCGCGATCAATGCCGTGGGTCTGTATCCGAAGAGCCGCGGCTACGTGCGGCTCGCAGGTCCCGATCCCCGCTCCGCGCCTTTGATCGATCCGCGGCTCATGAGTCATCCGGACGATGTCGCAATGATGTTGCGCGGGCTAAAGCTTGCACGACGTGTGGCGCACGCCGCGAGTTTCGCGCGCTATCGGGCGATAGAGGTACAGCCCGGTTCCAGTGTCCAGGATGACGCAGGACTCATTGAATATCTCCGCCGCGCGGCTTCGACGGTTCATCACCCCTGCGGGTCATGTCGGATGGGTCCCGATGCGGGGGCGGTGGTGGACGCGCAGTTGCGCGTGCACGGAATGGAGGCGCTGCGGGTCGCGGATGCGTCCATCTTCCCACGCCTGGTTGGGGGAAATACCAACGCGGCCGTGGTCATGATTGCGGAGAAATGTGCGGACCTGATGCGCGGCATTCCCGCGCCTGCGCCTCTCGACTTGCCATACGCGCGAGCGCCGCAGGAGGCGCTCGCGACCGCCGCCGAGACCGTGGGAGGTTGATTCTATGGCCGTGGAGCACATCAAGCACTGGAAGATCGGCGATGTGGAGATCGCTCGGCTGGTCGAAGTCAACGCCTTCGAAGACCACCTCTGGATGTTGTGGAAGGATGAGACAGCGGACTTCCTCAAGCGCCACGCCTGGGTGCATCCACACTTCGCCACGCCCGAAGGCCTGATGAAGATCTCCTTTCAATGTTTCGTCCTGCGCTCACGCGACAAGAGCGTCATGATCGATACGTGCATCGGCGCCGATCGCAAGCGCGAGTACGATGTCTTCTGCAATATCCGCACGACTTTCCTGGATGACCTGCAGGCGGCCGGGTTCCCACCCTCCAGCATCACCACGGTCCTATGCACCCATTTGCACTTCGACCACGTGGGCTGGAATACTCACCTGGTAAACGGGAAGTGGGTGCCGACATTCCCGCAGGCGCGCTATCTCTTTGGTCGACGCGAGTACGAGCACTGGTGTCACCTGCGTGAGACAGGCGGTTACCACGACTTCGAGCATCTGCAAGATTCCATCGACCCGGTGCTGGCGGCGGGACTGGTGGACTTCATCGGGCCCGAGCATCGGATCACTGACGAAGTCTCATTGTTTCCCACCCCAGGTCACACGCCTGGGCACGTCAGCGTGTTGATCCGCTCTCGGGGCGAGGAGGCCGTCATTACGGGTGACCTGCTGCATCATCCCATCCAACTCAGTTATCCGCGCCGATATGGAAACTTCGACATGGATAAAGAGCAGGGGGCCTTGACCCGCCAGGCGTTCGTGGACCGCTTCGGCGGCACCAATGTATTGGTGATCGGCAGTCACTTCTGTGATCCCACCTCCGGTTGGCTCGTGCGGGATGGGCAGCAGTGGATCTTGAAAACCTGAAGGGGCGCGCGTGAGAGAGGCTTACGTTTACGACGGCGACCTGTTTGATGCCGCCGCCGTGCGCAATGCGCGTGCGGTGGATGATGAACTGCGGGAGCTGGCGCCGGTGGTGAAGCTCTCACGTGAGAATGTCACGATGATCGCACGCTACGAGCACGTAGCCGCGGGTCTACGGGATTGGAAGACTTTCTCCTCCACCTCCCGTCCTTGGCACGATCCGAAATCCGTTCGACCCGAGCTGCTGTTGACGGATGACCCGCCGAAACACACAGCGGTGCGCGCGGTGGTGGCCAACGCGCTCTCACCGCAGGCACTGAGCAAGATGGCCGCCGCTTTCCGTGCTGATGCGGAAACGTTGGTGCGCGGTCTGAAGACCAGGAGCGGTGCCGTCATCGACGCCGTCGCGGAGCTCACCCGGCCGTTCGTCTACAAGGTGTTACCAGACCTGCTCGGCATTCCGGTACCGGGACGCGAGCACATGTATGCCTTCGGCAACATGGTCTGGGCGACCATGGGGCCGATGAACGAGCTGTTCGAGGCGGCCATGCGCGATACAGGGCCGGTGATCGAGTGGGCCACACGCTGTTGCAGTCGTGAGAATCTCGACAGCGACGGCCTGGGGATGCAAATGTTTCTGGCCGCGGATCGTGGCGAGATCACGCCGCAGGAAGCGCAGCTCCTGGTCGGCATTCTCCTCTCCGCCGCCGCCGACACCACCATCATCACCCTGGCGAATGCGATTCGCGCGTTCTCCCTCTACCCCGACCAATATCAACTGGTGCGCCAGAATCCGACCCTGGTGCGTGCCGCTTTCGAGGAAAGCCTCCGCTGGGATTCCCCCTCGCGCATGGCGGGGCGCATCACCATGCGAGACGTCGACATCGAGGGCGTGGTGATTCCCCAAGGAGAGCGCTGTGGGCTGATGTTCGCGGCCGCCAACCGCGACCCGCGCAAATGGCCGCAGCCCGATCGATTCGATGTCCAACGCGACAACCGCGGACATGTTGGCTGGGGCTACGGTGTGCACTCGTGCGTGGGCCGGGTGTTGGCTGGGCTCGAGGCCGACGCCCTGTTGGGAGCGGTGGTGAGGCACATCGAGCGCTTCGAGCCCGCGGGAGAGCCCGAGCCTTGGATGACGACGATCGGACACGGGCCGGAGCGGTTGCCCGTGAGGTTGTTTGCGGCGGCCTGAAACGAGCGCTACGAATCACCGTAACAGTTACGAATAAGTTCTTGTAATGTAAGAAGTTCTTCCGTTCTGCCCAGAAAACGCATCCGGTCGCTCCAAATTGGAAGAGCGGATAATCAAATAAATTTGGATTATCCGCTCCGCGCTATGATCGCGCTGAGAGCGGTTAATAGCAATTTTTTAGATTATCCGCTGCTGCTATCCGGGCTTGGTGGGCTACAGCCGGATGACGATCTTGCCGCTGAAGGTGTCGGACTCCATCAGTTCGTAGGCCGCGGGGGCGTCCTTGAACTCGAAGACCTTATCAATGACGGGCTTCAGATGGTGTTGCGCGATGAATGCATTCATGGCCTCGAAGTGCTCGCGCGAGCCCACGTAGATGCCACTGACGCTTTCGTTGCGATCCAACAACTCGAGCGCGGGGATGTTGCCGCCGAAGCCACTCAGCCCGCCGATCAGGGCGATATGGCCTCCGGGCGCCAGGCTCGCCAATGCATGCGGCAGAGTATCCTTGCCACCCACTTCGAGCACTTCGTGGACACCGAGACCTCCCGTCAACGACAGAACGGATTTCTCCCAATCCGGTGTCGTCCGGTAATTGATGGTGCTGAACGCGCCGAGCGCTTTGGCGCGCTCCAACTTCGCATCACTCGAGCTGGTGATGATGGGTTTGGCCCCGGCGGCGACAGCGAATTGCAGACCGAACAGGGATACGCCCCCCGTGCCTTCAAGCAGCACGTAGTCGCCGGGTTGTATACGCCCACGAGTGAACAGGCCATTCCAGGCCGTGACCGCCGCGCAGGGGAGGGTTGCGCCTTCCTCGAAGGACAAGCTGCCAGGCAGAGCAACCACGCCTTCTTCGCTCAAAGTCGCGTACTGCGTCAGCATGCCGTCCAGGCTTCCGCCGAGAGCGGACGAGGCGAGGTCCGCGGGCGGCCGTCCAGTCAGCCAGCGTTGGAAGAAAATGCCCGCGACCCTGCTACCTACCCGAAAACGGGTCACACCCGCTCCCAGGGCGACGACTTCACCCGCGCCATCCGACAGCGGTACCAGGCTGTCGCGCTGACCCACTGGATAAGCGCCCTTCATAACAAACACGTCGCGCCGGTTGAGAGAGGTCGCACGCACGCGAATCAAGACCTCATGCGGACCGGGCATCCGTACGGGGGCGTCCACTTGAGTGAGCTTATAGCCGCGCTCGCCGGAGCGAATCAGGCGATATTGCTTCTGAGTGCTCGGAATCGCTTCTTTGGCGCTGGCGTCGATCGAGGAAGCGGTCGTGGTGCAGCCGGCGACCAGCCCGGCCAGGCCAATAAGCGGCAGAATCGATATGAAGCGGCGCCTGCGCATTCAGTTCCATGCCCCCGCGAACATCTTGCGCGCATTTGCGCTGTAGATCTTGTCGACCACGCTGTTCGGGAGCCCCAGGCCGCGAAATACGGGGTCGAACTCGCTCGAATGCATGG
Organism: uncultured Steroidobacteraceae bacterium; assembly: GCA_964400085.1. Taxonomy (GTDB): domain Bacteria; phylum Pseudomonadota; class Gammaproteobacteria; order Steroidobacterales; family Steroidobacteraceae; genus 13-2-20CM-66-19. Next base: position 2,350 of record CAYNTW010000022.1, on the reverse strand, counting down.
CATCGGACGTGTTCAGGAAGCGCCAGTCCTCCAGCCAGGTCTCGTGCGCTTCGGTCGCGACGTGGGGATCGGTATCGCGGGGGCCGACCTCGATGTCGGTCCCATAGAGGATCCGGTCCTGGTAACGGATCAGGAAGTTTCGCACCTTCTCGCGATCGTGTGCGGCCTGATATTCCAGATGGCTCATGCGAGCCGCGACATCCACATTCGCTCGTGGAAAGCGGTCGAGAAATGCGGCGATCTTGTCCACATCCCACTCGAGCGAGGCGAGGTGAACGCTATCGAAACGCAACTTCGGATGTTGCGCGAGCATGTGATCGCGCGCTGCCAACTGCGCTTCGTGGGAGGGCACCTCGGGATGCTTATACATGTAGTACTGAGGGTGCGCGCGGAAGTATTCTTTGTCCGAGCGAACCGTCATCTTGTCGAAGGGAAGCCAGCAGTTGAGCGGCTCGGCCTGGTGACCCAATAGGACCCTGTTGTCTCGCTCGAGCCGGTCGAAGATCGGCTTCAACCGCGGGTCGTCCAGCATGACGTATCGGCCGTCGGGGTCGCGCAAGCTCAGCCCGATGTTCTTCCAGACTTTCACGCCGACCGCGCCCTGGGCGAATGCCTCCTCGATATGGTGTAGCTGGGTGCTCGCCCAATCCGGCGCTTGGAAATTCGCGACCGAGAAGGTGGCCGCGAATGCTACGCGTCCCGGATACTGTTTGCGCAGGGCTATGGCGTCGCGTTGTTGGACCTCGATCGGCGGGAAGTCCGGATAATCGACGTTGATCGTCAGGACGCGGAAGCCATCGCGGACGGCTTGCTCCATGAAGGGCTGCGCCGTGCCGTGTAGATGCACGTGCGCGTCGATTTTGTCGACGTGCCGGAAATCCTCGAGCGAGTAGGATTGCGCCACTGTAGTCACCATCTGGAGCGCGGCGAGCAGCGCGATCCTCTCAAACCAACCGCACATCGACACCTCTGCGCCGCAGCTCTTCCACAACATCCGCGCGCGCGGCCGTGTCAGTAATGAGCATGTGCAGCTGGTCGACCTGCGCGATCACCGACACGTTGCGCCGTAACAGCTTCGATGAGTCGGTCACTGCCACGACCTGGCGCGAGATCTGGATCATTTTGGCATTCAATTGCGCCTCGGCCAGGTGCGGAGTCATGAGTCCGATTTCCGGATCGAGGCCGTCGACGCCGAGGAACAGGCGATCCGCCCGCAAGTGCGTGATGGCGCTCTCGGCCATGTGGCCGGAGAGCGAGTTGGATTCCTGGCGGAGCACGCCCCCGAGCATGATCAATCGGACGGCGGGGACGTCCGACAATAACATCGCAATGTTCAGCGCGTTGGTGATCACGTTGATGGACTTCAGGCCAAGCGTGCGGATCTGCCTCGCGATCTCGGCCGTGGTGGTTCCGGAGTCGAGAACGATGGTTTCCCCATCGTTGATCAGCGCGGCGGCCGCCTTGGCGATACGGATCTTTTCCGCGTGATGGAGTGTCTGCTTGATGACGATAGGCAGGTCGTCATCCTCGCGCCGCGCTAGAGCCCCGCCGCGGGTTCTGGTCAGCGCACCGGCCGTTTCGAGCGCGGCCAGGTCGAGTCGAATAGTGACCACTGACGTGTCAAAACGCTTGGAGAGATCCTCCACCGTAACCCGTCCATGCTCCCGGAGCAGGTCGCAGATACGACGCCTGCGCTCCTCGACCAGCAGTCCGCTCTCCACCGTGGCGGGGGGTGCATCGTAGCGGCGGCTGTGCTCGGTTCCCGATGTCTCTTCTTGCTTCAAGCCGGTATCGCCTCGATCAACAGAAAGCGCTCGAATGCCACGTCAAGAGCGGCGCGTGAGGCCGGGCCTGAATCGGACACAGTGCCCAGGTCACGATCGTTGAAGTAGTCTCGCACCCGGTATCTGCCAGGCGCGAGGCCACGTAGCTCCACCCTGCCGCTCCAGCGGGGCGCATAGAAAGAGTAATAGGTGCGCCCGGATTGCTCCACCACGTGTGTCTCGGGCTTGTCGAAGCCGATGTCGTAGAGGGCTCCCCGATAACGCCCGCGCGAGAGCATCTTCTCTTTGTAAAGCGCAATCCAGTGGCGCCAACGCGCTTCCTTCTCGGCTGTCAGGAGGAACGAATCCTTGGGTTTCGGGTCGCGCGGCCAGGTGAACTTCGTCGAGACCACCGCGCCGATTCCGACCGTGGAAGCGAAGTCATCACCGTGGTCGCTGAGCTCGACGTGATCGCCTGCGAAAGGCGCGCTCGGCCCCATGAGAGCCTTGAGCGATTTTCCTTTCAGTCGAACCTGCCACGAGGACTCCGGATCCGAGGCGGGCGCCTGGTTGATGTAGGGAAAATC
>CAYNTW010000021.1:17548-60596 GCA_964400085.1 uncultured Steroidobacteraceae bacterium | reverse complement strand
GCATGGGGTGCAAGGGGTCCCGAGTTCAAATCTCGGCGCCCCGACCAGCTTCTTCGAAAGAGACCTGAAACCGACTGTGTCCACTTTCGGTTTCGAACCCGCAGCACGGCGTTTTCCGCATTGCGCTGTCAGTGTCGCGCAAGCCACTCAAGCAACTCCTCGCGCGTCAGTCCCGCCTTTCTGGCGTCGGCGGACGAACCCGTGTTGTTCAAAAAAGCGAGCGAGTTGCTCGCAATCAACAGGCGCGAGCTTCGGAACCATTACGCGCCGCGAGCAGCTCAACAGGAACGGTTAAATGCTCGCCGGCCAGTTTCGGCGGTGCGCCATGCGAAATAGCGAATCCGCAGTCTTTCAGGACCTCATCGAGCACGTTGCGTTCAAAGCAGGACTCGATGAAGAGTTGGGCGGCCTCGATCAGATTCCGGGCCGCCTCGTCCCGCGTGCGGCCTTGGCTGGTCACGTCGAGATTCGGAAATGACGCTACGATCCAGTCACCTTCCTGGTGGAATATGGCGGGCAAGACCAGCGTGAACTGGGCTACCGCCGTCCCCGAAGCATTCGTGGCAGGAATCGTCATAATGGCATTATGCCATGGTGGGCCGTACCCCCAAAGAATCCCGGAAGGGCGCCGAGAACCACGTCGCAGGCCCCCAGATTGCTTTTTGGGAGCCGCGAGCAGTTCCCGCCCTGTGGCTGCGGACCGGCCGGGCTGCCAGAGCGCCCGCGGAATCTGGTGTCACTCCTCGGTGGCCTGCTGTCCGAGAGCCAGGCCAACCAGGGTGATGGCACAAGCCACGCTGATATAGGCCCCAATCAGCCAGGCCGCGTTGGCGTCGCGTAACAGGGTCGCGAACACCAGCGGCGCGATGGCCCCGCCGATCAGACCGGCTAGCGTGTAGCCCAGAGAGCTGCCCGTATACCGCAACCGCGCCGGGAACTGCTCGGCGATGAAGGCAGCTTGGGGACCATACATTAGCGAATGGAAGGCCAAGCCTCCCACGACCCCGACGATGAGCGAGGGGGCGTCGTGCGCAAAGGCGATGAAGCCAACACTCCACGCCGCACCTCCCGCGGCGCCGGCCGCATAGACCCGTTTGCGTCCCAGGCGATCCGATAGCCAACCGCTCGCCGGCATCGAGACGAGCTGCAAGGCCGAGCCGGTGAGTACCGCCGTAACGGCTAGAGCCCGACTCAGGCCCATGACTCGAGTGGCGTAAGTCAACACGAAAACCGCGAACATCGTGTACAGGACATCCGGTCCAACTCGCGCGAGAATGGCCGCCGCGAGTGCTCTGCGCTGTGAGCGCAGCACCTCCGCGACAGGAGCCCGCGGGACCTCGCCGCGAGCGGCGAGCTCGCGGAACACGGGTGTTTCCTCCAGGTTGGCACGGATCCACAAGCCAAACCCGACCAACACAGCCGAGAGCAGGAAAGCAATCCGCCAGCCCCAGCCTAGAAATGCCTGTTCCGGCAGCAGGGTAACCAGTGCTCCCAGGACGGCGTTCGCGAGGAGGGTGCCGAGAGGAGGGCCGATCTGCGCCGCCGACGCCCAGAACCCACGCTGTTGTCCCCGTGCCAGCTCGCTGGTGATCAGGACCGCTCCGCCCCATTCGCCTCCGACTCCGACCCCTTGCGCAAAACGTAAAGTGACGAGCAGCGCGGGTGCGAGCGGGCCGGCGCTGGAGTAGGTCGGTAACAAACCGATCAGGAACGTTGCGACTCCGACCAACATCAGCGTTCCCATCAATGCTTTACGGCGCCCGATGACATCGCCGAGCCGGCCGAACACGACGCCGCCCAAGGGGCGCGCGAGATAGCCGACCGCGTACGTCGCAAAGGATTGCAGAACCGCGGTCAGGGGATCGCTTTGTGCAAAGAACAGCCGCCCGAAAATGAGCGCCGCCGCGGAACTATATACCGCGAAATCGTAGTATTCGAGCGCAGTGCCCGAGAGACTCGCCACGAACGCCCTGCGCAGCGCACGGCGACGAGCGCTCTGGTGATGATCCGGGCTCACGAGGTGGAAGGCTACAACGTCGCGGCGGCACGGGCCGCCTGGTTGTAACTGCCCGACAGTATTCGCAGGCAGGCGGCGGTTTGTGACAGCGTCTCTTCGGTGAGGCCACCCGTCTTGATGCTCTCCACCAGCATGCGCTCGCGAACCTCCCGATACGTCTCGCAGAATGCGATCCCGGCTGGGGTCGCCTCGATCAGCTTTTCCTTCCCGACCCGATGGGAGCGCACGAAACCGGCAGCCTGCAGCTTGCCCACCGCATAGTTGGCGATGTGCGCGTCCTCGAGGTGCAGCACCAACATGATATCCATGAACCGCTTCGGGCGGTCGCGGTGTCGCACGGTGTGCAGGATCAGCACTTCCAGGGGCGTAAGTTGTGCGCCGGCCGCGGCCGCGCAGCGCACGATCCAGCGCTCGAAGGCGGTGTGGGCGAGCGTCAGACTACACTGATAAATTATCAATATCGTGTAAATGGTAGCACCAAAAGGGCGAAGGGCGGTATGCACGGCTGGCAATTCTGGGTCGATCGCGGTGGGACTTTCACCGACATCGTCGCGGTGAGCCCCGCAGGGGCGATATCGACGCTAAAACTGCTGAGCGAGAATCCGGAGCGCTACTCAGACGCCGCCACCGCCGGTATCCGGATGGTATTGGGCCTCGAGTTGGACGCGCCCATCCCTAGCGGAATCGTTCGTGAGGTCAAGATCGGGACCACCGTGGCGACCAACGCGCTACTGGAGCGCAAGGGCGCCCGCACCTTGTTGGTGGTTGATCGCGGGTTTCGGGATCTGCTGCGAATCGGACATCAAAGGCGCCCGCGCCTGTTCGATCTGGAGATCCGCCTTCCGGAGCCGCTGTACGAGGCTGTGGAGGAGGTGGATGGCCGCGTGTCGGTGGATGGCGTGACCATTACGCCTTTGGATGAAAATGCCGCGCGCGCGATGTTGGAACGCCGCCGGCGCGAGGGATTCGACTCGTGCGCGATTGCGCTGATCCATGCATGGCGGTACCCGTCGATCGAGTTGCGGCTCGGAGCACTGGCGCGCGCAGCCGGTTTCCGGCAAGTGTCACTCAGTCACGAGGTGAGCCCACTGGTGGGTTTGGTCGCCCGCGCCGCCACGACAGTGGTGGATGCTTATGTCTCGCCAATCCTGCGCAAGTATGTGGATTGCGTCGCGGCCGATCTAGGGGATACACCCCTTTACTTCATGCAGTCCAACGGCGGCCTGGCGGCGGCGAGCGATTTCCGGGGCAAGGATGCGGTGCTATCCGGACCGGCCGGTGGAGTGGTCGGAGCGGCGCGCACGGCAGAGGCCGCGGGTGAGAAGCGCATTATCGGCTTCGACATGGGCGGCACCTCTACCGATGTTTCCCTGTACGAGGGCACATTCGAGCGCGCTTTCGACACGCAAGTCGCCGGTGTCGATATGCGCGTGCCGATCATGGCGCTCGAAACCGTCGCCGCAGGCGGTGGCTCGGTCTTGGAATTCGATGGAGCACGTTTTCGGGTCGGCCCGGAGAGCGCCGGCGCGAACCCGGGCCCTGCCTGTTATCGCCGCGGGGGACCTCTCACCGTCACAGACGCCAATCTCCTCTGCGGAAAAATCGTTCCGGCCCATTTCCCTGCGATCTTCGGACCGCGGGGCGACCAGCCACTCGATACCAACATCGTCACCGCCAGGTTCGCCGCCCTTGCGCAACAGCTCGCCAATCCCGAGCCCCGCGATGTGGCGGAGGGTTTTCTGCGCATCGCGGTTGCCAACATGGCCGCGGCGATCAAGCGTCTGGCGCTCGAGCGCGGACGCGATGCGGCACAGTTCACATTGCAATGCTTTGGGGGAGCAGGTGGGCAGCACGCGTGTCGGGTTGCCGATGAGATCGGGATCAAGCGCATTCTGATTCATCCCTACGCGGGCGTGCTGTCGGCCTACGGCATCGGCCTCGCGGATCGCAGCGTAACCCGCCATGCGGCGGTCGAGTTGGTGTTGGCTCCTGAGCAGGAGACCCCGCTGGGGGAGATCGCGAAGCGAATGCTCGACAGCGCGGCGGAAGCTTTGGTCGCCGCGGATGTGTTGGGAGCTCCGCAGGCGCTTGCTTCGCATCATTCAGTTGTGACGGCACATCTTCGCTATGAGGGCACCGATACCGCGCTCGAGGTTCCGTTCAAGTCAGCGGCCCAAATGAGGGAGGCGTTCGAGGCCGCGCACCGGCGGCGATTCGGCTTTGTGACGCCGGAACGCCCGGTGATCGTGGCCGATCTGGTCGCGGAAGTGATCCGACCCGGAGAGCCCGTACACGAGCGCGCGCAAATTACCGGAGCAGAATCCTCGATCATTGACCACGTCGAGATCTGGACCGGGGGCCGCGCTCATGAGGCCGCGGTCCATGATCGAGCGCGCATCCGAACCGGCGAGCGCATCCGCGGTCCGGCACTCATCCGCGAAGCGATCGCTACCACAGTCATTGAGCCGGGTTGGCTTGCGGAGGCACTGCCTCGTGGCGAGTTATTATTGACTTGCCTTGCGCCGGCGAGCCAACCCGAGGCCGATCCGGGACGAGCCGACCCGGTCTATCTCGAGCTGTTCAACAATCTCTTCATGGCGGTCGCCGAGCAGATGGGCGCCGTGCTGCGCAACACCTCGACCAGTGTGAATATCAAGGAGCGCCTGGATTATTCCTGCGCCGTGTTCGACGCTTCAGGCGCGCTCGTTGCCAACGCGCCGCACGTCCCGGTTCACCTGGGCTCCATGAGCGATAGTGTGCGCACCGTATTGAGCAATCGAGGGGCCACCTTACGACCCGGTGACGTGGTAGTGCTCAACAATCCCTACAACGGTGGCACTCACCTCCCCGATGTGACGGTCGTGACTCCTGTCTTCGATGCGCAAGGCGAGGCGATCCGCTTCTTCGTGGCCAATCGCGGTCATCATGCGGATATCGGTGGCCTCACGCCCGGATCGATGCCGCCCCGATCTCGTCGCCTGAGCGAGGAGGGCGTGGTGATCGATGATTTTCTCCTGGTGGCGGACGGCCGGCTTCGGGAGCGCGAGTTCCGGGAACTGTTGGCTTCCGGACCCTACCCAGCGCGCAATCCGGAGATGAATGTTGCCGACATCAAGGCGCAGATCGCAGCGAACGAAGCGGGCGTGCGCGAGTTGCGCGAGCTCGTCGAGCGTTACAGTTGGAACGTCGTTTGCGCCTATATGGGCCATGTGATGGCCAATGCCGAAGAGAGTGTGCGTCGTGTGATCGATCGAATCGGCGATGGCGCGTTGCATTACCGCATGGATGATGGGGCGGATCTGAAAGTCGCCGTCCGAGTCGACCGCGTTGCGCGCGAGGCAACCGTCGACTTTACTGGCACCAGCGCTCAGCGCGAGGGTAATTTCAACGCGCCCCCGGCGATTTCGCGCGCGGCGGTTCTCTACGTTTTCCGCTGCCTGGTCGGCGATGACCTGCCGCTGAACGAAGGGTGCCTGAAGCCGCTGAAGATAGTGCTACCGTCGGGGAGTTTCCTGTGCCCGACGGCAGGCGCCGCGGTGGTTGCCGGAAACACGGAGGTGAGCCAGGCGATATGCAATGCTCTGCTTGGGGCGCTCGGTGCCGCGGCGAGCTCACAGGCCACCATGAACAACTTCCTGTTTGGCAACGAGCACTATCAATACTATGAGACGATCTGCGGGGGCACCGGTGCCGGGCCTGGCTTCGCGGGTGCGGGACCTGTGCACAGCCATATGACGAACACCAAGATCACCGACGCCGAGGTGTTGGAACTGAGATATCCGGTGCGGCTGGAGTGCTTCGCGGTTCGACGGGGCTCGGGTGGTGCGGGTCACTGGCCCGGCGGCGAGGGGGCCGTGCGAGCCCTACGCGTGCTCGATACAATGACAGCAACTGTTGTTGGTTCACGTCGGACGGTGCCGCCCTTCGGGCTCGGCGGGGGCGAACCGGGCGCCGTGGGCTTGCAGCGAGTCGAGCGCGCGGATGGGTCAGTGGTGGCGCTTGCCGGAACGGATGAGATTCAACTCTTTCCGGGAGACCGGGTGATCATCGAGACGCCAGGCGGCGGCGGGTTCGGAAGTCCAGCGGCTCGAGCAGACTAGGCTAGCATCGCCGCAGCTTCGGCATCAGCGGCGGGAATGCCGTCAGATCTGCTCGCCGGCGCTGATCTATCTATGTCCCGCTACGCACCGGGATCGCCTCTCGCCATCCAGGCAGACGCTCGACGGCCGCGTACCACCGCTTGACGGCCTCAAAGCCATCGAGTGACAGCCTCGCGGGCTCAGCGCTCGGGATCCACGAGGCGATCGCAAAATCGGCGATTGTTGGTCCGTTGCCGACCAGCCACTGTCGGTTGTTCAGATGCGCGTCAAGGATTCGAGCGAGCTCGATCACGTACCTTGTGCCTTCCGACAACCGTTCGGAATCCGCGGGAAGGGGATTCTTCGTCATGCCCTCTGTGCGACGGCCTGACTCCCGGGTGACCAAGAACTGTTTTTTGACGCGCTCTGTGATCACCATATCCCACGCCGGATCCCAGTGACTGCTCTCCCATGAAAGCCAGCGCACGACATCCGCCTGCTCCCTCGCCTCACGTGGCCAAAGAGCGGAGCCCGGCGTTTTCGAGGCAAGATAGAAAAGGATCGCATTCGATTCCCACAGCACCCAACCGTCCTCCTCCAGCACGGGCATGCGGCGATTCGGATTCAACTCCGCGAACTGCGGCCGGAGGTGTTCGGCCTTGAAATAATCGAGAGCGCGTATCTCGGCTTCGAGCCCAAGGAAGTTCTTCAAGGCGATGACTTTTATTGCTCTCGGGGAGGGCGGCAAGACATGAAGTCGTATCATGATCGTACCACCTCCTTCTCGACGAGCGAACCAAAACGCTCCAACAGCTTGCCCCAACCGCCTCCCAGACTTTCGGCCGTCTTGAGGCCGGCTTCACCGAGCCGCTCGAGATGTCGATGCTCGAGGGACACCCGGGTCGTGTCCGCGCCAGCGCTTTCAAACGATATCTCGAGCGTGGTCTCGAGTCGTGGATCAAATTTCCATTTTCCGTCGATGCGCCATGCAAGGAGGACCCGTGACGGAGGGTTCCACTCGAGTACATCACCCCAGTGGGTCTCGGTCCCGTCTTCCGCGCGCTCGAACCACCGGCCGCCTTTGCGGGGCTCGAGAACGATTTCCTTGAAAGGAGATGCGCCTATACCGTTTCCGGGGAACCACCACTGGGTCATGCGAGAAGTGAATAGCTCGAACGTCTTTTCCTGCGACGCTCGGACGACGATTTCTTTCCGGATGGGCGCCGGAAGAATTGTCTTTGTAGGCACGAGTCCTCCTGTCTGCGGTAGCTATTGGTTAGTGCATACTTACTCTATGGCACTTCTGGCAAGATCGTCAAGACGGGCACATTTAGGCGTTAGACACTGTTTTTACCCATGGACCTCGCCTCAAAGGAGAATATCGCGTCGGACACTTTGACCCATAGGTAAGTAAAGACTATCCTATAAATGGGACAGACTGATGAGGGTCGATGCATGGCGGATGCTGCTCGTGCGCTACGAGCCCTGGGCGACGACACGCGCCGCCAGATCTTTGAGAGGCTGGCCGATCAGCCTCGGTCCGTGTCCGAGCTCGCCAGGGGTCTGAAGGTCACTCGGCCAGCGGTCTCACAACATTTGAAAGTCCTGAGAGAGGCAGGTCTCGTCAGTGACCGCGCGCAGGGGACGAGTCGGATCTATCAAATTGATCCGCAGGGCCTGGCGCAGATCAGGGCTTGGCTGGATCAACATTGGGCGCGCACCTTTTCCGCCTTTGCCGAATTTGTTGGAAGAATTGAAAGAGCGGACGACTGAACCTCCATTGCTACGACTGCGGCTCATACTCGCCACTGCCGCTGTTCCGTCCTACATCCCATCCACACTGATTGGCTTCGACGTATCACTCGTATCCGTGAGTGTCAGAGCCCCTCCATTCACGGCGAACGGCGAACTGGTCTCACTGGTTTGTTTGGCCAGTGCCAAAACTTGTGCCGTGTCGAGCATGTGGTTGCTCGAGGTGGAGGGAGGCGGAGAGGATGGCGGGGACGCGTTATGGTCCCCGCCACCGCATGCCGACACGCCCGAGCTGGCGATCAGCGTAACGTACCCCGCGCGGCCGCTCTCGTAACTGTTGAACAGTTAGAAGTCGGTGGCATCCACCTTGGGCTGGGTGGTGATGAAGGGGGCTTCACGGTGACTGGAAGCGAAGGTCACAATCGGCAAGGCAACCGTCCAGAGCAGCGCCATTTTGCCAAGGCGTTCCAATTGCATAACTCGTCTCTCCGAATAAAGGATGTTGACGGGTTCTATACGCAGGAACGCGGCCGTTGGATGCAGGCGAAGGCCTCAACCTCCGAAGCTTTTGGAAATCGCAATCCGCGCCATGATGGGCTCGAGCGGGTGCTGGTGAATGTCGGCACGCCCGTTCGGATAGTCACCGATTTCCGACCGCAGTCGGTCAACGTACCAGAACTCGGCGGCCGCCGCGTGCTTGTTGAGCAGATTGTAGATGCCTAGCGAGGCGCTCCAACTCGAGTTGAAGGCGTAATGCACGTCCAAATTCAACTCGCCGTAGCCCTTGCCGTTGACTTGCCCGAGCGCTGTAGGCGCATTGGCGCACGAAGTGGCGATGCCAGGAAAATCACGTCGCGCGGCGGAGCTCACACAGGGTCCGGACGACAGCGGGTAGTCCCCCAGGTACCGATACTCGAGACCGCCACTCCAGGGGCCGAAGTGTGTCAGGTACAACGCGAGCGAGCCGGCATCGACCGGCGCATCGGTGATGTATTTCCCCAGGTGACCGGTTCCATCGTCAAACGGGTGTGTGAATCGGGTGTGATTGCGTGAATAGCTGCCGTAGAATTCGAGCCAGCGGCGGATCTGGTAGCTCACGTTCAGCTCGGCGCCGTAGCGGCGACTCGGGGGCCCGGCGCTGTCCGAGCCCACATCCGGATTGATGACGGTCTCGGACTGTTGCCACAAGTTGTACACGGCCAATGTAAAGGCCAGGGTGCTGCCGATCGCGGTTCGTACACCCACTTCCTGACCCTCCTGCCGCGCCAGAAGCGGAGTATGAGGCAGCCCCAGGTCGACGCTCGTATCCTGGTTCACCCCACGTAAATCGGCGCTGTGGAAACCCCGCCCGATGCTCGCGTAAAGCTCCAGGTAGTCCGTAGGGTCGAAGATCAGGCTCGCCTTGGGCTGGAGAAGCGACTGTCGGTCCGTTCCTCCGTTGGTGTAGCCCGCGGTCGCGTGCGAAGCGGCCAGGTAGTCGACGTCGGTCCCGTGTTGGTAGTCGTCACGCACGCCGAGGACGGAGCGGAAAGTCGAAGTCCAGTGCGTGGTGACCTGCAGGTACAGGGAGCCGGCAAACAGGTAAACCTGGTCCATGTTGGAAAAGGATGGAGGATCATCCGAGGCCGGCAAGGGCACTCGATCCTCGCTCGGCAGACGCCCGACCCTCAACGAGTCGTAGCGTGTCGACAGGCCGGCTGCAATCTCGTTGTCAAATGGGCCGAGTGGGACGGGGACTCTGTAACTGGCTGCGCTCCCAAAGGCGCGGCGATTTTCGAACTGGTCTTCCTGGTCGCCATGGATGGGGTCCACCAGGTAGTGGGTGAAATCGCTGTAAAAGTGCAGGTCGTTGTAGATGAACCAGGCACTGGAGGAGAGCTGGCCATTTCCCAGCACCTGGTGAATTTGAGCGGACAGGCTTGCACGCTGCGCGCGCCCAGCATCGGTGGGATTCAGGGTGCCAAATCGGTTCGGGACCACATCCGCGGCGATGGCGCGCAATGGGATATCGGTCGTGTTGTTCCACAGGTCGTGGTAGAACATACCGGTGATCGAGTAGCCATTGTGCTGGTCGCCTTGACTGTAGCGCAGTACGGCATTCTCTTTGCGCTGATCATCGGGGTTGACGAACGGACCGTCGTGGTGCTGGAACTCTGCTGCCGCCAGCAGAGTTCCCCCTGCAACGGGCCTCGACCCCGCGGCAAAAGAACGCTCAAAACCCTCCGTGCCGGCGGTGATTTCGACCTGGTTGGGAATCGTGTTCCGATAATCGACATGCACCGAGCCAACCGCGCCGAAATCACCTACGCTCGCGTAGTAGGGGCCCTTCGTATAGGTGAGCCCATCGGCGAGCTCGGGGATCATGAAGTTGAGATCCGTGTAGCCTTGCCCGTGTGCATGGGTGGGTTGGTTGATCGGCATGTCATCGACAAAAGTCGCCAGATCCGTCCCATGATCCAGGTTATAACCGCGCAGGAGATATTGATTCGCCTTCCCCTCCCCGCTGTGCAAGGTTACGACCAGCCCCGGAACGGTTTCGAGCAACTGTCCTGGACGATATGCAGGAGTGAGTTGTAGCTCCTGGTCCTCGACCACGCCTTCGCTGGCAGTCGAGGCGGTTCCCAATAACTGAAGCCTCTGCGCCACCACTGTGACTTGTGCGAGGGGCAGGCCGGCTCCGCTAATCGCATCCCCCGGCGTATCGGCGTAAGCGACAACCATACTTCCCATGCCGCAGAGCGCGCCGATTGCGCCGGCCAGCCAGCGCGGATTCCGCGGTGCCTGACGTACGGGTACCCTCCCGGGGTGTTTGTATTTCATTGACTACTCGTGTCACATGAGCGCTTTCCTCAATACGTCAATCGAGTGCTGCCGGATGCAATCAGCCTAGCGCTTGCCCACAATCGATTTCAACTGCTGCGCGTTGGGCATGCCGGAAAAGACCTTTATCGCGCCATGCTCGTCCTTGTACACCAGACCGGGTGTGCCAACGATGTGCAGGGCCGCCATCAATTGTTCGTTGTTGGACACGGTCGCGGTCGTCGAGCTGTGCAACGTCGCCTGCGGCGCGATGCCGCCGCGGTCGAAGTTGCGCTCGTGCTGCTCCAGCGCTGCAGCCGGATCGGGCGATTGCAATATCGCTGCGTCCTTCGCGCGGCTATCCTCGTCGATAACAGCCACGAGCAGATAGCGGACCTGCACCTCGGGGGCGCGTGCTGTCTTCATCGCTTTCCAGAGCTCGTTGCAGTAGGGACAATTCGGGTCGGTGAAGACATATACAATGCGGGACGAGGACTTGGGTCCTGCGCTGATCCACTGGGCATGTTCCAAGCGGTTAAACAACTCGGCAGAGGGCGCTGCTGAAAGAGGTGCCCAGTTTCCCGCCACAGAAGCTGCCGCACACAGAATCGCAACGCCGCCCAGCAGGGCCGTGAGCTTGTTCATCTTGACCTCGATTCGATGGGTCGAAAAGCCGCAGTAGTTGACCGGCAGTCCTCGATCTTTATTGCAAGCACCGCTGCGTCGTTGAAAACGGTGCGAAGGTCGATCGTCCTCCGACCGTTCGCGTGCGGCGCATTACGAGACCGCCCGAAGCGGCGCCACAAACACGATCGCGCCGGTGGGCTGACCTGTCGGCGACCCGCCCACAGGCTCGATGCTCACTGCAACTTGTGTTGAGCTTGCCAATGCCTGCTTCTGAGCCGGACTCAATGCGTGCCGCGCGACACCCGTCGAGGGCAACACGCCGAGCGAAACGGGGTTGCCACCCTTGGGAAGCGCCCAGAGCTCATAGTCACGACCCGCAGGCCGAGGGGGGAGCTGTTCGGCTTGGATGGTAATCCGCCCCGATCCCCGCTGAGGAGCGTAGAATTCCACCCTCCAGACCGGCGCTCCTGAGGGCGTTGAAATCGTAGCCAGAGCCGTTGCTCTCTGGGGTTCACCGAGGCGCCAATAGGCCAGCGTTGCCAACCCAACGACGAGTGCGATACTGGCGGCGATTGCCCACGTCCCTGTCCATCTTCGACTGGGCACTCTCCCTGAGAGATTCAAACGCTTGGCGATGGCCCGCCACACACGCGCAGGGGGCTCCAGTGGCTTCAGGCCCATCGCTAACGGCATCAGGTGTTCCTCCCAGAATCGGCAGCGTTCATCGACAGCAGGCGAGCTCCCGCGCCACCGCTCGAAACGGCGCCGAGCCGGTCCGCGCAGAGTACCGAGCACATACTCCGAGGCGAGTCGATCGATCAGCTCGGGGTCTGTCAGGTTCGGATTCATGACTCGAGGCACTGTCGCAGAGATTGCAGTCCGCGGCGAATCCAGCTCTTCACGGTGCCCAGCGGACTGCCGGTCAGGCGGGCGATGTCTTCGTGCGAGCTGCCTTCAACAAAAGCAAGCTCGAGGCAGTGCTTCTGTCGTGGAGTCAGCAATGCAATACAACGCTCCAGAAGAGCCGCACCGGAAAGCCCCACGGGCGGCTCCACATCCGGATCGGCCACAATGTCGCCCCCTTCGGGAACCTCCGCAACCAGTGTCGGACCGCGCCGCTCGTGCCGCAACAGGTCGATGGCTCGATAACGCGCGATTGACATCATCCATGCCATCGGTTTTCCGCGTGTGGTCCTGAACTGACTGGCTCGCTGCCAGATACTCACGAACACATCTTGCAGCGCTTCTTCGGCCAGTGCGCGCCTCCGCAGGATTCGTGTCAGACACGCGAAGAGGACTGGAGAAGCCAGCTCATACAACCGTTGAAGCGCAACGGCATCCGAACCGGCGCAGCGCTCCAGCAGACTTTCGAGCTGCTCGTCGAAGGACGCGAATGAAGCTGCCGTCGAATTCATGTTGTGTTCACCCCAGCCGCGCGGCAAGCCAGCCGAAGCCCGTCAAGGCAACCGCTAGAGAGGCCGCCGGCATCAACCGCGTCGCATAGAGCTGCGAATGCCGCGCCAGCACAATGCCCGGTACGACAAGTAACACGACGGAGAGTTGTGCGAGCTCCACGCCAATGTTGAACCCCGCCAGCAGCGCGATGATGCGCCCCCTCACTGGGGAGAGCTCGCTCAGCGCCAATGCAAAGCCAAATCCGTGAATCAGCCCAAACGAGAATGCCAGCGGCAGGCGCAGCTTGGCAAGATGCGGAAACAGATTGAATAGAGCCGAGATGATGATTGTCACCGCAATCAGTGGCTCGATGGTGCGCGCGCTGACGGACACCCATTGCAGCGTGGCCAGCCCGAGCGTAATGGAGTGCGCGATCGTAAAAGCGGTCACCATGCGCAGCAGATCTGCAATGACCGATTTCGGGTTGCTCGCCGGGCTCCAGCGGTTTCCGTTGGCGCTGAGCGCGCACGGAAGCAGGAGAGACAGCAGGAATGCCAGGTGATCATAGCCGGTCCACACATGCCATAGGCCTTGTACCAGGAAAGACACAAACGTCCTCCAGACATCGGATTGCGGAGGCTCCGTCCACTCGCGTGAGCCTTCGGCCAGAACGCCGTTCGCCGCTCCGGCCGGAGTGTGAATGTCGAGCAGCGTCCGGTGGCCGCTGTCCTCGTCGAAGAACAGACTGCTACGAATCCTGAGTGCTCCGGAACCCGAGCAGCGTCCTTTTAGTGCCAGCGAGAGATAAGGCTCGCCGACATGCCGCGTCACCAGCACATCGACCACCTTCAGGCTGCACGGCACGGCCGCGCGTTCGAGAGTCAAATCTTCTGCGACGAGTGTGACGATATCGGGTTTTGCGGCCTCCACTTCCTTCCAGAGGACCCGCCCGTCAAAGTCTCCATCCAGCGGTACGCTCCACGAGAGATCATACACCCCGACGTCCAACGACCCGCTCGAGCCGCCATCAGCCTGCACATCCAGTCTGAGATAGCTCGTGCTGGACTCGTGCGCGTTGGCACTCGGCGGATTTACCCAACCCGCCAGAGCCAGAATGGCGCAGACATGGAAGACCCACTGCGTGACCCGGCCGCTCATAGACGCTCCGACTTTAGAAGCCGTTCCACCCACACGTCCTGGTAGCCCGTTTGGTGAATCCATTCCTCGAGCTGTCCAACTGCCGCGCGATCCCTGGCAGCCGTCGCCGCGCGCGCCAGAATCCTGACATCCTCTGACTCCTTCTGGATCGCGAAGTTATCCCTCGCCAGAGTCAGCGCTTCGGTCGGGTCTTGCGAGAGATCCAACGCCAGGCGTGCCTCCTCTCGCAGATGAGTGCGCTCGCCCCGCTGCGCACTGACAGCCAGTCTCTCCTGAAGCTCGGCAAGCGCTTTCTGGCACTGCGGATTGCGATCCCTGACTCCGAGCACCTCCACCCGCCGAAGCAAGGCGCCGACACTCGGGCGAGTCGTCTCGAGAGCTGTGGCTGCCTCATGCGCAAGCCCTTGCGTTGCCAGCACGTCGGCCAGCGACAGACGCAAGAAATCACTCGAGGGCATGAGGCTCACTGCGCGCTTCAGCAGAGCCTGCGCGTCCATCAGTGATCCCGCCCGAACGGCCATATCCGCTCTGACCCCGAGAGTCCAGGCGAGGATCTCCGGAGACACCCCCAACGCGCGCTGGTTCACGAAATGATCAAGCAGTGCCGCCGCCCGGTCCAACTGTCCGGTCGAGCCCAGAACCTGACTTAGACAGACCGTTCCCGTCCATGGGTCTCCCGATCCAAGCAACCAGGAGCAATCCGATCGCGCGCGCACGAACTCCCCCATGACAATATAGATGTTGGCTCTCATCAAGTGAGCGCGAGCCTCTCTCGGATCTGTGGCTATCACACGGTCCAGTAGCTGCGTAGCCTGCTGGAACTCGTGTCGTTGCTGCAGAATATCCGCCTGCATCAGGAGCAGTGAGACCGGAACATCCTGACGCGCTATCCACGGCGCGAGAATTTTTTCGGCTCGCCCATAGAGTTGCGGCTGCATGGTCGTGCGAGCCAGCGCCAGCAGTTCTCCAGCCAGGTCTTCAGCCACACGAGGGTCACGGCGAGACTGCATGAGCCGTCCGGCGAAGCGGTTGCGCGATTGCGCTGCTCCGGTAGGCAGCTCAGCCACGACAAAATCGGGTTCGGTGGGCCGAAACGGTGTGGCCGCGAGTCCCTGCATCGAGATCCCCACCAACGCCAACAACAGCACCATGCGAGTTTTCATTACACGTCCCATCATGATCCGGACGCGATCACTGCATCAAAGACCGGAGAAGTATCCGCGTCCTGCAGCAACGTATATCCGCCCACTTGTGCGGGTTCATCGTTTTCCGGCTTGGCGAGTACGCCTTCGGCAAGCGCCGTGAAAGACACCTCTTCGGTCGGCGCGCCATCGTTGGTTTGCTGGTCGCTCCCTCGAGGCAGATCCTGTGAGGTCTCAGGCACCGCCGTGGTAGGTGCCAAGGACGAAATCGTCGACTTCCTGTCTGTTGCTGATACCGGCACGATCGCGGTGGTGTCCTGATTGAGGGTCAGGTTTCGCATTCGGCCGATCAGGGGTCCGTTGTCAGACCCCGATCTTTCAACGCAGGTCGCCGCGGCGATGGCCGCGGCTCCCAGCGCCAGAATGTTTCTGGCATTTCTATGCATCACATTTCTCCGTGAGCTGCTTCAGGCCCTTTAGAAGGCCGAACCCGGAAGCGGCGTCTGCAGATAGGGGAAGTGAGTGTCGAAGTCCGCCGCCGAAACCGGGGCACCGTCCGTGTACGGCGCCATTCCCGTCGGCGCATCGGCAGGTTTGCACAGGCCCAGATCGACACTCGAGCCGTTGAGGTTCAGCGGATAGCAGAGCCGTCCCATCGCGACCCGCAACGTGATGTCGACCACGTTGTCTCCCGGCCGACGGCCGTTGGGGTAGCCTCCGAGGTCCCCACCGATCACACCCAGAGGATTCTGCATTGCAGTGGGTGTTGCCGGGATCTCGGTGTTCAGGCGCTCCATCTCCGAGGGCGTTACCCTCGCGAGCTGATTGACACCCTTGAAGCCTGTCAGAAATGTGGTCACGAGATCGTTGCGCGGGAAGTTCGTGGGAGCGATGCTGGCGAAGTCAGTACCCAGGGTCTGGTTCACCGGCACTCGGAACAGCGAGTCCAGGATCGCCGGGTACGTCGGATTGGTCACGTATTTCGCGAACTGGCCGTCATCCTTCGGGCGACTCGCGTTGAAGCGATCCTTGTCCGGCAACCCGATGACCACCTCGTTGACCAGCGGGCTGGAAAGGCGTGACACCTGAGTCCAAGGCCCCCCACTGACCGACGGCTCGGCAAAGGTTGGCTTCGGGTTGAGGATCTGCGCCTGCCGCAGGCTTGCGCTGGTCCAGCCACCGATCACGCCGTTGCCGCTGCCTTTGAGACAGCTCGAATGCACCTCCAACGCGAGGGTGGTGATGTTCTTGTTCGCCACCGTATTGTTCTTGGGATCCTGCATGATGCCGCCCGGAAACACCGAGCCATCCACCGGCACGAAGTCGACCAGGTCGAATACCTTGCCGAGATTCACCGCGAAGCCTTCGTGACGCTGACCCACGAACACCCTGCCGGGCATCTGGCATCCCGGAATGTTGATGTTGTAGACGAATTTGCCGGCGTAAGCCGCATAACCCGCCACACTGCCGAAGGTCTTCAAGCCCACGAAGTCGTAGGGCTTGCCGAACACTGTCGTGCCATCCGCGGCGTTCGTGATCGGCTCCACGTTTCTTTCGCGGCCGCTGCCTCGCACCAGATCCAGGGTGTAGCTTTCGATGAAGTTGAGCTGTGAGGGGTTGGTGGCGCTCACCGGCCCGTCATTCTTCAGCGCAATGGGAACCTGATCTGCGCCTACGCCGAGAGCGATGCCGGTGTTGCGGTTCGGCAGACGGTTGGTGAAGCGGAAACGGAATGTCAGATCCTCCCTGGCGTCGCCCTCATTGTCGATATGAATTTCGTAGCGTGCCGCCGGATCGAGCGCGAAGTAATTCGGGCCACCATAGGGGTCCTGTAAAGGGATGTAGTTCGCGAGCAGCGTGACATAGCCGTCACGGCCGGGCTCGTAACTCATGAACATGTAGAAGTCGGTCGAATCGACCGCCGGCATCCTGGTGATGTTGGGCGCCTCGCGGTGACTGGATCCGAAACTGCAAAACGGCAAGAGTGCCAGTGCAACGGCTGTTGCAACTGCATGACTAGAGTGGGGCTTCACGGGGGTCTCCTCGTTAATTTATTGGGTTACGAGCCAATTTATTGGCTTACGAGCCCAATACGCACAAAGCAGGGGACTGGATGCGGAAGCCTCGGCGATAATGGAGAAAGTTTCCCGAACGGCACGAGCCGGGCTCGCCCAGCGAGGGCGAGCCCGGCCGCGGGCGTCAGTTTGGCGGATAGCGGTTGGTCACCGTACCGCTCGGATCCAGGAAGTCCAGGAACGGCGTGCTGCTGGAATCGATCTCGAGGTTCGCCCGGTCCTTGCCGCCCGCGTCCTTGAGGAATAGACCATTCTGATTGTTGGCCGGAGCGCCTGGCTCGTTGACATTGTCCAGGATCGTTCGCGCGCCCGCGCCAGGCGGGTGGGTCTGAAAGAACCGGTCTTTTGCCGCCTGCTGTTGATCCGGCGGCAGATTCTGGATGCTGACGAGCAGGTCCAGATACTCGGCCATGGACCAGGTGGGTTGATCGATCATCTCGATGGATGAAGCTGCGTTGGTCCCGTCGTCGCTGGCGTCGATCGTGAGCATCTGGTCCTGGTTGTATCGATCGAAACTCAAGTGGCCAAAGCGGGAGATCGTCCCCTGAGCGTCCTTCTTGCCACCGAACGTCAAGCCGCCGCTCTCGGTAGCTTGTGCATCGTAGAACAGCATTCCCGCCTCGGTACTGCCCTTGCGGCCAGTGAAATCAGGGTACTCGTGTCCCTGGAAAATGATGCCGGGAATCTTGTTGTTGTTCGAGATGACCATTCGCAGCGTGCCGTCGGGCTCGACCACATTGATCCGCTGGACGGTGATGGTATCGAACGCGGGGCTGTTGGTGCCGGATGTGAATCCGCTCAGCAGTATGACTGCCAAGCCCAACGTGAGCATGCCGGAGTACACCGTCAGGAATGTCTGATTATTGAACCGCTTCAAGAAACTCTTCACGAGACTCTCCTTATCCAGGCCTACTATGATCGATCGCGGGGACGGGCGCTGGCGCAGACCACACGCGCCGTCCCCTTGGACGACGTGCGACGGCCTGATTTGCTCCATTGTTCAACGTCTTTTTTTTCGCCGGCCCGTCGGGGCAGAACGGTCGGCAAGAACGATCGCCCGGACCAAAGTCGCTATCGACTCAGAGGAAGGCCAGCTCAAACTCCTGTCGGAGCTGTCGCTGCCCGGACTGGGTCAATGTGAGCGCACGCACGCCGATTTCCTGCGTGACCCATCTGCGCCTGATTAGCAGATCCAGAACCGCGGCGCCAAGCGCGCCAGCCAGATGCGGTTGGCGTTCACTCCAGTCCAGACACCCGTAGGCGACTCGACGCCGCGCGGACAGCACGGCGGCAACATCGATGCCCAGCCGACCCAACTCGTGCTGGCCGCGCTCGGTAACGGTGTAGTCGTTCCCTTCCCGTGCGAGCCACCGACGCGCATGGAACACATCATGAATTGCCACGCCGACGGTACCCGCAACGTGGTCGTAACACGTTCGCGCGAATCGCAGTCGACGCGGCGTCCTTGACACGCGACTCGGACTCGCATCACCGGCGAGCACACTCAGGCTCTCGAGGGCCTTCGCAACCTCAGGGCCAGCTAGACGGAAGTATCGATGTCGACCTTGCGATTGAACAGCCAACAACTTGAGCTCGAGGAGCGAGCGCAGGTGGGTGCTCGCGGTTGATGCCGAAATGCCCGCTATGGAGGCGAGCTCGGTGGCTGTCTTTGCACGGTTGTCCATCAGTGAGCAGAGCATACGGGCTCGGCGCGGTTCGCCAATCGCTGCTCCCATGCTTGCGACGTTGGCGTCGAAAGCTTCACTGTCCCATTCGTCGTTGACAACCATGCTTTGATCGTAGTCGAAACATGGCGACGTGCCAACGTCTAGATTCTGGTTACCTGGCGTGGAATCAGAATATGAATCGACGCGAAATGATTGGCGGCCTGGCGCTGGCCGCATCCATCAAGGGCCGTGCTGCGACCACGGTCAACTCGGAGTCAGCGACAATGACAATCACCTGTTTCATCCGTTATCAGATCGATCCCTTCCAGCGTGACGCATTCAAGACCTACGCGGAAGCGTGGGGTCGCATCATCCCGCGCTGTGGCGGGCGTCTGGTCGGATATTTCTTGCCCCACGAAGGCACCAACGACATTGCGTGGGGGCTGATCTCGTTTGACAGTCTCGCCGCATACGAGACCTACCGGGCGCGACTGAAAGTCGATCCGGAAGCCCGCGACAACTTCAGGATGGCGCAGGAGAAGCGATTCGTTCTCAGGGAGGAGCGAACCTTCCTGGAGCTGGTCAACGGCACGGCCAATCTCCCGCCGGTCGAAAATCGGCGCTGAAGACGCCATGGCCCCTGGTACACTGCAGGGAACCTGGTACGGGGGGCTCGCAATGGCAAAGATGCTCGTCCTTTATTATTCATCCTACGGCCACATCGAGCGCATGGCGCAGGCGATAGCGGAGGGCGCGAGATCCGTCGCACGCACGGAGGTCACCATCAAGCGGGTGCCGGAACTGATGCCCGAAGATATCGCCCGCAAAGCCGGAATGAAGCTGGATCAGCGGGCGCCTATCGCCACAGTGGACGAGTTGGCCCAATACGACGCGATCATTTTCGGCACACCGACCCGTTTCGGCAACATGGCGGCACAGATGCGCAACTTCCTGGACCAGACCGGAGGTCTGTGGGTTAAGGGCGCTCTGGTCGGCAAGGTCGGGAGCGTGTTTGCTTCGACGGCCTCACAGCACGGCGGTCAGGAAACGACCATCACCAGCTTTCACAGCACGCTGCTGCATCATGGGATGATCATTGTAGGGCTGCCTTATGCGTACCCCGGTTTGACGCGGATGGATGAGGTCTCGGGAGGTACACCCTACGGAGCAACGACTCTCGCAGGTCCGGACGGTGCGCGTCAGCCCACAGAAAATGAGCTGGGAGCCGCTCGCTTTCAAGGCCGACACGTGGCGGAGATCGCAGCTAGGCTCGAACGTGGGGCTGGCGAGCGGGGACCCGCGCCAAAAGAGATGCAGAATCCGACAGAGACCGTCGGCGGGACGGGCAGGTAAGCTTTCATGACCTCATTACGATATCTCATCCCGGTTGCGCTGATTACCTTTGCGGGGGCCGCGTATGCGGCCCCCGACTACCGAACGATCACAATGGAGATCGACATCAACAAGCCCGCGGCAGAGGTCTGGGCCAAAGTTGGGGGCTATTGCGACATCAGCAAGTGGCTCGCTGTCGATTGCAAGATCGTCTCGGGTGACGGGGGCCCCGCCACCGTGCGGTCGCTCTCGAGCGGGCGCATACTCGAGGTCCTCGTCGGCAAGACGGACCTCGCCTACGGGTACGCGCAAGCCGCGAAAGAGGGCGTGTTCTATAACCTTTATCATGGCTTCATGGAAGCCAAACCGGTAAGCCAGAGCACCTCGAGGCTGGTTTACACCCTGGTCTATGACCTTGCCGACAAGCCCGACGAGGCCGCCAAGCGAGCCGACCTGACACAACGGCGTAACCTCTTCGAAACCGCTCTAAAGAAGATGAAGCAAATCGCGGAACAGTAGCCGCGAATGAAGTTGCACTTTCGGGAAATGCCGCTGGCGGATATCCAGTCACGTCTGGGCTTGGCCGATGTCGCCAGGGAAATCCGCTCGCGGGCCCTGTTGCGGAAGCTCGGAGTTACCCTGCCACCCAATCCTGTTGATCTGCTGGATGGCCGACTGAAAGCATGGGAGTGCATACACGATTCCCAAGCCGCGCGCTCACAGGCGGTTGGCCACTGTACCGCGGACTTGCTCACCGGCGAGATACTCCATCTCGCGGTCAGTCGCGGATACGAAGGACAGGGCATTGGAAAGAAACTCCTTGCGCTCACGGTCGAGTCCCTACGCGCCGCGGGAGCGAAGAGAATCTGGCTCGCCGCGACCTCCGATCCAACAGCGCGCGCACACGGGTTCTACCGAGCAGTTGGCTGGCGGCCCACCGGCGAGCGAACCAAGACCGGGGAGGAGATTCTGGAGCTTCCTCGCTTGCGCCCACGCTAGCTTTTCACTTACGCAACCGCGCGCGTGCCGGACCGTTATAGGCGCATATCGTGGAAACGCGGAAGTTCGCTATGAGCAAGTCTCCAGGACACCAGAAATGGCCCGATCACCACGTCACCGAGCATCACCTGAAGCAGAAGGTCATTGCGCGGGTGAAGGACGAGGTCGTCGCTGAATCAACCGATGTCATCCGCGTGGATGAGGACGGCAGTCGGGCGCGATATTATTTTCCGAAGTCGGATGTGAGAATGGAACTGCTCCAACACTCACCGACAACGACGGAATGTCCCTTCAAAGGCGTAGCTTCCTACTACACCGTGAGAGGCGACGGAAAGGAGCTCAAGGATGCTGCCTGGAGCTACGAGCAACCCTACGACGAGCACGCGGCGCTGAAGGGCCGTGTGGCTTTCTACGAAGAGAAAGCTCCCGGTCTGTCGGTAACGGTAGCGACCTGACCTCAGAGGTTGCGCCCGCTGAAGTTGCGGGCGCATGACTGACCCGCGTTCGAACTGCGGCGGCGCGGCGCACTTGGGGCGCCGAGCCGCCGAAGCTAGACCTGATTGCCCAAAGGTCTCACCGGCTTGCAATCGCCCTGGCCTTTGCTGAAAAATGCCCGCCGAAGTAACCTGAAGAAAGCCTACCGAATTGAAGACACTATTGCGAAAGTACGCTGCGGCCGTGGTGGCCGCCGCGCTTCTGGCGGGGTGCTACACCACCAATCCGTACACGGGTGAGCGGGAAGTCACCAGAACGAGCGCCGGGGCTGGAATCGGCGCTCTGGCTGGAGCTGTGACGGGAATGCTCACCGGAGGCGACGCGCGTGCGCACCGCATGAACGCGCTCATCGGCGCCGGAGTCGGTGCGCTGGCGGGAGGCGCGATCGGCAATTATATGGACCGACAGGAATCCCAGCTGCGCGCGCAGCTGCAAGGCACGGGCGTCAGCGTTGTGCGTAACGGGAACGACATTACCCTCAAGATGCCCGGCAACATCACTTTCAATACTGACAGCGCGGAAGTGAAGCCAGGCTTCTACAAGGTGTTGAATTCCGTGGCGTTGGTACTGAAGAAGTATGACAAGACCATCCTCGAGGTGGCCGGACATACCGACAGCACCGGCTCGCCACAATACAACCAGGCGCTTTCCGAGCGCCGTGCGAGCTCCGTCGCGCAGTATCTGGAAGCCCAAGGCGTCGACAGCCGCCGTGTCATGACCGTCGGCGCGGGCGAGACGCACCCGATCGCGCCGAACAACACTCCGGAAGGACGCCAGGCGAATCGGCGCGTGGAGCTGACCTTGGAGCCAATCACTGCGAGTTGATCCGGTGTCAACATGACCGAACATCTGGAGTCGACCCCGCGCACTTCGGTACCGACGGAAGCGCCGCGATACTTCCGCCTGGCCTACGCTCAGGTCGCCAGCAATCCAAACGCCTCGGGTCCCCGCTTCACCACTTTGGAAGCGGCCCGCGAGGCCGCGGTCCAGATCAACGCTGAGCGCCGTGCGCGCGGTCTTCAGCCTTGCGGTCACGTGCTCGAGTTTGGCTTGCGCTCGGATTACCGCGGTTGGCAGGCACGTTATGGAACGGTTGCTCTTTATCTACTCGACGGCACGCTGGTCCAGTGCCGGCGCTAGAGCTGCGACCATACGTCTACGCACTAATACTTAGCGCGCTGCAAGCGGCGAGATATCCGTGCGCGCAATCACTCTCGCGCCCATCCTGGCCGCGCAGAATGAATGACATATGGCAGAAGGCACACGGGAGCTGTCCTCGCAATTGCGCCAGAGAGCGGGCGATCTCTATCGAGCGAAACGCCAGTCTCTTTTTGTCGTAGCCGACCGCACCTTTCTGAGGCTCCTACCGGCCCAGTGGCTGGGCGGTTGCCTGTTGACTCTCATCCAACCTCAAAGCCAAGCGACCGGAAACGTCTGTGCAAGTGGGGGCCTGGGTGTGTGGATCGCGCTCGCGCTGAGCACATTGATCAGCGGCGCGCCCTTGATAAGGATCCATCGTCATCCGGGCACTGCCGTGACCCGGTACGCCATTGCCGCTTCACAGGTGCTGTTTTACATCCTGTTGACGTTCATTGGCGCGGGCCGATTCGACACGCGTTTCTATATCTTTGTCTCCCTGGCCTTTCTGACATTCTACCGCGACTGGCGTCTACTCATTTTCGTTGGCGCGGCGGCCCTCGGCTTCGAGTATGTCTACAGCACATTCCTATGCGCCGAATGGGTGCGGACACAGGTAGCGGGCTTTCTGGAGTTCAGCGCGTGGCTGATATTGGAAGAGTTTGCCCTCATATTGATCTGTAACCGCGGCACGTTGCTGTTCCGACGCAACGCCGAAGAAGCCGCGCGGCTCGAGTTCGAGAGAGCGCAGGCGTACGCGCAATCCATCGAGCGCACGCGGCAACTCGAAGCGAGCAATGAGCAGTACCGTGCGCTGTTGGAATCCACCAGTGCCGTGCCTTGGGAGCTCGATGACGGAACCGGCGCGTGCACCTATATCGGCGCACAAGTCGAGAAGCAGTGGGGCTGGGCCCCGGAAAGCTTCCAACAATGTGGCTTTCTCTTCAGCCGCGTTTATTCCGACGACCGTCCGGCCTTCGCGCAGGCGCTCGAGGACGCCGTCGCGACTCACGACGTATCCGTCGAATATCGCATGCAACTGGCTTCGGACACTCTCGCGCACGTCCGCAGCTTTATTCGGCACGCGCCTGACAAGACCCAACGACGTGTCGTGCGCGGCATCAGTATTGACATTACCGCGCAGAAGAAGCTGGAGTCTGAGCTTTACCAGGCCCAGAAGCTCGAATCCGTCGGACGCTTGGCCGCTGGCGTCGCCCACGAGATCAACACGCCCGTTCAGTTCGTCAGCGACAACTGCTATTTCCTCCGAGACGCGGTCGCGGAGCTCAAAAACGCTCTTGTCGCGTTTCGGGAGGCTCGCGAGGCGGCGATCGCAGGAGCCATCACGCCGAATGAGGCGTTCGAGAGAATGCAGGCAGCGGAGCAGGCCGCGGACCTCAACTTTCTGACCGAGAACATGCCATCGGCAGTGGAGCGTTCGCTGGAAGGTCTCGACCGAGTCGCAACCATCGTGCGCTCCATGAAGGAGTTCTCGCACCCCAACCAGAGCGCGCCTTCCTCAGCGGATCTGAATGCCGCGATCCGGAGCACGTTGACGGTAGCCCGTAACGAGTACAAGTATGTGGCGGACGTCGAGACGCACCTTGCCGACATTCCTCCGGTCGTCTGCTATGTGGGCGAATTCAACCAGGCCTTTCTCAACATCATTGTGAATGCCGCCCATGCGATCGGGGACATCGTCACTGGAACGGAGCGCCGAGGGCTGATCACGGTGACCACCCTCCACGACGGGGACGAGGTGGAAATCTCGGTTCGGGACACCGGCGGTGGGATTCCAGCGGCGGTCCGCGAAAAGATTTTCGATCCGTTCTTTACCACCAAGGAAGTCGGCAAGGGAACGGGTCAGGGACTGCCGATCGCTCGTCGGGTCATTGTAGAGAAGCATCAGGGTAGCCTGACATTCGAGACCGAAGAAGGCGTCGGCACCACTTTCATCATCCGCTTGCCAGTGCAGCCGACCGCCACGAACAAGAAAACCGTGCATGGCGAGGACATCGTGGAGCTCGCCGCGGAGGCTTGAGACGCTCGGCGCGCGCGACGACCGCAACGAATGCTGCGTTGCGAGAACGCTCGAGCGTGCGAGCGCGCGCCCATAGGAGTAGGTTGTCGCTGGAGGGCGCGTTTCCCTTTCCGGGAAGGAGATTGGGGGCGGATCACAGATATGGAGACAGCGAGGCCGTCTAGCGGGGCAAGCAGGTTCGCCCGCGTGGCCAGTGTTGCTGCATTGCTGACGAGCTCGTTGGTGCTGATCGGGTGGCTCACAGGCAACGGTGCGCTCACCAGCCTGGTGCCAGGCTGGCCCAGGATGGTCGCCCTCACCGCACTGTTATTTGCGCTCGCATCGGTGTCGCTCTGGCTCACGGTATCCAAACACACCGCGACAGGCGTGCCATTCGCGTGCGCAGCCGTTGTGCTGATCGTCGGCTCGCTGCGGTTGGCCGCATACCCGTTGGCCTGGAATGTGCACCCACTGGAAACCTTGAATCTGGACTTCGCCTCTGGCGCGGATCCAGTGTCCCAGGACAGCATGGCTCCGGCCACCGCTCTCGGATTCGCGCTCCTCGGGGCTGCCTTGATATTGGGACAGCGCGTCAAATCGACACGCTTGTTTCAAACACTGACGCTGGGCGTGTTACTCATAGGCTGGCTGGGATTCGCGCGTTATGTGTTTGGGGGCCCGCCGCTGGTCCCGGTGAGCGCGATGGCGTTGCATACAGCGCTGCTGTTCCTGCTCTTGAGCGCAGGGACGCTGGCCATGCGGGCCGACGCGAGCCTCACGAGTCTGCTGCTGGGCGCGGGGGCAGGAGGAGAAAGCGCGCGCCATCTCCTGCCCGCCGCGGTACTCATTCCTCTCGGGGCGGGAGCGTTGGCTCTATATAGCGAGCGCGGGGGATGGCTCGCGACCGAGCCGGGTATCTCGTTATTCGCCTTGTCCAGTGTGTTGGTGTTTGCCGGGCTGGTCTGGGCTCACGCCGCACACCTGGAGAAGACTGATCAGCAGCGCCGGCTCGCTGAAACCGCCTTGCGCGATAGTCAACAACTGCTCCAGTCGATCGTCGACAACTCCCAGGCGGTCATTTACATGAAGGATCTCGAGGGGCGCTATCTCCTGATCAACCGACGCTACGAAGAGATCTTCAACGTGGATCGTACGGCAGTCCTTGGCCGCACCGACTACGATCTCTTTTCCAAGGAGGCGGCGGACGCCTTCCGCGACATGGACCGCCGCGCCGCCCGAATGAATCGGGCATTGACTGAAGAGGAAGATGTCCCGCAGGCAGACGGCCCTCACGTCTATATCTCGGTGAAGGCGCCGCTGCGCAGTGCGGACGGGGAGATTCGCGGGGTATTTGGTGTCTCGACAGATATCACCGACCAGAAGCGCGCTGAGGAGCGCTTGCGGAAGCAAGTTGCGCGGCTGAACCTTCTCGATGAGACGACGCGTGCCATCGCCGAGCGCCAGGACCTGCGCAGTATCTTTCAAGTTGTGATACGCAGCCTCGAGGACCACCTGCCCGTAGACTTCGGGTGCGTCTGTCTTCATGAGTCTGCGCAGCGGACCTTGTCCGTGACTTGTGTCGGCATGAAGAGTCACGCACTGGCGCTCGAGCTGGGGCTTACCGAGCACGCCCAGGTCGCAATCGATGAGCACGGCCTGGGACAGTGCATAAGGGGCAAGCTCGTCTACGAGCCCAACATCTTCGGGTCGCGCTCCGAGCTCGCGGTGCGCCTCGCGCGCGGTGGGCTGCGCTCGTTGGTGTTGGCACCATTCGTGGTGGCGAACAAGGTTTTCGGCGTCATGATCGTGGCGCGGCGCGCGCCGGAGGCCTTCACCGGCGCCGAATGCGAATTCCTGCGGCAATTGAGCGGGCACGTGGCCCTGGCGGGTCACCAGGCGCAGCTCTATTCTGCCCTGCAGAGCGCCTACGAGGATCTGCGCCTGACACAGCAGAGCGTCATCCAACAGGAGCGCTTGCGCGCGTTGGGCCAGATGGCCAGCGGGATCGCCCATGACATCAACAACGCGCTTTCGCCGGCGGCGCTGTACATCCAGATGCTCATCGAGCGGGAGCACAGCTCGCGCGAAGAAACGCGCGATCGGCTGCTCATCGTTCAACGAGCCATCGACGATGTCGCGAGTACGGTTGCGAGAATGCGGGAGTTCTCACGGCCACAGGAGCCACAACCGGCGTTTGCGCGGGTCGATCTCAACCTGGTGTTGGAGCAGGTCATCGAGCTCACTCGGGTCAGGTGGATCGACATGGCGCAGGAGCGGGGCATCCTCATCCGTGTGCAGCGCGACCTCCAGAAGGGTTTGCCCGAGGTGCTCGGCACGGAGAGTGAGATTCGCGATGCCCTGACCAACTTGGTGCTGAACGCCATCGATGCGATGCCGGAGGGTGGCACGCTGACGCTGCGTACGCGCGCGAGCCCAACAGCGAATCAGGTGGTCACGGTCGAGGTGTCCGATTCCGGCACCGGCATGACCGAAGCCGTGCGGAGTCGATGTCTCGAGCCGTTCTTTACGACGAAGGGCGAGCGCGGCACGGGCCTCGGGCTGGCGATGGTGTATGGGATGACTCAGCGACACGGCGCCGAGCTCGAAATCGATTCAGAGCCCGGGGCCGGCACGACGATGCGGCTGATTTTCCCGGTCGCGACCCAAGCCATGACGTCTACCGCGGATGCCATCAGGGAATCACTCGGACAGCTCGAATTGCTCTTGGTGGATGACGATCCGCTGTTGCTGAAGTCGCTACGGGATGCCCTGGAGCGAGACGGTCATCGCGTGGCCAGCGCCGATGGCGGTCAGGCGGGAATCGATGAGTTCAGCTCCGCGCAAAGAGCGGGCAGGCCCTTTGACGTGGTGGTCACGGATCTCGGCATGCCTGAGGTGGATGGTCGTACCGTGGCGGCCGCCATCAAGTCGATGGCTCCGGACACTCCGGTCATTCTCCTGACAGGTTGGGGCTATCGTCTGCGAGCCGAAGGCGAAGTCCCGCAGCACGTCGACCGGGTTCTCAGCAAGCCTCCTAAATTGCACGAGCTCCGCGCAACCCTCACGGAGCTGGTCAGCACCCAGCCGTCACACCCGCGCGAGGCTATTTTGTCGCTCGGTGACCGGCCGGTGGGCTAGTCTTACCCGCCGGGGGCGTGTAGTTTCCGGCAAAGCCCGGATCGCACTCGTAGGGAAACACGTGTTGGCCGGGCTGCTTGCGCCAGGAGATGAAGCGCACCCCTCGGTTCTCGAGCACCGCCGGGTCCTCGAACTCCTGCGTCGCGAGCAGTGTTTTGCCATCCGTCCCCAGCTTGAAACGCTCCAGTACGCGAACATTGGCGGTGTGGTCCAGCCCATTGTTGGTGATCGTGGCCGGCTCCAGGTGCGTCGTCTCCACCACCAACGTAGAGCCCTCCCAGTGTCCACTGGAGAAGCCTTCCGGTGAGCTGGGATAGTCGCTTTCCGGCTGCCGCCCGTCCAGGAAGATCAGCCGTACCATGTCATAGTATTCGAGCTTCATGACTATGAACTTGTCGCTCTGGAACACCTCGATCGGAAACGGGCCTTGCATGGCATAGACGATGGAGGGCGGCTTGCACGCATTTTCCGGTGTCAACTGCGTGTAGGGATTCCACTTGTGGGTCGCTTCCAGCGCGGCCGGTTTCAACTTCAAGCCGCCGAACTCGCCCGCGGGAAATTCCTTCGGGCCGGTGTCGTCGAGCAGCGCTGTATTGGGGGCGACCTCGCGCATGAGCGCTTCATCGCGGGGGATGCTCACGTCCAGGTTCCAGAATCCGGAGAAGTCAGGGTGAGCCGCGGTCGCGGGAGGCGCCGCTGCCGCCGGTTGCGCGTGTGGGCCGTCGCAGGCCATCAACAACACCGCCAAGGTGGCCAGCGAGCCGATTCTCGTCAATCGGAGCGTGATGGAGCTAGGCACTCATTTCTCCCCGCGTGGTGTCGGCGCCGTGCCGATCGGCTGGCCGTTTTCCCTGGTGGCTGAGCGCAGCCTGAGATATTTCGATCCGTCGCGCGCCGGCCAGCCTTCGACCGTGATCTTTTCCCCGACGTGCAGGCTATCCGCCGTCCAGCCTCGGCGCCTCAGGATGGAAGGGGAGTTGGTTTCCGCTCGCCACATCACCTCGTGATTGCCTTCGAGCACCGCCAGCGTCACGACACCGTGCGGATTGGTGAAGCGGAACTCTTTCACGACGCCGGTTATCTTGCGCAACTGATTGTCGGTGTCGAAGAACACGGCAAACGAGTGGTGCGCGGCCGCGGCGCCCGCGAGGAGCGCCAGCGCCAAGCCAGGTAACAGTCTGGCCACTCTCCCGCCTTTCCCTCGGATATTGTTGTCATCGCTCATCATTGTGAAGTCCGATGTATATGCCTCGGTCATGCTATCCCATCGTATGCCCCTCGCGCACCGGATCGAAGCCTCACGAAACGGAATGGGCATTCCATTTTGGGCCCAAGCCAGCCGGACTGCCACGCTCGACAGCACAGCTAAACCGCGTGGTGGACTGGCGGCTGTCCTGGGGTGCATTGGCGTGACCACGCCGGCCTCCCGATTCAGATTGTGCGGTGCCCCGGCCGGCGTTCCCGCGCCCTTTGTTTGTTACAGGATTGAACCCCCCGTCGCTGTTAGGCGACTTACGTCAGCCGATTCCAACCCTCCTTTCGAGTAGGTCAATCAACTTCAGGGGAACGCCGCAATGAAGAAGCTCAACCGCCTGCTCATGGTTGCCACGATTGCCGCCGCGGCCTGTGGGGCCGCGTATGCCGACAATGACGACTTCGCCTACAAACAGAAGAACCTGGTATCCGATGGCTTCGTACCCGCTCCGACGCCCGACATGCATTTGAAAAATCCGTGGGGCATTGCAGCGATCCCGGGGGCACCGTTCTGGATAGCTGACAATGCGACCGGCGTAGCGACGCTTTACGACGGCGCCGGACACATCGTGCCGCTGACGGTCACGATTCCGCCACCGAAAGGCTCACCGGCCGGGACGATGGCAGCTCCAACGGGCATCGTCTGGAATCCGAACGGGCAGCAGTTCCTGGTCGCGCCGAAACTGGCGGCCTTGTTCATCTTCGCGACTGAGGACGGAACCATATCGGCCTGGAATCCCAATGCCAACCCCAACGCCATCCTCGAGGTCGACAACTCGGAAGGAGGGAACGGGGCGGTCTATAAGGGTCTCGCCATCGCGACGAACTCCACGGGACTGTTTCTGTACGCCACGAACTTCAGAGCCGGCACCGTCGACGTGTTTGATTCGAAGTTCCAAGCGACCAAGCTGTCCGGCTCGTTCAAGGATCCCACGATTCCCCAGGGTTATGCGCCGTTTGGCATCGCCTCGATCGATGGCAACTTGTTTGTCACCTACGCGCTGCAGAATGCCGCCAAACATGACGACCAGAAAGGCTTGGGTCACGGCTTCGTCAATGTATTCGATACGGACGGCCATTGGATCACCCGGCTCGCCACGCGCGGCGCGCTCAATTCCCCCTGGGGCATCGCGCGGGCGCCGTTGAACTTCGGTCCCGCGAGCGGACAGATTCTGATCGGTAATTTCGGCGACGGCCGCATCAGCATCTTCACCACGGGCGGCGAGTTCCGCGGACAACTCCGTGATCCCAGCGGTCACGCGATTCAAATCCCTGGATTGTGGTCCATCGCCTTTGGTACCGAGACGGCCGCCACACCCAACTTCCTGTACTTCACCGCCGGGGTGAATGAGGAGGCTGACGGGCTGTTTGGCTCTCTGCAAGCGGTCCCGGCGTCCGACCACGATGGCGATGAACACTGAGCACGCGCACTCGTGAACGCGCGACCCTTCAGTCGCTCACCCGGGCAGGCGAGGCTCGAGCCATGCCTGCCCGGCTCCGAGCTTTGCTGACGCACGCCAGCCTGTCGCGACCCGTGCCCTTACCGGCGGCACGCCGCCCTCGCTCTGGCGGTGACTCGACTGTTAGATCGCGCTTAGTGGCCTGCTACCGCAGCGGGCGTCGTCGTCGCCCAGCCACCACCCAACGCTTTGACCAACGCCGCAAAGTCCTCGAGGGATTCCTCGGCTGCGCTGACCCAAGCCTCATCAGCCGCTGCATACAGCGACTCGGCTTGTAGTACAGCGACCTGGTCGTCATCTCCCGCTTGGTAGCGCTGCCTGGCCAAGTCCAGGGCAGTCGCGCTTTGCATGCGCGCAGCGGTCCGCTCCTCCAGGGCCGCGCGTGCCGCCGCGTAACGGTTGATCGCGGTCTCGCTGTCAGCTAGTGCACCGAGCACCGCCTTTTCGTAACGCGCGGCGGCGGCATCGGCGCGTGAGTTGGCGGCGCGGATCTGCGCACGAATGCTGCCGCCGGCGAAAATCGGCCATCGCAGGGAAGGCCCGAGGCTATAGTAGGAACTGGCGCCTTGACCAAGGTCCCCACCATGGCGCGCCTGCTTTCCGAGCGACCCCACCAACGATAGGCTAGGGAAGAGGTCGGCCGTTTCGACACCCACATCACTCGTGGCCGCCGCGAGGTCGGCCTCAGCGGCCTGGATATCCGGACGGCGGCGTAGAACGTCCGAGCGCAGTCCCGCCGCCACCGATGAGGGGGGAAGCGGTAAGGGCGCGATGTGGGTTGCCAACTCGGCGACCGATTCAGGAGGACGACCCGTGAGCAAGGCCAAAGCATTCGCGGCCGCATGCACGGACGCGTCCAAACCTGACACCGTCGCCGCCGCGTTGCGGGCTTGGGATTCGGCACGCACATCGTCCAGATTGGACGCTTCACCGGTAACGAACCGCTGGTGGACCAGGCGGGCGATGTCACTCTGCGCCTGCGCGTCCTGGCGTGTCGCGGTCAACATGGCCTGATTTCCACGCAACTGCGCATAGGTGCGCACCACTTCAGCGACGACTTGCAGAAGTGTTTCTTGCTCGCGCGCTGTGGCGGCTTCCACACGGCGCCCGGCGCCCTCGACAGCCCGGCGGGTGCCGCCCCAGAGATCGATTTCCCACGACGCGTCGAATCCAGCGTCGTAAAGTGAAAAGCGACGCTCGAAATGCGGGATCTGTTTGATCGGCAGCTCGCCATTGGCGGACAACTCCTCCCGCGAAGCTGAGGCCGCGGCGTTCAGCTCCGGCAGCCTGCGGCCGGCGGCCGCGTCACGCTCGGCGCGCGCCTCCCGCAGGTGCGCCTCGGCCTCTCGTACATCAAGGTTATGGGCGACCGCCGCGTCGATCAGATCGGTGAGCTGCGGATCGCCAAGTGACCGCCAGGGCACAGTATCGAATGCAGCGGTATCCGTGGGTGTGACCCATTGAGCCCCCGCGCCTGCAACGGCCGGGCGATGATAGTTCGGGCCGACCGCGCACCCCTGCAGCACCAACGCGAGTGTGGTAGCTACAGCCATACCGGGTCCGACCGCCGGGCGCCGGGGAGGTCGTCGGCTCGATTTCGATGCAACAACATAACAACGCATCATCATCACTCCATGCGCGAGCGGAACAAAAGCGCGGATGTGGACAAGGTCACCGTGCAAATGATCGCCAGCGGCCAGCAGTTATCCAGCACGTCACGAGCGGGCATGGCCTTGAGAAATACCCCCTCGGTGACCTTGAGGAAGTAGGTCACGGGGTCCAGTTGCGCCACGACTTGCAGCCAGGGCGGCATGTTGTCCACCGGGCTGGCATACCCTGAGAGCAGAATCATGGGAATGGTCACCAGGAACATCCCGAGAAAGGCCTGCTGCTGGGTTGCGGCAATCACGGACACCAGCATCCCGACTCCCGTCAAGGCGAGCAGATAGAAGAGCAGGGCGAAGTACAAGGTACCCACCGAGCCGGTGAGCGGCACCCGGAACACCAGCGGAATCAAAATGACATAGACCGTTGTAATGAAGGCTCCCACCAGGACCGGTGGCACCATCTTTCCCACCAGGATCTCTCCAACTCGTAACGGCGACACCATGAGCTGATCGAAGGTCCCCAGCTCGCGCTCGCGCGCCACCGACTGCGCCGTCACGGACAGAGCGGAGAGTGCCGACATCACGGCAATGAGCGCCGGCATGGTGAACCAGAGGTAGTCGAGATTGCGGTTGAACCAGTTCACGACGACCGCGCCGGCGGGCGAGCCCGCGCCCGCGGGCGCTCGCACCTCGTGCGCGACACTGGCCCCAACGGACGCCGCGATCTGGTCGAGATAGCCGGAGGCGATCTGGGCCGCATTCGACCGGCGGCCGTCCGCAATCATGCCAATGACCCCACCGCGGCCGCTCGCCACCGCCTCGGAAAAATCGGGCTCAAAACGCAGCACGGCCAACACACGCTGTCGGTCGATGGCCTGCCGCACCTCGCTCGGGGAGCGCAGGGGAATGATCCGCCGCACGTTGGGGCTGCCGGCGACCCGTTGCAGGACTTCCTGACTCCAGGCGCCGCCATCGCGATCGAGGACGCCGAGGGTCATGTTCTTCACTTCCAACGTCGTCGCGAGCCCGAAAACCATGAGCTGGAGGATCGGCGGCACGATGAGAATGATGCGCGTACGGGGGTCGCGCAGGATGGCCCACAACTCCTTCACCAGTATCGCCTTGATGCGTGTGCGGGTCATGCGACTCTCCGTCTCGTGACCTTCACGGCAATGCCGAAGAAGAGGGCGCCGAAAGCCAGCAGGGCGCCCATATCCGGCAGGTAGAGTCCCCAGTCGTCCCCGGCGAGGAACACCGTTTGGAGCTGCGGAATCAGGTAGCGCGCGGGGACCAGGTACGTAATGAGCCGGATAGGCGCCGGCATGGAGGCGATCTCGAACAGGAAGCCGGACAGCAACATGGTCGGAAGAAAGGCGGTGATCAGCGCGATCTGGCTGGCCACGAACTGGTTCTTGGTGGCGGCCGAGATCAACAGGCCCTGACCCAGAGCGGGCATCAGAAAGGCCGCCGAGATGGCCAACAGCGCCAGCGCGGAGCCCCGAAAGGGGACACCAAACAGCACGATGGCCAGCAACGTACACAGCGCCATGGAGCACAAAGCCAGGACGAAGTACGGCACGACCTTGGTGATGATGAACTCGCCCATTCCGATCGGCGTCGCCATGAGTCCCTCGAGCGTGCCGCGCTCCCACTCACGAGCGACCACCAGCGCCGTCAGCAACGTGCCGATCATAGTCATGACGACAGCAATCGATCCTGGCACCAGGAAGAAGCGGCTGGTCAACTCTGG
Organism: uncultured Steroidobacteraceae bacterium; assembly: GCA_964400085.1. Lineage (GTDB taxonomy): Bacteria > Pseudomonadota > Gammaproteobacteria > Steroidobacterales > Steroidobacteraceae > 13-2-20CM-66-19. The sequence continues at coordinate 26,693 of CAYNTW010000021.1, read as the reverse complement.
GTTGAACCAGTAACGGTGATCGATAGCGATAGGCGCCACGCGTTGCGCTCCGGGCGAGGCAAGTCCTTGCTCAACGGCATGCGTGGCAGCCCAGCTAGCGTGCACACCTTGGGCGTAGGCGGCTACGAAACCCGCGGTGTTGGGTAAAGAGGCGTCGGTGATCACCTGGATCGTCCCGGAGCCGCCTCGAGACACTTCACGTCCAAACCCGTCAGGAATGACCACGATGCCGCGAATCTTCCCCGCGACCAGGTCTCGTCCCAGGGCGGCAACCGGCCGTGCTTCGACCACGTCGAACCAACGAGACGAGGCGAAATCGTGCGCGAGGCTCGCGGCAGGCTGGCTGTTGTCTCGCTGGGCGATCCCAATTCGGGTGCGGGCGGTATCGAGATTGACTCCATAGCCAAACAGGAACAGCAGCAGCAGTGGCAAAACGAAGGCGATCAACGCCGTGGAGGGATCGCGCACGATCTGCCGACTCTCTTTCGTGAAGAGCGCGATATAACGGCGCGCGTTTGCGGGTAGATTGAGATTCACGCGGCCTCCCGGTCGTGAGCGCCATCACTGGCCTGGATGAGTGCGATGAAGGCATCTTCCATGGTCGCATCCTCGCGCCCCACACGCGCTTTCAGCTCATCAGGTGTGCCTGTAGCGATCTGCCGCGCCCGATAGATCAACGTAGCCCGGTCGCAGTACTCCGCCTCATCCATGAAATGCGTGGTGACGAGCACAGTGACGCCTTTCTCGACGAGCCCGTTGATATGGCCCCAGAACTCGCGCCGCACGATCGGGTCGACTCCTGAGGTGGGCTCATCCAGAAACAACACCGGCGGCTGGTGCAAAACGGCGCAGGCGAGGGCCAGTCGCTGTTTGAACCCGAGGGGCATGGCGCCGCTGTTTTCCTTGAGGTAGCGCTCCAGGTGAAACACCGCCACCGCCCGCTCGATCGCCTCGCGGGCGGTACTACCGGTCAGCCCGTAGGCGCCGGCGAAGAAATCCAGGTTCTGTCGCACCGACAGGTCGCCGTACAGTGAGAATTTCTGGGCCATGTAGCCCAGCGCCTGACGCGCGTCATCCTTCGCTTTACGCAGGTCGAACCCTGCCACGGTCCCGGTCCCCTCAGTCGGGGTCAGTAGCCCACAGAGCATTTTGAAGGTCGTCGACTTGCCCGCGCCGTTCGGGCCCAGCAGCCCGAATATCTGCCCGCGGGGAACCGAAAAGCGAATGTTGTCGGCCGCGGTAAAGGTCCCGAAACGTTTGGTCAGACCGTTCGCCTCGATCACAGGACGATCCGTGGCGGGGATAGTGCGATAGCTCTGTGCGAGTGCGGATGTCCCGGAAGGCCCGCCGCCCAGGAGATCGACGAACGCGTCCTCGAAACGGGGTTGGGCGTCCCGCATCGGCGTGTCTGCCGGGGCGCCCAGATCGGTGGCGGATGGACGGCCAGTTCCGGCTTTCAACATCAACCGCAGCGAATCTCCTTGGATGGTGCCGTCCGCGATCGCCTCAGTGTCCAGTGCTCGCCGCAACAGCGTCCGCCGCTCACTCGGTGGAGGGAAGATACGAAACACACGCTCCCGAAGCCCCTCGGTCAGCTCCGCCGGAGGGCCGGAATGCAGACTGCGACCTTCGTTGAGCAGAGTGACCGTGTCGCACTTCTCGGCTTCATCGAGATAGGCCGTGGACCACAGAACCCCGATGCCCTCGCCCGCGAGCTCCTTGACCATGCTCCACAGCTCCCGGCGCGAGACCGGGTCGACACCCACTCCGGGCTCATCGAGCAACAACAGGGCCGGCGTGCGCACCAGGGCACAGGCCAATCCCAGTTTCTGCTTCATACCGCCGGAGAGCTTGCCGGCCAGCCGGGTGGTGAAGCGTTTCAGATCGGTAAATGACAACAGGCGATCGAAGCTCGCGGCGCGCTCGTTCTCCGGCAGGCCGCGCAGGTCGGCATAGAGCCGCAGGTTCTCCATGACCGTGAGGTCCTCGTAGAGGCCGAAGCGCTGTGGCATGTACCCGATCCGGCTGCGGTCCGTATCGGTGGCCGGACGACCCAACACCTCGACCGTGCCGCCGTCGGGATCGATCAGGCCCGCCAGAATCCGGATCAGGGTCGTCTTGCCAGCGCCATCCGGTCCAACGAGGCCCGTCATCTTGCCGGCGAGGATCGAGAGGCGCACCCCATCGAGGGCCGGCTTCGGGGCCTTCGGGAAGCGCTTCACCACACCGTCAGCCTTTGCGATGAGATCGCTCATACGTGCGGCTCCGAAGACCTCTACTGGTCCGATGTCGCGGGGCGAGGGTTCTCTACCGTGACACTGACCGGTGCTCCTTGGCGCAGCCCGTCGTCAGGGTCGTCCACGATGACCCGCAGTCGGTAGACGAGGTCTGTGCGCAACGCTACCGTCTCGACGGTCTTGGGCGTGAATTCCGCGGTGGGAGAGATGTAGCCGATCGTCCCGTGATAAGTCTTGGGATTGCCGTCCGTGGTGACTAGCACATGCATTCCCGGGGCGATGCGGTGCAAGTCCGGCTCATCGATATACGCGCGTATCCGCATCGGGCGATCGATAGTAAGCGTCATCACGGTCTCTCCCGGCTGTACGATCGCTCCGGGCTCGCGCACGCGGGTCAGGATCGTGCCGGCGTTTGGGGCTCGCAGGACCGTGTCAGCCAGATCGAGATCGGCCTTGTTGTTTTGCGCGCGCGCCTCGCCCTCTTGGGCGACGGCCACTTGAACATCCTCACTCCGCGATCCCTCGCGCTGCAGCGAGAGCGCCTGGGTCGCTATTGCAACCTGGGCCTCCGCGCTGTGGTATTGCTCAACGGTGGCGTCATACAGCGCCTGGCTGACCGCGCCGGTTTTCAGGAGCCCGGTGCGCCGCTCGAGATCTGCCTTGGCCCGCGCGAGCAGGGCCTGACTTTCCGTGAGGCGTGCGCGAGCCTCAGCGATGTCTTGCTTGCGGTTGCCATTGCGCACCTTCAAAAGCTGCGCGCCCGCGACGCCAACCTGTGAGCGAGTCGTGGCCGCCGCGGCTTCATAGGGCGCGGCGTCCAGACGAGCCAGGATCGCCCCCGCGGGCACGTGCGCGCCTTCTTCGAACGGTATGGCCGCGATACGCCCCATCACCCGAAAGCCGAGGTCGACCTGTCGAATGTCGACATTGCCGCTCAGGACGAGCCGCTCGTCATGGCGGTGACCCAGGAGCCCGAAGCCCCGAGTCAGCGAGCCGGCGATGACGAGCAACACGAGCACGACAATGGCGATGATCTTGCGACGATTCATGTCAGGGGGCTCCTGCGGCGGGGCGTTCTTTTTGCAAGCCGATCCAGAATGGCGTCCAGGTGGTCGCCGATGACTTCCTGAATGGCCTCGAGCTCGCTGGCGCCGATGCTTTTCCAACCGGCGCCGCGTATAGCGGCTTCGCGAGCGACACGGAAGACGAGAACCTGGCCAAACAAGGAAACGGCGCGCAGGCGAGCTTCACTCTCATCGAGCTTTCCGCCCGCGATGATTCCAAGGAGGAAGGCGAGGCGTCCGAGCATCGGGGCCATCAAACGCTCATAAATGCGGGTAAACGCGGCGGTGGGTTCAGCCTGCTCCCGCATGATGAATCGGGCCAGGGGCGCGCTCTCCGGGCCAACCAAGGCCGCGGCGGCGTGGAAGAGAATGGTGTGGAGCGTCTGTCGCGCACGCGCCGGGGTGCAGTCCGGTTGCGCGGCACGCTCCGCTTCGATGATCGCAGGGGCCAGCAGTTGGCCCATGCGCTCCGCGATCCGCTCGGCCGTGGCGAGATAGAGCCCTTCCTTGCCACCGAAGTGATAGGTGATGGACGACATCGGGGTGTCCGCGTCTTTGGCGATCGCGCGGGTGCTGGCCCCATCGAGGCCAAAGCGACCGAAGTGTTCGATCGCGACATCCAGCAGGCGTGCGTCCGTGTCTTTGCTCATAGGGTGCCAGTTTCGTTCATTCGAACGAATTAGTCAAGTGACGCATGTGCCATCGCTCGTCCTTGCAATGAATGCGGTTCAGAATTGGAGCAGGGGAACGCTGCCGCGCAGCGCGCGTGTCGGCTCGAGCCCCGAAATCGACTTCAGGAGCACTCGATGACTATTCGACCCGTCTTCATTTTCGACCTGGACGGCACACTCGTGGACAGCGTCTACGAGCACGTGTTGGCGTGGCAGGAGGCGCTCGATGCGGAGGGTATCGAGCTATCAGTATGGCGCATCCACCGCAAGATCGGGATGAGTGGCGGCCTGTTCACCAATCAGCTGCTGCGCGAAACCAAGGTCGACATCACGGAGGACCGGGTCGAGCGTCTGCGCCACCTCCACGCCAAGGCTTACCAGCGACTCTCGGGGAAGATCCGCCCGCTGCCCGGCGCACGCGAGCTGCTCCAGAGCCTGACCAACGCGAGCATTCCCTGGGCCATCGCGACCAGCGGCCGCATGGAGACTGCCGCCCACAATCTGGCGGCTCTGGGTGTCGATGTCAGCAAGAGTGCGGTGGTCACGCGCGATGACGTCAAGTATGCGAAGCCGGACCCCGACCTTTTCCTCGCGGCGGCGGCCAAGTTGAATGCGCCCATCACGACGGCCGTCGTCGTCGGGGACAGCATCTGGGACATGCTGGCCGCGCGGCGTTGCCAGGCGCTTGGAGTCGGTCTCCTCTCCGGGGGTTATGGCCTGGATGAGCTCGAGCGCGCCGGGGCCTACCGGGTGTATGAGGATCCGGCTGACATGCTCGAGCACCTCGATGAGGTCGGCGGCCGCCGTTGAGCGAAGTCAGAATCCTCCGACACGCTCTATCCAACAATTTCCGCTTTACAGAATTGTTGCGAGCGATTACCTTTGCGCCCGTTTCAGGTCATAGGGCGGCATCAGTGGGCAGTAGTCACTCTAGTGGAAGCGAGCACTGCGTGAGCGCAGTGTCGACTCGAGCCCGATAGCCCTTCACTGAAAGCGCTAACAGGCTCGAGCCGGGTTAGCGCAGCTGGCGGTCCACACGGCCAGCGCTCTCTCCAAAACTCCCACTCTCGAGATTCCAGCGTCGCGGCACCGCGGTACTGCAAGCGCTTTTCAGCGTGCGCAGGCGCCGCAAATGCCCGGTGCGGTAAACCCAACTGTGGCCGAAGTGGTTGAGCGCGCCAGAGCGCGCGATGCAACGCGTGCGTTGCGCGGGAGAACGACATGGTCAAGCTCATCAAAGACTTCGCGGCGCACCCGGGAGTGAAGCAATTGGGTCCCGGACTCGTGACCGGGGCCGCGGATGACGATCCGAGCGGCATCGCGACCTATTCGCAAGCCGGCGCCCAGTTCGGCTTCAACATGCTCTGGACCGTGGTTTTCACGTATCCGCTCATGGTGGGCATCCAGATGATCAGCGCACGCATCGGCTGCATCACCGGACGCGGGCTCGCGGCGAACATCAAGGCGGTATTTCCCCGGCCGGTTCTCTACGGGATCGTCGGCCTGCTGCTCGTCGCGAACACCATCAACATCGCCGCGGACATCGCCGCGATGGGGGAAGCGACGAGCTTGCTCGTGGGCGGTTCCGCGCATCTTTATTCGGTGCTGTTTGGCCTGCTGTGCCTGGGGCTCCAGGTCTTTCTGCGCTACGAAAAGTATGTTGGCTATTTGAAGTGGCTCACGTTGGCGCTGCTGTCCTATGTGGCTGTGGTTTTCATGTCCCACGTGCCCTGGGGAGAAGTGCTGCGTCACGTGGCCTTCCCGAGGCTGACATTCGATCGGGATACCATCCTGACGGTGGCGGCGGTTTTCGGCACCACCATCAGCCCGTACCTGTTCTTCTGGCAGGCCGCGCAGGAAATGGAGGACCTGAAGTCACTCGCCGGACGCACCGCCGGCCCCGTGTTACCTCACGCTCGCCAGGTCGCGCGTGAGCACCTGCGGCGCATCCGCTGGGACACGTTCCTGGGCATGGGCTTCTCGAATATCGTCGCGTTCTTCATCATTCTGAGCGCGGCGGTCACGTTGCATGCTGCGGGGATTACGACCATCCAGACTTCCGCGGAAGCCGCGGCGGCGCTGCGGCCGCTCGGTGGGCCGTTGACCTTCCTGCTGTTCACCTTAGGGATTGTTGGCACGGGCATGCTGGCGGTACCGGTTCTGGCCGGCTCCGCCGCTTATGCGGTGACCGAGAGCTTCGATTGGAAAACCGGTCTCGACATGCAGCTCCATGAGGCGAAGGAGTTCTACGGCATCATCGCCTTCGCCACGGTCGGCGGCGTGCTGCTCAACTTCACGGGTCTGGATCCGATCCGGGCACTGCTGTGGAGCGCCGACATCAACTGCGTGATTGCCGTGCCGATCATGGCCGTCATGCTGCGCTTGGGGAGCGACCCGTCCGTCATGGGCTCCTTTGCGATCCGCTCCCGATTGCGCAACCTCGGCTGGGTCGCCACGACCCTCATGGGCGTCACCGCCGGAGCCATGTTCGCCAGCTTGTAAGCCAGGCGCCTGGAGGCCCCCCCGCGGCCCGGCACGAATTATGCGAAGCAACAGCTTCCGTTGGTTCGTGTCGGGCAGCCCCTGAAAAACGGAATCTCCACACTGTGGCTCATCTTGGCGGTCTCGTCGGCGGTATTGCCCCCTGGCAGGGCCCGTGCTGATGATCCTGGCGCCGCCGATGACACCCCACCCAAGCCGGCCCCGACGGCGTTCAATGCCCCGAGCCCCGTGTCCAACCCGGCATGGGGCCAGGGCAACTCCCGCAGCTTCTGGGTGCCCGCCCTCGAGATTCCCACTTTCGAGCTGCTGCTGAACCGCTTCGATCGTTACGCGGTGGACCCACCGACCTATCCTTCACCGATCTCGAACTTCAGGACTAATCTGCATCGCTCCTGGGTCATCGACAACGACAAGTTCGCCACCAACCAGTTTCTGCATCCCTACCAGGGCTCGATCTATCAGGGCTTCGCTCGCTCGGCAGGCTTGGATTTCTGGCAGGCCTCCGCGTATACCTTCGCGGGCAGTTTGTTGTGGGAGGAGGCAGGCGAGAACACCGCGCCTTCCATCAACGATCAGGTCGCCAGCGGGATCGGCGGCAACTTTTTCGGCGAGCCGCTGTTCCGTCTTGCAAGCCTCCTCCTGGAGGGCGATAGCGAGGGGAGCCCGAGTTGGTGGCGGGAACTGGGCGCCGCCGTCATGTCGCCCCCCACGGCTTTCAATCGGCTGGTCTATGGCAAGCGCTTCGCGCCGGTGTTTCCCAGCTACGACCCGGCCGTGTTCACCCGAATCGATCTCAGCGGCAACATCAGCACCCACTACAGGTCGAACGTCAATGTCAACGCCGATCCCAGCGCGCCGCCGACCACACAGACACTGAAGCGAGGCGCCGGTATCGCCACTGTGGCGGTCGGCTATGGACTGCCTGGCAAACCGGGCTACACCTATGATCGGCCTTTCGATTACTTCAACCTGGAGCTCACGTTCGACACGGCCAATACGGTCGAGGCCGTCTTCAGCCGCGGCCTGTTGTATGGCAGGGATTACGAGGCTGGATCCGATTTCCGGGGTGTATGGGGCGCGTACGGTATCTATGACTACTCGGCCCCCAACATCTTCCGCGTCTCGAACACGGCCGGTGCGTTTGGCTCCACCGCGCAATGGTGGTTGGCCCAGTCGGTCGCCCTCCAGGGGACCGCGCTGGCGGGCGTGGGGTATGCGGGCGGTGGAGTCATTCACGGGGCGGGCGTCACGCGTCCAAGCCCTCTCGGCGAAGGGCAGCGCAATTATCACTATGGCATCGCACCCGAATCCGTCCTCGCTTTGCGTTTGATCTTTGGGGATCGCGCCGCGCTCGATGCGACCGGGCGGGCCTACTACATCAGCCGCCTGGCCGCCTCGGAGAGCACCGGGAGCGAGACCCTTGAAAGACTGGATGTCGCCTTCACCGTCCGTGTTTTTGGACTCAACGGTCTTACGGTCCGATATTCGGAGTCAGTGCGCGACGGTCGCTACGTTCACTTGCCCGACTCTCACCAGAGCGTGCGAACGATCAACATCGGCTACACCCTGCTGGGTCATACCCGCTTCGGTGCGGTCGACTGGCGCTGATCCGCCCATTGGCCAATCGCCGCGGCGATTTCCGCCAGGATCTGCGCATCCGTGCGCCCACTACGGGCGGCAACATGAAACGAGTGATCCGCGCCCTCGAAGAGCTGCAAGGTAGCGCGCTCCCCGAGCCGGTGTGCGACGCCCTGGAGTAGTTTCAAGTCAGCGAGCTCGTCACGGGTGCCTTGGAGGAACAGCATCGGGATGCGCACATTCAGCAAGTGCTCGGCGCGCTCGTTCGACGGCTTCTTGGCCGGATGCAAAGGAAAGCCCAGAAAGACCAGGCTCATCACATCGGCCAATGGGCTCTCCGCCTGCGCCTGTGAGGTCATGCGGCCGCCGAACGAGCGACCTCCGGCGATCAGCGGCGCGCTTGCGCGTCGCGCGGCTTCCGCAACGGCGGCGCGCACCGTGGCGTGACACAGTTTCGGCGGATCAGGACGCCTCGAGCCGCGCTCCATATAAGGGAACTGATAACGCAGCGTTTCGATTCCCTGCGCGGCCAATTGCGTGGCCAGGGTCTCTAGAAATGCATGCCGCATACCCGCCCCAGCCCCGTGAGCCAGCACATAACACGCTCGCGCGCGTGCCGCCGGTTGCCACAAACCCGATACGGACAGTTTCCCGTCCACGGAGAGGGTTACTGTCTCAGCCGCCTTGGTGCTCATGTCGCGATTCTATCCTAAAGCCCGCAGTGCACCATGTGCTAAGCCAAATTGTGCCACCCGATATCTCACGCTGCCGCGCACGCGCAAAACGCGTGTGATTCACACGTCATCAACGCACGCGCTTTGGCGCGATGATCCCAACGCAACAACTCGCCAAATCTGCACAAACACACCCGAAATGCCGTATGGTCATTTGCAAACCCTTCTATACAATGTCACCAGGTTGGTTTCACGGACGAACGCAAATGATCAAACAATCGGTCGCAGTCGAGCGGGAAGATCGGGGCGCTGTGATCGCCGAGGGCAGCGAGATGGCAGTGGAAGAGCAAATCGAGAAACTCGACCACCGAGTGGGTGAAGTCCAGGGTCAGTTGGTCAAGGTGGAAGGTCGACTCGAC
>CAYNTW010000021.1:15901-17448 GCA_964400085.1 uncultured Steroidobacteraceae bacterium | reverse complement strand
CTCGACGGCGTCGAGGGCCGGCTGGTGAGGGTCGAAGGTCGGCTCGACAGGGTCGAGGATCGCCTCGTAAAGGTCGAGGGTCGACTCGACAAAGTCGATGATCGACTAGCCAGGGTTGAATCGGACGTCGTCGAGGTCAAAGCCAAAGTCGACACACTGAACACCGGCCTCAATGAATTCAGGACCGAGGTGGCGAAACAATTAGGCGCATTCAGGACGGAAGCGGCGGAACAATTAGGCGCATTCAGGACGGAGGTCGCGAAACAATTCGGTGACTTCAAGACGGAGGTGGCAAAGGAATTCACGGAGGTGGCCAAGGAATTCGGCTCCGTCAGAGCAACCATGGAACGAGAATTCGGCTCCCTCCGAACGACCATGGAACGGAACATGGTGTGGTTGTTGACCTCCGGCATCGGCGGCGTGCTGGCAATCGCTGCGGTAGTCGGGCTGAAGGGGCATTGATATGGGCGCTGCCCGAGACGCTCAGGCCCCGAAATGGAAATGGAATTTGGGACTCGACGCCAGAGATCTGAAGGACGACTTTGAATCGCTCAGAAAGTCGATCGACAACCTGAAGTTCTGGTACTTGGCTACCGGCGTAGGCGTCGTGCTGGCGACCGCCGAGATCGTCCGAATTCATAATGCACTGCTGGCGTGCTCGCGCCAGCCAGAGCCCCAGACGTTCATCCGCCAAAATAATACGGCGCCAGCCCCCGCGCTCCGCCCGGATCCACCTCGAACAACGCCCCCGCAAGCGCCTCGCCCGGCTGACCCTTGGCCGCGGAGGTGACAAACATCCGATCCAGCCTGTCCCCCGCAAACACGCAGTTCGTCACCTGCGACGCCGGCAACGCAATGCTGCGATCCAACGCACCCTCGGGCGTAAAACGACTCACCCGCCCACCTCCCCAGTGGGCAATCCACAATCCACCTTCCGTGTCGACCGTCATCCCGTCGGGAACTCCCCAGTCCGCGGGAAATCGCAGAAACTCCGTCTTCTCACCCAGCTCCCCGTCCGCAGTGAGCGCAAACCGATACACCACACCCCGTCCGGTATCGTTGTGATAGAGAAATTCATTCCCCGGACTCAACACGGGTCCGTTCGTCACGATATAACCGCTGTCATGTCGCCGTAACGTCAGATCGGGCGAGAGGCAATAAAGAGACCCGGCCTCGATCTCACACCCACAGTCCATGGTACCCGCCCAGATCCTCCCGAGATGGTCCACCACCGCATCGTTCATGCGATTGTTGGGCCGGTCGGGCTCCGGGCCCACCAGCCGACGACACACGAACGGATCGAGCGTCAGCTCATGGAACCCGCTCTGGAGGCCGGCGATAAAACCGCCCCGGTCGCGACGCTCCACCACCCAGCCGATCTTCTCCGGCATCTCCCACGACCGGACTGTCTCATCGACCAGCGCAAGGCGATGCAGCGCCGGCGCGAGTATGTCCACCCAGTACACCGCGTTCTCCCGCGGGGACCACAGCAGCCCTTCGCCGAGCTCGTCGCGCGTCGGTCGTTGTATGACTCGGAAGCTCTCCAC
>CAYNTW010000021.1:9955-15801 GCA_964400085.1 uncultured Steroidobacteraceae bacterium | reverse complement strand
CTCAATGATTGTGGCGCGGTACGCCAACGGTCTGCGCCAGCCGTTGATACTTCACGGCTTCTTCCAACACAGCGCCGGTCGCGTGTTGGCCGATAGCCGCGCGTTGCATCTCCTGCCAGGGCGTCTGACTAGGCGGAATGGGATAGCCGCCGCGAGCCTGCAGCTCGCGCCGACGCGCTTCCAACTCCTCCTCGCTGACCAGCATGTTGGCCTCACCCCGACGTAGATCGATCCGAACCCGATCGCCGGTACGCAACAGCGCCAGTCCTCCACCGACCGCCGCTTCGGGAGAGGCGTTCAGAATAGACGGCGATGCGGAAGTGCCCGACTGCCTCCCGTCACCCACACACGGCAAATCATGGATGCCTTCCTTGATCAGGTACGCCGGCGCCCTCATGTTGACCACTTCCGCGCCGCCCGGATAGCCGATCGGCCCCACACCCCTCATGAACAGAATGGTGCGATCGTCGATCTTCAAAGCGGGATCGTCGATGCGTGCGTGATAATCCTCCGGTCCATCGAATACAACGGCACGGCCTTCGAACGCGTCCGGGTCCTGCGGATTGGACAAGTAGCGCGCGCGGAACTCGGCCCCGATGACACTCGTCTTCATGATCGCGGCATCGAAGAGATTGCCGCGCAGAACCGAAAAGCCCGCCTTTTCCTTCAGGGGCTGTTTGAAAGGCCGGATGACCCGCTCGTCCTCGATCCGCGCGTGGCGGCAGTTCTCGCCGATGGTCTTCCCGTTCACCGTCAGCGCGGACTCCTCGATGAGTCCCGCGCGCATGAGCTCGGCAACGATCGCGGGCACACCGCCGGCCCTGTAGTAGTCCTCACCAAGATATTCACCCGCGGGCTGCAGATTGACCAACAGCGGCAGATCCCGCCCGTACTGCTGCCAGTCCTCCAGGGTCAAGCGCACTCCGACGTGGCGGGCGAGCGCGTTCAGGTGGATGGGCGCGTTGGTCGAGCCGCCGATCGCGGTGTTGACCCGAATGGCGTTGATGAATGCCTCGCGGGTGAGAATGTCGGATGGCTTGCGATCGGCGGCCACCATCGCCACGATCTGTTTGCCGGTGCGATACGCGCACTCCTGTCGATCGCGATACGGGGCGGGAATGGCGGCCGAGCCGGGCAACGACATGCCGAGCGCCTCGGTGAGGCTGTTCATGGTGGTCGCCGTGCCCATGGTGTTGCAATACCCGGTCGAGGGAGCGGAGGAGGCGACCAGCTTGATGAAGCCCTGGCGGTCGATCTCGCCCTTGGCGAGCATCTCGCGAGCGCGCCAGACGATGGTGCCCGAGCCGGTGCGCTCACCCTTGAACCAACCATTCAACATCGGGCCGACGGAGAGCGCGATGGCAGGTATGTTGACGGTAGCCGCCGCCATGAGGCAGGCGGGGGTCGTCTTGTCGCAGCCGATCGTGAGCACGACCCCGTCGATCGGGTAGCCGAACAGCAACTCGACCAGCCCGAGGTAGGAAAGATTGCGGTCCAGCGCGGCTGTGGGTCGCTTGCCGGTCTCCTGGATTGGGTGGACCGGGAACTCCAGCGCGAGCCCGCCAGCCTCGCGGATGCCCTCGCGCACGCGCTCCGCGAGCACCAGGTGATGGCGGTTGCACGGGGACAGATCGCTGCCGGTCTGTGCGATGCCGATGATGGGCTTGCCTGATTGCAACTCCTCCAGCGAGAGACCGAAGTTCATATACCGCTCCAGGTACAGGGCGGTCATGTCGGTGTTGGCCGGATCATCGAACCAGGCGCGCGAGCGCAGGGTGGGGCGGTTGGCTTTCGGTGCTGTCATCTTCTCTCCAGCGCGTACCGCGCTGTCATTCTAGCTTGCGACTCTCGTGTCACGCAGCGCCAGGTCGATGAGTCGGGCCATCGCCTCCTGGGCGCGTTTAGGCTTCCTATCCCTGATCGCCTCGTACACGTTCAGGTGATCCGGGACGGGATCACGCGCGAGCGGCTTGCGCCGCTGTTTGAAAAGGGTCGTGCGGGCGACCGCGGCCACGATGCCGCTGGTGAGCGATTCCAGGAACGGATTGCCGCTGGCACGCAGCAGCGCCGCGTGGAATTCCTGGTCTCCGGCACGCCCGAGCTCGTTCGCCAGGGAGTAGGTGGTCATGGCCTCGAGCGCCTGGTCCATTACCTTGAGATCCTCGGCGGTACGTCGCCTGGCGGCAAGCGCGGCCGCGGCCGGTTCGACCATCCGACGCAGCTCGAACAGTGCCGTGATGAGCTGCGAATCCGGCTCACCCGAGAAGATCCATCCGAGCACGTCCGGATCGAGCAGATGCCAGCGCTGCAGGGCATTGACCCGGGTTCCGACTTTCGGGCGGGCCTCGACCAGCCCCTTGGCGGCGAGGATCCGCACCGCCTCGCGGTAGGCGGTCCGGGAGACCTTCCACTGGTCGCTGGCCTCGATCTCGTTGTCGAGCAGCGCGCCCGGCTTGAAATGACCCGTCACGATCCGCACGCCCAGGTGCTGCGCAATGGTTCCATGCAGCCGCAGGCGCTTTTTGTCCGCGGCGGGTGTTTGGACGAGGGCGTTCGATTTGGCTGGACGCGTCATTCAGTGCTCAAGATTCCTCGAAGGACTGTACCGGAATACGCGTCGCGATGAGAAAAATGTCGGCCACGAGCTGTAGCGGCCGGGCATCAACATCGCTCTCGGCGCGTAGGACCAGCTCGTGAAAGCGCTCATAGAGCGCCACATATTCGGCATCGAGCGATCCGGCCTCGGCCGGCACGGGATCCTCGCCCAGGGTCAGCAGGCCCCCACCGGCGGAAAGCCTCATGGGCCCGGCATCGGTATCGATATCGATGTTCCATTTCTGTGGACCGGTCTCGCGGAAATCGAAGTCGGCGCGGATGGCGATACCCGTATCGGTCGTCAGGTCTATCTCCGCGGCGATCGGCGCGTCGCAATTGACTGGCACCAGCAGGCGTGCGGCCTGGGGAAAGATCGGCTCGGGAATCAGTCTTGTCAGGATGGATAGAGCATTCAGGCCCGGATCGAACACGCCAAAGCCTCCCGGCTGCCACAGCCAGGTCTGGCCCGGATGCCAGCGACGCACATCTTCCTTCCATGTGATGCGTACGCCACGTATTTTGCGCTGCTCCAGCAAGCGTGCGGCGGGCTCGACGGCGCGCGCGTGTTTCGAATGCCAGGTTTGATAGAGAGTGCGGCCGGCGATCCGGGCGCTTCGCACGAGACTCTCGAGCTGGATGACAGAAGCGCACGGCGGCTTTTCCATCAACACGTGGCAGCCTCGGTGAAGCGCCAGTCGCGCCGCTTCGTAATGTACCTGGGGCGGTGTGCAGATGGCGACAGCGTCCAACTCTGGAGTGCAAGCGAGCATCTCCTCCAAAGTCGGGTACGTCGCGACACCAGGCACCGAGTTGTGGCGGCTCGCGGCGGCGACGAGGCGGAAGGCCGGATTGGCCGTAATGCAGGGAATGTGCTGATCCCGCGCGATCTTCCCAATTCCCACAATTCCCATTCGAATCGGCGTCATGTCTCCGCCTCACTCTTGATTACTCAGACAATACATGGTGAGCTAGGGTCGGGCAACGAGTCCAGCGAGGGTGGCGGAGCCACATATGCCAGTACCCACAGAGTCGGTCGCAAGCGGGCGCGCCACACCGGCGCGGATCGCGAGCACGCCAGGGGCCGAAGGGCGCCCGGGCGCAAGCGAGCCTTATGTTCTGGCGCTTTCGGTGCTGGCGACCGTTTTCTTCATGTGGGGCTTCGTCACGGTGCTCAATGACATCCTGGTCCCGCACCTGAAAGCCGTGTTCTCACTGAACTATGGTCAGTCGCTGCTGATCCAGTTCGTATTCTATCTGGGCTACCTGCTGATGTCGGTGCCGGCGGCCAAGCTACTGGAGCGGCTGGGCTACAAATCCTCGATCGTCACCGGCCTGCTCGGCATGGCGGCGAGCGCGCTGCTGTTTGTCCCCGCCGCCGCGCTCGCCTCGTTCGGCGTTTTTTTGTTGGCTTTGTTTCTCCTGGCCAGCGCCATAACGCTGCTGCAGGTTGCGGCCAACCCCTATGTGGCCGTCATCGGTCCGACCGCCACCGCCTCGAGCCGCTTGAACCTGGTGCAGGCCTTCAACTCGGCCGGTACGACGGTGGCGCCGATCTTCGGCGGCGTGCTCATTCTGGCTCGCAGTACCGGCGGCACGGCCGCGGGCGAGGTCACCCTGACCAACGCTCAACGCGCCGCGGATGCGCAAGCCGTCGAGCTGCCCTATGTGTTGATCGCGATAGTGCTGGTTGCGCTGGCGCTGCTGGTCCGGCGGGTGCGCATGCCCGACCTGGCCGCCGAGAATCGCCGCGCGGCGCGCGAGGAGCGCAAGCGCCACAGCCTGTGGCGCCACCCCAACCTGGTGTTCGGGGTCCCGGCCATTTTCATCTACCTCATTGCCGAAATCGGCATCGGCTCGACCCTGGTCAATTTCATCTCGCTGCCGCAGATCGGCGCCATGAGCCACGCCGAGGCCGCGCGTTATCTGGCGATTTTCTGGGGTGGCGCCATGACCGGCCGCTTTGCCGGCGCATTCATCATGCGCAAGGTGAGCCCGGAGCGCGTGTTGGCGGCGGTCAGCCTCGGGGCTCTCGTGTTGGCCTTGACCGCCGTGACGACCAAGGGCCCGCTGGCGATGTGGTGTCTCATCGCCGTCGGCTTGTGCCACTCGGTCATGTTTCCCACGATCTTCACGCTGGGAATCCGCGGGCTCGGCGCGTTGACGGAAGAGGGCTCGGGACTGCTCATCATGGCCATCGCCGGCGGCGCCCTGTCGGCGTTGCAAGGCGTGATCGCCGATCGGGTCGGCCTGCAATTGTCCTACTTGTTGCCCGCCGCGTGTTATGTCTATGTGTTGTTTTATGCGGTGCGCGGCTGCCGGGTGCGCGAAGAGCTGCCGAAAGAAGAGCTGACAGCGGCCGATGCGAGTTAGGTCTGCCGTTTGACCGCGCGCTGCTTGCGCATGGAGTCGATGCGCCGCACGCCGATGTCGATCGTCTTCAGCATGGCCGCTGCCGCCGCCTTCCCGTCGCGCGCCTCGATCGCATCCACGATGGCGGCGTGACTGTTGACCGTGATCTCGTGATCCCGCGCGTCATCGATGGGCGAGCTGTGCGAGAACGGCGCGGCCAGGGCCGCCTCGATGACACTCGCCATGGAGCGCAACAGCGGATTGCCCGAGGCGATGGCGATGGCCAGGTGGAAGTCGAGGTCGGCTTCCGCAAAACTTTGACGCGAGTGGCCGGAACGACCCATCTCCCGAACGATCTCGCGCAAGTTCGCGATGTCAGTGGCGGTACGCCGCTGCGCAGCGAGCGTGGCAGCCGCGGGTTCCAACGCCCGCCGCACTTCCGCCAGGGCGTGCATGAAGTCATCGTCCAACCCGATTCGTACCCGCCAGACGAGCACATCGACATCGAAGAAGTTCCAATGAAGGGGATCGCGCACCCGGGTACCGATACGCGTTTTCGAGACCACGAGCCCCTTCGCGGCGAGAGTCTTCATCACCTCGCGCATCACCGTGCGCGACACCTGGAAGCGCGCGATCAAGTCGGGCTCGGAAGGCATGTTGTCGCCCGGACGGTGAATGCCGCGCAGAATCTCGGTGCCGAGGATCGCGGCGATCTGATCGTGGCTCGAGAGCGCCCGGTCGACGGCAAGTCGGCTCAGCCGGGGTACCGGGCGAGCAATAGGCTCCCGCTGCTGTGGGGGAGAGGAGAGGCGCTCGACCGCGTCAGCCATAAAAGACCTTCCTGCTTCCGGCAGCAGAAAGTCGCGGATAATATAATAGTATTATTATCCGCGATAGGTCCG
>CAYNTW010000021.1:0-9855 GCA_964400085.1 uncultured Steroidobacteraceae bacterium | reverse complement strand
CCGCGATAGGTCCGTCGGCTAGAACTCAGACCACTCGCTATCAGAAGAGCTTCCCGCCCCGACCGCTTTCGCGCTCGGTCGGCTCGCTGCGGTCGTGGCTGGAGCGGCAGCTCGCCCAGCGCTCCCGGGCCGATCACCCCAGGGCCGTCCCGCCTTGCGACGCTCGACTTTGCCGGCCGCCGCGGGCCGCGCCACCGGCTGCCGATTGGACACGGCTGCGTGCGCCGCGGCGCCTGCCCCGGAGCCACCCGCAATCTGATAGTTGGACATGATGCTGTCCAGACGTTGGGCCTCTTCGCTGAGCGCCTCCGCGGCGGAAGCCGCTTGCTCGACCAACGCGGCGTTCTGCTGCGTGACTTGATCGAGGGAGGTGACCGCTTTGTTCACCTGGTCGATGCCGCTGGCCTGCTCCTGACACGCCGCGGCGATCTCCGCCACGATGTCAGTCGCCTTCTTCACGGCCGTCACGATGTCAGACAGTGATTGTCCGGACTGGCTGACCAGCTTGGAGCCATGCTCCACCCTGGCGACACTGTCCTGGATGAGACTCTTGATCTCCTTCGCGGCAGCGGCGCTGCGCGAGGCCAAGGTGCGCACTTCCGCGGCGACCACCGCAAAACCTCGGCCCTGTTCGCCCGCGCGCGCCGCCTCGACCGCGGCATTCAGCGCCAGCAGGTTGGTCTGGAACGCGATCTCATCGATCACTCCGATGATGTCCGCGATCTTGTTGCTCGCCTCGTTGATAGCGGCCATCGCCGCGACGGCCTCGGACACCACCGTACCGCCTTTTTCCGCCTGGGCGCGCGCGGCCGCGGCGAGCTGGTTCGCCTGCGCGGCGTTGTCGGCGTTCTGTTTGACCGTGGAGGTCATCTCCTCCATGGAGGAGGCCGTTTCTTCCAGGCTCGAGGCCTGCTCCTCGGTCCGCTGGCTCAGGTCGGTATTGCCTTTGGAAATCTCATCGGTTCCGCAACGCACCGCCTCGACGGCGGTGCGGATCTGGGCGACGATGTTCGACATGCCTTCAGCCATGGAGTTGATGGCCTGCGTCAGGGACAGCAGGTTGCCCGACTTGCCCTGCGTCGAAATGCGGCGGGTCAGATCACCGCTCGCGGCGGCCTGGGCAAGCTGGCGCACCTCCTCGGTCGTACGGACCTGCTCGGTCACGTCGGTGGCGAACTTGACGACTTTGCAAACCTTGCCCGAGGCATCCAGGACCGGGTTATAGCTGGCCTGCAGCCACAGCTCCCGACCCCCTTTGGCGATGCGCCGATATTGGCCGGCATCGTACTGACCCGAGCGCAGCTTCTCCCAGAATGCGCGGTACTCCGCGCCGTTTGCCTCACCAGGGGCCACGAACAGGCTGTGGTGGCGACCGCGGATCTCCTCCAGCGAGTACCCGACAGCGCCCAGGAAGTTGGTATTGGCCGTGAGGATCGTGCCGTCCAGGGCGAATTCGATGATGGCCATGGACTTGCCGATCGCGGCCAGCATCTGGTGGCCTTCGCCGGTGTCCGCGTCCCCCTCGTCCCGGCTCTTCAGGTTCCCCTGCACTTGCGCGATCATGGCGAGCAGGCTGCTCGTATCGCCGCCGCGCCGTGTTATATTTCCGGAAAAGGTGCCCGCGACGACCTTGCGTGCAATTTCGGCCACTTCGGCTGGCTCGCCTCCGAGGGTCTCCTCGAGCCATTTGAAGGTGTCCCGTCCGACGAAGATCAGTGCGCCCAGAACGACCAAGCCGACCCCAGCGCACACCATCAATGCATTCCCGCGAGCGCTGGCGCCCACATCGCCCAGCAGCAGCGCCGGTGGCAGGATGAGTCCGCCCGTCGCGATGCCGATGAGCACCATGAGCCGGGACTTCACAGTAGTCGACCTGTTTTCCAAAATGGCTTTCCCCACGGGTTTACTTATGACCGCGTCAGTCCCCCTTATAGCGGCTGAGCGGGGGTGAGCCTCAATGGGGCGAGTGAGACCTTGGTCGCAGTTCCGGGGCGTCTACGTATTCTCGCGTAACGCGATGCGCTGTCGGGACGGCATACGCCACATCCTGTGGGCTCTGCTCGCCGCGCTCGCCGCTTGCGGCGGACCGCAGCCATCCGAGGCGCCCCCGACGGCTGAGGAGCGAGTCCTCAACATCTATAACTGGTACGACTACATCAGTCCCGAAGTCGTGCGCCAGTTCTCCGCCCGATATGGCATCCAGGTGCACTACAACGTGTTCGACTCGAACAATACGCTGGAAGCGAAGCTGCTCGCCGGGCACTCCGGCAATGACGTGGTGTTTCCGTCCGGCGCCTACCTGGAGAGCCTGATCGCGGCCGGAGTGTTTCGGCCGCTCGACAAGTCGCAATTGCCTGATCTCGAGAACCTCGATCCCAACATCATGCAACGTCTCGCGGTGCACGATCCGGGCAATGCGCACGCGGTGGTCTATGCGTGGGGCATCACCGGGATGGCTTACGATGAGGCGAAGGTGCGCGCCCGCTTGCCACAGCCGCCGGTGGACAGTTGGTCTTTGATGTTCGATCCCCGCATCGCCGCGCGCCTCGCCGACTGCGGTATCGGCCTGTACGAATCGCCGAATGTCATCGTACCGAGCGTGCTGGCCTGGCTCGGCGAGCCCCCCAACAGCGAGGACCCGGGCAAGCTCGAACGGGCGCAGAATGCGCTGCTGGCGGTGCGGCCCTACATCCGCAAGATCGGCAGCGGCTCCCTGGTCGATGACCTTTCGACCGGCGAGTTGTGCCTCATCATCGCGAGCAACGGCGATGCGATGCAAGCCCAGGAGCGCACCCGTATCGCGGCCAACGGTATCCAGGTGCGCTACTCGATTCCGCGCGAGGGGGCGGTGATGTGGTTTGATGTTGCCGCGATCCCAGCGGACGCCCCGCATCCGCGCAACGCGCACCTGTTTATCAACTTTCTGCTGGATCCCACGGTGGCGGCGCGCAACAGCAGCGCGATTCATTTTCCGAATGGCAATGCCGCCTCGCAGGCCCTGTTGCCGCCGCAGTTGTCCAACGCCGCCATCTTTCCAAAGGGCGAGTTGGCGTCGCGGCTCATCCCCGAGCGCGCCAAGAGCGAGGCGTACGTCCGGCTGCAGACGCGAGCTTGGACCAGGTTCAGGACGGGGAAGTGAACTGATGTCAGTCGCACCGAATGGGATCATCGGCGCTCTCATTCCGTTTCTCTTCTGCGCCATCCTTCCCCTGTTGGCGCACGCGGTTGATGGGGACTCGACAGCAGCATCCGAGCGGGCGAGGTGGGCATCTCAGTCGCGACGGGTGATGATCACGCGCGACGACTGGGGCATCGCCCATGTGAAGGGTCGAACCGATGCCGACGCAGTATTCGGCATGATCTACGCGCAAGCCGAGGACGATTTCAACCGCATCGAGACCAACTACCTGGTGAGCCTGGGGCGCTTGGCCGAAGCCGACGGGGAGCAGGCCCTCTGGCAGGACTTGCGTCAGCGCCTGTTCATCGAGCCGCAAGCTCTGCAAGCCGCCTACGCCGAGAGCCCGGGTTGGTTGCGGGAGTTGATGCGCGGCTGGGCCGACGGCCTGAACTATTATCTAGCCACTCACCCGGAAGTCCATCCGCGCGTGTTGACCCGGTTCGAGCCGTGGATGGCCCTGAGCTTCTCCGAAGGAAGCATTGGCGGCGATATCGAGCGGGTGCCACTGACACAGTTGCAGGCATTCTACGCGCAGCGTCATGTGGCGATGACCCCTGCCGAACAAGGGCTCGAGTTCCAGGAGCCGCAGGGATCGAATGGGTTCGCGATCGCACCGAGTCACACCAAGGACGGGCACGCGCTATTGCTCATCAATCCGCATACCAGCTTCTTCTTTCGCTCCGAGCTACAGATGACGAGCGCCGACGGCCTGAATGCCTACGGCGCGGTCACGTGGGGTCAGTTCTTCATCTATCAGGGGTTCAATGCCAACGCCGGCTGGATGCACACCTCCAGCGGTGTCGACAATGTCGACGAGTTCGCGGAGGTGGTGGCGACCGGACCTGACGGCAAGCCTCACTACCAGTACGGCTCTGAGTCGCGGCCGGTGACGATCAAGCCCGTAACGCTGCTCTATCGCAAGGCGGACGGCTCTACCGGAACGCGCACCTTCATCACCTATGCAACACACCATGGCCCGATCGTGCGCGAAGACGCGCACGGAAAGTGGATCGCGGTCGCCTTGATGAACCGGCCCGTGGCGGCGCTGGAGCAGTCCTATCTGCGCACCAAGACGACCGACTACGCGAGCTTTGTGAGAGTCGCGCAACTCCAGGCCAACTCCTCAAACAACACCCTGTTCGCCGATTCCCGCGGCGAGATCGCTTATCTGCACCCACAGTTCGTGCCCGTGCGGGATGACCGCTTCGATTATCGTAAACCGGTGGACGGCAGCGACCCGGCTACCGACTGGAAGGGTTTGCACAGCCTGGAGAGTCTGCCGCACGTCTTCAATCCCGCCAACGGCTGGGTCATGAATGTCAACGACTGGCCCTGGGGCGCCGCGGGGGCCGATAGCCCCAGGGCGGCTGATTTTCCGCGCTACATGGATGAGGTGGGCGAGAATCCGCGCGGCGCGCATGCGCAGCTCGTCCTCAATGCCCGTCGTGATTTCACCCTGCGGACCTTGATCGCCGCCGCCTTCGACCCCTACCTCACCGCTTTCGCGCGCGACCTGCCGCTCCTCTTCGATGCGTACGATCGCCTGCCACCGAGCGAACCGCTGAAAACAACTCTCGCTGCGCCCATTCAACTGCTGCGCGGTTGGAACGATCGGTGGAGTCTCGACTCGAGCCCGACGACGCTGGCGGTATTCTGGGGCGAGGCGCTCTGGGAAAAGGCCGCGCAGCCCGCGAAGGACGCTGGCATGACGGTGTGGGACTACATGGCCGAGCGCACGACGGCTGCCGAGAAGCTCGCAGCCCTCGCGCAAGCCACCCAGCACCTGATGAAAGACTTCGGGACACTCACGGTCCCCTGGGGTGAGGTCAATCGCTTTCAGCGCAACGACGGCGCAATCGTACAGCGGTTCGACGATTCCAAGCCCAGCATGCCGGTGCCTTTTACGTCGTCTCAGTGGGGCTCGCTGGCGGCGTTCGGGGCGCAGCGCTTTCCCGGAACACGACGCTACTACGGAACCAAGGGTAATAGCTTCGTGGCAGTCGTCGAGTTCGGTCGTAAAGTGCGCGCATTGGCGGTCAGCACGGGTGGCGCGAGTGGCGATCCGAAATCAAAACACTTCCTCGATCAAGCGCAGCGCTACGCCGATGGCAATCTGCGCCCGGTGTACTTCTACGATGCGGACATCAGAGCGCACACTGAAAGACGATACCACCCTTAGGCAGTCACATCACGGAGAGCGTAAGTTCCATGACTTCAAAGCTGCAGCGCAGTGTATCCTCACTTCGGCCGCGCATCTTCCTTGGCGTTCTCCTCGCGTTAGCGGGTTTTGCGGGGCTTGGGGCGTATAGCAACGCGTACGCGCAGAACACTGGCTATCTCAGCGGACACGAAGTTGATTTCCGCGCTGTGCTGGGTCCTCCGCCGGCAGTGGACTCACGTTGGGATCGTGCGGACCAGGCGACCGTCATGGCGTACCAGGACGTTGATGAGGCCCGCTGGCAGATGGCCAAGCTCGATGAGCAGCAACTCTATGCCCGCTTCGCGGAAGCTTTCGGTCGCCCCATCGATCAAAGGTCCTCGCCCACGGTGCTGACGATCCTGGATCGCGCTTTGCTGGATGTGGATGTAACGGCGTCGAGGGCGAAGGACTACTTCAGCCGGCCGCGCCCGTTCCAGCGCATGCACCTGCAGCGTATTTGTGACAAGGACGACGCGCCCGAGCCCGAGGAGCACCCGATGCATGGAGCCTCTTATCCATCGGGTCACAGCACACATGGCTGGGCGGTCGCGATGATCCTGGCCCGGGTTGCCCCAGACCACGCGCAGGCCTTGATGAAGCGCGCGGAAGAGTACGAAGAGAGTCGGCTCGTCTGCGGTATGCATTTCCCGACGGACGTGGAAGCGGGACATGTCATTGCAACCGCCGTGGTCGCACACCTGGACGCGTCCCGGGCGTTTCAGGCTGACCTGACTCGAGCCCGGCGGGAGTACTCGACCAGGTCCCGATAGCCGCCTCGCGCCGCGCCAGTCGCGGCGACCGCCTCCGCCACGCGGTGGCTGAGCAAGGCCGCGAGCTCCGCGCTATGGCGATAATCCGCCATCGAGGCGGTGATGGGTCCCTGGGTGTCGGTTGCGGGATGGAGGTAGATCTCGGTGATACCCGATGGAAGTTTCGCGAGAATGTCCAGCAAGGTGGCTTCATCCAACTGCCCAGTGCCGGCGATGCCAAACACCTGATCATTGTGGAGGATGCCGGCCGCGTGCAGCCGAGCCTTCATGAGCGCAACCCAGGGCGTGAGGAATGCGGTAGCCACCATGGCGCTCACGTTACCGTCGCGCGTCGCATACCACATGGGCTCACGCGGCACGCGAACCGCGCTCATGCCGAAGTCGCGGCCGATCCGCACGATCATTTCCAGCAGAGTAGGGTGCAGGTGGAAGTGTTTGTGCGCATTCACATGATCCAGGACCAGGCCAGTGCGGGCGAATGCCGCGAACTGCGCGCGGATTTCCGCTTCCAACTGCCGGCGCACCCGGGGCAGCGCGAAATACCTTACTCCGTCCAGCCACATCCCTTCCCCGAAGCGGCCCTGCTCGTCGAGGAGGTCGGGAATCTGCTGGCGCGAGAGCACCGCGCCGCCATCCGCAAGAACCAGGTGCAATCCAACTCGAAGCTGGGGCAGCTCGCGCGCTCGCCGGATGGCGTCCTGCGCCGCCGGGGCGGCCACCATCAAGCTGGCGGCGGTCAGGATGCCGGCGCGCGCCGCAACGTCCACCGCCTCGTTGACGGCCTCGTGAAGACCGAAATCGTCGGCTGTAATGATCAGGAATCGGCTCATGGGCTGCGTAGCGGCGCTCGCAGTCGCGAGGCTTCCGCCAATTGCCAGGAGATGAGCGCGGGCACGCCACACAAAACCTCTCGTAAGCGCTTGGCCATGGAAACCGCCAGCGCCAGCTCGCCGCTGACTCCCAACACGTGACCGAACAAGACGAACATCGCCTCCTGTACGCCGAGACCGGCGGGTACGAAGAAGGCCAGGTGTCGCATCGCTTGCGTCATGCTCTCGAGCAGGATGGCCCCGCGGACATCGAGTGGGTGCCCGAACAGCTTCATGACGAACCAGGTTTCGAACGAAGCCGACACGAACGCCAGCAGCTGGAGCGAGCCAGCGAACAGGAGCGTCCTGCCGCGGGACAAGCAGGCACGCAGCTCCCGATCGAGCGCCGCGGCTCCGTCGGCGAATACGCTCTCGCCCAGCATCGGACGCAGGAATGACTCGATGCGCTCGAACACCGAGCCGTAGCGCAGCAACAATCCCGTGACGACCGGCATGGGCAGGCTCAACAGTAACGCGATCAGAACGTGTTGATAGGTCTCGTGGGAAGCGCCGACTTCACTGAGCAGAAAGAGCCCGACCGCTGTGAACACATAGAGACCCGCCATGGTCAGTACAATCTCGCTCGCGACCGTGGCGGCTGCCGCCGCAGTCGGGATCCCGCGCCAGCCCGTGAGGCGCACACCGGCAACGCCCCCTCCCACGCTGGCCACCGGAAGCAGCCGATCGATTCCCTCGCGTACGGTTGTCACCCACAGCAGAAACCCAAGACCGGCCCGTCGCCGCGCGTCGTAGGGCCGCAGCAGCGCGCGCCAGCCAAGGGCATACAGGAGGAAGTACACCATGCGATAGGGCGGCAGCCACAACAGGCTCCAGCCCGCCGAGCGCAGCGTGTGCCACATGGCGGCGAAATCCGAGCGCACCATCAGCACGATCAGGATGCAAAGGCCGACGAACCCGCCGACATAGGCGGTCAACTTGATGAGGGGAATTTTGTGCCGCACAGGGCAGGGTCAGGGTTGGCGCGGGCGGGTGTCAGACAACCCTGGGCGGCGGCCGGCGCCACCGCCCGGATGCCTCAGGACGAGCTCCGCATGATCCCGTGTGCGTCGACATCGAACTCGCTTCCCCGCCACGTGATGCGCGAAGTGAAGAACGTACGCCACCACACCCAGCAGAGCAACAAATCACGCGCCGGAAGCAGCCACAAGTCCGCCAGCAGCGGCCGCTCACCGCGTAACCGATGCGCCAGATGCAACGCGACGCGCGCGATCAAGGTCACCTCGAACAAGCCGCGAGCGAGCATCGATGGCGAGGTCTCGATCGAGCACAGCAACAGGCCCACGAGCGCCAGCGGCAGGCTGAAGCCGAAAAAGATCAAGCTGAAGCTTCGGGGTCTCAAGATGCGCAAGGTGCGCATCCAACGCACTTCATGACGGACCAACAAGTCCAAGGTGGGCTCGTGATGCTCCGCTCGCAGCACGTAGGGCGACAGGACGATGCGCAGTCCCAGTCCGCGGATCAACTCGCCCAGCCGATAGTCGTCCGCAAGGTGATCCGCAATCGCTCGTAGGCCGCCGATGCCCTGTAGCGTCTCACGCCGCATGCACAGTGTCTGGCCGGACGCATACCCCTCATGCCCGAACAGGCGGGCCAGCAGGACGGAGGGCATGTACCACTCATTGACGTACATCGCGCCCAGGCGCGACCAGATCCGCTGCGTCGGCTCACCGTGATAGATGCAGGTGACCAAGCCCACCTTTCGGTCCAACAGGGGCGCGGTGACGGTGGTCAGGTAATCGGGTCCCACATAGGCGTCGCTATCCGCCATAACCAACACATCGTGACGCGCGCGACCCAACATGTTGATGAGGCTGCTCACCTTCCGATTGCCACCGTGCTGGCGGGGATCGACCACCACGTCGATCGGCAAGTGGGGGAATTCCGCGACCAGGCGCGCCACCACCGCGAGCGCCGGGTCATCGCGGTCGCAAACTCCGAAGACGATCTGGAATTCCGGGTAATCCTGGCGACAAAACGAGCGGAGGTTCTCGTACAGCCCCGGCTCCGCGCCACACAACGGCTTCAGCACCGTCACGGGCGGAAGCTTCAGGGTGGTTTTGACGCTGCCGCGGGACTGCCAGATGAGCACCGCCAGCAAGGCCAACACCGCGTACCCGGCCGCCACCAGCAAGCTGATGTGGCCGAGCGCACTCAGGAGCGAATGAATCGAGGGCATGATGATCCCGCTACGCCGTCAGGCCTGGTGGGCCCGCAGGAAACGGAAGAACTCGGCGCCCTCGCGCAGCCGCCGGCGTGTCATCTCCCAACTCGTCATCATCTCCCTGACGATCTCCCAGATCTTCGAGGGTCGGAAGTAGAAGCGCTTATAAAACACTTCCATGCTGTGGAAAATCTGTTCCTTCGACAGGTGCGGATAGCTGATGGCCGCGAGCTGCACGCCCTTCTCGTTGACCAGGTGATGCGCATCCGTTTCCTGTAGCCACCCTTCCGCGACCGCTTGCTTGTAGAGCGTGGTGCCGGGGTAGGGAGCGGCGAGCGAAACCTGGATGGTGTGCGGGTTGATTTCCTTCGCGAACTGGATGGTCTTCTCGATGGTTTCCGCCGTCTCCCCGGGCAGCCCGAGGATGAAGGTCCCATGGATCACAATGCCCAGCTTGCGGCAGTCGGCCGTGAAGCGCCGCGCGATGTCGGTTCGCAGTCCCTTCTTGATGTTGTGGAGGATGCCGTCGTCACCGGATTCGTAGCCCACCAGCAGCAATCGCAGGCCGTTCTCCTTCATCACCTTCAGGGTGTTGTAGGGAACGTTGGCCTTCGCGTTGCAGCTCCAGGTCATGCCGAGCTCACCCATGCCGCGCG
>CAYNTW010000020.1:57967-62740 GCA_964400085.1 uncultured Steroidobacteraceae bacterium | reverse complement strand
GCGCGGTGGGTGCGGCAGCGCACGATCAAACGCCTTGGCGAAACTGCGAAATGCGCGCCCGGCTCCGTCCTGCCGTCGGTCTTTATGACGCCGGGGGAGGTTAACGCGAGAGCCCGACGAGATCATGGCGACCGTCTGCGAAGCACCGATCAGTAGGTCGCGGACTCACCAGCCAGTCGACAGCCCCAGGAGCGCCGATGGCCCGCGATCTCCCTGTCCGGCGCGTGGACATTTACTCGCCTACCCCTTGAAAATCGCCGCCTGATTCCCAGGCTTGCGAGCCGAACAACAACAGGTGGTGATCATGCGTGAGCGACGGATTGTCCGGCACATTCTGCTAGCCCTTACAGCCGCATTGACGATGACCATGAGCGCGTGCGCCTCGACAAAGGCGCAAACGCTGGTGGCGCTACCGAACGGCTATTCCCTGCAACCTGACAAGAGCGCCCAAACCGAACTCGTTAAGCGCGACGGACGTCGCATCGTGCCAGCGCCCATTGCAGCGTACGCGGTGTCAGGGGACGTGGTGGCTGGCGCATTGGGCGAGCCTTCACCCTCCGCTCGCCTCTACACCAATGACCTGCCGTTTAGCGGCGGCCCGGATACACGCTACTTCGTCCTCGAAACCAGGACAGGCAAGCTCGATACCAACCTCGATGAGGCAGCCTGGAAGAAGCGCCTCCAGGAGCTCGGCGTGCCGACCGACTTCCACCTCTACGCTCCCCTGCCGTGGTAGCACGCTCGTAGCCCGGGTAGAGCCGCGACCACTGGAAGGCTCTACGCGCGTAGCAACTCGCTCAACGCGTGCGTAACTCTCTGCGGCTGCTCGGCCGCCGACATGTGACCGCAATCGGGAATCGTGACGAGTCTGGCGTTCGGAATCGCGTCGGCAATTTCGGCGGCACGCTCCGGCGGGGTAAGGCCATCCTGCTCGCCGACGAGCACGAGCGTCGGACAGCGGATCGCGGAAAGCGAGGGCCGCGAGTCGACACGGCTGATGTTGGCGAGTTGCTGGCGCACAAATCCCTCCACCCCCACCTCATCCGCCATGGTCCGGACCAGCGACCGCAAACCCTCATCTGAGCGATGCTGCGGATGAACCCAGGTCGGGAAAGCCCGTTCCACGACGTCGAGCAGTCGACCGTTGCGCGCCTCTGCAATTTGCGCGCGCCGAGCGTCACTCTGCTCGGGAAGATCCGGCCGCGCACTCGTGTCCAGCAGGGCAAGCTTCGCTACCCGCTCGGGCGCGACTCGCAGGATCTCAAAGGCGATGTAGCCACCCATGGAAAGTCCCGCGAGCACGAACTTCGGCGGAGCCACTGCCAGGATTCGCCGCGCGATGGCGGCCATAGTCTCATCCCGGGTGTGGTCCGCTACCATCACCGGCCCGAAGCGCCACAGCTCCGGGATCTGGTGAGCATACAGACGCGGTGATCCCAGCAGACCGGGAATGAGAACCAGGGGGAACGATTCGGTCATGGAGCCCAGGGTAGCAGTTCCCCGGGTCGAGTAAACTTCCCGTATGGCGACATACCGCGAATCTGGGACAAAACAGGCGGACCCCATGAATAGGACCCCATGAGCGAGCCCCTCCTAGGCGCAATCGAGGGCGGCGGCACGAAGTTCCTCTGCGCGGTGGGCTATTCCCCCGAGCGCATCCTCCAACACACCGTCATACCCACTGGGGAGCCCGACTCGACCTTGCAAGCCGCACTGGATTTTTTCAGCGCCGCACAAGGCCGGCACGGGGTCATCCAGGCTTTCGGAATCGCCTCCTTCGGCCCGGTCGACGTGCGCCGACGCTCGCCCACGTTCGGCCGGATCATGGCCACTCCGAAGCCGGGTTGGAGTGGGACGGATGTGTTGGGAACGGTGCGTGCCCAGTTCGGTGTGCCGGTCGTGATCGATACCGATGTCGGCGCCGCCGCGCTCGCCGAGTTGACACTGGGAGCTGGCCGTGACGTCGGGTCGGTTGCGTATGTGACGGTCGGTACCGGCATCGGCGGCGGCTATGCGCCAGCGGCCTGCCACGGGGCTCAACTCCTGCATCCCGAAGTCGGACACCTCAGAGTCCAGCGTGATCCGCGTGACACCGGTTTCGAGGGGGTCTGCCCCTTTCACGGTGACTGTCTGGAAGGGCTCGCCAGCGGACCGGCGATCGTTGCACGCTGGGGAGCACCGATGAGCCAACTCGATGCTTCGCATCCCGCCCGCTCGATCATCGGCAACTACCTGGGCCAACTTGCGGCGGCGATTGCTTTGATGGTCTCACCGGAGCGCATCGTGCTAGGCGGTGGCGTCATGAGTGGCGGGCAACTACTCCCGCAGATCCGCAACACCGCGCGCGCGCTCCTCAACGGCTACATCGGCCCGTTGCGAGAAGCGGACGCGCTCGAACGTTATGTTTGCACCCCCGGCCTGGGGGATCGGGCCGGGATCAGCGGGGCCATTTTGTTGGCCGCTCAGGCAAACAGCGCCTGACCCGAACCGCGCTCTCCATCAACATACACACGCGGGACCCGCGTATTGATATTCGTGAGGATCTCGTGCGGAATCGTGTTGGCCCACACAGCCAACTCCTCGATACGGATCGAGACAGCGCCGTCGGCGCTATCCCCCAGAAGCACGACTTCATCGCCGTTGTACGCGCTTCCCGTGCCGATGTCCGCCATGATCTGGTCCATACAGATCCGGCCGACCACGGGAGCTCGCCTGCCGCGCACGATCACCTCGGCCTGTCCGCTCATGGCGCGCATGTAGCCATCCCCATAACCAACCGGAAGCGTGATCACCCGAGTGTCGGTTCGAGGACTCCAACTCGAGCCGTAGCTGACCGGATTGCCCGCCTTCACCACTTTGAAAAACACGACCTGGGTCAGCCAGCGCAAGGCCTGCTTGACGTCCAACGTCAACGCCAGCTCGGTGGTCGGGCTGGAGCCGAACAACAGAATCCCCGGCCGCACCACGTCCAGGTAACTCTCGGGTATCTGCAGAATAGCGCCCGAGTTCGCCATATGACGTAACGGTGTCGGCAACGAGCGCTGCTCGTAAAAGCGTAGCACTTCCTGGAAGCGTTCCATCTGCAGTCGTGCATGTGTGAGGTCCACGGCGTCCGCGTTCGCGAAGTGCGTGAATATGCCTTCCACCTCGACATTCCGGACACTCAAGGACGCCTCGAGCAGTCGCTCGGCGCTGTACCAGTGGGTACCAATACGCTCCATCCCAGTGTCAACCTTCAGATGGACACGCGCCCTTATTCCCTTAGCCCGGGCGCATTCCTCTATCGCCAGCAACTTGTCGACCGACGAAGCAGTCAGAGTCAGGTCGTGCTCGAGGAAACGCGGTATCTGTGCACCCACGAGGCCGCCCAGCACGAGCACCGCAGTGCGCACCCCGGCCTCGCGGAGCCGTAAAGCTTCCTCCAGGTAGGCAACGGCCAAAGCAAACGGTTGCTCAGCTTCGAGCATCTTGGCCACCGCCACGAGCCCATGGCCATATGCATTTGCCTTCAACACGGGCATCACACGTGCGGGAGTGACGTGCTGCGCGATTGCCCGATAATTCTGACGCAAGCGCGCCAGGTTGACTTCCAGGTGGGTCGGTCGTAACACGGTCGTCGAGGCGGTGGGCTCGTTCAGGATGGGCGGCTTCATGGCGGAGAAGTATCGCATGCGCTCCCGTGGTCGGCGACGCTCGAGCTGATGCATTTTGCGGCCCAGATCACCCGCCGACGCCTGCTGGAGCACGTCCGCCTGGCGCACGCGCACGGTCGGGAAGCGTCAGATGAAGCCATCCCACGCTGCTCCGCCGCACCGGATTGGCTGGCACTGATATCATCCTCGGGCAAGCTCTCGACCGCCAACAGGACGACGCTAGAGCGTAACCAACACGGCAGGTCGACAGATGATGCGGCGTCGCCGGCGTGCCCTTCGTTTAGCTTTGCAGACAGGTCGACAGATGACTATGTCCTTTGAGACCCGACCTGCGCTCGCCTGCGGCGTCGCCGGCGTGCCCTTCGTTTAGCTTTGCAGACAGGTCGACAGATGACTATGTCCTTTGAGACCCGACCTGCGCTCGCCTGCGGCGTCGCCGGCGTGCCCTTCGTTTAGCTTTGCAGACAGGTCGATATGGCGATAAATGCGGAAATCGCCGCGCGCGTGGCGCCCGCCGAACAGTCCGTGCCCGCGGCTACCGAATATCCCCCGGCGCGCCAAGCGTGGTACTGCGTGTTCGCGCTCGCGCTCGCGACCATGGTCAATTTTCTGGACCGCGGCATCCTGACCCTCCTGGTCGAGCCGATAAAGCGCGACCTGCGGCTCTCGGACGTGCAGATGAGCCTGATCATGGGGTTCGCCTTCACGTTCTTCTATGCGGTCCTGGGATTGCCCGTCGCACGTCTGGTCGACCGGAAGAACCGCAAGCTCATCATGACCGCCGGCATCGCGATCTGGAGCTTGATGACCATGGTCTGCGGGCTGGCGAAGAGCTTCTGGCATTTGTTCATCGCGCGCATGGGCCTCGGAGTTGGCGAGACCACCAGCGGCCCATCGGCGTACTCCTTGCTATCGGACTATTTCCCACCGCAGCGCCTGCCGCGCGCCATCTCTTTCATGCAGGTTGGTTTCGTATTGGGGACGGGACTCGCCCTGATCCTGGGCGCCTGGATCATCGATTTCGTCACCGCGCATCCCAACCTGAGTCTGCCGCTGGTCGGCCGTCTGCACGGCTGGCAGATGGTTCTCATGTTGGTCGGTCTGCCCGGACTCGTGGTTG
>CAYNTW010000020.1:53369-57867 GCA_964400085.1 uncultured Steroidobacteraceae bacterium | reverse complement strand
GTCACCTTCCCAGGTCGGATATGTGTCGGGGCTGAGTGTGTTCATCGCCATGCCCGCGGGTCTTGCCCTCGGCGGGTGGCTCGCCGAGCACTACTGGAAGAAGGGGGTCCACGACGGCAATGTCCGCGTCGTCGTTCTCAGCACACTCGTATCGGTGCCGTTCGGCATAGCAGGCCCTCTCATGCCGAGCCCTTGGGCCGCGGTAGGCTGCATGTTGCTCGCGCAGCTCACCTCGATCATGTCAGCCGCGCCGGAGAACGCGGCCGTGCAGACCGTCACACCCAATCGACTGCGTGGCCAGATGACTTTCCTCTTCCTGTTCATCATGAACGTCGTCGGCATGGGTATCGGACCGATGTTCGTCGGCGCATTGAGCCAGTACGTGTTTGGTGAGGCGCAGATCCGCCTGTCGCTCGCAACGACAGGCGCGCTTCTGGGAGCTCCCGCGGTGTACACGTTTTGGCGCGGCCTCCAGCCCTACGGGCGCGCGGTCTCCACCGGCAAGCCGCTCCCGTGAGCCCATCAACCGGTCGACGAGCCGCACTGACGGGGGCTGTTATGGGCTGCGGGTGAGCCCGAGCCGCCAGGCGCCTCGAGCTCACTCGCCAAGCTGGAAATGCGCTGCAGGACGCGTCCCCAACCGCCGCTCATGGCCTCGAAGGCGAAGTCGTTTTCGGGCGAGCGGAATCCGGAATGCACCATCCGTAGCCGAGTGCCGGCTTCCGTCGCCGTGAGTGTCCAAGTCACGACGGTGTCCAGGAAAGAGCCGTACTGCTCGTTGTCATCGGCGCCTCCTTTCCAACTATAGACGAGTCTGTCGTAAGGGTTGACCTCGAGAACCTGGCAATGAACCACCCCGTCCCAGGTTCCCATCGGCTTGGTTTTGAACGTGAATCGCTTGCCCACTATGGGCTCGAAATCGTTCGGCATGAGCCAGCGACTCAGCAGCGCTCCATCGGTCAAGGTCCTCCAGATGACTTCCCGCCCATGGGGCAAGGTGTCCTCCACCACGATGTCGCGTGCCACAGATGTCGTATTCACTTGTGAATCTCCTCTAGCAACTCTCTCAACCGCACAAAGCGGTCGCGCCAGAACACACCATAGATGCCAAGCCAATCGATCAGCGGCGCGAGCCCATCGGCCTGCGCCTGATAGTGCGCGTTACGGCCTTCCTTGCGCTCCAGCACCAGGCCAGCTTCCTTGAGTGAGCGCAAGTGTTGGGAGACCGCGGACTGCGAGACCCCGCTGCCGCGAGTCAACTCGACGACCGTGATCTCCTGCGCCTTGACGATCCTCTCGAAGAGGACGCGCCGCGTCGGGTCGGCGAGTGCGCGCATGACGGTCGCAACGGGGTTCCTGATCATGGCGAAATCATAAGTCATCACTTATCAATAAGTCAATACTTATTGATTCAAATCCTTCGCCGCGCGCGAGTTCGAGCTCGTCAGTTCCCGGCTCGCCGTGTATCGCCAGCCACGAGCTCCCTCGCGCATGGACCCGCGCCCAGAGCTTTGCGCATAATGCACCCCGCACCAACTCACCCGACGCCAAACAATGGACATACCCGCCGAACTGCGCGAACGCCTCCCCACCCTGCTCGATCACGCTGTGCGCGCCGCGAAGGCGAGCGCAGCGGAGATCCTGTCAGGCTTTCGTAACCCAGGACTGGTCATCGAGCGAAAGGCGGACACCTCTGTCGTCACACCGCACGACCGCGAAGCCGAGCGCCAGATTCGCGCCAGCCTGGCGCTCGCACCTGCAGCTGATGTCGGGTTCACCGGTGAGGAGTTGGGAGATCAAAGCGGCGACGCGCCGCTGCGATGGTTGATCGATCCAATCGATGGGACCTTGAGTTACACGCGCGGCATCCCGCTTTTTGGGACATTCGTGGCGCTCGATGACACCCGCCATCACCGCGGGCTCCTCGGAGTGATTCATCTGCCGGTGTTCGGCGAAACCTATGCGGCGTTCCGCGGCGGCGGAGCGCGCTGTGATGGCAAGCCCATCGAGGTGAGCTCGCAAAACGACCTGCGCGCGGCCATGGTCTCGGTGTCTTCGGTCGAGGACTTCGAGAAAGGTGGCCTGTCGGAGGGTTACGAGCGGCTGCTGCGCACGGCCTGGCGCTTGCGATCCAACTCAGATTGTTGGACCCATGCAATGACAGCACGCGGCGCGATTGACGCCGTCATCGAGTTCAGTCTCAACCGTTGGGACATTGCCGCGACCGAGGTCATCGTCGAGGAGGCCGGCGGCCGGTGCATCACGCGCACCTCGCGGACGGTCCCTCACAAGTTTGACACGATTTTCGGCAATGCCCGATTGGTCGATGAGCTTGCTCGGCTCGTGAGTTTTTGAAGGTTCGAGCACAGCGCGCTACCGCTCATTTGATCGGCTCCGCGCGCCCGGTCGCGCCCTCGCGGGTGAAATCGAACTGTAACAGCTCCAAACGCCGATTCTGGGTAACAGGACCTTGGGAGTCGGCGGGCGGAAACGTCCATTTCTTGGCCGCTTCGAGAGCAAGCTGCTCAAAATAACGGCTCGGACCAGGATCATCGACGAGGGCCGCGAACACCGCGCCCTCTTTGTCCACAATTACCCGCACTGACACTCTAACGTGCCCGTGAATGCTTCTCCGGGCGCGCGGCGACACGTCGGGTATCTCCTCGTGGGTTGCGGATGGCTGAGCGTCAGCATCAGTTGGAGCAGGTTGGGTGTTTGAAACCGCCAGGGAGGCGGCCTGCGGCAGCTCAGCCGCGCCAGTTGTTTTACCCTTCGCACTGGAAGCCACCTTCGCCAACGCGCCCGCTGCCGGTGCACCCGATCCGGCTATGCCACCAGGCCCCCCTGCGCGACCAGGCCCCGCTTCGCCACCAATTCCCACTGTGCCGCGGGCTCCCGCAATACCACCGCCTCCCATTCCGCTACCGGCTAGCGCCGGCGCGACACCGCCCCCCGCTGCACCAACCGCCCGCGAGCCGGCCGTCCCCGCGATTTCGGTGACTCCCGACACCCCGACCACTCTGGCAGCGCCTCCCCCTAGGCTGACTACTCTCGCTGCGCCACCCACGCCAGCTGTGCCACGTGCCCCAGTTACTCCGACCTCGCCCGCTGCGCCACGCACTCCAGCTGCGCTAACCTCACCCGACGCGCCACGCGCGCCAGCTGCGCCAATCTCTCTCGCCGCGCCACGCGTTCCAGCTTCTCCCGCTGCGCCAGGGGCATCAACCGCGTCCCCGGCTCGAGCCGCCCCACCAGCGCTCCCTGCGGCTCCAGCCTCCGCCGCGGCTGAGCCGCCACCCGCCGCCACTTCCTCCTCAGCAACCGCTGCTGGGTCAGCCTCCGACGAGCCTTGCGCAACCGGCGGGGCCGCATCTGGATGAATGAAAAAGGGGCGCACGCCCGCCCAACTCACCGCCAGTAATACCGCCGCGGCCAAAGCGAGCGGCAGCAACGAGCCTTTTTGAATGACCGGCTTTGCGGGTGATCCGTGAACAACACCAGGCTGATCAGGCTGAACCTGCCGCGGAGCGGGCTCGCCCGCAGGGGCCGCGGCGTGGGGCTTGGGCGCCATCGCGCGAACGGCCGCCGCAGAGGGCATCGACACCCCAGAAGCAGGCACTCGCGGCGCGGCCGCGTCGGTTGGTTGGAGTGCTCGCCGAGCTGCGGTTTGCTGCAGCCCCGGCCGTGGGTCCCCTGACCGGAGCGAAGTTTGTGGCGCGACCGCAGGTGACATGTGCGACGCGCGCGCCGCAGAGGCCTGTGGCGGTAGCGCCGGATGCGTGTGGAGGACTCGTTGTGCAACGCCTTGCGGAACAGCCGGCGCGGACGTCTGGCGCCCGCGAGCTACGGATTCCGCGGGCACCGACGAGGGCGCTTGGGATACCCGGGCCATTGACGAATGTGACATAACCGCCGCTACGGCTTGCCCGCCGCGCGAGGCGAGCGCCTGTGATCCAACCGGTGCGGGCGCATGAGCCGCACGCACGGCGGCTGCAGGCGGCGCAACCGAGGACGCCATTTGAGACCCGCGCGATGTGGTCGCCTGCGGCGCAACTGCCCCAGTTGTATATGACGAACGCACTGCAGGCGCCGGCGACGTAACACTGGAAGCCGTTTGAGTCCCACGCGACGCGAACGTCTGGGGTGCAATCGGCTCGGGCGCATGCCCCGAACGCGCTACCAACGCCGGCGCCGGAGCTGCCTGATTTCCACGAGGCCCGGACACCTGTTCCCCGACAGGCTCAGGCGCCATGACCTCAATGGGCTCGAAAGCCTCCGGGTCAGGTATCACCGCCTCATCCAGCTCAAAGATAGTCATATCCGGCTCGGTCGCCGCAGCTCGCTCGGTCGCCGCAGCTCGCTCGGTCGCCCCAGCCCGCTCGGTCGCCCCAGCCCGCTCGGTCGCCCCAGCCCGCTCGGTCGCCCCAGTTGGCTCGGTCGCCTCAGTTGGCTCGGTCGCCTCAGTTGGCTCGGTCGCCTCAGTTGGCTCGGTCGCCTC
>CAYNTW010000020.1:0-53269 GCA_964400085.1 uncultured Steroidobacteraceae bacterium | reverse complement strand
CTCAGTTGGCTCGGTCGCCTCAGTTGGCTCGGTCGCCTCAGTTGGCTCGGTCGCCCCAGTTGGCTCGACCGGCTCCCTTGGCGCGGCCCCTTCCGCCACCGGCAAGCCCTCAGTCCCCGCCAAGTTTTCGGACACCGCACCCGAGGAGCCCGCGCCAACTGCGCTGACCGCAAACCCAACATCTCCTCCGCGTCGAACCCAGGCATCGAGCTCCGCCACCTTGGGACGGTCATACGGCCTGCGGCTCAAACACGCGGTGACGACATCGCGAAATGCCGCCGGAAACTCCGGCGGAAAGGCGATTCCTCCCTTGCGCTCATCCAGATCCGGCGAGCGTTGGCTGAGGGCCTCGAACAAGGTGACGCCGAGCGCCCAGATATCACTCGCCGTCGAACAACTTCCTGCCCGTGCCTCCGGAGGGTCATACACCGACCCCACGTTGATACCGCTGCCGTCCATGACACCATAGATCGTGTCGCTCGCCAGCTTCAGGTCGTCCCCAACCGCCAGGATGTTCGCGGGCTTCAATTGCCCCTGCACCAGGTTCCTGTTGTGTAGAAATGCCAGCGCGTTAAGCGCCGGTATCAACATCTCGCGCGCCTCGGTCTGCGTCAGCGGACGACGGGGTAACAATTCCGCCAGGTTCTGGTCGGCGTACTCCATGACGACGTAGAGGTAAGGCGCGCCCTCGTACTGACATTGCCCTGTCTCCAAAAGGCGAATCAAGTGAGGATGATCCAGAAGCGCGGCCGCGTTCCACCGCGCAAGTTGCGCCTCCGCGAAAGTCGCGATCGCGGGAATGATCTTGATCGCCACTTGCGCGGACCTGCGCAACGTAAGCTCGGTGAGGAACACACCACTGTGATCCGAGCCACCCAGATAACGGTGCAGCGGAAAAATGCCGTTCAGCACCTGTCCCTGCCATTCGCGCATCGATTCACCCGGTTGCACGCTCATACTCCCACCCCTGGCGCGGCAAGCGGCGCGCACTGTACAAACACGCACGACGCCGTATTGAGACACCTACCTACGACCCCACTGTCGCAAGTTTGGAACAGGGGCGACACCTCGCCCCTCCTCCACTATACTGACTGTGAGCTTGCTGGATCTGCGAACACGCTCACGCCGTCGATTATAACATCAGGTTGCTTCCGGGAAATCTGTCGAGCGTGTGACAGCCTCCCAGCAATCCAACTCCTCGATCAGGGCATCGAGCCGTTCGCGCGCGCGACGCAATGCATCGGAGCCGAGCAGCAGATGCACCGGGGGTGTGTTTGAATCCACCACGGCGAGAATCGCTCGCGCGCCGCGCGCCGGGTCGCCAAGCTGCCTGCCGTCCATGGTGTCGAGATGATCGACGATTTTGTCCGCGGTAGCGGCATAGTCGCTCGAGCCGCGCGGCGTCTTGCGTATGGAGCGCGCCGAGAGAAAATCCGTCCGAAACGCGCCCGGAGCGACCGCGGTCACCTTGATGCCAAGCGGGCTCAACTCCAGGGAGAGCGACTGCGACAACCCTTCCAACGCCGACTTGGTGGCCGCATACAGACCAGAGCCCGGCATTGGCGCGCGGCCGGCAATCGAGGTAATGTTGACGATGTGCCCGGAGCGCTGTGCGCGCAGTCTCGGCAGCGCCGCGCGGATCAGCCGCACCGGTCCAAACACATTCACTTCAAACAGTCGCGCCATGTCGGCGTCACTCGCCGCTTCCACGGCTCCCAACAACCCGTAACCCGCGTTGTTCACGAGGACATCGAGACGGTCGACGAGCTCGAATCCCCGCCGGACAGTCGCCTCGATCGCCGCCGCATCCCCCATTTCGAGGCGCAGGCAGTGGAATGTACCCTTGCCAACCCCGAGCCGCGGCTCCTCGCCGCGCACGGTACCGATGACAGTATCCCCGCGTGCCAAGGCCGCCTCGGCCAAAGCCCTGCCAATACCACGCGAAACGCCAGTAATCAGCCAGTTCTTCATATCGCTCTCCAGCCATGAACCCGCGCCAACTCTAGCCGCGGCGCGCGAATTGATTGATATGCTGGCGCTTAGTGTTCTTGTAAGCCGGGCTAAGCAATCCCCATGAGCGCCACAGACCCCCTTCTCTCCGCCGGCGATTTCGGCCAGCTCCGCGCCTTCGTTGCAGTCGCCGAGGTGCTCAACTTCAGCCGCGCGGCCGAGAGACTCGGCGTGTCAGCCTCCGCCTTGAGCCAGATGGTGCGTGGCTTGGAAGAACGCGTCGGGGTTCGCCTGCTCCATCGCAACACCCGCAACGTTTCGCTCACCGAAGCCGGCGACCGGTTATTTCAGCGCGTCAGGCCCGCGGTCCACGAGCTCGCGGCCGCGTTGGGACAGACGAGTCACTTGCGCGAGCGTCCTGCAGGCGTCGTGCGTATCCACTGCTTCAAGATTGCGGCGGACTTGTTCCTCAAGCCTCTGCTGCGCTCCTTCCACGACGCGTATCCCGAGATCGTTCTCGATCTCACGCTGGACGATGAGGTCGCCGACGTGATCGGCGGCGCTTATGACGCCGCCATTCGCATCGGCGAAGTCATCGAGCGCGACATGATCGCCGTCAAGCTCGGTCCGGACTTGCAGCAGATCGCAGTCGGCTCACCCGAATATCTCGCCCGCCGCGGCACACCCCAACATCCACGTGATCTCATTTCCCATAGCTGCATCGGCTGGCGCTGGCCGGGTCACGAGCGGCCCTACAAATGGGAGTTCTGGGAAGGGGGCAAGTGGTTTGAAGTCGACGTCGCAGGACCGCTCATCACGAACGCGAAGGAATTCGGCATGCATGCCGCCATCGACGGGCTCGGTATTGCCTTCGTCACACGACACCTATGC
Organism: uncultured Steroidobacteraceae bacterium; assembly: GCA_964400085.1. Taxonomy (GTDB): domain Bacteria; phylum Pseudomonadota; class Gammaproteobacteria; order Steroidobacterales; family Steroidobacteraceae; genus 13-2-20CM-66-19. Next base: position 50,428 of record CAYNTW010000020.1, on the reverse strand, counting down.
GGGCCCTATGTCGCCACAGGGCGGCTCGTGCCCCTACTAGAGGCCTGGTCGGCTCCTTTTCCAGGCTACTATCTGTGCTACCCGGCGCAACGCCAGATGGCACCAGCGCTGCGCGCGTTCATCGACACCGTTTGCTCGAGGGCGCGCGAAATAGAGGTTTGACCGGGAAAAGGGGGCTCGCAAGCATGCAGTTCGCAATCAAGACGCTGTCCAGCGCACTAATGGCCATTGTGTTGGGGACCCTTCCAGCCCTCGCGCCGGCCGAAACCGTGCTGATCACCGGGGCCAATCAGGGCATCGGCCTGGAGTTCGCCAAGCAGTATGCCGCCCGAGGTTGGACCGTGATCGCGACCCATCGCCGTCCGAGCACTCCTGAAGAGCTGGCCAAACTGGCCGCGCGCTATCCCCGGGTCCGGGTGGAGCGCATGGATGTCACCGACAGTGGGCAGATCGAAGCCCTGGGCGCGAAGCTCAAGGGCGTACCGATCGACGTGCTACTCAACAACGCCGGCCTGGTGAGAACCGATCCGTTGGACAAAGCCGGCGGCAATACCAACCAGATGTTCGGCACGCTCGATTTCAAGCTGTTGGATGACTTCATTCACACCAACGTCGCCGGGCCTCTGAAGATCAGCGAGACCTTCATCGACAACGTCAGGGCGAGCCGCCAGAAAAAGATCGTCGCCATCAGCTCGGCGGCCGGCTCGGTTTCCGTGCCGCCGTTCATGCCCAACGGGTCGCGCGTGCCGGATCATTACTGGTATCGCATCAGCAAGGCCGCCCTGAACAGCGCGATGCGGCTCCTGGCCGCGCAATTCAAGGATGAGGGCATCACGGTGGTGATGTTTCACCCTGGCGGAGTGCAGGTGGAAAGCTTCGGGAATACAAAACTGCCCGGCTTCGTGCCGCCGGAAGAAGCCATCGGCAAGATGATCAAGACCATCGACAACTTGAGCCCCAAGGATACGGGTCGCTTCCTGGACAACGACGGTAAGGATCACCCCTGGTAGCGCCGCAGGCTCGGCCGCATGACACGCCAGACCTCCGGAGGCACTCTGTATTCCCGGCCGATGTATTCGCTGTCCATGAGGCCAAGCGCCTCGCGTTGCACGACATAGGACCAGAAGGCATCCCCTGCGATCTCAACCAACTTCGCGCGCGCGCCGGGATCGGTTGTGCGGCCACCCCGTCTCCCGACTTCATCGAAGCGCCGCAAGTTGTCCAAGGCCGCCCGTAGCTTCCTTCCGCTACGACCCAGGGCGGCCGCCTTCTCGGCCGCAATCTGGCGCTCGATCGAGGCTTGCTCTTCTTCCATAGAGCCATTTTAACCCTCCCACGGCGGGAAGGCTCGCGCAGCGGGCGAGCCCCTCTCAATCGCGAGCGCAACTAGAGGTGATGCAGTCGAGCGTTGCTGCCGTCCGGGGCCTTCTTGGAATGCGGCCAGTGCAGCGTCGTCCCGGCGATATGGTCATCGGGAATCGTCGGCGCGAATGTTGGGAGATGATGGGCACGGGCATGCGTGGCAGCCTCGAAGCCCGAGGCCAGCCTGATCAGTGTCGGCTCGCTGAAAGCCGTGCCAAAGAAGCTGATTCCCAACGGAATCCCGAACACCACGCCGGCGGGAACCTGAACGATCGGGTACCCCTCGGGCGCCGCCAAGCTGGAGCTGCCGAACAGGAAGTGATCGCCATACAGGAGGTCGGTCGCCCAAGCCGGGTTGTCGGTGGGCGCCACGATGGCGTCGAGATTGAAGTCGTGCAACGCCTTGTCGACACCGTTGACACCGGACAGGCGATCGATTTCGAGCGCCTGATTGTAAGTCATTCCATTGAAGTCCGATTGCGGAGCATCGGCACCCACCGCCAGTGAATTGGCCTGCTCGAAAACATCCTGTCCGAAGAACGGCATTTCCGCGTCCGCGTTCGCCGTGTTGAAGGCGATGGCGTCCGCCAATGTCTTACCGGCCATAGGCACGCCGACCCGCGTGGCGAAATAACTCCGCACGTCGTCCCGGAATTCGTACTCCAGAACCAGTGTCTCGCCATCGGGCGATGGGAACGTGAAACCTACACCGTTCGGACCGTCGAGATCGATCACGGTCGCTCCGGCAGCCTTGATGGCGGCGACGGCGGCATCAAAAGCGGCCACGACTGGCGGTGGAGCGGTGTCGACACCCTGGCGCGTGACACCAATGCGCGCGCCGCGCAAGCCGTCGGGATCGAGGAATTTCGTGTAGTCAGTTGGAATGTTGGTGGGACGCGCGCGTCCTTTCCAACCGAGCGGAACTGAGCCCGTCGCCGGATCACGCCCGTCGAATGCAATGCTCTGAATGACCCCGAGCGCGACGGCCGCGTCGGCGACGGTACGGCCATGCGGACCGACCGTATCCTGGGTATGCGCAATCGGCACGACGCCCGCCCGACTGGTCAGACCCACGGTCGGTTTGATACCCACCACGCCGTTGGCGTTGCCCGGACAGACGATACTGCCATCCGTTTCGGTACCAAATGAGACCGCCGCGAAGTTGGCCGACGTCGCCGCCCCGGAGCCCGAGCTCGAGCCGCAAGGATTGCGATCAATGCCGTACGGATTGTGGGTCTGCCCTCCCACGGCCGACCAGCCGCTGATGGAGGAGTTGGAACGGAAATTGGCCCACTCCGACAGATTTGTCTTGCCCAAAATGACAGCCCCGCCCGCGCGCAGGTTCGCCGCTACCGTGGAATCGCGCAGCGCCGGCGTTCCCTGTAGCGCCAGCGAGCCGGCGGTAGTCTGCTCGTGATCACCGGTATCGATGTTGGCCTTCAACAGCACAGGAATGCCATGCAGGGGACCGAGCACGCGGCCGTGCCTGCGCAGCTCGTCAGCCTGGCGCGCCATATTGAGCGCATCTGGATTCAACTCGATGATCGAGTTGACTCCCGGGCCGCCCTGGTCGAGCTTGAAGATGCGCACGAGATAAGCGCGAGTGAGCTCCTCGGAGGTCAGGCTGCCGGAGCGCATCGCGGCCTGAAGCTCGGCGACAGTCGCCTCGGCGTACCGAAAACGCCTCTCATCGCGCGAATCGCTGTCGTCCGACTGGGCCTGCGGCGCCAACGATAACAACAGTGCAACCGCCAGAATCCGTCCTGCCATACGGGATGCCATGTCGATTCTCCCTGGGCGCACGCGCCGCGCCCCTGCGACTTTGTTGTTAGGCTCGCGACACGCACCTTCCCGTGCGCACTCGCAGCGGGCCCGATGCTACTCGCGTCCGATTCGGAGCGTCAATCGCGTTGGCAGGATCAATCGCGCTGGGGGAACAAACGGGACTGAAGCATCTAGCTGCGCTCGCGACGATAAGCCTCGATTCGCGCGCGCAGTTTTCTCCCGGCCGTTCCCGGCGTCCAGAGCTCGGCAGCGCAAACGCGATCGCGACCGCTGCGCTTGGCTTCATAAAGCGCCTGGTCCGCCAACTCCACCAGCAGTTGAAAAGTCATGTCAGGCGCCGGAACGAGTGCCGCACAACCGATCGACACCGTAACGTGCCGTGGCATCGCGGCCGCTGTGTTGGAAACGAGCGGAGCGCCCGGGTGAGGAATGGCGAGATCTTGAACTGCGCCGCGTATTCTCTCCGCGACTTGCCGCGCGCCCTCGAGAGATGTGCCGGGCAGCAACACCGCGAACTCCTCGCCGCCAAAGCGAGCGACGACGTCGGCGGGTCGCGTGACCCGCTGCCCCAGCGCCACCGCCAATGAGCGCAGGCAAGCGTCGCCGGCCTGGTGACCCATCCGGTCGTTGAATTCCTTGAAGTGATCGGCGTCGACCATCAGCAACGCCAGCGAGGTCTGATGGCGTGCCGCAATGACCCATTGCTTCGCGAGGCAGGCATCGAGCGTGCGCCGATTCGCAACACCGGTGAGCGCATCCAATGAGGCCAGCCTGTCGGCAAGCGCCAGCGAATGGCGCAACTCCCTGTGCATACGGCGTTGCTGCAGGAACAAGATCGAGATGGGGAGAAAGCCGATGAGGTGGAACCCCAGATAGATCTGCACGGCGGTGTCGCGCGACATCCCCAGGGATCCCGGGCTCGCGAACGGACCGTAGCCATGCTCGGTCAGAAATACCGCTATGACACACGAACACAACAGGGCGATGGAGGAACCGAGCAGCCCGAGCACCCAGTCCACCAGCATCAGCAGCGGATACAGGACGAAGATCAGTGGGTAGCGGCTGATGGAAAAAATCGCCGCCATGATCGCGGTCGCCGTAACCAACGTCGCCAGAGTGATCAGGCACCGCCGCCTCTCGAGGAGAGTGGGAAAATCGGTGGACCGCAATGCGAGCGTCAGTGGCAGCACCGCGGCAATGCCCATTGCATCGGCTAGCGCCCAACCGCTGAAGGCTGTCAGGAACGGCGTCGCCTCCACCGAGTGGAACCAGGTCGCGGCCAACAAGCCCGACACGGCCGGCCCGATCACCACGGCCGCGGCGAAACGGGTGTACAGCCCCGGCTTACTGAGCCAGCCCTCCAGGTCGACGCAGGCGGGTAGCAGTGCGGCGCTCACGCAGACTTCCAGGACCGAAAAGGCGCGTTGCACCAGTGTCGATCCAAGCGGATTGTCGTCCATGAACTCCCCGACCCCCGTGCCGAGGGAAATCGCGGCAAGCGGCAGGGGCCACGCGCTGCGTGATCGGGTGATGAGCAGCGCGATCGTGACTCCATTCAGCGGCCAGAAGATCTGCCACCCGTCGCCGAGCGCAAATTTGTTCAGCAGCGTATCCGCGAGGAAATAGGCAATCGCGACCGCGAGCGCCTGCCGGCCGTCTGAACGGATCGATTCGTGCGGGTCCTGAGCCAACGCTCTGTCTGGTTCGGGCGACCTGTAAGAGCGTCCCTGCCCAAGATCGGAAGGCAGTAACGCTACCAATCCGTCCGGCGGCGGCTGTGTGATGAGTCACAAGCTACGAGACACCGCCTCGTCATGGCAAGATACAGAGATATCGATCACGCGTGGTTGGCACGCTTTCTAAGTGCTTCTACTTAATCGTAATATCGCGCACCCAGTGACCGGCTCCCGTTTTCCTTGCAATAATGTTTGAACGCTCCGCCCCGTGGCACGCGTGGCTCGTGCTCTGCGCCCTGGCTTGCGTGCCGGCGCTCTGCCGCGCGCAAGCCAACTACGAGATCCAGGTCTACGCCTCCGAAACCGTGCCGGCACAGAGCCTCATGGTGGAGCTGCATTCCAACTTCACCCTCGATGGCCAGAAACAGGTCGTCGATGGCGCATACCCGACCAACCACCAGGAGCACGAGACCCTGGAGCTCACGGCGGGCATCAATAGCTGGTCCGAAATCGGCTTCTACGTGTTCACGAGCGAGCAGAACGGCCATGGCGTCCAGTGGGTCGGGGATCACATCCGACCGCGCGTCAGGGTGCCGGAATCATGGGGGTGGCCGGTCGGCGTCAGCCTCTCCACGGAGTTCGGCTATCAGCGCTCGGTGTACTCACCCGACACCTGGACGTGGGAAATCCGCCCCATCATCGACAAAACCATCGGCCGCTGGTATCTCGCGATCAATCCCGCCCTCGAGCGTACCCTGCACGGACCGGACGTCCATGGCGGGTACGGCTTCGCGCCCGCCGCCAAAATCGGGTATGACTTTACCCGCGTGGTGAGCGGTGGCATCGAGTACTACGCCGACTATGGAACCCTCGGGGATTTCGCGCCCACCCACGACCAACAGCAACAGATCTTCATCGTCGCGGACCTCAACGTCTCACCCGCGTGGGAGATCAACTTCGGCGTCGGCATCGGCGCCACCGGCTCGACCGACCACCTCATTCTCAAGGCGATCCTGGGCCGCCGCTTCGATTGGAGCAAGCACTAGCGCTCCTACGGAGCGCGCAGTCACACAGGAGTGCCGGAATGGCACATTTGTGATCCGCCCCCCGCGCGCTTATGATTCTTCGTGCCCGTGTGACCCACGCCCGCACCCGAGCGACAGCCCGGCGCTAAAGTCGGAACATACTTCGCAGTGCAGAGTGGTCGCCCGTGTTGAAGAAAGTCGCTGTGAATCAGCTCACAGTCGGAATGTTCGTCGAGCGCTTCGATGAGAGTTGGCTCAAGCACTCGCTCTGGCGCACGCGCTTCCTGGTCAAAGACCCCGCCCGGCTGCGTGAGATCCAGGAAAGTGGCGCCCAGTTCTGCTGGATCGATATCAGCAAGGGGCAGGATGTAGCCGCGGAGCCCGCGCGGGAGCGGGCCACGACGAGCAGCCAGCCCAAACAGGCCATCGCGCCCAAGCGCGAGCGCCGCCCCCTGGCCGAAGAGTTACAGGAAGCCGCCCGACTGCGCGCCAGATCCGCCGAAGCCATGCGGCGCCTGTTCACGGAAGTACGCCTCGGCAATGCCATTGAGCCCGGCGCGTGCGTGTCCCTGGTCGACGATGTCGTCGAATCCATCGATCGCCACCCGGACGCCTTGTTGAGCCTGGCGCGCCTGAAGAATGCCGACGAGTACACGTACATGCACTCGGTAGCGGTCTGCGCCCTGATGGTAGCCCTGGGGCGCCAGTTGGGGCTCGACGATGATCAGTGCCGGGATGCCGGCATGGCGGGCATGCTACATGACCTCGGCAAGGCGGCGATGCCGCAGGAGATTCTGAACAAGCCGGGGAAGTTGACTCCCGAAGAGTTCGACATCATCAAAACGCATCCCGTGCGCGGTTACGAGATGCTGCTCGGGGGCGCGAATGTCAGCGAGGGCGCCAAGGATGTCTGCCGTCATCACCATGAGCGGATGGATGGCACCGGTTATCCGGACGCCTTGCCAGGTGAGAAGATTTCACTGCTGGCGCGCATGGGTGCTGTTTGTGACGTCTATGACGCGGTGACCTCCGATCGCCCTTACAAGGCGGGCTGGGATCCCGCGCACGCCCTCTCCCAGATGGCGACCTGGAAAGGTCATTTCGATAACACGGTCTTCCAGTCCTTCGTCAAGAGTGTCGGCATCTATCCCACGGGCTCACTGGTGCGGATGCGCTCCGGCCGGCTCGCCGTGGTCATGGAGCAAAATTCCACGGCGCTCACCAAGCCGCGGGTAAAAATATTCTTCTCCACCAAGGCCGGCTTGCCGCTCGAGCCCCAGCTTCTCGATCTCTCCTCGCCGCAGGTCATCGACCAGATCGAAAGCCGCGAAGCACCGGAGAACTGGAATTTCCCCTATTTGCGGGAGTTGTGGGGCGCCGATTCGGCCCTGAAAGAGGCCCAGAGTTGAGCAGCGCCGGCGCGCCCTCGCTTGCGCGCCGACGATCGCCTACTTCGGCGCTGGCGGCGGCGCCGCGCCGGATTGCCCGCCATTCAACAACCGCAGCCGCGTGCCCCCGGTCTCGGGGTCCTTGTATTCGCGGTTCGAGTCACACACGTATTCGAGCATTTTGTAGTGCGGCAGTCGCTTGTAGGCCCACGAGAAGCTCCAGGGCCGCGTGAGATACACGGGATCCTCGATCGTGAGGTGATCCTCGAGAAAATCGGGGGTCACCAGGTGGATCCGCTCGTGGATACGCATCTGGTCACTATGGGGGACGCCGCGGAAGCGTACCTTCTCCTTGATCCCGATCGTATCCACGACCAGCGTATCGCCCTCCCAATGCCCGACTGAGTGTCCCCAGTAACCCGGCTCCGCATCCTCGATCGGCACCTGTTTCTCGTTCAGGTAGATGCGTCGCACCTGATTGTAGGCCTCCTGCACGATGGTGACCTGTCCGGGAGTCTGTAGAACCTCCATCGGAAACATCGCCAACATCATCGCGGGCATGCCGTCGGGCAGACACTTCACGTAGTCCGTGTAGAGCGGCTGGCCGCGAGCATCGGCTTCCTTGGCCGCCTTCTGCTGCGCTTCCCAGTCCGCCAGGTATGGCGGCTTCAAGGGCGGCGGCCCTACCGGCGGCGGCGGCGGAAACTTCGGATCGGGCTCCTCATCCAACTGCGGATAGCGGTTCCAGGTGCCCGTCAAGGCGTGCTGGGTCGCTTTGATCCCCGGCGCCGCCACAGCCTGGCCCAAACCCATAACGATCGCTGCAGCCCAGAGCACCAGGGCCGCGGCTTTTTTTGCCACACGAGGCATGCCCGCACTCCTACTGAATGTTGGGCTTTCCGGCCGGCCCACCGTTGGAAAAGACGCGCCCGTCCGCCAACGTCAGCTGTTTCAACAGCCCGCCGGGCTCGCCGGTCTTGAGGGGTGCGATGATGACCGTGATCTTGTCACCGGGCTTGATCATGTTGAACTTCCAGCCGACGCGGTTGAGGATGCCGGGACTCGCGCACTCGATGGTGTAGCTGCGCGTGCCGCTTGGCTCATCGCTCGAGGCGAGCTCGATGTAGACGTGTGGGTTGTTCCATTCAAAGCTGCTCACGGTACCGGCCAGCTTGATCTGGTGATCGTGATCGTACATCGCGAAGGAATGATGGGCCCAGGCCAGCCTGGCCCCGATCATCACGCACATCGCAAACCAACCATATCGGATCGGCTGCCCACTTTTCACGAACCGCCTCATGAAGCCCCCCTCTTTGGTACTCAGCGCGCTCGCACGGTCATCACGGTGCGCGGTTGGAGCTTACCGTGCCGCGAACGAAAGCTGAACGCGCCATTCGAGTCCTGTCCCACACTCGGACAAGCCTGCGGCTCGGCAGCGGGAGGACAGCGAAGTGTGTTGCTAAAAAACACTGCAGAATTAAGGCTTAACGTCGCCGCCAGGTCTGGCTAGAATTTCTTACGCCTGCGAGCGCGCGCCCTCTTCTGGCGCAGCCCTCGTCCATCATTTTTACAAGGAGTTTGTCGCATGAATGGAGTAGCGATCCCGGTTTCTGATGCCATATCGCGCAACCGCCGGGGAGAAAGACCGGCGGGCGCCATTCGCTTGGGCTCCGAGGCGCACCTGCGGCTCTTTTGCCTGGAGCTCCTGGAGACCCACGATCCCTACAAGCCCGCGGTGATCGCGTGGCCGACCCTGGATGAGGAGACTCGCCATCGCGTGACCTCGCTGCCGATCTGGGACATTGCCGTGCAAACCGAGGGCCGAGCCGGCATGAACGTGAAGACTTTCGCGGAGCGTCACTGCACGGGACTGCTCCAGGAGGCCGTCGAAATGAACGCCTTCGAGGAAAGCCGCCACAAGCAGGTGCTGGCCAACCTGGTGAGCTTCTACGGCATAAAGCTGCAGCCGGAGCCCGAATACAAGGTGCCGCGCGATGCCGAGTGGGCCTTCATGGTGACCGGGTATTCGGAATGCATCGACAGCTTCTTCGGGTTCGGATTGTTCGCGCTGGCCAAGTCCTCCGGCTTCTTCCCCCCGGAGCTGATCGACACCTTCGAGCCGGTGATGCGCGAGGAAGGCCGTCATATCCTGTTTTTCGTCAACTGGGTGGCCTGGTGGCGCCGCAATATGCCTTGGTGGCGCCGCCCCTACTTCGAGCTGAAGGTCATCGCGGTCTGGCTGTTTCTCATCTGGGAGCGCATCGGCACCGCCCGCGCCGTGGAATCCCACGGCAATGCCGCCGACACCAACTTCACGGTGAGCGGCTCCAAGCAGCTCGGCGCGGATATCAACTTCAAACAGCTCGCCACGATCTGCCTGCAGGAGAACGATCGGCGCCTCGCGCCCTACGACCCGCGGCTGCAGCGCCCGCGCTTCGTGCCCGCCGCGATGCGTCTCGCGCGCCGCTTCATAAAAGACTAGCCCGCCGCGGCGACAACTGAGGCGACGCAGCGGCTCCAGGCCGGTATGCTTGGCTCCTTGACACCGCCAACCGACCAAGGAGCAACATCAATGATCGGCTATGTGACCCTGGGAACCAATGACATCGCCCGTGCCGCCCGCTTCTACGACGACCTGCTGAGTGTCATGGGCGCCAAGCGCACCATGGAGACTGAAAAGTTCATCGCCTGGGGTAACAACCCGAAGGCGCCACAGCTGTTCGTCATCAAACCCGCCGACGGCAACAAGGCGACGGTGGGTAACGGTGTCATGGTGGCGCTCGCCGCCAGGAGCACCGAGGAAGTGGACAAGGTCTACAACAAGGCTATGTCGCTCGGCGCCAAGGATGAGGGACCTGCGGGCCCGAGGGGCGGCGGTTTCTACGCGGGGTACTTCCGCGACGCGGACGGCAACAAGCTCTGCGCGTTCTTCATGGGCTGAGCTCGAGTGGGTGCGCGAGGCGGCGATCCCACTTCGCGCCCCTTCTGACCTCTCAAACTCGTCGCGAGGTGTTTGTACACCTTCGACACACACTCCTGTCATACTCGGCGACGGCCCCAGCGGCGACCTCGCGCAATAGTCCGTCCGACAGTTTAACCGCTGTCTTTCTGTCTGTTGGTTCCTAGTCCACAGTGTCACATGCTTACGATCATGCGAACCCGAAAAGTTGCGCTCGCCTTTGGGCGCGTGCTGCGTGAAGCTCGCCGGCAAAAAGGCATCTCGCAGGACGTCCTCGCATCGCTGTGCGATTTCGATCGCACTTACCCGTCGCTTCTCGAGCGTGGCTTACGAAGTCCAACACTCGCGATGGTCTTCCGTCTTTCCGAGGCGCTCGATCTCAACCCGTCCTCGCTCGTCACCAGGACGTACGACGAGCTACGTCGTCTCTAACGCTAGCCCACCACGGTGCATACACGTTTGGATTTTGGATCTAATACACGCTCACGCGAGGAAAACGCGCGATTGAGCGTACCCACCGGAGTATCTTTCCCGCCGTAAGCTCACATCCCCACTGCCGCCCACCGCGGCTCATGAGGTGCCTTCATGGAAGAAGAGGACACTCGAGAATACGTCGTCCTGGTGAATTGCGAGGAGCAGTACTCACTGTGGCTCGCCGACCTGGAGATCCCCAAAGGATGGCGGGAAGTTTTTCCACGCAACAACAAAAAGGCGTGTCTCGAATACGTCAAGGAAGTCTGGACCGATATGCGCCCCCTGAGCCTGCGCAAGGCCATGGCGGAAGCGAATGCACGCCAGCAGGGGCAACAGGGTCCGGGTGAGTAAGCGCGGCGGCGCTCCCGCTGCGGATCAACGCAGCGCGGAGCGCAGGCTGTTCTGATAGAGGTTGAGTCTCGAACGGATCACGATCAGCATGGGATCGGTACACGCGTACAGGTCCCCGCGGCTCCTGGAGGTCTGGCAATCGATCACCGCCACCGGATAGATGGCGGGCAGATCACGGATCCACGCCTCCACATCCTCCTGTTTCACGATTCCACTGTACTGAAAATCCGCCGCGGCCGCGTCCACGAGAATGTGGCGTCGCGTGTACGGCTGGATGTCCTCGATCACTTTGGGGAGCGGCCGTCCGTGATAGATCAGGGGCACCGGTGACGAGCCCCCGCAAGCCGCGCCCGGCGCCAGGAACCCGGTACCGGCGCCCGCCAAAGCCAGGCATAGCGCGGCCTGCGGTCCCCACCTCATTACGCCCTCTCTTGATTGAGCTCCTCCGCCGCGAGGATGGCCTGCCGCAGATCGCGTAGCGCCTCGGCGTACCAGCGTAGCAAGGTGCGCTCGTTCACACAGACACCCTCCGCCGCGAAGCGGGTCTCGATCTCCGCGTATGGAAGCTCGTCCCACATACGCCAACGCAACACCATCTTGCGCGTGGGTCGCAACGCTTCGATGGCGGTTCCGAGGACTTTGAGTCGTTGTTGTTGCATGAGCTGCGGCTCCGGAGAAGGGGTGGTGCTGGCGAACTCATGGCGCACGATCTTGTTCAGCCTGGTGCGGATGGCTCCGGCGCGCGCGCGGTCGGTGGCGAGGTTGCGCGCGGCCCGATAAACATAGGCCTTCAGGAAGCTGATGGTCTCGGGCGCGCGCATTTCCAGGACTTGCGCGAATGCCTGCGCCGCAACATCACGCGCCTCCGGCCATGAGCCGGTCTTGGAAACCATGTAGTGAACCAACTTGGGATACTCGTCGCGGAACAGCGCCGCGACCCGTTGAGTGTGTGTGGCCACACTGGGCGTATCGGTCTTCCGGGTGGGGGGACTCTCATCGGACTCGGAGTCAGGCTCGAGCGCAGAATCGAGGTTCATAGGCCGCCTTCTCTTGCTTCGACGAGTAAGGAAGTTTAAGCGCTTTCTGCCAAGGAGCAACACTTTGCAGTGCCGAGGTTCTGTTGCGGAATGGCAGCATTTCCAACATTGCCACCGTTGCGCCCGCCTACGGTGTGTCAGGAGTTGGAGCAGGCAGCGCCGTGCCGGGCGCGTTGGGGTCCGCTGCGCTGCGAGGCTCGATCACGATCCGGTTGTCACCGGTGCGCGCGACCTTTACGGGGAAGATGATCTCGAGGTCCTGAAGAAACTTCTTCACCTGTGATTCATACACCAGCCCGGTGAACTGCAGCTCCCCGATCGATCGATCCACTTCGATCGGCTCTTCGAAGTATCGGCCGATATCGGCCACGAGATAGGCGAGCGGCTCGTGACGGTACACGCGTCGGCCGTGGAGCCAGGCCGTGGCGACGTGTGGATCCTCCGAGGCCACCGCACTGCGCCTCTCGTTGCCCGCGTAGGTGACTTCCTGACCCTGGGTGAGCTTCGCATCCGGCCAGGTGACACCCGGCATGTCCGGATCCTTCGGCCAGGGCACCGAAACCAGGGCATCGCGAGGCTGCACATCGACGCTGCCCTCGGCTACCTGCACGGTAACCCGGTCTAGCGTCCTTCTGACGCTGAACTCGGTACCCAACGCCGTGATGGCGCCGCCACCGGCAATCACGATGAAAGGACAGTGTGGATCGTGCGCCACGTTGAAAAGCGCTTCGCCACTTGCGAGCATGATGGTGCGCAGGCATTGGCCATAATGCACCGAGAGCTCGGTTTTCGCTCCGAGTGTCACGTGCGAGCCATCCCGCAACATGATTTCCTTGATCTCGCCCGAGGTGGTGGACACGACGTGAACGGGCTCCGCGCGATCCAGGTTCAGCCAGCGCATGACCGGCGCGAATCCCAGGGCAACAACCGCCGCGGCGATGGCAAAGAGCGCGGCCCGGCGCCAACGCTGGACTGAGACTCTCGGCGGCGGTTGTTCGGCCTCGCGCGGCAGGAAAACGACTCCATCTGAATCGTCCGCGGCCAACTCCTCCGCCGTCGGGAGCGGCGGCGGCTCGAGTGAATACTTCGCGCGCGCGACGAACTCGACCGCGTCATAAGCGCGCTTGTTCTCAGCAATTCTGCTCCACTGCGCCCAGCGGTCCACTTCCTCGGGTGAGAGCGCGCGCTCCTCAGCATCCTGCCAGCGCGCATGCCAGCTTGCCGCCTCATCGAAGCTGTCCGACATCGCGTTCTTGTCCGCGGACCGACTCATTTGCGCCATCCTCGTTCGACTACGACGCGGGCCAGGTGACCATACGCCCGGTTCACCAGTTGATACACCGCCATTTCGGAAATTCCCATTTTCCCCGCGGCCTCCCGGACCGTGTGGTTCTCCAGCTCCACCAGCGTGAATGCCATGCGACATTTCGGCGGCAGTTTGTTGACCGCGGCCTGCAGGCAGGCCCGCACCTCTTCATCCAGGCACAGGCGCTCTGGTGTTGGATTCTCGCGCTCGCGCTCCCGATAGACCTCCGTGTAGACAAATTCTTCACGCTGTTGACGGACCGTGCGCTCACCCCGCCGGTCATAGGCGAGATTGAACGCCGTCTTGTAGAGGTAGGCACGCAGGAAGTTGATCGGCGGAGGGTTATCGAGCCGAAACACCCTCACGTACGCTTCCTGCACGACCTCTGTCGCTTCCTCCCAGGAGTGAAGCCTCGCATATACCGCACGCACCAGCGCGTCGTTGTGCTCCCGGAAAATGGCATCACAACGCGCACGCAGGTCACGGCGCCTTTCCATCTGCGGATCCTCCGCCGGCGCGTGCTCCGCATCGCGTACCGGATTATCCGCGGTCATAGGTGGCCGACTCAATGCTATGACAGACGAGCGAGAGCTGTTTTGACATGTAGGAATCATGCGCCGCGTCGGAGTTCTTTGTCGAGATACGCGCCCTCGACGGCACGCGTAGCTCTTGCAACGCAACATAACAATAAGGACTGCGAATTTCAGACTCAGTCCATCAGCTCCCGCAGCAGCGCGTCGATGATGGAGCGCGCCTGGCCCAGGTAACCGCCACCGAAAAGATTGAAATGATTCAACACGTGGTACAGGTTGTAGAGTCCCAACCGTTTGCCCGCGCCCGGCTCGACCGCCCAGGTCGCACTGTATGCCGCATAGAAATCAGCGCCAAAGCCGCCGAACAAGCGCGTCATCGCCAGGTCGGTCTCGCGGTCCCCGTAATAGATCGCCGGATCGAAGATCACAGGCGCGCCACTGTCGTCCGCGGCCCAATTGCCGCCCCACAGGTCACCGTGCAGAAGGGACGGGATGGGGCGGTAGGCGCCAAAAAAGGCCTCGAGCCGCTCGAGCAGTCGTTCACCGCGGCGCTGCAGCTGAGCGCCGCAACCGTTCTGTCCGGCAAGCTCGAGCTGGTAACCCAGCCGACGATCGCGAAAGAATTCGATCCAGTCCTGCGCCCAGTCGTTGCGCTGGGGTGTGGCGCCGATCGTATTGTCGCGACCCCAGCCGAATGCGGCCGCGCGGTGACGGTGTTGCAGGGCCAGGCGCTCGCCTAAAGCGGCCTGGGCAGCCCCGGTGCGCGGACCAAACCGAATCCACTCCAGCGCGAGCCACGCACTGGTGTCGGCCACGCCGCTCCCCAGGACCTTCGGAACACGAAGTGCCCCAGCTCGCCCCAGCTCATCGAGCCCCGCTCGCTCCGCCTCGAGCATCGCGCGACTACGCGCCGGAGCGACCTTCACGAAGATCGCTCCCGCACTGGTGCTCCAGCGATAGCACTCGTTGATGGAGCCGCCGTGCACACGTGCATCGGGCCGCGGATGCAGTCGCGTCCCCAGAGCCGATCCTATGGAGCTGACCAGGGCATCGAGGCTCATGTCATGTCCGGGAGGGTATAATGCGCCGCGGGTGACTATTACACCGCAATGGCGGCCCTAAAGGGGATCAGCGTCCGGCGCGACGCATGTGCCGCACGGAGAATCTCATGGCGACGGGTTGGGCAGGGGACGGGGCAGTTCAGGACCAGATCGACGCGACCGTGAAAGACGGTATCAGTCGCGCGCAGAGCCGTCTGCCCCAGGGCCCGGGAGCCATCCATTGCGCTCACTGTGGCGCCGAGATCCCGGCCGCCCGCCGCAATGCCATGCCCGGGGTCCGCCTGTGCGTACCCTGCCAGGACGCTGAGGACCGCACCGCCGGCGCCTTCACCGGCTATAACCGCCGCGGCAGCAAGGACAGCCAGCTCCGCTAATCACCGCAGCTCCGCATGAGCCATTCCACGGGCGCCGCGATCTGTTTCCTGACACCCACGCACCGCGATGAAATCGAAGGGTTCGCACGTCTACGGCGATCCATCGAGCGCTTCGCGCCAGCTGTTCCACACGTCGCGATCGTCAATACGGAGGATCAGGCCGAGTTCGCTGATCGCTTTGGTGGCGAGTCAGAGCTCCGGATCGTCACAACCGCCGATGTGCTCCCGAGCGTGATCGAGCGCCACCGGCGCCGGTCCCGCCTGGCGTGGGTCACGGGCCGGTGGTTGCGCCGGCGTGTCATCAGAAGTGGGTACGCGCGACAGCTCACCAGGCTCTACGCGCTGGCGAGCTGTCCCTACGAATCGGCCGCGTTCATCGATTCGGACGTCCTGATCAGCCGCCCGGTCGGGCCCGCGGACTTCCACGTGGATGGCCGCTTGAAGTTGTTACGCCGTCGCGCCGCGACCGCCGAATCCCTCGACTACGACATCTCGACGCACGAGATCCTCGGTAACCCGCTACACCTGGTCACCGAGTTGTTCGACTACCGGCTCTCGCCCGCCTGCTTCCGCAAGTCCAGCGCGGCGGCCCTGTTGGCCGAGTTCGAACGGCGGCGCCGCTCCAGGTGGGTACGACGCTTTATCGCGCAACAGCGCCCGAGCGAATACAACCTGCTCGGCTATGCCGCCACCGTGCTCGAAGGCTGCGCCGGCTACCAGTTGATTGAATGCAACGCCGCGGACGAGCCCTGCAACGGCGGCGCCTTTCAGCGCGCCGCCTGCGGTTTGTCCCAGTCCTTCTTGCCCTCGTCCTGCCCGGCCACCGAATAGAGCACCTGGGCGTTGCGGGTCTTCTGGAATTCCTCCAGCGACTGGCCGCGCATGGCGGCATAGATATGCAGGTTGGTCGTGCCGACGACCGCGCCCAGCTTCTCCAGCAGGAAGAAAATAACACCGTACTGGATCAACGCACGCCAATCCCGCCGGCGCACCATGTCGCGCTCCTCCATGGTGAGGCCCGCTGCCTCGAACATGGGCTCCGGATCGGCCAGAAAGCGCTTGCGCTTCTCGGGCTGGATGAGATCGTGGAGGAAGTTGTTCAACCGGTACGCCTTCACGCTGCGATCCAGGGTGAACGGATAGGTGCCCGGGAGCTTCTCGATACCGTTCCACTGCCTGGCGATACGCGCGCGGTACTGCTCATGGCTTTCATCGGCCGGCTCGACGGAATCGTTCTCGTAGATCACGGTCGCGATCGGCGTCATGGACGGCAGGTAATAGGCCTGGTGCAGCTTCTTGACCTTTTTCGACAGCGCGCCGCGCATGATGAGCCACATGATCACTTCGGAGCCTTCAAAACCACCGCGCTCGGCGTACTCCGCGATGGTGATCCTGGTGAGCGCCTCCGGGTCCTTCTCGAGCATGTCGAGAAACTCCATGTCCCAGGGCGTGTTGTTGAAGCCGGCTCGCTCGCCGTGCACCTGGTGTGAGAGCCCGCCGGTGCCCACGATGACAACCTGCAGATCCTCCGGGTAACTTTCAATCGCCTTGCGCAACGAGCGGCCGAGATTGAAGCAACGCCGCGCCGACGGAATCGGAAACTCGAGCACACCGACCTGCAGCGGCACGATGGCGCCGGGCCAGGTCGGCTCGTGCGGCCACAGCAGCGACAAGGGCGAGAAGCAGCCATGATCGAGGCCCTTGCCCTGGAAATAAGACAAGTCGAACTCATCGGCGACGAGGCCGTTGGCGATGTGCCGCGCCAACCCCGGGTGCCCCTGGATGGGCGGCAGCTTGCGCGGGCCGCCGCCTTCGTCGGCCACCCAGTACTGCTCGCCGACACCGAGCGCGAAATGCGAGTAGTGGTCGAAGAAGAACGAGGTGATGTGATCGTTGAAGATAAAGAACAACACGTCCGGCCGTTTCTGCGCCAGCCAGCGCTGCACGGGCTCGTAGCCTGCGAAGATCGGCGCCCAGACGGCGTCCTTCTGTTTGTTGGTGTCGAGCGCGAAACCGATTGTCGGTGTGTGCGAGGTGGCGATACCGCCTACGATCGTGGCCATCAGTATTCCTTCGGGGCAGCTCCCGGGGCCACCGGCCGGGCCGGAAGATTGTTGAGCGTCTTGCCGTCAGGAAGGGTCACGGTCGCGCAAAAGCCTCCTTTGCGGCCGTCCTTGAGCGGGTGGATCTCCATCCCGATCTTGTCGCCCGGCTTGAGGGTGTGCCGCGTCCAGCCGTTACGGCTGAGATAGTTCGGGCTCATCCCTTCGATGCTGTACGACTCGGTCGTGCCCTTGGCCGAATCCATCACCTCCAGCCAGATGAAGGTGTGCGGGTTTGTCCAATCGAACTGTGTCACCGTGCCATTGAGCTTGACCGTGTGTTGCATGTCGAACATGGCGGTCGAGTGATGCGCGGCGGCGACTCCCACGACCATGAGGAGCGACAGGGCTCCCACGACGATGGCTCGAACCGAGCGGGTCAATACGTTCACGACTGTTCACCTCTTCAGATTCATGTCCGCGCGACCTTCCGAGTCGGCGCTGTCCCGGTTGTTTTGCGCGCAAATGTATTCCTTCAGCTCCCAGTCGGCGTGCCGCTTGTAGGTGCGCGTCGCCGTCCAGGGCTCCACCAACGCCTTGGGGTCGCTGATGGTGGTGCGGATCTCCATTGTGTCAGGCGAAACCTTGCGAATGCGCTCTTCGATGCGCATTTCATCGCTATGGCCTATGCCCGGCATGATGAGCGAGGTTGGGATGAACCCAACCGAGTCGACGACCAGCGTATCCCCCTCCCAGTGCCCGATCGAGTCTCCCTGGTAGGTCGGATCAGGATCGTCGGCGTGCGGGCGGCCATCGACATAGATGCGGCGCATCTGGCTGTATGCCTCGATCGCGATAGTCACCTTCCCCGGAGTGAACAGAAACTCCACTGGATAAGGTTGGGTCATGATCTGCGGCATGCCGGGCGGCTCACAATTGGCCGTGTTGGCCTGCTGGTGCTTACCGCTCTTCTGCTCCTCCTGGTACTTCTGGAAGCGCGCGGCATATTCCGGGGTGAGCTTGGGCATCCCGCCTGCACCACGCGCGGCGGCCAAACCCGTGCGTCGCCAGTCCAACTCCCAGACACCACTCCAATCCGGTAGCTGCGCAATCGAGCTCCAGGTATTCCCCGGCAGATTAGCCTTTGCGGCCTTCCCATCCGTCGTGCCCGCGGCCGTGGCCAACGTACTGGCCAACGCGCCCAGCAGCGCGACGGCAATGCAACTGCGCATGCATCCCCCTCATTGAGCGCCAAAATAAGCGTAGCCAAGCATTGCATAGGGCGGCGTGGCTGGGAGCGCAAAAGGCTGTCCCGCCGAGGCAAAAGAGATGCCGAAGACCACCTGGCGGGCGCCCAGGTCCGCGGCAACCCGCGCCGGCAGCCGTTAAGCGCTCGGCTGCAGCTTTGCCTCGCCTGCCCGGCGCGCCAGGACACGCGGCGCGGTCTCCCGCAACCCTAGAGCGAGCACCGCCGCCGCGATGGCGAACGCCGACATCATCCACAAAGGCGCCTGCAATCCGACTCGATCGGCGATGCTCCCCGCGACAAACGGGGCCAGCACGCCACCCAGGATCTCACCGGTTCCCATACAGATCCCAAGCGCCGTCGCCATGTGGTGCGCGGCCACGCTCTCGGAGGGCACGGTCGCCATGAACAGCGGAAATACGCCGTTCACCCCCCAGCCGACGAAGAAAATCGCCGCCAACGTCCATACCGAGCCCTCGTAGTACATCGCGCCCAAGGGCAGGATCACCGCGATCAGCGGCATCGCGATCAACAGCGGCCGACGTCCCCAACGATCCGAGAGGGCCGAGATCGCAAACGCGCCCAAAGTCGCGGAGATGCCCAGCGTGCCCATCACCCAGCCCATGGTCTGCGCGTCGTACTTGCGAACCTGCGTCAGGTACAAGGGCATGAACGCCCAACAGACCACGAGATATGACACCAACAGCACGCCCATGACGGCGCAGAGGACAACATTGCGCTCCGCGAGCGCATCGCGCAGGGTGCTCGTCCGACGTGCGCCTGCTTCGATCGATTCCGGAGCGGCTTCCCGTATGAAATACCACATGAGCAGCGCGGTCAGGAGTCCTGGGGCGCCCGCGAGAAAGAATGCGTGCCGCCAGCCAAAGGCGTTCGCGAAAGCCACCAGGGCCACGGGGGCGACGAACGAGCCAAACAGGTTGGAGCCGAAATTCTGCGTGACTCCCATCGCCAGGCCTCGATGCCGCGGCTCCACCTCGGTGGCGATCATGGACTGGCTGATCGGCATGATCCCGCCTTCCGCCACGCCCATCAGCAGCCGCGCGCCCAGCATCATGGCGAAGGAAGCCGCCACGCCGGTCAGAAAGGAGCACGCGGAGAAGGCAACCGTGGCCAGGATCAGCAGGCCTTTGCGCGAGCCGGTCTTGTCCGACACCAGGCCGATCCCGAAGGCGGCAATGGCCCAGGTCAGTGACAGCGCTCCGGCGAGAAGCCCGACCTGTGTGTTGCTCAAGCCGAGATCGGGTTGAATGAAGGGCATCAGGAAGTTCGACGCATTACGGTCGAAAAAGACGATGCCGAAATTGACACTGAGGAGCGTGGCGAGCAGGACCTGGTAGCCCGCGCTGCTGGCCGTCTTCATGGTGATCGCCCCTCGAGTTCCGCTCCCGTCTCGAACCTAGCACACTGCAAGCTTGACGGCTCTTCCTCCCCGTAAAAGCTGCCTTCACCGTCTACAATGGCGGGGTGACCCTACTCAATGATCTTGTCGACACCTCGCAACGGGTGGGCGCGACGTCAGCTCGCTCCGCCAAGGTGCGGGAGCTGGCGGCGTTCCTGCGGACCCTCGCGGCCGAGGAAATCGAGATAGCGGTCCACTATCTCTCAGGGGAAATTCCGCAGGGGCGGATCGGCATCGGCTACTCGGCGTTGCGCACGGCGACCTCGAGCCCGCCGGCGCACGCGCCGAAACTCACTCTCGCGGAGTTGGATCGCGCGCTGGCGGCCTTGGCCGAGGTCCGCGGCGCGGGGTCGGCTTCCCGCCGCGCCGCAAGCCTCCGCGAGCTCTTTTCGCGAGCGACAGCGGCGGAGCAGGACTTCGTGCTCCGCCTGCTGGCAGGCGAGCTGCGCCAAGGAGCGCTCGCCGGGGTGATGGTCGATGCTATCGCCGCGGCATCCGCCATTCCCGTAGCAGAGGTCCGGCGCGCCGCGATGTATGCGAAGGGCCTCGGCCTAGTGGCTCGCGTGGCACTCGTGGAGGGCACGGCCGCCCTGGGCAGATTCCAGCTCGAGCTGTTTGCCCCAGTGGCGCCCATGCTCGCGCAAACAGCAGCCGATGTTGGTGAGGCATTGACCGAGCTGCAGGGAGAGGCGGTATTCGAGTGGAAGATGGACGGCGCCCGCATCCAACTTCACAAAGCAGGCGACGACGTCCGCATCTACACCCGCAGCCTCAACGAAGTGACGGCTGCAATCCCCGAGATAGTCGCAGCGGCGCGCGGCTTCGCCGAACACACACTCGTGCTGGACGGAGAGGCGATCGCGTTCGATGCTCTCGGGCGGCCCCATCCATTTCAGATCACCATGCGCCGCTTCGGCCGCAAGCTCAATGTCGAGGCCTTGCGCGGCACGCTCCCTATCCGCGCGTTCTACTTCGACTGCCTGCGCGTCGGCGCGCAAAGCATCGCGGATCTTCCAACTACAGAGCGCTTTTCAGCTCTTGCGCGCGCCGTGCCGGAAAACCAGCGGGTGCCGCGTCTCGTGACCAACTCCGAGCAAGCGGCCCGTGAGTTCTACGATGCCGCCCTGGCCGCCGGACACGAAGGCGTCATGGCAAAGTCGTTGGTGGCGCCCTACGAGGCCGGTAACCGCGGCGCGAGTTGGCTGAAGATCAAGCGCGCGCACACGCTCGACCTGGTCGTGCTGGCGGCAGAGTGGGGCCACGGCCGCCGCACCGGGAAGCTCTCCAATCTGCACCTCGGCGCGTTGGATCCCGCGACCGGCGAATACGTCATGCTCGGAAAAACGTTCAAGGGTCTCACCGATGCCCTGCTCGAATGGCAGACGCGGGAATTCCTGGCGCGCGAGGTCAGTCGCGATCGGTGGACCGTCTACGTGCGGCCGGAGTTGGTGGTCGAAATCGCCTTCAGCGATTTGCAAGCCAGCACCCGCTATCCAGGCGGCCTGGCGCTGCGCCTTGCGCGGGTGAAACGCTACCGGGATGACAAGCGAGCCGACGAAGCTGACAACATGGACGCCGTGCGCAAGATCTACGCCGCCCAAACGGGGGGCTCGCACGAAATCGGTGCGCCGGGCTCGATCGACGCAGCGGATGACGCGGACGAGGCCGAGCAATGAGACAATCCGGAAGATGACAGACCCCAAGACCGACCTTCCCGTCCAGCACTTCCGCAGCCGCGACGGCCTCGAGCTGGCCTATCGCGAGATGGGCACCGGGCGAGCGCTCGTGCTCATCCACGGCTATTTCTCGACAGCCACCGTGAACTGGATCCGCTACGGTCACGCCGCGAAAATCGCCGCGCGCGGCCATCGGATCATCATGCCGGACCTGCGAGGCCACGGTGATAGCGCCAAACCGCACGATGCCGCCTTCTATCCCAGGGACGTACTGGCCGACGACGGCTTGGCACTCATCGAGCACCTCGAGCTCACCGACTATGATCTTGGCGGCTACTCTCTTGGGGCGCGTACGGCCGTACGCATGTTGGCTCGTGGGGCGAGCCCCGGCCGTGCGATCATCGCGGGCATGGGACTCGAAGGGATCATCAACACGGCCGGCCGCGGTGGCTATTTTCGCAACCTCCTGACACACCTGGGGAGCTTCAAGCCCGGCTCGCCGGAATGGTTGGCGGAAGCCTTCATGAAAACGGTCGGGGGCGACCCGGTAGCGCTGTTGCACGTCCTGGACACGTTCGTCGACACGCCGAGTGAGGCACTCGCTCGAATCAACACGCCGACGCTCGTGCTCATCGGCACGGACGACGACGACAATGGCTCCGCGGAGAGCTTGGCCACCGCATTGCCAAACGCCCGTTGCGTCGTGATTCCGGGCAACCACATGAGCGCCGTCACCAAGCCGGAGTTGGGTGGCGCGATAGCGGACTATCTGGGCGAGTAAGGCATGGCGGTGAAGTTGGTTGGAATCGATGTGGATGGGACCCTGGTCGGTGCAAGCGGAGCTATCCCGCCACGAGTGTGGGAAGCCGCGCAGGGGGCGCGCGCCGGTGGGATTCGGCTCGCGCTCTGCTCGGGGCGTCCGGCCTTTGCCATCGCGCTCGAGCTTGCGCAGCGGCTCGATTCCGACGGCTGGCACGCGTTTCAAAATGGCGCAAGCATCGTCCATTTACCGACCGGGGAATCACGTTCCGCAGCACTTCCAACCGAGGCCGTACACACTTTCATCGCCGAAGCGCGCGCGAGCGGCTACATATTGGAGATCTACAACGACAAGGAGTGGGTAACCGAAAGTACCGCCCCCTGGGCACGGGAGCACGCGAAGCTTCTCGGGGTGGGGTTTGAGCCGCGCCCATTCGAGTCCCTCGACGGACCCGCGGTACGCGCGCAATGGTTGCTCACATCCGAGCAGGCGACACAGATCATGTCTCGTCCTCATCCGGGACTCGAGGCATCGCAGTCAACCTCGCCTCTCATGCCAGGCACGCAGTTTGTCGGCTTCACACGCGAGGGTGTGAGCAAGGCGAGCGCGATGCGCACGATCGCCGCGGAATATGGCATCTCCTTGCGGGACGTGATGTATATCGGCGACTCGGGTAATGACGTCTCAGCCCTGCGGGTCGTAGGCCATCCGGTCGCGATGGGTAATGCCGACCCCGCTGTGATCGCCGCTGCGAAAACAACAGTAGGGCACGCCGATTCCGGTGGCGTCGCGGATGCGCTTCAGATTGCCATGAACCAGTAGCAGCGCGGGCAAGAGCCTACGGCGGCCTCGTCATATCGAAGCGGTTCGCCGCCGTGATGGCCGCATAACCCGTCGCGCCCCCCGCGCGCAACACGACACCCGCGCCAAAAGTGTCGAAGATTCCATCCTTCAGCAGTGCGCGCCGGATGTACACGGCCACGACCTCGCCGAAAACCATCCAGGAGTGAACCGGGCGGTGCAGGTGATCCTGAAGTTGCACGATCTGGGTCACTTTGCACTCGAAATTGACTGGGCTTTCGGCAACGCGCGGCGGCGTGACGAGGCGGGATGGCGCTGGCGTAAGCCCCGCGAGTGCGAACTCATCGGTGCCATACGGGACGTTCGCGCTCGTGGTGTTCATGTGCTCCGCGAGCTCTCGCGTGGCGAGATTCCAAACGAACTCACCCGTCTCCTGGGCATTGCGCAAGGTGTCCTTCGGACCACCACTCGAGAAGCCGATGATCGGCGGATGATAGGAGAACAGGTTGAAGAAGCTGAACGGGGCAAGGTTCAGCTGGCCCGCGCGCCCCTGCGTGGAAATCCAGCCGATGGGCCTGGGTCCGATGATGGCATTCATCGGATCGTGGGGTAGCCCATGGCCGCGTCCCGGCTCGTAATAGTAGTGATCACCGTCCTGCATGCACGATATCTTGGGGCCGCAAGCCCGTTTTGCGATAGAGCGTATCATCGCATCTCATGACACACCCTCACACCATTGCGGCTGAGTATCTGAGCCAGCCAACCATTGCCCGGCTGCGCGCCGGGCTGCCCGCCGTGTGGCTGCGTCCAACCGAGGCACCTGGCACCGACATAACACCCATCCAGCCCGAGGAGATCGCGGCGGCGCGGGCGCGCCTGGAACGCTTTCGCCCTCTCCTGGCGCAGCTCTTCCCCGCGAGCGGTTGGGACGGGCGGATTCGTTCCCCCCTGCTCGAATATCCGCCCCAGCCGGGGCTGCCGAGGTGGTGGGTCAAGGCCGACCATGACCTGCCCATGACAGGATCGGTGAAGGCGCGTGGCGGTGTCTACGAGCTCCTCTGCCGGATCGAGGCCATCGCCCTGGCGGAAAATCTCGTCAAGCCGGGAGACTCTCTCGACCCGCTCCTGAGCCCCGCCGCCCGGGCTGTGTTGGCGCGGCAGTGTGTCGTTGTGGCGAGTACCGGTAACCTTGGGTTCAGCATCGGCCTCGTCGCGCGCGCGTTCGGACTCGCCGCCGAGATACACATGTCGCACGAGGCCAAGAGCTGGAAAAAAGAGCGCCTCCGGCGCACAGGCGCGCGAGTCGTGGAGCACCCATGCGACTACACTGGAACAGTCGAGCGCGCGCGAGCCGCCGCGAGCGCCGCCGGAAACTACTTCATTGATGATGAGACTTCACGCCTGCTGTTCGTCGGCTATACGACCGCGGCCGCCGAGCTCGCCGAACAGTTGCATGCGCGTCAGCTTCGGGTGGGGCCAGATACGCCGCTCGTGGTCTATCTTCCCTGCGGCGTGGGCGGCGCGCCGGGTGGAATCACCGCGGGCCTGAAAAGGATCTACGGCGACGAGGTGCGTTGTGTTTTCGTCGAGCCTGTGGCTTCCGCGTGTGTGCTCGCCGCGCTCACTGCCGGCAATGGGTTTCCCATTAGCGTCTATGAGGTCGGACTGAGCAATGAGACCATCGCCGACGGCCTGGCGGTCCCCTTGGCATCCAAGCTCGTGATGAGCTCTGTCGGCGCCAGCATCGACGCGGCGGTGGCGGTGACCGATGAGGCCATGTTGGACTGGGTGCGCCGGGCCTGGAACGAGGCGCATTTGCGCTTGGAGCCTTCCGCCGCATCCGGTTTCGCCGCCCTGCCGCTCTTGATCGAGGCGGCCGAGAATGCCGGTATCCCCCTACCCGCGGGCGCCATTCACGTGGTGTGGACCACGGGGGGATCGCAGCTACCTGAGGACCAATTCACAGCTCTGCTGCAAGGTGACCCGCTATAAGGAGACGATGTTCACAGTTGCGGTTGCGTTAGTAGCGCTGATACTCGCCAGCGCGTGGCTGTTCCGCGGCCGCCTCCAGGCGATGCGCGCGTTGCACGCGGCAAACGAGCAGCTCGAGCGACGCGTGCTGGAGCGCACCGAGCTGCTCGAGGAAACCGGTCGCCTGGCCAAGGTGGGGGGTTGGGAAGTCGACCCTGTCACCGGAGATGGCATCTGGACGCCCGAAGTCGCCCGCATTCACGACATTGATCCCGCAGCCGTCGCGGTCAGGGGAGTCAAAACACAATCCTACACCCCGGAGTGCCGCGTCCGACTGCTCGAGGCATTGCAGGAGGCGCGGACCCACGGCACGCCCTATGACCTGGAGCTCGAGATCGTGACGGGCCGCGGTGAGCACAAGTGGGTGCGAACGATCTGCCACCCGATCATGGAGGACGGCAAGGTCAAGCGCTTGCGTGGCGCCCTCCAGGACATCACCGCCCAGAAAATCCTGGAGACACGGCTCAGAGCGAAACTACAGCGTCTGCACCTGCTCGAGCACATTACCCGGGCGATTGGCGAGCGGCAGGACCTCGCCAGCATCCTGCAGGTCGTGATTCGCACCTTGGAGGAAGAGCTGCCACTGGATTTCGGCTGTATCTGCTTGTACGAGCCGATCGAGCGCCTGTTGACCGTGGTAGCGATCGGCACCGCGAGCGCGGAACTGGCGACCCGCATGTCGATGGGCGAGCAAGCTCGCATTCCCATCGACGAGAATGGCCTCTCCCGTTGTGTGCGCGGACAGCTCGTATGCGAGTCGGACATTGGCGAGCTGCCGTTTCCCTTTCCGCAACGCCTGGCCCGAGGCGGCCTGCGCGCCCTGGTCGCGGCGCCCCTGCAGATCGAAAGCCAGGTGTTCGGCGTCCTCATCGCCGCCCGGCGCCGACCCGATAGCTTCCCGAGCGGCGAATGTGAGTTCCTGCGGCAGCTCAGCGAACACGTGGCACTCGCGGCTCACCAGGCGCAGCTGCACAGCGCGTTGCAGACCGCCTACGAAGAGCTGCGTAGCACTCAGCAGTCGGTGATGCAACAGGAGCGGCTCCGGGTGCTCGGGCAGATGGCCAGTGGCATCGCGCACGATATCAACAATGCCATTTCGCCAATCGCTCTCTATACCGACTCGCTCCTGGAAAGAGAGCCAGGACTGAGCGAGCGCGCCCGCGCGTATCTCCAAACGATCCGGCAAGCGACGAGCGATGTAGCGGCCACCGTCACTCGGATGCGGGAGTTCTATCGACAACGCGTGGGACAAAGCGAGCTGCTCGCGTTGGATATCAACGCGCTCGTGCCCGAGGTCATCGAGCTTACCCGTGCCCGGTGGGAGTCCATGCCGCAGCAACGCGGCATCGTGATCGAAACGAGAATCGAGCTGGCCGCCCATCCGCCGCTGATCCTGGGCGCGAAGAGCGAGATTCGCGAGGCGCTCACCAATCTCATTTTCAACGCCGTGGACGCCATGCCCCATGGCGGAACCCTCACGCTACGGACCCGTTGCGAGAACGAAGCGCAAGTCCTCATCGAGGTCATCGATACGGGTGTCGGGATGACCAACGAGGTCCGCCGTCGCTGCCTGGAGCCATTCTTCACCACCAAGGGCGAACGCGGGACCGGACTTGGACTTGCAATGGTTTACGGCATGGCGCAGCGGCACGGCGGTGACCTCGACATCGAGAGCTCACCGGGACTGGGTACGACCGTACGCCTGTCATTCGCGGTGACTTCGTCCTCCGCGCCGGCATTGACTGGGATGCATCTGGCACTCCCGGCGAACTTGACGATACTGCTCGTAGATGACGACCCCGTCCTGCTGAAATCCCTACGTGAAATTCTGCAACAGGACGGCCATAACGTCCTGACAGCGGATGGAGGCAAACATGGCCTGGAGTTGTTCGAAGCTTCTGTCCTTCCGACCGGGCGCTCGACCGTTTCGGTCGTCATCACCGATCTCGGCATGCCGCACATAGACGGCCGCAGGGTTGCGCGTGGCGTCAAACAGGCGTCCCCCGATACCCCCGTGATCCTCCTTACCGGTTGGGGTGAGCGGTTGCAGGCCGAGGGAGAAGCCCTACCCAACATCGATCGCGTCCTCGCCAAGCCGCCACGAGTACGTGAGCTGCGCAAAGCGCTCGCCGAGATCACCGCCGCCAAGGAGCCGGCGTTTTGGAGCTCGCCTGATTAGGAATTGACGTCCCTGACCACCTCGCAGGAAAGGTGGTCTCTCTTGAGCTTGGCGCACGCATTGTTTGCCTCGGCTTCCCCCATGGGAGCGGAGCGCACGACGTGCACATCCGAGCCCGCTTCGGGCACCACCACCACACTGCCGAGCACATCACCGTACTTGCCTTGCAGGCGATCGCGAGTCTTCTCCGCCTGCTGTTCAGAGTGGTAAGAAGCGAGCTGCACCCGGTAGCCCGTCAATCGCGCAAGCTTCGCTCTCGCCTGATCCGCTTCCGCTCCTTGCGGGTACTTGTCGAGAAATGCCTGCAGCGCCTCTGGCGTATCGGCCGCGGACGCGGCGGCCCACGCGGACGTGCGTTCGCTGGCGGCAAGATGATCCCTCGCCTCGGCCAAGTGAATGCCCGCGGGTTGCTCCTGAAGATAGGTTTGATAGGCGGCCACCGTGTTGGCCTGCTGTGCCCGAGCCCACGCCTGCTCGTCCTCCAACGCGTGAATGCGGTCGCGCGCCTGGACAGACTGGGTTGTGTTGGGATGCTTTTGCAGGAATTCCTGGTAAGCAGCCACGGTATTGCTCGCGCTGGCCTTCTGCCAGTCGCCTTGTGCCGAGCTACAGGCCGCGAGTAGGATCGCGGCGAACGAGCCGACGGCGCTCCATGTATTCATCGTGAGCTCCAGCTTCGGAAGAACGAGGGTTTCCCGCCTGCAGCATACTCCTACGATCCTGACGCGCGGCTGAAATTCCCTCGCGCGCGCCGGAACCAGACTCGCTTGTTGATGTCTACACGGACGACCTATGTACGCGCTTCGCTCTACTCTGGTTGCAGGTGTTTTGTCGCTGCTGATCGGCGCGCCCAGCGTCGCCTCCCCCGCGCAGGTCGGACGACCCGCCATCTGGACGTCGCACGATCTCATTGTCAGTCTCGATCACCTGCCGAAGTTATATTCATGCGACGACCTGTGGTACAAATTCCGTGACGTGCTGCGCGCCATCGGCGCGCGGCCGGACATGAGAATTCTGGCCTATCAATGCGGACGCGGGCTCGGCTCGTTGGGCTACTCACCGCAGGTGCATCTGCACTTTTCCATTCCGCAGACACTCAGTCGCACGGAGGAGCGCTGCGCCCGCGAGCCGAGCGCCTTTCAGCGTCTCCATCGAGGCCCTCACGCCAGTTGAGGGCCAGGCGCGAGTCGCAGCACGCGACTGACGCTCCGCGCTGCCCGCGGGCTAGAATTCCGCGAATTTCTGTGACCGGCATCGCCCGCCAAACGGCTACGCCACAGTAAACTGCGGCCAATCTGGGGTGTGATGTGTCACTTCCTGAACGCACAGTGAGGCTCGCAGGACGCGCCGCCGTTGGCTTGGCGAGGTTGCTCGCCGTGTCTGCCCTATTCCCCGCAGCCGCGGACGAGATCTATAAGTCGGTCGACGCACAGGGTCACGTCGTCTATTCCGATCGCCCCAACAATGCCGCGGCCAAGAAGACCGAAGTCGCAGTCCAACAAGCCGATCCGAATGAGGCCGCACGGCTGGCCAAGGAACGGATCCTACTGCAAGCGGATGACGATCAACGCAAGCGGCAAGAGCTCGACGCGAGCCGCGCGAAGGCACAACAAGAGGCCGCAAGGAAGGAACAGTGCAAGAACGCACGTGAGCGGTATAACTTCCTACAGAGCGTAAACCGACTCTTTACCCAGGACGCCAATGGCAATCGCGCGTACTACACCGACGCGCAATTCGACCAGATACGCGCAGACGCCCGGCGGACGATGAATACCGCCTGCGGCTCGTGAGCACGGCCCGCGCCAGGCTGCGTCTCGGAGTGTTGGCTTTAGGGCTGGCGCTCCTGAGTCCAGCCTCTCCCGCCCAGACCGCCTACAAGTACCGGGATGCGAACGGACAGTGGGTCTTTACCGATAACGCTCCTGCGACAACCGCAAAGCAGGACACTTTCAGCCTCGGCCACCCTACAGAAACACTGCAGAACACGATCGAGCGCACCGACGGTGCCGCCACGACGGATTTCACCGCCGTCAACACCTGCCTATGCGTGGCGACTTTCCTCGAAAAGATCGTTCACTCGGAGGATCCCGACATCCCGGACGGCACCGAGTTTCGCAAGATCTTGCAGCCCCAGAGCCGTGAGCTCCTGGTTCGGGTACAGAACGCCGGTAAGGGGAAATCGGGCTTGCAGTTCATGTGGAGGATTGCATTGGGCGCGCCCGATGCGACACATCGTCCACCGGAGCCTTACCGTGCGCCATTTGCGCTAGGCTCGACCTACGTCATCTCCCAGGCATACCCCGCGACTTTCACTCATACAACGCCCGATAGCCGGTATGCAGTTGATATCGCGCTACCGGATGGAACCCCCGTGTATGCAGCGCGAGAAGGTATCGTCATCAATGTCCGCCATGACGCCTTCCGGGGCGGCGCCTCGCCAGCCATGATGGACGAAGCCAACGTCGTCGAGATCCTGCATGATGACGGAACGATCGCGATGTATGCCCACCTCCACTGGGACTCGATTCGCGTCCACATCGCCCAACACGTCGCGCGCGGTGAATATATCGCGAACTCCGGCAGCACCGGCTTCAGCACCGGCCCGCACCTGCATTTCGTCGTCCTCAGAAACGCGGGCTTCCAGGCTACGTCCGTCCCCATCCAATTCGCCGGCCCCTCCGGCATTCCCATAACCCCCGCGACTCAGCAACCGCTGACGGCGTATTGAACCGCTGGCGAGCGGAGTGCGAATTATTTGAGCACCCAGAACTCAGGACCGCGCTCGGCGTCGAGCTTGGCGAGTTGCTCGCGATGGATGGCGCGGACGCGCGCGGGAGTGATCGCGTCGGCGCGATCGACCTCCTCGATGCGCAAGCTGGTCTTGTCTTCGTATAGATGCTCGCCTGCAAGTCGTCCACGAGAGTCGTACGGCCAAATGAACGCCTGACGACTGGACACGTGATAGAGCCGGTCAGCGTGGCTTACATCATAGCCGAGCGCATTGAGGTCGGAGCCCAGCGCCAGTTGATGAAAGGTGAGCTCATCGGCAACGCCCCAATCACCCACGGCGATACAGTCGTCGGAATTCCACAGCACCGCTTCGCCGACGCTGTTATAAAACGCGAGGACGGCCTTCTTCCCCTCGATGACCGCGGGATTCTTTCCCCACGTCACCCGGTAGACCGGATTGTCGACCATCATGTCCGGAGCCACGATCTTCTCGTAGTCTCCCGCGCCCTCGAGATGAACATGTCGCCAGAAATTGAGCAGGATCGCTCGATGCAGTGGGTGAGTCGTCCGCTCCAGAAGCCGCGCGGTAGGTTGCATGCAGTCATAGACCGCTTGCTCGAATCGGTTCACGTTCCGCCCCCATCGATTGCAGGTTCGTAGCGGAAATATGAGCACCCTCACTGCGCAACGCAAGAAAAGCTCGAGAAATCGGCCAGGCCGACCGAAATGAGTCCCGGTACCCTTGTGGCCGGGCGAATCACTACGAAGCCTCTGCCGTCGGGCACGGCGACGAACCCACATACCGGCAGCAGCGAAAGAAAAGCATCGTAGAGGGCGGCCGGCGACATCTCCGTTGCAGAGAGCATCGTCACTCGCGCACGTACGCGTCTATCGATGATGAAGCTCTTACCCGTCGCCACGCTCACCGCCTCGACGACTTCCACAAAATCGGCATCCTTGAAATTCGCCCTGAAGTGACCTCCAGGAGTCTGTGCCGTGGCCGCTCCCGCAAGCGGGATCAGCACCAGGACGAGACCAAGACAGCTCTCGACCCAGCCTCGGGTCCGGGAACGGCTCTTTGGGAAATCGCTCATCGCATACCCCGCGACAACTCATCATGAGAGCCCGTGTTGGACCTTCTTTGGGTGCTGGAGGTTCCTTGTTGACCGCTAGTGCGGCAGCGGCACACCCCGCGGCCACAGGATCCACAAGCTCCCTTGCTGTCGCATCTTCCCCGCCAGGTCGGTCGCCTGCGGTCCGCTGCCGCAGAAATAGTCCGCGCGTGGCGCCCCACTGATGGCGCCCCCGGTGTCCTGCGCGATGACGAGCCGTTGCAAAGGAAGATTCGAATCAGGCAGCGTCGTGGCGAGGAAGACCGGCGTGCCGAGCGGTATCCAGGTTGGATCGACTGCTATGGATCGTCCCGTGGTGAGCGCAATGCCCTGCGCGCCTTTGGGACCGAGGTTGGGATCACCGAGCGGCGCCTCGCTGAAGAAGACAACACTGGGATTGGAGTTCAACACTTCCTGGAGGCGCTCGGGATGGGCCGATAGCCAGGCGCGAATGCCCGGGATCGTCGCCTGCTCAACCGTGAGCGCGCCAACCTGCACCAGGTAGCGTCCAATGGAGTGGTAAGGCTGGCCGTTCTGGTCGGCATACTGCAGGCGGATGACTGCGCCATCGGGTAGTTGCACCCGCCCCGAGCCTTGCACTTCCAACATCATGGCGTCGAAGGAATTGTCGACCCAGACGAGCTCGTGACCGTGCAGGGCGCCATCCGCGGGGAGCTCGGCGCGCGAGTAATACGGCAACACCCTGTTGCCCTCCAACCGGCCACGAACCCTCTTGCCCTTGAGCTCCGGGTAAAGTGAGGCGAGATCAACGATCAACAGGTCGGGCGGTGGCGAGTACAGCGGCGCTATGAACTGCGCCGAAGGAGTGCGGGAGCCGTGCAGGAATGGCTCGAAGTATCCGGTGACGAGGCCGGTCTCCTCGCGAACGGAACCGGCACGCTTCACGAGCTTGTATGGCTCGAAGTACTTCTCGAAGTACGCTCGAACGCCGGCGGCGGAATTGCCAGGCAGCGCTTGCGCCGCCGCACAGGGTGTACCCCATTCAGCACGAAAACGCATCGCACGACAGCTCTCGAGGAAGGCGCGCCACGCGTCCTGAACATTATCCGTGTCCCAGCCTGGCAGATCAGACCATCGGCCAGGCTCGTATTGCGTCATCGGCGCGATCGGCCGGGCTCGCGGCGCCCAAGCACATGCGC
Organism: uncultured Steroidobacteraceae bacterium; assembly: GCA_964400085.1. Lineage (GTDB taxonomy): Bacteria > Pseudomonadota > Gammaproteobacteria > Steroidobacterales > Steroidobacteraceae > 13-2-20CM-66-19. The sequence goes on along the minus strand of CAYNTW010000020.1, from coordinate 17,940 downwards.
CCAACACGATGCAACATGCGAGCGCAAAAACAATACAACGCGCGAGGGATCCGCGGGGTCGCGGCATGATTTTTCCTTTGGTCGATGGATATGGTGCGCGCGGCAAGCCGTCACACGGCGCTGCGGCCGTCCATCGTTACACCGCGCTGGTCCACGCGGCAAGCCCGAGACCCGATCCGGCGACACTGCGTCCTATTGAACAAGTGCTCAATTATTGTCTGGCGCTCCGCCGTCGTCTGGATATACTCGGTACGTAAGCTCGGGTGAACACGAACGGTCCTTTCCAGTGGAAGATCTCAGCCTCGACATCCGCCGTGATGTGATGGAGCGGATCGGCGCCGCAACCTGCTCCTCGTGACGGCCGGTCCGGCTGATCTGTCGCTGCCGGCGCCGCGTCGCGTGCGCGTGCGGTGGAAGATTTTCGCGCTGCTTTTTGGCTTCGGCCTGATGGCCTACGTGCAACAGCGCAGCCTGTCCGTCGCCAGCTATCGCATGATGCCCGAGCTCAGCCTGAGCCAGATGCAGATCGGTTGGCTCGAGTGGGCCTTTCTGCTCGGGTACGCGGCCCTGCAATTCCCGGGCGGTGTGCTGGGCCAGCGCCTGGGCGCCAGGACCACACTGGTCGTGATCGGCCTGCTCGCTTTCCTCGCGACCATCACCACGCCTCTGGCGCCGATGTTGTTGGCGGGTACCGCGCTGTTCGCAACCCTGCTGGGCGTGCAACTCCTGCTCGGGCTGGCGCAGAGCCCGTTCTTTCCGGTCGAGGCGGGGGTAGTCGAAGCCTGGTTCAGGCCCCGACAATGGCCGCTCGTGCAGGGAGCCTTGAGCCTGGGACTCGGGTTGGGCGCGGCGCTCACACCGCCGGTGGTCGCCTGGCTGATGTCCTCCTTTGGATGGCAACAGGCCATCGCATGGACCACGCTCCCGGCGCTCGTGTTGATTGTCATCTGGGGTTGGTACGCGCGCAACACTCCCGCCGAGCACCCGGCGGTGAGCGAGGCGGAATTGGCGGAGCTCGACGCACACGCCCAGGCGAGCGCCGATCCTTCCATTTCCTGGCAGCGCCTGTGGAGGCTGTTGAAATGTAGGGACCTGTTGGCGCTGACGGTGTCCTATCTGTGCATGAACTACCTGTACTACCTCCTCGGCAACTGGTGTTTCCTCTACCTGATCCAGGAGCGCCATTTCACCGTGCTCGAAGGCGGCTGGCTTGCCAGCACACCACCGCTTGCCGCGGCTCTCGGCGCCGGAATCGGTGGCCAGCTTGGAAGCGTTTTCAGTGCCCGGTTTGGCACACGTCGGGGGCTGCATATCGTCCCGTTCATATCCCTTCCCGCCGCGGGTCTGTTGCTCCTGGTTGCGGTCCACGCCGCCAGTCCCTATTTCGCGGTCGCAGCGCTGGCCCTGTGCTTCGCCTGCGTCGAGCTCAACGAAGGCCCTTACTGGGCGGCGGTCATGCACATCGCGCGGGGCGATACCATGTCCGCTTCCGGCCTTCTCAACACCGGCGGCAGTGTCGGAGGCTTGATTGCGACCCCAATCGTGGCCTACCTCTCCGGACACCACGCCTGGTCCACCGCTTTCTTGATCGGCACCGTGTTCGCGTTTGTCGGCGCCGCGGCCTGGTTGCTCGTCGATCCGAGCCAGCACCTGGATCGCTCGCAGGCCTAACTCGCTCGGTGCTGTACCAGTCCCCTGGACTCGCGTTACGCTTGCGGCATGTTCCCACCGGTTCCCGACCTGACAGCCTCTCGCCTCGAGGAGGAAGCGTTGCGCCTCGCGCGGCACGGCTCGTTGCGGGCCGCGATGGATGTCTGCCGCACCCTCAATACGCACCATCCACAATTCGCCCCGGGCTGGCGTACCGCCAGCTCGATCGCCTTGCAGATGGGCGACCCCTCCGCCGCGCTTGCGCTGATCGAGCGTGCCCTGGCCCTCACCTCGAATGACGGTCGCTCGCTCCTGCAGAAAGCGCATTGCCTGCGGGCGCTGCGCCGCCAAGCCGAGGCGTTCGAGAGCGCACGAGCGGCCCGGCCACTTTTGCATGAGGATGCCGCGGCCCTGGACTCTCTAGGGACTTTTTATAGTTTCTCCGGGGAGCAGCAGTTGGCGCTCGAATCGTACGACCGCGCGCTCGAGATAGCTCCCCGCAACATCTCCATCACGTTCAACCGGGCGACCGTGCGACGGTTTCTCGGGCAACTGGCGGCGGCGGAGCAGGACTATGAGACCGTGCTCGGCGCCCGGCCCAACGACTACGAGGCCTACAAGAACCGCTCGGACCTGCGCACCCAGACCCGTGAGCGCAACCACGTCGCTGAGCTCGAGCGACTCCTCGCGGGTGGGATCAAGGATTGGCGCGGCGAAGTCGAGATCCGACACGCGCTGGCGAAGGAATACGAGGACCTCGGTGAATACTCCCGCTCCTGGACACACCTCGAGCGGGGAGCGAAGCTGCGCCGCCAACACTTGCAATATGACATCCAACGTGACGTCGCGACCGTGGATTGGATCATCGAGGCGTTTCCCCATGGGCCTGCCGAATCGGAACACGGGCTCGCCAGTCGCGAGCCGATCTTCATCATCGGCCTGCCCCGCAGTGGCACCACCCTGGTCGAGCGCATCCTGGGAAGCCACTCGAGCGTCACCGCCGCCGGCGAGCTCAACGACTTCTCCCTGGCGCTGGTCGATGCCGTGCGCCGTACCGACCACACACGCCCGATGCCGCGCCAGGAGTTGGTTGCACGTTCGGCGCGCATCGACTTCGGAGCGCTGGGTCGCGACTACCTGGAGCGCACCCGGCCGCTAACCGGTCGCAAGCCGCACTTCACCGACAAGATGCCGCTGAACTATCTTTACTGCGGCATCATCCGGCGGGCGCTGCCGAATGCCAGAATCGTACACCTGACACGACATCCGCTCGCGGTCTGCTACGCCATCTACAAGACACTCTTCAAGGACGGCTATCCGTTCTCGTACGATCTGGAGGAGATTGGGCGCTATTACATCGCCTATCGTAAGCTGATGGATCACTGGCGCAATACCATGCCCGGTGTCATCCACGACTTGAGCTATGAGAGGTTGATCGCCAACCAGGCGGAGGAGACTCGCCGACTACTCGAGTTCTGCGGCCTCGAATGGCAGGACTCATGCCTGGCTTTCCACCGCAACCCCGCCGCGACGACGACCGCGAGCGCGACGCAAGTCAGGCAGGCGCTGTACGACTCGTCGGTGGAGCAATGGCGCCACTACGCAACGCAGCTCGAAGGACTGCGCCGGCAACTGCTGGCAGGCGGTATTGAGCTCACCCCGGAACAATGGTGATATGGCCGACAAGCTGCAAAACCCGCCCAAGTTCCGCCGCGAGGCGCCCGTCGCCCGGCGCGAAGCGCTCATCGAAGCGACGCTCGTCTGCCTGCGGCGCTTCGGTCACGAGGGAATGTCAGTGCGCCAGATCAGCGCTCAGGCCGGCGTATCGGCGGGGTTGATCAACCATCATTTTCCGAGTATCACCGCGCTCGTCGCCGCGGCTTACGACACGCTCGCCACTTCCCTCCTGCACTCCATCCGTCGCCAGGCGCACGATCTATCAAAGACTCCACGTGAGCGGCTGCGGCGCTTCTTCGAAGCATCCTTCGCACCCGAGTTGCTCGACCCGGGCTTGTTCAGCGCCTGGTTGGTGTTTTGGAGCATGGTCTCGCACGATGAGGAAATGCGCGCGGTCCACGACCGCACCTACGGCGCCTATCGTGCCACCCTGGAATCACTCCTGGGTCAACTTCGCCTCAGTGACGGAATTCCCGCCTTCAAACTACGTCCCGCCGCGATCGGACTGGCGGCGCTGTTGGATGGCCTCTGGATCGAAGCGAGCTTGAACCCCCGCACCTTCAAACCGTCCACCGCGGTGGCGTTGTGCGAGGATTGGACGAATGCCCTCTGCGCCGGTGCCTTCCCAGCACTGCGTACCTCGCCCGGAAGCCGCGCGGCCCTGCCGCGCAGAATGGAATAGACCTCCCAGGGCTTCGGCTGCGTTTGTAGCTATACGGGGCTTGCGGAATCCATGGACCCTATGTAGAGTTGCGACATACGCTATGTAGACATGCGATTATGGGTAAAAAGGACCGAGAAGTTCGAATGTCGCTCCAGACGCTGCGCGTGCTGGAGGCGTTCCTCGAGAACCCCACCGATGAGCTGGCGGGGGCGGACGTGCAGAAGCGCAGCGGGCTCGCCTCGGGAACCCTGTATCCGATTCTTCTGCGCCTGGAATCGGCGGGTTGGTTCGTGAGCCGCTGGGAAGCCATCGATCCCTCGAGCGCCGGCCGCCCGCGCCGCCGGCTGTACAGGCTCACTCCGCAGGGACTCACGCGCGCAACCGAGGTGTTCGCAAGTTTCAGCTTCAACCGAGGTGTTCCAGCATGAGCAGGGCATATGAACGGCGCGCCGCGAGCTCGGCGCAGGGATCATCGGACACATCGTTGAGTTGGGTCGACGCATGCGCGCGCTGGGCCATCCGGCACGCCGCCCACCGCGCTCCGCCACCGCTGTCGGAGCGGCTCGAGGAGGAATGGTTGGCGGATCTGGAGGCGCGTACCACGGCAGGGTCGCGCTTGCTTCTGGGAATCGGCTGCTGCTGGGCCGCGGCGGTGATCGTGCAGGAGAGCCTCGCGCCCGGTTTGACCGCAGCCTCTACAACAGGAAACAAAGTCATGAGCAGTTACGCACCCACTGGATCGCTCGTCCCACAACGGACTACGGCGCTCGCCCTGATCATCAGTTTACACGTCGCTCTGATCTTCGCTTTTGCGACGGGGCTGGGACACAGCATGTTGGCGGCACTTCCGACCGTTTCCGAAGCCTCGGTCCTTCCGGACCGGCATCAGCCGCCGCCGGAGCCGCCACCGATGACCCAACCGAGCCTGATAAAGCCCCATATCGACGATGTTTTTCCGCCACCAGTGGACATCGACGTGGAGACAGGACCAGACGCCATACGCGACGTCGTGCCGACACCCGCAGTGCAACCAAACGCTGCGCCGCCGCCCCCGCCACCCGTCAAGCGCGTGATAGGCAACGCAGGCAAAGGCTTCCCGAACAGCGCCGATTATTACCCCCCCAGCGCCTTGCGACTGGGAGAAACCGGCAGCGCGATCATTCAGGTCTGCGTCAACAGCAAGGGATATCTCGCAGGTACACCGACAGTCGCGAAGTCCTCCGGCAATCCTCGACTCGATGAGGGCGCCCTCAAGCTCGCTCGAGCGGGCTCCGGACACTACAGGCCAACCACGGAAAACGGTCAGCCTGTCGATTCCTGCTTCCCATTGGACATTACGTTCAACATCAGGGATTGAGCGTCACGCTCCGCTCGAGGAACCAACACAACCCCTCCCCCACCAGGAACGCGGCGGCGATATCCGTGAACAGGGGTCGCGGAATCGCCAGCCGGGCGCGCACCAGGAGCCAAGCGAGCGCGAGCGCGCCCAACACCACGGTGACCTGCCCGATCTCGACACCGACATTGAATCCGACGAGGAGCTCGGCGATCCGGTTGGCGGGCAGGCGCATCTCGAGGAGATTGGAGGCGAACCCGAATCCGTGGATCAACCCGAACACCAGCGTGACGAGCAACCGCACGCGTCCGGCATCGCGCATCTGGCCAGTCAACATCAAGTAGCTCACCGAGAATATTCCGCCGCCCACCAGCAAGGCAGTGGGCAGCGTCACACCCAGGTCGAAATAGCGGCCCAGCGCCATGAGAAACAGGATCGCTCCCAGGCCCAGGGCGACGGGTAAGGGATGGTGCGTTCCGTCGCCAATATTCTCCGCACCGATCAAGGCGATGGTCAGAGCCACCAGCGCGTCGATGTATTGCGCCTCGGGCCGCAGGACGCCCGTGACAGCAAGGGCCAGCGTCAGGCTGTGTCCCAGGGTGAAGCCGGTCACTACGAACAACAGGTCGCGTACGCGGCGGGAGATCAGCACCAATCCCAACATGAAGGACATGTGGTCGATGCCCGTGAAGATGTGCATGATGCCCATCGCCACGTAGGTCAGAAAGCTGGCGTTCTCCAGCCCACCGCCCTCCCCGCCCTCCGCCGTGACCGCAACCTCCTGGTGATCCTGCGTCAGCACCTGCTCGACAAAGCGGCCGCTGTCGTCCTCGATGTGAGCGAAATTCGTGTGTGACCTCACGAGGTCGTAGAAGGCGGCGGAGTGGATCCGGATATCGCTCGCTGTGGGACACTTGAAGACCAGGTCGTAGCGGAAATAGCCGGCGGAAGCTGCGAGCGCGCGCGGCCCTTCAATCAGCGCGCAGCTCTGCCCCGCCGCGGAGGCGCCCAATCGCGGCGCCAGGTAGGCGCCGAGCTGCGCGCTCGAGGGCAGATCCTTACCGGAAGCCGTGACGCGCTTCGCCTCCAGCTCCGGTACCGTGAATTGCAGGCGCACCGTGTCGCCGTCGATCCGCCACGTGGAGAGACTCTCGCTGAGCGTGTGAGCACGCGCGGCGACCGTCGTCGTGAGAACAAACAGAGCCGCGAACAATCGCCGGCGTAAGCTCTTCGCTGATCCCCCAGCGCCCGGTGGAGTCATGGTTTGTAGTCGGAATAATCGCTGGCCACGAGAATCTTGGCGCGCTCGCGCAGGAACCTCATGCTCGCGGCCATGAGCCGCTCCTGTTGGGCATTCTTCAGGTCCGTCAGCACCTGAAGCCGCGCGCGCTCGAAAGACAACGGCACGGGCACTTTATCCCGGATCACCTTCACCACGTGCACACCGTCTGGCTCCGACAGGGGCTCGGTCACCTCGCCGTCCTCGAGTTTCAGTGCTCGTGCGAACAGCACTTCGCCCAGGTGGATTTTCGCCGCGAAATAAAACTCGTCACCGTCATTGCGCGGCTCGGTCAATCCGAAGCGCGCAATCACTTCCTCCACCGCGGCGCCGGCGCGCAATGCGGCGACGACCTCGCGCGCCTTCTGAGCCCGCTGTTCCGGAGTGCCGCTGCCAGCTGGAATCACGAGGTGACGCACCGTCAAGATGCCATCACTGGCGTACTTGCCGGGGTTCTTCTCGTAAAACTCGTGCAATTGTCGCTCGGCCGGCTGACTGGTGGTGACCTCGGCCAGCGCCTGCTGGTCCATCGCCATGGCCAGCGCGTTGCGCGTGGGCTGATCCGTCTCCGCGAAATCCAACTCCAGCCCACGTTGGACCAGCAGCTCCTCGCGAATCATCTCATCCAGCACCTTGAGCTTCTCCGCGCGCGTAGCCTGCTCGAAGGTCTCGCCCGTCTCGTTCTCGAGCTGCGCCACGAAGTCGCTGCGTAACACAGGACGCTGATTGACCAGGGCGATATCCTCTGGTGGCACGTTGCGCGTGGCCGTCCCGCGCGCCGAGAAAAGTCCAACACCCGCAACGCCCAACCCAACAACCGCTCCAACGGCGCACAGAATCATGGAGCGCTTCGTGTTGACTTCACTCAAGCTTCACCCTCCCCGCCAGCGCCTGAGCCGGCGCGGCAGCCGAAATCGTGTGGACATACACCGCGATAGCGCGGATCGTCACGGGCGACAGCCGCGTCACCCACGCCGGACAATGGCCGGTCAGGCCACGGGCGACCGTATCCTCGATGCTCTGACGTGAGCCGTCGCCGCTCAGCCAGATCGCATCCGTCAGATCCGGAGCGCCGATGGCGGAATCGCCTTTACCGTCGGGTCCGTGGCAGTCGACGCAGTTGCCCCTGCTGGGGTCGCGGAAGATCCGGCTGCCACGCTCGACCGCGGCCGCGTCGCTTTGCGGATGCTGAAACGACAGGATGTAAGTCGTCACGTCCGCGATCTCATTGGGCCCGAGGGGAGCTATCGCATAAAGATTGTAAGGATGGGGGCTCGCGAACGCCGGCATGTGGGCGAGATCCCAACCCTTGGAGTTACCCGAGCGGATTCCGTACAGAACCACGTGCTCGATCTCGCTGATGCGGCCGGTCCCGTAAAGCCAATCGTTATCGGCCAGGCTGGGGATCGCCCACTTCGGGTCACCTTGTAGATGCGCTCCATGGCAGCTCGCGCAATACTCCGCGTATGCGGACTCGCCGCGCGACAGTGCGAACCGGACCAGTTGAGGATCGCTTGGAATACTGTCCGCGGACACCATCAGAAAGCGAGCCCGCACCGCGCGAGTGTGCGCCATCAGTACCCCCGCGATCGCTGCGATGAGGACGAGGGCTGCCGCTGCCGTCAGCAGCGATGCGCGACCGTACCGGTGCCGCTCCTGGGAGCCGCCACCCCCTTCAACTTCACTCAAGCGCTCTTTACCTGTCTGCAAAGCTAAACGAAATCTTGCGATCCTCCTGCGCGGGCACCACGTAATTTACTGTTATCCGGCGAATTCGTTAACGTTAACGCCCCGAAAGGCCGCCGAGCACCGCCGCCATGTCACCTGAGCCAACACTGCCCTCCCTCGCCGCGGACCTCGCGGCGGGTCGGACCTCGAGCCGCGCGCTCGTGCAGTCCTGCCTCGACAGAATCGAGGACCCGACTGGTGAAGGGCGAACCACATTCCTGCACGTGGACAAAAGCGCGGTCCTTGCGCAAGCGGACGCAATGGATCTGCTGAGGTCGAGCGGCGCCGCGCCCTCTCCTTATGCCGGCATACCGATCTCCATCAAGGACTTGTTTGACATTGCGGGCCAGGTGACCCGGGCGGGGTCGACCGTGCTCGCGACGGCTCCCCCAGCCGCCCGGGATGCCGCGAGCGTTGCCCGCCTGCGCCGCGCTGGTTTCGTGCTCATCGGCCGCACGAACATGACTGAGTTCGCTTTCTCCGGGCTGGGCCTCAATCCCCACTACGGCACTCCGCGCAATCCGTGGCAGCGCGACCAGGGCCGCATTCCCGGGGGCTCTTCCTCGGGAGCCGCGATTTCCGTCGCCGATGCAATGGCGCATGGCGCGCTGGGGACCGACACGGGTGGCTCCTGCAGAATCCCGGCCGCCTTCACCGGTCTGGTCGGCTTCAAGCCCACGGCCCGCCGGGTTCCACAGGATGGCGCCATACCGCTCTCGACAAGTCTGGATTCGATCGGGCCCCTTGGCCGTTCCGTCGCGTGTTGCGCCATCCTCGATGCGGTACTCGCGCAGGAGCCGTCGCCGGACCTCAGCCAGAGCTCGGTCTCGGGACTGCGATTTGCTGTCGCGAGGACTTTTGTGCTCGAAGCGCTGGAAGCCGAGGTTGCCGCTCATTTCGAACGCTCGCTGTCGCGACTGTCCGCTGCCGGTGCACACATCGAGGAGATCGAGATACGCGAGCTGGCGGAGATTCCCAACATCAATGCCAAGGGCGGCTTCTCCCCCGCTGAAAGCTATGCCTGGCATCGTGGCCTGATTGAATCGAGCGCCGCCATGTACGATCCCCGCGTCCTAAGCCGCATTCAAAGAGGCGCGACGCAAAGTGCAGCCGATTACATCGAACTGGTGGCCGCCCGAAAGACGTTCATCCGCGCCGTCGAGCAACGTATTGCCCGATTCGACGGGCTCCTGATGCCAACGACGCCAATCATTCCGCCTCGGATTACCGCCCTGCAGGATGACGCGGAGTTCTTCCGGACCAACGCCCTCGCGCTACGCAATCCTGCAGTGATCAACCTACTCGACGGCTGCGCGATCTCCATCCCAGATCACCACGAAGGTGAGCCCCCCACCGGACTCATGTTGTGTGCTCGTGGAGGTCAGGATCGACAACTGTTGCGCGATGCAGCCGCTGCGGCGAACGTCGTCAGCGGCCGCCGCTGAATGCCATCTGCAGTGATACCATTGGGCATGAACCTGCTTACGTTGCTTTTCATCGCCGCCGTGATCATCAGCACCGCACTCGAGCTCTGGCTTTCTCAGCGGCAAATCACCGCCGTCGCCGCGCATCGCGGCAAGGTTCCGGAGCCGTTCGCCCAGACCATCACCGCTGCTGAGCATGCGAAAGCGGCCGACTATACGATAGCCAAGGCTCGCTTCGGAGGCGTCTCGGAAATCACGAACGTCGTGATCACACTCGCGCTCACGGTCGGAGGCGGCATCGCTGCGCTCGACGCATTGTGGCGCCAGACTGGCTGGAACGAGCCATGGCGCGGTCTGGCGGTGATGGGCAGCGTATTCCTCATTACGGGAGTCCTCACCCTCCCACTATCGATCTGGAACACCTTCAAGCTCGAAGCGAGATTTGGGTTCAATCGCACCACGCCGGCGCTGTTCGTGGCCGACATGGCGAAAAGCATCGTGCTCGCGATACTGCTCGGTGGCCCGCTGCTCCTGGCAACATTGACGCTCATGGAGCGCGCGGGGCGATGGTGGTGGATATGGGCTTGGCTCTTGTGGCTGGCGGTGATGTTCACCATGACGTGGGCCTATCCCGCTTTTATTGCCCCCCTGTTCAACAAGTTCTCGCCCTTGCAGGACGAGCAGCTCAAAAGCCGCATCGAAGCGCTTCTCACACGCTGTGGCTTCAAGTCACAAGGCGTATTCGTGGTCGATAACTCGCGGCGTTCCTCTCACGGAAACGCGTACTTCACGGGCATTGGCAACAACAAGCGCATCGTTTTCTTTGACACGCTGCTCGAGCGCCTCGCCCACCAGGAGGTTGAGGCGGTGCTGGCTCACGAGCTCGGCCACTTCAGCCTCAAACATGTCCGCAAACGCCTGTTGCTGTCGATCGTCACGACATTTGCAGCACTGGCAATACTTGGCTGGCTGACGACTCAACGGACCTTTTACACCGCTTTGGGCGTACCGACACCGTCCACGCACGCGGCGCTGTTGCTCTTCATCCTCGCGGCACCCTTTTTCACTTTCTTCATTACGCCACTGAGCTCTCGCTGGTCGCGGCGTCACGAGTTCGAAGCGGACGCGTTCGCCACTGAGCATGCGGACGCCAAGGAGCTCGCCGACGCTCTAGTGAAGCTTTATCGGGACAACGCGAGCACCCTTACGCCCGATCCCGTGTACGCCGCATTCCACTACTCGCATCCGCCCGCGCTGGAGCGCATCTCGCGACTGCGTGCTGCGACAGCCTAATCGCGCGGTCGAATGTAATACAACTCGATGGCCTTCCCGATGCGCTCCACGGGCCGATAGGCGTCGAGCCAGGCGTAGCCCTTCGGGTCGTGCACCTTGGCGAGCGCCGAAATCGCAACCCAACCGGTCACCGGCTTCCAGGGTGGCATCACCACGAAGGGCGGCAACGGCTCACGCGCCAGATCCGCGGTTCCGCGGTAGGCCAGATTCAGGCGTGGAATTTTCATCTCGGCGGCGCGCCATTCCAGGCGCCGCAGGTCCTGTCCCCAATCCAGGTCGGAGTCGACCAGAACCCGCTCCGGATGCGTGACCGCCTCGTTGAAATACGGCAGATAGTCAGGATTCGCCGTCCACAATGTCAGCACCTGCCATCCCACGAGCGCCGCGAGCAAGGCCGAACCCACGATAGCCAGCGGACGCACGCTCATTTTTCGCAGGGCGCGCCAGGCGAGCACGATGGCGTGCGCACCGCCGAGCGCGAGAAACGGATAGAGCACCAGGACGTGCCGAATGCCGATGTTGATATGGCTGAAGCCGCTGGCAAACACCAACACGGTGAGGAACAACAGTGCCGGCGCCAGCCGCCAGCCGTCGCGGGCCTGCCAGCCTTCGCGCGCCAGTAGAGTCATGCCGATCGGCCCGGTGGCCAACAGCGGCAGGGGCGTCTTGGCGGCGAGCGCCACCAGGTAGAAATACCACCAGCCGGTGAGGCGCAACTGTCCCAGGAGAAACGAGAGATGGCCCGAGTCGTTGTGGGCCTTGATGGCGATCACGCCCTCGATCAGGCCCTTGGCCCAGAACGGCAGCCACACGTGCCCCAGCACCACACCCGCCAGGTGCGATAGACCATGCTCCTGGAGGAGAAACTTCACCGCCAGGTCGAAACGATGCGGCAGGGTGACGGCGTTGGCTGTCCGCAGACCGTAGGCAAGAAAAAGAGGCAGCGCGGCCGCGACGAGCACCAGGGCCAGCGTTCGAAGGCGCACACGAAGCCAGGACCCGTCGGACGCGGGCGCTCCCGAAGGCGCGGCAAACTCCGGTGGTCCAGCCTCGGACCCTCGCCACCACAACACGCCGCGCGCGGCGGCCAATACGAAAAATCCCAGCAACAAAAACGGAATAGCCGAAAACTTCGTCCCGACCGCCACCCCGGCGCTCAGCCCAAAAAACAGAGCATTGCGCCACCCCGGGCGCTCCATCCAACTCTGCGTTGCATACAACGCCAACAACACAGTCGCCGCGGCCGCCACATCCAGCGTGGCCAGCGCCGCGTGGCCGAGAATCGGCGGCACGCACGCGAGCAACAACACCGCCAGCAGAGCTTCGCCGTCCGAGCGAGTCATTCGCCGGGCCCAAAGCCACATGGAAAACAACAACAACGGCAGAAACGGCAAGGCGCCCAAGCGCGCCAGCGTCAAGTACCGATCGTAGTTGCCGCCGGTGTAGAGGATATCGACACCTTCCAGGACGCCATCCGGTGGCGGTGTCCCAAACGAGCGTGCTCCGAATAGATACGGACCCAATGCCATGAGCACCCGGGCAATCGGCGGATGCTCCGTGTCGTACTCGTAGCGCCCGCGATCGAGCAGCTCGATGCCGGCGGCCAGGTGCTCAGGCTCGTCCCACGTATTCGAATACACTCGCCAGGTGCTCGCCGCGAGTAGACACGTGAGGAGCATGAGAAAGGCCAACGCAAGTCGCGCTCCCGGCGAGCTCACGAACGATCTCAGCCCTCGAATGGGTGCCGAAGCGTGATCGTCTGATCGCGGTCCGGTCCGGTCGAGATCATATCGATCGGCACATCCACCAACGAAGCCAACCGCTCCAGATATCGGCGGGCGTTGCCCGGCAACCCATCGTATTCCGTCACTCCAACCGTCGACTCGCGCCAGCCCGGGAGCTCCTCGTAAACCGGCTGTATATCCCCGTAGCTCTCCAGGCTGAGTGGCGGCTCAGGAGTGACTTTGCCGTTGATGCGATAGCCGGTCGCGATGCGGATGACATCCAGCCCATCCAACACGTCGAGCTTCGTGATGCACAGGCCCGAGACGCTGGAATGCACGATCGAGCGTCGCAACGCCACTGAATCGAACCAGCCGCAGCGCCGGCGCCGGCCGGTGACCGAGCCGAACTCGTGGCCTACCCGGGAAAGATGCTCGCCGTACTCGTCGAACAGCTCGGTCGGGAAGGGTCCTGCACCAACACGCGTCGTATATGCCTTCACGATGCCGATGACGTAGTCGAAGGCGCGGGGACCCAGTCCGGTGCCCGTACCCGCGAAACCCGCCGTCGTGTTGGAGGAGGTAACGAAAGGATACGTCCCCAGGTCCACGTCGAGCATGGCGCCCTGCGCGCCTTCAAAGAGCACATTCGCGTCCGAGCGGCGCAACTCGTGCAGTGCCGCGGTCACGTCGGTAACCAACGGCGCGATCTTCTCGCTGAACGCGAGCTGATCATCCAACGTCTTCTGAAAATCCACCGCCGGTTGGCGGAAATAGTTCTGCAGCACGAAGTTGTGGAAGTCGAGCACTTCGCCCAGCTTGGCCGCGAAGCGATCCCGTTGGAACAGGTCGGCCACCCGCACCGCGCGCCGGGCCACCTTGTCCTCGTAGGCCGGCCCGATACCGCGCCCGGTCGTACCGATCGCGTTCGGGCCACGGGCGCGCTCACGCGCCTGGTCGAGGCAGATGTGCGAAGGCAGGATCAGCGGACAATTCGGCGAGAGCCGCAGCCGCTCGAACACCGGTACGCCCCGGTCGATGAGGGTCTGGCTCTCCTTCAACAGCGCCTCGAGCGAGAGCACCACGCCGTTGCCAATGAAACAACGGACCTGCTCGCGCAAAATCCCGGAAGGAATCAGTGACAGGATGGTCTTCTGTCCACCGATCACGAGCGTGTGCCCAGCGTTATGGCCGCCCTGAAATCGCGCCACCGCCGCGGCCCGCTCCGTGAGCAGATCGACGACCTTACCCTTGCCCTCATCGCCCCACTGGGTGCCAATGACGACGACAAATTTACCCACGTAAGCCCCTCGGACGCTAGCGGACCAGGAAAAGAATCACCACACCGACGAGCATGCTGCCCAACCCGGCAATGCGCAACTCGCGATCACCGATCTCGAGCAGCCTGGCGAACGCGCGCTTGACCCCGCGCGGATTGAGGAACGGGGCGATGCCTTCGAACACGAAGAACAACCCCAGGGCCGCAAACAAATCCGACAGATTCAAGGACACGGGATGGACTCCCGTCGAGCACGCAGCCGCTGCGACATTATTTCGTGCCCGGGCGTTTGTCGGGGTCCTTCAGATATTTGAAGAATTCCCCGTCCGGCGTCACGACGAGCAGGTCGCCGTCCTTCCCGAGCGAATGATCGTATGCCTGCAGACTGCGATAGAAGCTGTAGAACTCCGGATTCTTTGCGTAAGCGCGCGCGTAGATCGCAGTGGCCTCGGCATCACCTTCACCGTGTACGCGCAAAGCATCGCGCTCCGCGTTGGCCAGGATCTCGGTAGTCTCTCTCTCGGCAGTGGCGCGGATGCGAACGTTTTGGCTCTGGCCCTCCGCACGCAGGCGCGTTGCGATCTTCGTGAAGCTCTGCTTCATGCTCTCGTACACGCGGGTGCTGACCTCATCCGGCAGACTGATGCTTTGGACGCGCACGTCGATGAGCTCGGCGCCGAGACCGGCGACGTTCTTGCTGGCCTGCCCAAACATCTCGCTGGTCACCGCCGCGCGCTCCGACGACACGATCTGCTCGAGACTGCGCTCCGCCATGACGCTCTTGATCCCGTCCTTGACGATCTCGGCCAGGCGCCTGCTGGCGATATCCTCGCTGCCCCCGGTGGCCTGAAAGTAGTAGCTCGGATCTTTGACTCGCCACTTGATGTAAAAGTCGACGATGAGGCCGCGGTTGTCATTGGTCAGGAACGTCTCGCCCGCGTACGTCTGGGACATGATCCGGCGGTCGAACTTGACCACCACGTCCCAGGGCCACTTCGCATGCAGACCCGGCTCGTAATCGGTGCCCACGATGGCCCCGAACTCGGTCCGGATCGCCGACTCCCGCTCGCTCACCGTGAAGAGCGACGTCGCCGCCAGTAGCAATAACAAGCCAACGATGATGATGACCGGAACGGCGCGCGGGGACATCAGCGCTCTCCCCGACCACGGGCTTCGACGGTCACAGAATCCGGCTCCTTCGCCCCGTTGGTGGAAGAGCCTTCCACCACGCCCTCGGTCCCGTGACTGCCGGCCTTCTCCAGAAGTTTGTCGAGCGGCAGATAGAACATGTTGCCGCCACTGCCGCCGCCGGTCTTCTGATCGATCACGACCTTGTGAGCGCGGGTGAGGAGACTTTCGATGGTGTCCATATAAAGCCGCTTGCGCGTCACTTCCGGTGCCTGCTCATAAGCCGCCAGCTGCTCGGTAAACCGCGCGGCCTGGCCTTCGGCGATCGCGATCACCTGGGCTTTGTAGGCCGCCGCTTCCTGTTGCTTCCGGGCAGCCGCGCCCTGGGCAACGGGGACAATGTTGTTGGCGTACGCCTGCGCTTCCTTGATATAGCGCTCCTGGTCCGCCAGCGCCTTGTTGGCATCGCGCTGGGAGGGAATCACGGCTTCCGGAACCTGCACGTCGATCAAGTTGACCGTGGTCACGGTAATGCCGGTGTTGTAGGCGTTGAGCGTCTGCTGGATCAGCTCCTTGGCGCGCTTGGTGATCTGCGGACGGGTGCTGCCCACCAGCACGTCATCGAGCTTGGCCCGACCCACCACCTCGCGAATGACCGCCTCGCTCACCTCGCCGAGGGTGGCGTCCGGATCGCGCACGCGGAAGAGGACCTTGATCGGATCGGTGTATTGATATTGGACCGAGAAATGCAGGTCCACGAGATTCACATCGGAGGTGAGAACTCGCGGTTTGTAGTCCGTCGAGTTCACGTTCGCGACATTCACCTTCTCGACGGTCTCGATGGGCCATGGCCAGCGCCAGCCCCAGCCTTCGTTGCGCACGTCGACCAGCTTGCCGAAGCGCAACACGACACCGCGCTCAGCCGCCTTCACCTGGAAGAAGCCGCTGGCCAGCCACAAGGCGATCACCACGGCGCCGATCACGAGCAGGAGCGACCCGCCCTCGCCACCCTTGCCCCCCGGGCGCAGGAGGGATTCGAGCTTGCGCTGCCAGCTCTTCACGCGCTCATCGAGATCGGGGCCGCCCTGGCCAGGCCGCCGGCCCCAGGGATTGTTCTGACCGCCTGGTTGATTCCACGCCATAAAATCAGTGAATGTGCGCCTGGCGCCGCTGCGGCGCGCGCTTATTGGCTGCGATTTCGTCGCTCAAGTCCGGTGGGTCGCGCTCGAAAAGACCGTCGATTGTAGGTAGGCGTCCCCGGACACACAAGGCATATCCGGCCCCCGCACCTCCAGAATCTGAACGCCGGCCGTGCGAACGACCGAGAGCAGTTCCACGTCCGGCAGCTCCACCACGAGCTCGATCGAGCCGTCATCCAGGGCGTGCTCCTCGCGAACGGCCTTGGCCGCATAGAGCCGCGAGCGCAAGGCGCCGGCAGAGGCTGGCACCCGCAACCGCGCCACGCGGACAAAGCGTGCGAGCCGCTCCGTGATCGCGCCGGCGAGCAACTCGAGGCCGACGCGCCGCTCGGCGGAAATCCACACAGCCGTGGCGCGCCCCTCGGCGTCGCGGTCGATACGCGACTCCCCCTCGAGGCGATCGATCTTGTTGTAGACGATGATCTGCGGGATGCCGCTCGCGCCGATCTCTTCCAACACCGCATCCACCTGCGCGATGTGCTCGTCGCGGCGCGGATCGCTCGCGTCCACCACGTGCAACAGCAGCGTGGCCTCGCGCGCTTCCGTCAGGGTCGATTGAAAGGCCGCAACCAACTCGTGCGGCAACTCGCGGATGAATCCAACCGTGTCGGCCGCCACCACGCTCGTCCCGCCGGGCAAGGTGATGCGCCGGACCGTTGGATCCAAGGTGGCAAACAGCTGGTCGGCGACATAGGCGTCGGCGCCGGTCAGGGAACGAAACAAGGTCGACTTGCCCGCGTTGGTGTAGCCAACGAGCGCCAGCGACGGCACGGGAATCTCGGCACGCATCTGCCTGCCGGTCTCGCGCTGCTGTTGGATCTTCTCCAGTCGCTTGGTGAGCACGCGCACGCGCTGTCCGATTAGGCGGCGGTCGGTCTCGAGCTGTGTCTCACCGGGGCCGCGCAGGCCGATACCGCCTTTCTGGCGCTCGAGGTGCGTCCAGCCGCGCACCAGGCGGGTAGCCAGGTGCTTCAATTGCGCGAGTTCCACCTCGAGCTTGCCTTCGAAGCTGCGCGCGCGCTGCGCGAATATGTCGAGTATGAGGCTGTTGCGATCGAGCACCCTGCGCCCAGTCAACTTCTCCAGGTTGCGCTCCTGACTCGGAGAAAGGGCGTGGTCGACGAGGATTATGTCAGCGGCATTGTCTTCGGCGGCGGCGCGCACCTCGTCCGCCTTGCCGCTGCCCATGAAGAAGCGCGGATCGGGACGCTCACGCCGGCCTACGATGGTCGCAACCGGCTCGGCGCCAGCCGAAAGCGCGAGCTGCCGGAACTCCAGCAGATCCTCCGGATCGACCTGTGCGCCCAACCCGAGGCGCACGAGGACCGCGCGTTCACCGCTCCGCGGGCGCTCGAACACTCAAGCTGTCCGTAAGGCGACGAATCACTCTGCCGGAGTCTCCGTGGCGGCAACCGCACCCTCTTCGGTCAAACGCACGTTGCGCGCTGGAACGACAGTAGAGATCGCGTGCTTGTACACCATCTGGCTCACGCTGTTCTTCAACAGCACGACGAACTGGTCGAACGAGTCGATCTGACCTTGCAACTTGATCCCGTTGACGA
>CAYNTW010000019.1:0-63290 GCA_964400085.1 uncultured Steroidobacteraceae bacterium | reverse complement strand
GGCATCAGGCGCGATATTGCCCGGGCGTCGCCGCAACGAACCTCTTGAAGCTTCTTTGAAAGTGCGCCTGATCGGCGAATCCGGCAGCCAAAGCGACCTCGGCTATGGAACGACCCGCGCGCAGTTGGGAGCGGCAAAACTCAATCCGGCAATTGAGTTGATAGGCATGAGGAGTCAGTCCGTGCACTTCTTTGAATGTCCGTATCAAATGCGCGGGAGAAAGACTTGCCGCCACGCAGATTTCCTCCAGCCGGAGCGGACGCGTGCAGTTCTGCCGAATGAACTCGGCGGCCCGCGCCAGGCGCGGAGCTCTCTTCTCTTGTATCGATCTGCTCGTGCCAAGATGCAGGCACACCCTTTCCATGAATGTCGCCGCGGCGCTTTGCTTTTGCAGAGGCGCGCTCCGCGGATCGATCAGTGTATCGAAAAGCCGATTCAGCCCAGCGTAGATCTCCGGCTGTGTCGTAGCGATCGTCGCAAAGGGAGTAAAACGATCACCCGTGTTGATACCCGCGGCGGCCTGGATCTCGCAGAGCCATGGAACGGCTATGTAAAGCATTCGATAGGACCATGGCTCGTCACGGACCGGATTGCAGGCATGCACATCACCCGGGTTCATCAAAACCACTGTTCCGACGCACGCCTCCGCGGTTTTGGCGCGGTTGATATAGTTGCACCGGCCCCGTGAGATCAGGCCAATCGAGAAGGTCTCGTGCCAGTGCCTGGCATAGCAAACCCTACGACCATCCTGCACTGACCGCGCCTCGATGAACGGCAGCGCCTCATCACGCCAGAACATCGGACCGCTCAAGGCACACTCCCCATCTCGCGCTCCTGTAGTTGACGCCACATGATCTTGCCGGAGCCCGACTTGGGAAGCGCCTCCACGAGCTCGATGACCCTTGGGACCTTGTAGGCCGCCATGTTCCGGTGGCACCAGTCGATGAGCTGTTGCGCATCGATTCGCCCGACCCACTCCGGGCGCGGCACGATGAGCGCCTTGACGGTCTCGCCGCGATAGGAATCCCTCGCCGCGACCACGCAGACCTCCACGACGGCCGGATGTTGGTAGATCTGCGCCTCGACCTCACTCGGCCAAACCTTGAACCCCGACGCGTTGATCATGCGCTTCAAGCGATCGACGATGAAGAAGTAGCCGTCGGCGTCGATCCTGCCCAGGTCACCACTGCGAAAGAAGCGCTTGCCATGCAACTCGATGAACGCCCGCGCGGTCTCCTCCGGTTTGTTCCAATAGCCCAGAAAAACCTGTGGGCCACGTATCACGATCTCGCCGGTCTCACCTCGCGGCAGCTCGTGCAGTGTTTCCGGATCGATGATACGCGATTCCACCTCGAAGATCGGGATTCCCAGGCAGCCCTTCTTGAGGCGCTCAACGGGATTGATATGAGTGGGCGCCATGGTTTCCGTGAGGCCATAGCCTTCGATGTAGCTGATGCCCCGTGCTTCGAGCCGCTCGGCGACCGCCGGTGGCATCTGCGCCCCACCCCCGCTGAGCCTGTGGATGCAGGACACGTCGTACCGGCCGATGTTCGGATTGAGGAAGAAATCCTGCACGAGAGTTGGAACGGAGGACCAGGTCGCCACACGATAACGCTCCACACATTGCGCGGCGACCTCGCGATTCCATCGCGTCAATAAAACCACCGTGTTGCCGTTGTAGAGCGGCCCATTCATGCCTCCCTGCATGCCGGTCACGTGAAAAAACGGCGCAACTCCCAGCAGGGTCATCTCCGGTTGGGTCTCATGCCAGCGCATGAGCGCCACTGCCGTGTACATCGTGCTGCGATGAGTATGCATGCAACCCTTCGGCACTCCAGTACTACCGGAGGTATACGGCAGAACGCACAGATCGTCAGGACCGGTCGTCAGAGGACCCGGCACCAGTCCGGCCGCAAGCGCATCGCTCCACAACGTGACGCCTGACCGCGATACCTCCATCCGCGGTGCGGACACACACTCTGGCAGATCCAGCGTTGTCGGCGCCTCGAGATAATCGGAGTAAGCCGCCACCACCGCGCATTCGAGTCCCTCACTGCCCAGAATAGGCTCCACGCGGGAATAGAGCTCCTGGGCAACAATCACGGCCTTGGCGCCCGCATCCCTCACATGACGCAGAATCTCCTGCGTCAGGTTCATTGGATTGATCGGAACCACGACGGCATTGGCGCGCAGGACCGCGTAGTAGGCGATCACGAACTGGGGACTGTTCTGCAGCAGCAGTAACACCCTGTCCCCCTTGCCTACAGCGCAGCGTCGTTCCAGGAACCCGGCGAGCCGCTGCGTTTCGTCCAGGAATCGGGCGAACGTGATCGGGGTGTCGTAGAAGATGAGGAAAGGCTTGCGCGGGTAGCGGTATGCCGCGACTTCCGCGTTGTAGAACAGGTTCGTCTCAGGTACGAGCAGGCTCCGCGGTCTCACAATGTCCATGATCCCACCTGCGGGTGAGGCGACGTGCGCCCCCAATATTGCCGCATCAGAACCGGAACGTCACGTCGGCGCCGAATGTCCAGCCCCTGATGTTGGTACCCCAGAGGTAGGACCCACCAATTCCGATCCATTGGACCTTCCAGAACTGGTTGAGGTAGTCCAACACCAGCCGGCCGTGCGCCTCGTTGATGTGTTGCACGGTGAGCCCTTCCTTGACGTCACCGTAGAGCTCCGTGCGGCTGAAATAGCCGCCGGTCCGCAGCTCATGGCCATAGAGCTGCAGGCGCAGGGGGATATCGAAATCGACCTTGTTGGCCCAGGAGCCCGAGTCACCGTTCACGTCCACCCCAGGATTCGAGCTTCTGAAGCTCTCGGTGTGGAAATAGGTTGGATCGGAGGATAACGTGATGATCAGCCGGTCCAACCTGAGCACGTACTGAAAATCGAGCGCGGGCCGCAGTGTCCAGGTCTCCACCCGCCAATCCACCAGGCCCAGTCTGGTGATGCGCGCCAGGTTGGCGCGCATGAAGGCACTCGTCACCGTGTAGATGTTGGAGGTGTGTCCGTACATCGCCATGATCGTCGGAGCGAAGCTGAAGCTCTCAGTGAGCCAGAAGCGTGCCCCACCGCCAAACTCGATCGCGAAGTCCCGGAAGGTGCTGGTGTCACCCTCGAGGGGAGCGCCGTGGATGTGGTTCGTCGACTCGAGATACCCCATGTTCCCCTGCAGACGCGGCTGCCAGCCGACTCCGAGACCACCGAGGGGCCGCGGGTCGCCGATGTCGCCGGCGCCGCCGAGCTTGGTCATATCAAGTTGGGTGTCGGTGTACTCCGAGGGCCGAAACATACCGGATCCCGTCGACTTCAAACTGCCGTCCGATAGCCCGAAGTCGCCCCCAAGGATGGTCAGCGCCTCGACACGCGTGCCAAGCGAATTTCGCAGCTGCTGGATCTGTTTCGGTGTGACCTGGGAGCACGCGAGCCCAGGGGCGAATCCAAGGACAATGGCTAAAGTCCCCGCCGGGACCAACAGGCGGAAATGGGTCATTCGACCTCACCTCCACCAGGGCTTGCGCACAGCAAGAGCAACCACCTCCAGCGGTTGGATCGTTACGTCATCGCCGGCTTCCACCAGGCCGAGCTCGACACCACGTCCCACCTTCACCGTATCTCTCCACCCATCGGGGTATTCCAAAGTCAATAGCCGATAGCTTGGATCAACGGACAACACCTTTGCATTGGAAACGAGCGCCTGGCGCGCGCCATCGGCCACCGGCGGCTGGCCTCCGGCGGAGGCGTAAATGGTGAGCTCCTCCGTGAAGCTCACTACCACTTTCTGTCCAGCGGTGATGTGATCGAAAGCGTGGAGCTTCGCGGCCGCCCGATACGCCTGTGGCGAGGAATCGCCCGGGACCTGTAATACGAGCGTCCGCGCACGAGGATCGACGGCTTGCACGATCGCCGAACGCATCCCCGATTCCACGCGAATCGCCCTCTGGATGACGCGCGACGAGCCTTTCGGCTGTACAGTTGCAACAGGGGGCGTCCAGCACCCGGCCAGCAGCGTGGCTGTGGCCAGGGATAACAGGCGCACCGTCAATCTAAGACGGGGCGTACCGGACCGCATCGACGAGCGCCGCCACGAGGTGGCGTGAATTGCCAGAGATCACGAATGGAGTATATCGGCCCGAAACTGCCCCTGCACCATTAAAGGTTTGAGTGACTTACACATGCGCCCCTGCGAAGAGCTCACAATCCGCGCGACCCGTGCCGATCGACGCTGTGCCGAGCGAGACAAGCGCTGGGCGCTAGCCGCGGCGGTCCTCGGGTCCACGATGTCATTCCTGGATGAGTCCATCGTGAACGTCGCACTGCCAAAAATCGAGACGGATCTGGCGACGACCCTTCCGGCAATGCAATGGGTGATAAACGCCTACACACTATGCATGTCGGCGCTGATTCTGAGCGCAGGAGCGGCCGCGGATCGGTTGGGACGTCGCCGAATCTTTCTCATCGGTATCGCTGTTTTTGCCGCCGCATCGGTCGCGTGTGGTTTTGCGCCGCGCGTCGAGCTACTCATAGCCGCACGAACGATCCAGGGGCTCGGCGCGGCGCTCCTCATCCCCTGCTCACTTGCAATAATCGGCGGCGCCTTCAAGGAGAACGAACGGGGCGCGGCCATCGGAATCTGGTCCGGCGCGTCAGCGATCGCCGCGGGGGGTGCTCCACTGCTCGGCGGGTGGCTTGTCGATCACGTGTCCTGGCGAGCCATCTTCCTGATCAATCCCCTGTTGGCAGTGCCCACGATCTGGATCGCGGTTCGTCACGTCCCGGAGAGCCGCGATCCTGCCGCGCCAGACCGGCTGGACTTCAGTGGCGCGGCACTCGTTTTTGCGGCACTGGCCGGACTGACGTACGGCCTGATCACCGCTTCGACGCGCGGCTGGAGCGATTCGAGTGTGATCGTCGCGCTGGCTGCGGGAGGCGCGTTGCTGGTTGCATTTGTTTGGCACGAGGGGCGCAGCCGTATACCCATGATGCCGCTCGACCTGTTTCGATCCCACAACTTCACCGGCGTGAACCTCGTGACGCTCCTCTTGTATGGGGCGCTAGGTGGGGCATTCTTCTTCGTGCCCTTTCTGCTCATTCAAGCGCACGGGTACTCGGCGACCGCGGCGGGCGCGGCATTCCTGCCGTTCACCCTCCTATTGGGAGCGCTGTCGCGCTCATCGGGCCGGCTAGCCGATCGCTTCGGAGCGCGCCGGCCGCTCACGATCGGGCCCGTCATCGTGGCCCTTGGATTTCTCCTGCTGGCGTGGTCGAGCGGCCAGCAACACTACTGGCTTTTCCTGGTTCCGCTGACCGTGCTGGGCCTCGGAATGACCATAACAGTCGCACCGCTCACGACGCTGGTGCTGAGCTCGGTGCCCGAATCCAAGACGGGAATCGCTTCAGGCATCAACAATGCCGTTGCATCCATTGCCAGCCTGTTGGTCATCTCGGCGCTCGGTACGGTTGCGTTGAGTGTTTATAACCATGCGCTCGAGCGGCACTCGCACGTGAGTGGACCGCCCGCCTCGCTACGCGCAACGGCCTCCATCGAGATGTTTCGATCCGTAATGTCGATTGCCGCGTTGCTGGGCCTGGCGAGCGCTGGAGTAGCCGCTGCGAGCATACGGGATACCCGCTAGAATCGCCCCATAGCGCCGCCGTAGGTATCAGGCGCGCGATTGGCTCATAATGGCGCGGTCGACTGCCGCAAGAGCGCGCCATCATGCACGATTCCATTGCAACCATCGATCAAGTCAAGAACACCGTCGTCGACCTGGCCATCCGCTTCGGGCCGCGATTGGTCGCGGCCTTGTTGATTCTGGCTGCCGGATTCATCGTGAGCCGTTGGCTCACGCGCTGGGTGGGCCGCGGGTTGACCCACATCGATCTCGAGCCACCCGTGCGCATTCTGTTGGGGCGGATCGCATGGCTGTTGTGCATGGCTTTGTTCGTGATCCTTGCGCTGCAGAATCTAGGTGTGGAACTGTTGCCGCTCATCGCCGGACTCGGGGTGGCGGGCGCTGGCCTGGCGCTCGCCACCCAGGGCGTTTTGAGCAACATGGTGGCTGGCCTGTCCATCATCTTCAGCAAGCCGTTCCGGGTCGGCGAATACATCTCCATCGTCGGCGAGGAAGGCACGGTGGAAGCGATCACCCTTTTCAACACGACGCTGGGCCATCTCGATCGCTCCCGGGTGGTGATTCCGAATCGCAAGATCACCGGGGAGATCCTCCACAACTTCGGCCAGATGCGCCAGCTCGATGTCTCCGTCGGAGTCGCCTATGACACGGACCTGAGCACCGCGCTGGCTCTCATCGATGATGTGCTGCGAAACAACTCGCGCGTGCTCACCGAGCCTGCGCCCGTGGTGCGGCCCATCCAGCTGGGAGATTGGGCGGTTACCATCAGCATCAGGCCGTGGGTCAGGGTGCAGGACTACGGACCCGCCGCGGGCGAGGTCACCCGAGCAATTCTGGAGGTGTTTCGCAGCCGCGGCGTTATCATGCCAGTACCGCAGCGAGAGATCCGCGTGATCGGAGCGTGACGTGACCGATAGTCCTGGGATGCTAGTCACCCGCCGCGCCATGCTAGGCGCCGGCGCGAGTGTGATTGCTACTACACAATCTCTCGCCGCTCGCCAGTCGCCGTCGGCGCCGACCGGCCTCAAGCCAATGACATCGGGCGCGCAGCCGATTTCGGCTGCGGAGCGCTCCGACCGCCTCGCCAAGCTGCAAGATTCGATGCGGCAGCAGAAAGTCGCCGCGCTGCTGATCGAGTCGGGATCCACTCTGGACTACTTCACCGGGGTAAAGTGGTGGCTGAGTGAGCGGGTGACCGCCGCCGTCATTCCGGCCACGGGAAAAACCGCCGTGGTCACTCCCTTTTTTGAGCGACCGAGCATCCAGGAAATGCTACAGGTTCCAGCCGAGATCCACACGTGGCAGGAGGACGAGAGTCCCTTCCAGCGGATCGCCGGCATCCTCGACGACAAGGGCGCCCCCGCGGGGCCACTGGCGGTCGAAGCCAACACGCGCTTCTTCGTGCTCGATGGCGTCACGAAGGCGCTGACCCGACAGCGTAAGTTGGTACCAGGCCACGAGTTTGTTCGCTCCTGCCGGATGCGCAAATCCCCCGCGGAGATCGCGTTGCTGCAAGTCGCCAACGACGTGACCCTGGCGGCTCTGCGGTACGTTCACGCGCATCTCGAGATCGGAATGCGCACGGACGACATCTCGGCCTTGATGGATCGTGCCACCAACGCGCTGGGGGCCGCTCCCGAATTCTCCATGGCGCTGCTGAACGAGGCGAGCGCATTTCCGCACGGGTCGAAAGTCGTGCAAACGGTCCGCAACGGCTCGGTGATCCTGATGGACTGCGGATGCGTCGTGCACGGGTATCAATCCGATATTTCCCGAACATGGGTTTTCGGCGAGCCAACCGCCCGACAGCGCGAAGTCTGGAACACCGTCAGGCGTGGCCAGGAAATCGCACTCGAGACCGCCAGGATAGGCGTCCCGGTAGGCCAGATCGATCGGACCGTGCGCACCTACTACGAGGGGAGAGGGTGGGGAAAAAACTACGCTCTTCCGGGGCTCTCACATCGGACCGGGCACGGTATCGGCTTGGACGGACATGAAGCTCCGTATCTCGTTCGCAATGACGCAACTCCCCTGCAGGCGGGAATGTGTTTCTCCGACGAGCCGGGCCTCTACATCCCCGGCGAGTTCGGCGTGCGCCTGGAAGATTGCTGGTATATGACGGCGCAGGGTCCGAAACTCTTCACTCCCTTGGCAAAGTCCCTCGAGGACCCGATCTGAAGCGATGCAGCGCCAGAGATCACGCTGACAGCGGCGCCGCGGCTGCCAACAGCGGCGAAGTCCTACACGCAAAACCGCACCCCGCCAATTCCCGGCCGCAGCCGTCCACGGCAATCTCGCTCAGCTTCATAGCAGAAGAGGAGGAGCCAGTTATGCCAACGGTCAGCGGACATACATCAGCCATCCGTGCCAAGAAGGTGCTGGGCACCAAGGTTTGTGACCCCAGCGGCAACAAGATCGGAACGATCGAGGACGTCATCCTCGACAAGCAATCCAACAACATCATGTTCGCCGTCGTAGGTTTCGGGGGCTTCCTGGGAATGAACGAGAAGTACCACCCGATTCCGTGGTCGGCGCTGGACTACGACCCGGAGGAGGACGGGTACGTGGTGAACTACACCAAGGAGCAGCTCCAGTCCGCCCCGTCAGGCTCGATAGACGAGCTGACGCGCGATGACGGCATGCTGTTCCGTGATCGGACCTACGACTACTACAAGGCGCCGCGCTATTGGGAGCGGCCTTTGCCGTAAGATCTGCGGTGAGCGGGCCGGTTTGGCTGTCAAAGACAAGCCGGCCCCGCCATCGGCTCACTCCCACCCGGTCGGTGAGTTGTACGGGGCTGTAAAGCCCATTGCCTCGATCTCGTGGATCTGGCCGCCCCAGATCTTGTAGATGTGCATGGCGGGCAAGTCGAACGGCTTGTAATCCATCTTCACCACCTCGCGCCCCGGATCGTTGAAGATCTTGAATTCCTTCTGGGTCATGGCGTGGTGGAAATGCGAGAAGCCCAGCGCAAGCCCGGTCTGCTCGTCGGCGACTTCGACCCGGCGGTCGTCGATGACGGTGATGTATTGAAAGGTTCCGGAGTTGATCTGACTGGCGCAGTCCTGCATGCCCGCCAGGCTCGGCGGACGCTCCGGCGCGCCGGGCATGCCGCTCGAACCCGCGACTCCACCGACAGGCGCTGTCCGAAAGCCGTTCTCGCGTCGCTCGCAATCCTGGGCGAAAGGAGCCAGCGAGCCGTTGTTGTTGTCGAGCGCGTCGTAGTATGACTTGGCGATATGGATCAACCGGCCGCGCGAATCGCGGTATTCGTACGGGATGTCCATCAGGATTGCCGGACGCGGCTTCTGGAGGTTCGGCAGGCTGGTCTGCCGCGGCACCGCGACCATATGCTCGGCCTCGACGATCTTGCCGTTCACCAGTTTCAGCCGGAAGCCAACTTGCGCCGGCTTGCCGTCCGATTGGATCATGACCATGCCGCCGACCTCCTGCGAATAGGGATCGGGGACCACGATCTTGAACTCGGTCGGGCCGGCCGTGGTCGTTTTCCACAGGCCCTCGCCTGGTTTGATTTTCCGCGCGTTCTCGACAATTCTGACATCCGCGGCGAATGGCACTTTGCCGGGATCGTGCGCGACCAGCGCGGCGATGTAGCTGTCGGCCAGTGTTTTGAGACACTCGCGGTCACAACTCGTGGAGGCGGCTGTCTTTGTTTTGGCGGCAGTGTGGGCGGTGCAAGTGACGAGCGCTGTGGCAGCGACGACCAGGAGCGTGCGGTGGGTGATCATGTCGGGACCTTTTCAGCGGATGATCGCGCCGTTGTCGTCTGCTTGCGGCACCACTCTATCCGGGTTCAGATTGATGCTGATGGTATGGACATTCCTGATCTTGCCGTCCACCAGACGGAAGGTGTGTGAATCGGGCATGCCCGTGGTGCTGTTGCCGAAGCGGCAATACACGTTGATCACGCCCTGGTCCTCGTCTACGACATAGTCGCGATTGACGATGTAGAGCACTCCAGGCGGGATGCCAACCTCGCACGTGGCATTGGGATCCGCTTTGCGATTGGTGTAGGCGCCGCCCTCGAGACGAGCGCAAGGCTTACCCCAAGGTGTCTTCACCAGCTTGTCCGAGAACAGGTCGAGATAGCTATTAGCCGCGTTGATGAGCTCTTGCATCGAGGCGTGAGTCCCCGTCCGTGGTGCGCTCCAGTCCTCCTTGCTCGAATACTTCAGATAGGCGTTGGCGTTGAACAGCCAGTCACCCTGGTGTGACACCAAGCTGTCGATGCCCGTGATCTTGCCGTTGTCCACGCTCAAACGGGTGCCGATCACGTACTGGCGCGCGCCCTCGGTGACGATCACTTCCGAGAACGTCCTGCAGCGATCTTGGTCGAGGAAGCTGCGCGAGAAGGCGATCGGCAGAGCGGTGTTCCACATCCCCTTGTCAGGGGCGACCTCGCTCATATTCTCGAGAAATTTCACCTTGTCGGCGAACGCTATCTTCGAGCGATCACCCGTTTTCTGCGCGGCGAGGTAGCTGTCGACCGCGGACTGCAGAGACTGGCGCGTACAGGTGGGCCGCGGCTGGGCTTGCTGAGCAAGCGACGGTGGCTGCTGGGCCCAGGCATTGACCTGGGCAACCAGGCCGCAGAGCGCCAACACAGACAGAACCCGCTTTTGCATGGATGTTCCCCCCCTTTCAGCGCGCCAGTTTAGGCCACAGGAAGGAGGTCATCCGCATCCATGCGAGGTTACATCCACAGGGCGGCGGCGGTCCGAAGTGGGACCGCCGGTCACGGACCTCGAGGTCCGCAGGCAGATCGGGCTGGGCGCTACCCTATAGCGACAGCAACCTCTCGAAGAACGAGCGGTAGCGGCGTAAGCCAACACGCAGCGTTTCTGTCGAGGCCTCTCCCGTGTGGGCCAACTCGTCCTCGAGCCGTTTGCGCTCGTGGGCGAAAGACTCCGCGAGGCTCTTCATGACCTCGGCGACGAGCTCGTCCCCCTGGGCGACCGCGCGTCGGGGGTCGTCAACGAAGCCGCTTTGTACCTCTCCCCAACGCGTCCGGTACCTGTCCGCCATGTCAGGAGGGAACAGCGCTTCCAAGCGCTCCGACTCGGGTCGGCCTTGCATCCGCTCGGCGCCAGGGGCTGTCTGCCTTTCGGCTGGTGCGGCTCGCTGACCTTCAGCTTGATTGCGAACCTCATCCTCGCCCGCATTCGGCGGGGCGCCGGCGGCGGCAAGATCGGACGTTCTCAAGGGTCTTCGCGGTTCGGTGTGCGTGGATGTGTTCATGAATGCACCACTTCGGTGTTGGTGGCGGACGCCTGCCTTGGGTGACGGACCTCGAGCAACTCATCGAAAAGGGTTCGGTAGTAGACGACGGCTTTGCGGAGCTCCTCGGTGCTCGCCTGACCTTGTTGGTCGCGCACCGCAATCGCGCGAGCGTTGCGGTACGTCTCCACCACGGTTGGATGATCGACCGACAGATCGGCAGCACGGCGCTCAAAGTCCTCCATCGGGTAACCGCGCTTGACCATCAGGTCGCGCACGAGGCCGTCAGCTTCCACCACCACGCCCCGCGGATTGTCGACGAAGCGGGTCTGTAGCACGCTCCAGGCCTGACTGAACTTGGCAGCATCCTCCGGCGTCAGCGCTATTAGTTTGAGCCGCTCGACCTTCTTTTCGCGAGCGAGTAGCTCGGCTTCGGCTTTCGTTCGATCGCCCCGCTCGGAGATCACGCGGGAGTATTCGGGACCGAAGCGTTGTTGAAGCCGCTGTGACTGCCTACGGCGCATCTCCCGCGTAATCAGCCAAGCTGCCACGATCAACGCAACCAGTATCACCGCTGCAATAAGCCAC
Source organism: uncultured Steroidobacteraceae bacterium (assembly GCA_964400085.1). Lineage (GTDB taxonomy): Bacteria > Pseudomonadota > Gammaproteobacteria > Steroidobacterales > Steroidobacteraceae > 13-2-20CM-66-19. Next base: position 51,825 of record CAYNTW010000019.1, on the reverse strand, counting down.
GATTGGGGATTACTCATGGTCGCACCATCGGCTGCGGATGTAGCAGGCGAACGCTTCCACGAGCACTCCGGTTCCCCGCATCGCGGCAGCCGCGGTCAAGCTATCGCAACGCCCGGGGGCGGCAATACCGTCAGACCTGCTTTTTGGGCAGTGGCGTTTGCCAGTAGATCGAGTAACGCTGCGCGTCGATGCGATACATCGGCATCAGCTCGTATTGAGTATCGGCGCCCATGGCCTTGAAACGCAGCTCCGTCGGGCAATCCAACTCGACCCAGGACCCTGGCGGATGAGCCGCGGGCGCCTTGGGCAGCGGCCCCGGTGGAGGGAGGCTCTGCGGGGCCGTCGGGCGGCCGTGAATCACTTTGTTTGGGCCATCGGCCGGCCCGGATCCCAGAGCGGCGGCCAGGACCAGGGGACCATAAAGAAGACTCGTTACGGACTCATCCCCGGGCAACGGCTCTTGCTGCAGCTTCATCGGTAGATGCACGGTGATTGCATCGCCGTCGCGCCAGACCTTGCGTATAGCGACATAGGAGCCTGGGTCGGCGACAGCTTCCAACGGTCGGCCATTGATCCTGACTGCCGCGGAACCGGCGACCCACCCGGGGATCCGCACGTGGATCGTTCGCGCCACGGGGCGCGCGGATTTGATCTTGAGCGTCGTTCCCTGCTCGAGGGGAAATTGGGTCAACTGCTCGACGATCAGGCCTTCCTCCTTCCATTCGAGAGTCGCGGCAATGAACTGGTTGACGTAGAGCTCCGCGCCCCGATGGAAGAAGATGGTGTCGGTGAATTTGGCGAATTCTTCCGCGCCCGTCCCCGTGCAGCACCAGAACGACTCCTCGGGCGAGTTATAGGCGCGCCAATAACCGGACGCGAGCGGAAAGAAGTACTGTTTGAGCCCGTGCGCATCCTGGGTGCCCAATCGGCAGTTGAACAGGGAGCGCTCATATTCGTCCATCCAGCGCGCGCTGCCCGTCCAGCCAAACACCAGGCGCTGGAGCTTCATGAGGTTGTACGCGACACAACATTCCGCGTTCGTCCAGCCCAGGGTGCCTTGGAGCTGCCCGGGAGGCGTGTTCCAGTGCTCGTCCAGGCTGGTGTTGCCGATCACGTAGTTGCGCGCCGTGACGACTTCATCGAGGAAGTATTCGGCGATTTCCCTGTAGCGGCGATCTCCGCTGACTTCGTACATGCGGGCGGCGCCGATGATCTTCGGAATATTGGTGTTCGCGTGCAGTCCCTGCAGCTCGTCGCGACGCTCCGCGAGGGGATCGAGAATGCCCGGCTGTTCGAACAACCGCGCCGTGTCGAGGTAGCGCTCCTTCTGGGTGAGCGCGGCCAGATTGACCAGAGCTTCGTTCATGCCCCCGTACTCGGTTCGCAGCATCCGCTGACGTTGCTCGGCGCCGATGCCCACGAAATAACCGCCGACCCACTGGGCCATCCCCTCGGCGATCTCGAGCGCATCGGAGTTGCCCGCGAGGGTATGCATGTCGAGCAGACCCGCCATGATCTTGTGGTAGGTATAGAACGGCGCCCAGACTTGCCGACCTTTCGCCAGATGTTCGAAAAGCTCGGGCGGAAAGGCGCTCAAGTATCCCGTGCCGATCTTCTTCTGACATTGCGCGAGAGCGGACACGAGCTCATCGCCACGATCTTTGAGGGTACTGCTTTGCGATGCGGATACCAGGGCGAGCGCCGAAAGGACGTGCCCGCCGGCAAAATGGCCGCGCAACTCGCATGCTGGCTCTTCCCAGCCACCGTAGGGTGTCGCGCTGGAAGACATCCCCGCGGTGACCCGAAACGAATGCGCGAGACGATCGACGCGCAATGAGTCGAGGTAACGCGCGTTGATTTCGGCCTGCTCTTTGAAGATCCCCTGACCCAACCGAATGGAGCTCATTGGGAAAGGAATGAGCCGCCCCGCCGGCTCCGGTAGCGGCGCCGGATCCTCGTGTGGCGTTTGCGCGAGAGCCGCAACTCCGAGCGGCCACAGAGCGGCGCCAACGCCACCGGCTTTCAGGAAATCGCGACGCGAATGTCCGCTCATAGGCACCTCCTTACCGTGCCGTTTCCAGTCGATCCAGCTCGATGAGCTCGACACTTTGCGGAGCCAGACGACGCTCCAACATCGCGTTGCCCTCGGGCGCTCCAGAGTGCAATCGCACTTGTTGAACGACCATGCGCGCGGCCGAAACCAGCCGATCAACTTGCACCTGGCTCGGCTTCTCGGGCGAGCCCATGGCCTTCCAGGCGCTGAACGCATCTCCATTCTGGCGATCCACTCGCCAGACACGCGCCTGGAAATCGACACCGGGCGCGAGACCGGCCAGCGAAAGGTGAATGTCAGCCGTTGGCCCTGGTACGTCATCGTCATGATAGTGCCAAAGGAGGAGGTCCACACGGCCATTTTCCGCGCGCGTCGCCAACACGCCCACATCGGGCGCTCCCCTGACACCATCGGACAGAATCTGCTCCAGCGCCACTTCGCTGCTGCTGCTTGCGGCGACCTGCTCGGCGCCGAGTCGGGCAAACAATCGGAACACGTTGAGCACCGGCAGATCCACCCCATTCGTCGCGAGCTGGCGGTAGCCCGCGAACCACGGCTGGCCGACGAAAGTGAAGGCCCAGGTCAATGCGCCATCAAGGCTCACATGCCTTCGCCGGGCCAGCTCCCAAATATGCGCGTAAACAGCGGCCGTGTAGCTCGAGTACAGAGTGCCGTTGCGATACGCGTTCTGTGGTCCCGGGCACGCGGCGCACCCCTCGGGATCGTTCTCGCCGATGATGATGGGCTTATGAGCGAGCTCGGGCACCGCCGTGATCTTCGCGAACCCCTCGTCAACGGTTCTGAGTTGATTGGCAATGCCCATGCGGACATGACCGTCCACCACACTGGGCTGCCCCTTGGCGTGAAAAGAAAGGAAATCGGTCGGCGTGCCCACCTGGCCCGTCGCGTAGTTGGTTCCAGTAGTGATATGCCGCAGAAAGCCATCCATGAACGTGCCGCCCGCTCCAGCCACATCGGGTCCGCCGACTCGCGCAGTGGGCAGCGCGCGGCGCACGGCGTCGATTGCGTAGTCATGCAGACGATAGAAGTCCTCGGGCGTGCCGAGCCAATAGAACCCGAGGTTGGGCTCATTCCACACCTCGAAATACCAACGCTCCACCTCCGCGCGTCCATACCGCTCGAGGTTATGGCGGGTCCACTGATACACCAGCTCGGCCCACCTGGTGTAGTCGCGCGGCGGGTATGACCACCCGGCCGTAATCCCTCCGTAATCGACCCCTGGCCGCCATACGTGACGGTAGGCGACACCAGCGGGCGCGGAGCTCAGCGCCTCCGGCATGAAACCGATCTCGAGATAGGGATGAACACCGCGCGCGAGATAGGTATCGAGGATGTGATCGATGATGCTGAAGTCGTAGACCGGCTTACCATCCCGCTCCGTGTAGATGTTGGTACTGCCCCACTTGAAATCGGGTGTCCCATCGCCGCTGGTCATCAGGTTGTGGGCGCGGAAATAGATCTCCCCCGGGCGCAGGCTCCCCAGTTCCATGAGGAGCTTCTCGCCGTCGGCCAGGGTGCCGTAGTTGGGCTCGTCAGCCCCAAAGAAACGCCAGATCGGCGGCAGGGAGCCGATGGATTTGGCTGCATCCACCTTCATCGTGACCTGGAAGGTGGCGGCGGCGCACGCGGGTTGCGCTGCCAGTGCGCCCAGAATCGCCAGCAGCGCAACCAGCAGCCTCATGGCGCGCCCGTCATTCCGGCAGCCGGATCTGTCCCTTGACTACGAACTCAGTATCCGCCGCGGGAGCTCCGCTGCCGGGCTGACCACCGCCAATTGACAGTGTGTACTTGCCCTGCGGCACGATGATCTCGCCCTCGTCAGTGACCATGCTCAGATCACGGCTCTCCAGGTGAAACTCAACTTTCTGGCTGGCGCCCGGGGCCAGGTGAACCCGGTGAAACCCGCGCAGAGCGCGGATTGGGGCGCCGGGAACGTCGGGGAATTTCAGATAGAGCTGTGCGACCTCATCCCCGGCGACTTTCCCCGTGTTGGTCACCGTCACTGCCACATTGAGCGGATCGCCGCCCTCGATGGTTGCACTCGGTAGCGTGAGCCCACTGTATTTGAACGTTGTATAGCTGAGCCCGTAACCGAACGGCCACAACGGCTCGCCCTGGAAATAGCGGTAAGTGCGTCCCTTCATGGAGTAATCCTCGAAATGAGGAAGCTGGTGGACGTCCTTGTAGAAGGTAACCGGCAGCCGCCCGGCCGGGTTGTTTTTCCCGCTCAACGTTGCGGCAATGGCGCTGCCGCCCTCCTCACCCGAATACCAGGACTCCAGGATGGCATTGGCGTGCGCTTTCTCCCAGTTCGCACTCAGCGCGCTCCCGTTCGTGAGCACCACGACCAAGGGTTTGTGCGTCGAGGCCACCGCCTGAAGCAACTCCTCCTCGGGCTTGGGGATGTCGAGACTGGTGCGATCTCCTCCGCTGAACCCGGGTTGATCAACCGGCATCTCCTCACCTTCGAGACGGCTGGTGATACCGACAACAGCAACGACTACATCGGCGTCCTTCGCGGCAGCCACCGCAGCCGGATCGGGCGCGTCTTGTGCGGGTGCCCAGATCAGGTGCGCCTCGGGTTTTTGACGGGACCGTCTTCGATACTCCACGTCCAGCGCCAGCGGCTGCCCTTTTTCCAGATGTACACGCCCGAGAGTGGCTCCCCCACCGTACATCTGCGCAACTTGTTTACCGCCGAGGGTGACGCGCGCGTTGCCCGCGGCTTGGATGCCAAACATGTAATCGCCCGTGTCACTGGGATTGAGATACCCGGTCCAGTGCACGACAAAGTCGCCATTCACCTGTTGGGGCAGGCTCGCCTCGGTCAAATTGATTTCGGGCTCGGTACGTGACATCAGCCGGCTGGGCTTCGAGTCGAAACCCAAGCCCGAGTTGTACTCCGCTTTCAGACCCGGCTTGCCATCAGCCGTGGTGAACAGCGCCGCGGGCACCGGATCCCCGTGAGCGGCAAGAAACTGGGTGCCCGGTACGTAAGTGATCTGCGCGTCCGGAAACTCGGCCTTCATTCCCTCCAGCACGCTGACGGTGTGCGTTGGTGTACCGTTGTAATTGCCTAGCAACACCGCTGTCTGCTCCGCCAGCGGGCCAACGAGTGCAATGCGCTTCACTGACCGAAGCGGCAGAACGCCGTCGTTCTTGAGCAGCACCATGGATTCATCGGCAAGGCGGCGAGCCAGGGCGCGGTGCGCGGCGCTATCGAGCTGCTTCGAGTCGAGCTTCGAGTACGGCACCATGGAGGGAGGATCGAACATGCCCAGACGAATGCGCGCGGTGAAGAGCCGTACGAGCGCGGTATCGATGGCGCTCTCCGAGAGATACCCCTGTTGCACCGCTTCGATGTAAGGCCGGTAGTCGTGGTCGTCTTTGATCTTCTCGAGAAAGTCAGCACACTCGTTGTCCATACCCCGTTCCAACGAGATGGCCGAGGATTGCGGCTGGCTTACACGGAAGCGATGGCCGCTGAAGATATCGCGGACGGCGCCACAGTCGGACACCACGTATCCCTGGAACTGCCATGCGCCACGCAACGTGTGCTGGAGAAGGAACTCGCTGGCGCAAGCGGGCTCACCATTGATGGAGTTGTAGGCGCACATGACGGAGCCTGCATGACCTTCCACGACAGCAGCGCGGAACGCCGGCAGGTAGGTGTCTTCCTGGTCGTGACGGCTGACATCGACATCGGCGAAGTGACGGGTAGGCTCTGGGCCGCTGTGCACGGCAAAGTGCTTCGGTGTGGAAATAGCCAGGTAGTATCGGGGATCGGTGCCTTGCATTCCCGTGACGAACGCGACCGCCAGGCGCGCGCTCAGATAGGGATCCTCCCCATAGGTTTCCTGGCCTCGTCCCCAGCGGGGATCACGAAAGATGTTGACGTTCGGCGCCCAGAAGTCGAGGCCCTCGAAGATGTTGGAGTGTCCATCGCGCTCGGCCTCGGCATGCTTGATCCGCCCTTCGATTCCAACGGCGTTCGCCATGTCGTGGATGGCTGGCGCGTCGAACGTCGCGGCAAGTCCAATAGGCTCCGGAAACTCGGTGGTGCCGTTCACCGCGACACCGTGCAGGGCCTCGCTCCACCAATCGTAAGCCGGTACTCCGAGCCGCGGGATGGCGCGCGCCTGGTTGATGAGCTGCGAGGCCTTCTCCTCGAGCGTCATGCGGTGCACGAGATCGGCAGCGCGCTCTTGTGGCGAAAGGCTGGTGTTCTGGTATGGCAGCTTCGACGCGTCCTGCGCATTCGCGCCGCCCATCGCAAAGGCGAACATCGTGAAGAGTGTCGCCGGGAAATTCTTTCGCAAGTCGCCCCCCTCGAGCAGCCGTGAACCGCGGCGCCGGTGATCTCCACGCGCCGCGGCTTATGGTAGCGCTATCGTCGAGTAGTATTGTCTGAGTTATTGCGACAGTCAATGCTGCCGCTACTTCCGCGGCCGCCGCACGGCCGTCGCCGGGCGCTTATCAGGCGCCCTGGACACCGCCGCCCGCAGGAAACGCCGGAAGGTGGGGCATTCCATGTGGCTTGGGGCGGGGCATGCCGCGGCATGGCGTAGACCGTTGCGCATTTCAGTCAGTCGGCTGATGGTCTGGTCGAGCTCGTCCGCTTTGGCCAGGAGCTTCTGTCGATCAATGCGCGGCCGGCCGTCGGGTGCGAACATGAGCGCGATTTCATCCAGGGAAAAGCCAGCGGCACGGCCCAGGGCGATCAAGGCCAGTCGTTCCAGCACGCTGGGATCAAACAGACGGCGCAGGCCACGCCTGCCGATCGAGGCAATCAGGCCCTTCTCCTCGTAGAACCGCAGTGTCGCGACAGTGAGGCCGCAGCGCTGCGCCACCATTCCTATGTCTATCACTCTCTTGACCTCAAGTGAGCTTGAGGTCGTACAGTGCGCCATCCGTCTCGCGTAAGCAAGTAAAGGAAGAGGATCATGCAAGCGATACACCCAGCCAACGACGAGCAGAGGAAACTCTGGAACAGCAGCGGCGCACAGGCCTGGATCGAGTTGCAAGAGTTGATCGATCAAGTATTCAAGCCGTTCGTGGATCTGCTCCTCGAGGTGACCGCCACAGGGTCCGTCCGCAGGGTGCTCGACGTGGGCTGCGGTACCGGGGGTACAACACTCGCGGTCGCCCGGCGGCTCGGGAGAGAGGGATGTTGTGTGGGCATCGACATCTCCGAGCCTCTGATCGCGGCGGCCCGGAGCCGTGCCGACCGGGAAAGCACGCCGGCAAAGTTCATCCACGCCGATGCGCAGACCTATGCGTTTGAGCCAACCAGCTGCGACGCGCTCATTTCCCGGTTCGGCGTGATGTTCTTCGATGACCCGGTCGGGGCGTTCACAAACCTACGGCAGGCGGCACGCGACGGCGCGGAATTCCGGTTCGTAGCGTGGCGGGACGCCTCTGAGAATCCTTTCATGACCACCGCCGAGCGTGCGGCCGTCGCCTTTCTACCGAACATACCACCCCGGGTGCCGGATGCTCCCGGGCAGTTCGCGTTCGCCGATCGACACAGGGTCGCCTCTATCCTGGAGAGTGCGGGTTGGGTGGACATCGATGTCGAGCCGATCGACATTACCTGCACCTTGCCGGAGAAGCACCTGGTCCACTACTTCACCCACATGGGCCCGCTCAGTCGCATTCTGCCGCAGGCGGACGAAGCAACACGCCTCCAGGTCATTCAAACGGTCCGCGCCGCGTTTGATTCTTATGTGCGCGGCACGGAGGTCCGATTTACGGCGGCCTGCTGGGTCGTGCGCGCCCGACGTTGAATCAGGTGCTCCCGTCATCAGGATGCATGATGACGACTTTACCCGGTATCGGCGCGGTAGCACGTCCGCCGCCGCGGAGAATCTCACGGCTGCCGTCCCGCAGCATGATAGCCTTGCGACGGTCGCCGAAGTCCTCCGGAACGGTGGTCTCGACATCCAGTGTCTTGTGCTGGCGCACGATCCGCAGGGTGACTTTCTCGCCGGGCTGATAGGAGCCGAGAATGCGAGTGGCGTGCGACCCGCTCTTGGGCTCGCGGCCGTCAATCGCCAGGATGACATCGCCGTCCTCCAACTTCAAAGCGCCATCGGGCGGCGCGCGCACCACCAGGACCCCTTTATCCGTTCCGAAGTATCTGCCGAGTTGGGGTGTGAGGGTCGCCAGCTCCATGTTGGACAAGGGCCCCTGAATCATGAAGAAATGATCCATCGGCGGCATCTCCCTTGCGAAGGCCATGACACCCGGTCCCGGGCGCGGTGTCACGGTGAAGTCGCGCGTTTTCCCGTCGCGCAGAACGCGCACATTCAGTGGCGTCTCCGGCTTGATGTCACGAATCATTTTGACCACCTGGCGCGAGGAGTCCTCGCCCTTCACCTCCGTTCCGTTCACGGCGACAATCACATCGCCGGCGCGAATGCCGGCCTCTGCCGCGGGTCCGCCCGGACTCACCTCGACCACGCGAGCCCCATCCTTTCCGCCTGCTGGGTCGAGCTGCACGCCGATGATCGCGCGGCCGAAGGGTGCGATAGGTCCGTTGAATGTCGAGAACTTCTGGATAAACGGCTCGTTGAGCTGACTCGACAACTCCGCCACTTCGGTCGCTGCTTGCTGCAACTTTTCCCGGGCGGCGTCGAGCTGTGCCTCGAGAGCGGCATCGTGGCCTCCGGGATCGAGCGCGGGCGGTGGCGGAGGCGGCGGCACATCGGTCGCAACTGCCTGATAGACCGCATCCTGGGCCAAAGCGAGCCCAGGTACGAGGAGGACAGCCAATACCAGTGCTCTCCACACAGCGATAACTCCTTAGCGTGATTCGGAGACGAGGGTCTCCGCGTAACGGATCTCTACCAGCGAGTTGACCAAGCGCGTGCGCTGTTCTTCCAGAACCGCGAGTTTTGCGGGTTGCGTGCCCTCTACCCGAGCCATGGACAGGGCGTCGTCGAGCTGCGCGATGCGATCTTCCAGCCCTGCCACGGCGGCGCGCGTTCCGACATGCACGACGACGGGCTCGCTCGGGAGGCTAGCCAGCCAGCGCTCCGCGATATCCGCGCGCGCCTCGACATTCTCCAGAGAGTCGCTCGCATTGGAGTCGTCGACCACACCAGCCGACCGGGCGGATTCGGATTCCATGGCGTCAATTGAATCCAGTGTGCTCGGCCGCGTAAGGCGGAGCCACGCAGCAATTCCGACGACCATCAAAACGAGCGCTGCCGCAATCGCAATGTACGTCCGATGGCCCTGCGCGCTGATGCCCATTCGCTCGCGCCCGCGGCGACGGAACTCCGTCCAATCGTAGGGTTGCCGGATTTCCTGCGGCAAACTTCGCAGGCAGCGTCCGATGTTCTGCTGTTGCACGCGTCGCCGCTCTACAGAATCTTGCCGTTGCTCTGGATCGATGTGCATGTCTGTCCGCCCTCGCTGGGCTCGAACCACTCGCGCAGTCTCAGGTGAGCACGCGCGAGCTGCGATTTGGAAAAGCTGATCGAACGTCCAAAGAAGCGCGCGATCTCCTCGTGCGAATAGCCTTCGACCTCGTATAGCCAGACCACGGCGCGCGCCGTCGCCGACAAACTTGCGAGCGCCCGCTCCACATCGAGGCACTCTGCGCCGGGCGCCGGCGTAATGAGCGTGCTCGCGACGTGCTCCGTACCCTCATCGTTTTCTAGATGCAGCCGCGCACGATGCCAAGGGGAGCGCAGGAACATCAGGCACTTCGAGATGGCGATCTGCCTCAGCCAAGCCCCCAGGGGCGCCTCCGCGCGAAACTCGGGTAGGCGCTGAAACAACGCCATCATCGTGTCCTGGAAGAGGTCCTCCGCCATCGCCCGATTGATGATGAGGCGGCGGATCAGAGCGAAAGCCGCCGGCGCGGTAGCCGTGTAAACGGCCACCTGAGCCGCCTCATCTCCCGCGCATGCCCTCCGGAGAAGCTCCTCCGGGATCTCGATTTCGACCAGTCTGGCCACGACTACTTAGATGCACCAGCAGGCCAAAAGGTCGCGGGCGGCTCAGCTGGTCCGCAGTGCCGCCGTCACTGGCACACGCGCCGCCCGCAAAGCCGGCAGCACGCCTCCGAGCACACCCATCGCGAGCGCCCAGACAATCCCGACGATGACCGTTGCGGCGGTGACCGCGAGGTGAAACGTGAATCCGAATGGACTTGCGGCAAGCCCATTGAACAGCAGCCACGCGAGCGCCGCGCCAAGCAGCGCGCCCGGCAGGGCCAACAGGACCGATTCCGTCAACACCGCGGTCATGACGGCGCTGCCCCGGAACCCGACGGCACGCAACGTGGCCAGCTCACGCCGACGAGCATCAACGACCGCGTACAAAGAGTTCGCCGCCCCCAAAGTGGCGGCCACGGCCATGATGGAGCCGACAAAGTAGCTGACAAAGCTCAGGATTCCATTGATCTGCTTCATGCCCTCTTCGACCAGGTCCGCCTCGTGCCGAACCTCGACCCGGAGTCGCGGGTTGGCCTTGACCGCGTTTGACAGCTCAGTGAACGAATCGACCGACTGCAGCATCACGTTGATCTGGTTGTAGGTATTGCGACCAAAGGCTGAAAGAATCACGTCGGCATCCGCGAAAACCACACAATTGCCGGCCGCCGCCTGACCCATGTCGAAATTGCCCACTACTTCCCAGTCGCCACCCCGCAAGTTGCGCTTGTCGCCACGCGCGAAGTTCGCGAATTTTTCCACGCACTGATTGCTGGCAATGAGCTCACGCAGGCCGGGTCGAAACCAGCGCCCGGATGTCAGGTGCAATTCGGGCGCATAGTCGGTCATGCCGGGCCCCACACCCGAGAGGCCAAAACCGATCTTCGCACCCGAAGTCCTGTCGCGAGCCTGGACGTACACCCCTCCTTGCGGAACGACTATCGGCTTACCCTCCTTGTTGCGCCGGATACCCGGCAGCTCCCTGATCAGGCTCACGACGTCCTGGGGGATACTGCTTTGGCCCGGGGATTGGGCGCCCACACTCAGCAAGATGGCCCGATCGGGACGGACATTACCCATCGCCTGGCGTCGTGCTCCCGCGCCCATCGCCAGCATGGATACCAGGACCCCAACAGCGCATCCCACGCCAATGACAATCGTCAACACCAAACCCAACCGCTGAGGTACGCCCGCGAGGCTCATCCAAAGCACCGCCCAGTACTGTTTCATTGGCGCCTACCTGTCCGCCAGGGCATCGACGACCCGCAGCCTCGCTGCCCGCAGCGCCGGTAGCGTGGCGCTGACGAAGGCGACCAGGCAGGCGGCGACCACCGCCGCCTCGATCACCACGAGCGGCATGGTCAGGCCCGGAATGAACTTCGCCGAATACGGAAACGCGAACAGGGCAAGCGACAGACCGAGCGCCGTGCCCGTCACGTACACCAGGATGCCCTCGGCGATGATCAACAGGTAGACCGCGCGATGGGTGAATCCCAATGTCTTCAATATGCCGAGCTCGGCGGTCCGCTCGCGGATGTTCTGCATCATCATGGTCGCGGTGGAGAACAACAGGGCGGCAAAGACCGCCGTCAGAACGGATCGGATCACGAAGTTCAGGTCCCCGATCGACTGCATGGCCTGTTGGGCGTTCTCCCGCATGGACGCGGTACTGGTTTCGCTCGGAGCATTCGCGAACATCTGGTCGATGGTCTCGGCCAGTTTCGCCGCCTGCCCGGCATCGGCGGCCGAGACGTAGAAATTGCGGACCGTTCCTTTGTTTGCGACCCGTGCCTGGTCCAGGTACTTGTAGTTGCAGACGATATAGCCGCCGCTGCTAGGCTCGTGCGCGGTGAACCACCCCACCACGTCGAAAACCCAGTTGCCCGTGCCCTGTTGCTGCAACACCGCGGATGTCAGCGGAATGTGATCGCCAATCTTCCAGCCATATTTCCGCGCGATATCGGGAGTGATCAACACGCCAGCCTGCGTGCCTTGGAGCGCCTGGAGATCTTGCGGAAGTACCTGGAAAACTTCCGGCGCGAGCGTCAACCAGATATCGCTCGGATCGATGGCCAACACATACACCGGCTGGTCCGGCTTCTGATAAGTCCCCAGGAGACCATCGGCATAGGTCACCGCCTTCACGCCGGGAAGGGTCCGCAGCTTGTCGAGGTAGGCCAGCGGCAGCGGCGGCTCTCCGAAGACGTTGGGAAATACCATGAGCAGATCCGCGCGCGTTCGCGCGAGCGCCTCATCGACACCCGTTTTCAGGCCCTGCAGGACGCCGAACAAGGCAAACGCCACCCCAACCTGCAGGATGATCAGGACAGTGCGGCCTGGCTTGCGCCAGATACCGGACCAGATCAGGGGCAAAAATTTCACGCACCATGCTAACCATACAATGATCACCATCGCCACCGGAGTGCGATGGATCGCATCGCGCATGCGATCAAAGACTGTCCAAAGCTGACCTGACCTAGAAAAAGTCCGCCAGACCGGGTCGCTCCGGGGGCGGTGTGCGCGGATCGCGTGGTGCCGTCGACTCAAAGGATTGCTGCACTCGGATGTCGGCCGATGAGCTCCCCACATAAATCCTGTGCGTACCGGGAGTACTGGTCCAGTCCTTCCCATGCACGTCATAGTAGGAAAGATCACGAGGTGTCAGAGTGAACCTCAACGTCTTGCGCTCACCCGGCGCAAGACTCACCTTTTGGAACCCCTTGAGCTCCTTGATCGGCCGCACGATGTCCGTTGTCGCTTCGTCACCCACATAGAGCTGCACCGTCTCCTGCCCCGCGCGCTTTCCGGTGTTGCGGACGTCGACGGAGACTTCGAAAGACGAGCCGCTTGGGACGGAGGCCGGCACCCGCAAGCTCTCATATGCGAAAGTCGTGTAGGAAAGCCCATGGCCGAACGGAAATAGCGGCGCGAGCTTGCGCTTCTCGTAATAACGATAGCCGACAAACACGCCCTCGCCGTAGCGGGCCTCGCGACCGGGAGAGTAGTACAGGTAAGCGGGATTGTCCTCCAGCCGTCGTGGCAATGTGAATGGCAACTTTCCCGAAGGGTTGGCGCTGCCGAGCAGAATTTGTGTAAGCGCCTCCGGCCCCTCTTCCCCGGCCAACCAGCCCTCCAGCAATGCCGGCGCGCGCTCCGCCCATGGCAGGTCGAGGGGTGCTCCATTGTTGAGTACGACGATGGTGTGTGGATTCGCGGCAAGCACGGCCTCCACGAGCTCGTTTTGACGGCCGCTGAGCTCCATGTCAGTCCTGTCGCGCCCCTCGGTTTCCGACGAGCGCGAGGAGCCGACAAACACGACCGCCGCATCAGCCCCGCTGGCCGCCTGCACCGCCTCCTGAACATCACCCGCCGGCACACGGATACCCAGCCGCATGGAATGGAATGGGAACGGTAAGCTCACATAATCGATCCGGATCCGGTGAGCGCGTCCGGCCTCGAGCGTGGTGCTGGCGGTACGCACGGGTGCGCCGAAGTCGAGCTGCGGCCGGTGCAACGTGCCCAGGTTGTCGTCGATGATCTTCTGGTCATCGATATAGAGCGCGGCCGTACCGATCTGACTCAAGCTGAATTCATAGGCGCCCGCTTGCGGCGCCCAGAAAAAGCCTTCCCAGCGGACGCTAACCTGGGGAGTCCCGCCGCCAAACTGCATCGCGATCTTGTCGAAGAATGTCTCCACGCCCGTGTGGTCAGGTTGCCCCTGAAACGAGGCGTTGTTGTACTGTGAGTAACGCAGCCCCGTCCCGCTTCGGTCCTGTGTAGGACTGAGGAGTCGCGCATCGGCGGGCGGTGGCAAGGGATCGTTGTCGGCACCCTGCACGTAGCGGATCTGCACTTTTGATCCGAGTGCGGCGCGTAGCGCGGTGAGCGGCGTCAGAATGCGTGAGGGGATCACACCCGCACTGCCACCGCCTTGATACAACGGGACGTCGGCGTTTGGTCCGATGACCGCGAGCGAGTGGACTTTCGAGCCGTCCAGCGGCAGGAGCGCCCCATCGTTTTTCAACAGCGTAATCGCCTCACGCGCAGTGGCTAGCGCCGCCGCACGATTGCGCTCGCTGCGCAACTCACCGGTGCCGTGCTTGCCGTCGAGCGCGCCCGAGCGAATGATCAGGCGCAAGGCGCGCCGCGCGGCCTCATCGATAACCGTTTGCTCCACCTGCCAATTACGTTGCGCCTGGGTAAGGAGCGGCCCGAAATAGCGCGGCGGACCCGGCATCTCCAGATCCAGCCCGGCGTTCGCCGCTTCCACCGTCGTGTGCACCGCGCCCCAATCCGACATCAACACCCCATCGAACCCCCATTCCCCTTTGAGGATATGGTGGATGAGATAGTCGTTCTCCGACATGTAGGTACCATTCAAGCGGTTGTAGGAGACCATGACCGTCCAGGGGTGGGCCTCCTTCACGATCATCTCGAAGGGCAACAGGTAGATCTCGCGCAGGGCGCGCTCGTCCACGATGGAATCGCCGCGCATGCGGTCGGCTTCCTGCTCGTTCGCCACGAAGTGTTTGACGGAAGTGCCGACTCCCTCGCTCTGTACGCCCTTGACGAAGCCCGTGCCAATCCGGCCGGCCAGGTAAGGGTCCTCCGAGTATGACTCAAAGTTACGGCCACCCAGCGGCGAGCGCTGGATGTTCACGTTCGGTCCCAACATCACCTGGATGTTCAGGGCCAGCGCCTCACGCGCAATGGCCTGTCCGACCGACTCGAGCAGCGCAGGATTCCACGTCGCCGCGAGCGCTGAGCCGGTTGGGAAGACGGTCGTCGCCTCCCCGGCGTTGGAACGAACACCATTGGGTCCGTCGGAAAGGTTCAGCTCTGGAATCCCCAGCCGCTCGACGCCGTGCATGGCAAAGGCGGAGGCTCCAGACATGAGGGCCATTTTCTCCTTGAGCGTCAGTCGTGCCAGCAGATCCTCGACCCGCTGTTCGAGCGGGGCCTGGTGATTCTTGTAGACCGCCGCCGGCTCAGCCGGCGTTGGCGTCCCCTGGGTGGCCGCCGGCGCCGACCCGATCGACACGGACAGTGATAGCAGCAACAACCGCGCGGTGAGCCAGGCAATTTTGCGCATCATCGCCCACCTTGCGTGCCGCTCTGCTTGGACTCACTGACCGCTTCGGCCAGATCCAGCCGCGCTTTCCAGGGATCGGGGCCGGCGACCGGGCCGGTGTTGGTGAAGTTCAGGATGGAGTCGGTTTGCGGGTCGTAAGGGGGCCACGTCGGCTCACCCGGTGCTTCGGGCTTGCCGGTTTTGGTAAACGCAACCCAATAGGCATTCATCGCACGAGCGGCGGCCGCATCGCTGGCCGTCAGATCTTTCCCGTACTTCGCCGCCACGGTATCGAAGGCGAATGGAATGTCAGAGGCGTGCATCGCGCCCATGACGCCACCGAACTGGCCCCGAATCGACTCCGCTACGTATGAGAATCGAAACTCGTAAACAGGCTGTCCCCGTGCGGCGAGCGTGCGTGCGACGTACCGCGCCGGCTCGATCATCATCTGATCCCCGCCCATGCGGAAGGCCATGAATCTGACATCGTCAGTGTCATGTACCCCATACACGGTGCGCGCCTTCTCGGCGTCCGGTCCGAACTGTTTCAGCAGCTCGTCGATGTTTTTAGCCTGCATGAAACCGATGTCCTGGCTGGTGGCGCCGACCATCATGGGCACCCGCGCGCCCTTGCCGGAGGCGTAGAGCTGCGACGGATTGGCGGTGATGATCTGACCGTCCACTACGGGCCCGCCGACGTAGGTCGAATCGCCCATACTGGCGAGATTGAGACCCTTCGCGAGTTCCTCAGCCGGCAACGCGCGCAGCTTGGTCAGCGCATCCGCTCCCTCGCCCTCGATGCCCTCCTTCTTCGCGAACGCCACACCTAGCGCCTCGGCCGACTCCGGACCACCCTTCAACTGTCGATCACGGAAGATTCCGGCTCGCCCGCCTCCTGACTGGACGATGGCTTTGTTGAACAAGCCGGCGGCCGCGGGCGAGGTCATGAGGATGTGCACCGAAATGCCGCCAGCCGACTCGCCGCAGATCGTCACGTTATGCGGATCTGCGCCGAAAGCGGCGATGTTCCGTTGCACCCATTTGAGCGCGGCGATCTGATCCATGATGGCGTAGTTGGCCAAGGGGCCCGCGGGCTGCTCGGCGCTCAGCGCGGGATGGGCGAAGAAGCCGAAGCGCCCGAGCCGGTAGTTGAAGCTGACGAAAGCCACGCCTTGCCGGGCAAAAGCGCTGCCGTCATACACGGACGGTGAGCTGCCGCCGTTGACGAAGCCGCCTCCATAGATCCAGACAAACACCGGCAGCTTGCCCGCAGGGGGCTTTGCGGGCAGCCAAACGTTCACATACAGGCAATCCTCGGCTGGCTGCACGCCCAGCGGGGCGGCATCGCTCGGAAACGGCACCTGCATGCAATCGGGGCCGTAGTGATCGGCCTGGCGCACGCCCGACCAACTCTGGGCCGGCTGCGGAGGGCGCCAACGCAGCGGGCCGACCGGTGGCGCCGCGAAGGGAATTCCCTTGAACGAAACGACACCGTCCTGGACCACGCCCTGGACCTGGCCAGAATCGAGCCTGGCGCGGGTGTTGTCAGCCGCGCTCGCGTTGCCGAAATGCGCCAGCAGCGCCGCCCCGACGATCACAGTCCAACTCGAGGACACCCGGCGCGAGGCGCTCCACGACCATTTGATCTCGTTCATCACTGAAGCAATCTCCGTACTTTCAGAATTTTTTCGTCACATTGAGCTGCACGATGCGCCCGTAAATGTTTGCGTTGTTTGCATCGAACTGCGCACCATTGGCGATGAGCACCACGGGCGGATCGCGTGCGAACAGGTTCTGCGCGCTCACTGAAATGCCCGTATCGCGCAGCCAGCCCGGATTGGGCAGGCGGCCGAAATCAAAGCCCAACGTCAGGTCGAAGGTGGTCCAGGAGGGCACCTCCTGGTTGGGACGGCCGACGATCGGCGTATTGTTCAAGTACTTGCCGACGTAGTTCACAAACAACGTGGCGCTCGCCGGTCCCTGCCGCCACCCGAGGCTCCCCCGGCCCCTCCAGGGGATCAGGTAGCCGATCTGACCCAGGAAATTGACCGATGGGAGCGAGGCGATCGTCTGGATCCTCTCCTCCAGGACACGCACGGCGTCGACATTGAGCGACCACGATCCAAGTCCCGTATCCAGATAGTAGCTCGCGTCGAGATCCACTCCGCTCTGTGTCATGGACCCGATGTTGGTCAGGCGTCCGTCCACCCAGGCCTGAACCTGGCAGAGCTGCTGGTTCGAGACGGACCCATACACCCCTTCCGCTTTCACGTAAGGCAGGAGCGCCGGATCGTACGTCGAGGTATTCCCGGGGGTGCAGCTCGCCGGGTTGTTGACCGGGTGAATGAAAGACTTGTAGATCGGGTATAGCGACGGATTCGTGAACGCGAACGGAAAGACCTGCGGCCCGAAGATCTCGTCCGAGTACCTGATGTGGTAATACGTGGAGGATATCTTCAGACCCTCGACCCAACGTGGCGTCAGATCGAAGCCCACCGACCAGTTGTGGGCCCGCTCCGGCTTGATGTCGGGCTGGTCGCCCTGGATGACGGCGACGTTGGTCAGCTTCCCACCGGGAATCGGAATACCCGCGATCGCGGGGTCGCCGGTGAAGTTGGGCAGGGGCGTGAAAAACTTTACCGAATACACCAGCGGATTGACGTCGGTGAGGGCCGGCGCCCGGAAAGAGGTGCCCCACGAGCCGCGCACGGCAAGATCCGAGCTCAGTTTCCACGTCAATCCGAGCTTGGGGTTGCTCGTGCTGCCCACGTCCGAGTAGTTGTCGAAGCGGCCGGCGACATCCAGCCCCAGAGACTTCACCAACGGCAGCTCGTTGCCGGGACCGACCAGCGGCACGAACAGCTCCACGAACCCGGAGGAGATGCGCCGACCGGAGCTGGCAATGTTGTCCCATGCGAACTGGTTGACGCCGTTGCGTGGCGGGCACGGCAGCGGCGGCCCGCAGCCAACCCCCTCGAGTCCCTGCGGCGGCAGGAGCGACTCCTCGTTGATCCCCGCGGCCGGGAGCACGGTGCGGCTCGCGCCGTTCTGCAAATACTCCGTGTTGTGTTGGAACTCGCCACCGGCGGCGGCTTTCACCGCGCCCCCGGGCAAGTCGAACAGCGGTCCGTCGAACCGGAGCACGTAGTCCTCGATACCCATCTCGCTCCACTGGATGTTGCTACCCATGATCGTGGCGAGCTGGGCGGGTGTGAGCGGTGCGTTGCTGAAGGGATTGATCGCACCGGTGTTGACCTCGTACCGCAGCGCGCCACCATCGACGTTCGTGCCGAAATTGCAGATACCGCAAGCCTTGTCGCGGCCGACCGTGATCGACAGATTACCGGTCCAGCCGCCCCCGAGCGTGGCCCGCAACCCCGTAATGGCCGTCCAGTTGGTATCGGGGTTGTCGATATACCACAGCGGCACCCCGTGCGCCGAGAAGGCGTAGTTGATGTTCATCGGTCCACCCGCCGGTCCCGGTGGCGTAATGTAATAAGGCGTCCCAGGATTGATGGTGATCGGGCCACCCAGGCTCGCGGAGTTGTACTGGGAACTGGCGCTATACACGTCGCGCTTCGTCCAGAAGCCCTCGAAGAAGGCACTGAGCCAGGAGCTGAGCTCCTGGTTGTAGAAGGCGGTCAGTTGGTAACGCCAGCGGCGCCCGAGGTAGTCCGTTTCGGACGCTCGGTCGCCGAGACTCGGCGTAGCGCTCGTCTGCCCGAATGTCGGAACGCCGTTGCCGGCAGGCACGCCCCGATAGAGGTACGTGCCACTGGCGCAGCTCGCAGTGGCGGCGTGGTAGTTATCGCACCAATTGACGTTGTTCAGGGATCCCGGGGTGGACGTGTTTCCCGGTTGGCCCGGACCGACGCCGCCATTGAGAGCTCCCGAGGAGCCGCTCGCCTGGTTGGTGCCGCGAATACGGTTGTCGTAGCCGCCAAACGGACTCAAGTCCCTCAAGAACGGGCTCGAGGACTCGGGCATCGCTGCGCGCCAATCGTAGTCCAGGCCGAGTATGAAGTTGCCTTGGCCGAGTGATCCGAGGCTACTCCACGTGTGTCCCCCGGTGACGGCGCCGCCATACTCGTGATAGCCATCGACGAAAGTCCCGCGGCCGGTGACCTCGACGCCCTCGAGATCCTTGCGAATCACATAGTTTATGACGCCGCCCACGGCATCGGAGCCATAGATGGCCGAGTTGCCGTCATCGATGATTTCGATCCGCCCCAGGGCGGCGATCGGCACCTGGTCCGCCTCGGTGAACACGGCGACGGTGCCGGTCGGGGTCACGCGATGGCCGTCAACGAGCACCAGGGTGGCTTGCGGCCCCAAACCGCGCAGGTTGATCGCGGTCCCCTGGGTATTGTTGGCGTTGTAGCCGGAGGTTCCGCCCTGGCGAATGTCGGCCACGCCCGCCGGCGCCACGTCCACGACCTGGGGCAGAGCGCGGAGCACGTCGTGCAAATCCTGAATGCCGCTCTTGAGGATCTCATCGCGCGAGAGATTCAGCTCCTCCGAGCCGACCGGCGTGATTCCGGAGATGTTCGTTCCGGTCGCCGTGATGACGACTTCTTCGAGCACCGGTTGCTCCGCCGCAGCCCTGACGGGGCCCGGCGCCGTCGCAGCGGCGGTCTGCTGCTTTGGCCTGTCCTCGGCCTGCGCGGCGGCAAGGCGGGTCAGGCCCACTGGGAGCAATACCGCCAAAATTCCAGTCGCAATGCGTCCCGCGGCCATCCGGCCTTGGGCAATTTGGTCACGTCCCATGATTCCCCCTCTACTGTGACGCGGTCAGTCGCTGCTGCGCTCCATCACCAGTTGCAATCGATTGCTGTTTTCATGGCTATTTTTTGCAATCCATTGCATCACAGAGTAACGACCACGGCGGCATTGTCAATGGTGCCGTGGCCGGGAGGGAATTTCCCATTTCAGATGGATTGATACGCTTTCGTTATGGAACCGGCCGGTCCGGACCGAGCGGACAGGCGAGCCGATCTATAATCCGCGCAACGACGGCCGTGTTCCCCATGAAGAAGCCCGACTCCCCTTCCAGCAAGTCCATCGCCGCGGCGCTTGGTGTCTCGGTTGCGACGATTTCCCGCGTGCTCACCCGCCCGGACCTGGTCAACGAGCGCACGCGCGAGCGTGTGCTACGTGGGATCGAGCGCCTGGGGTATCGACCCAATCTCGCCGCACGCGATCTACGCCGCGGCCAGACTGGAACCATTCTCGTGTTGGCTCCGCTGCTAGGATCGTTTTGGCTGGAGATCATCTACGGGGTCGAGAAGGCGGCCGACGAGCGCGGCTTCTCGGTTCTGGTCGCCAATACGCGAGCCAATCAGAATCGCGAAAAGGCCTATTTCGACCTGGTAGCCAGTCATCGTGCCGACGGCATCATCCTGATCACCGCCGCGGTTCCAGCCGGCGGCAGCGGCTTCGCCGTGGGTCTGCCGCCAGTGGTGCTGGCCGCCGAGCCGCTGCCGAATTCCGGGCTACCCGCGGTGCTGGTGGACCACGAAGGCGGAGCCGAGGAAGCCGTGCGGCATCTGATCAACCTGGGCCACAAGCGAATCGCACATATCGCCGGTCCTGACAGCGTGCTGTCGGCGTGCGCGAGAATGGCCGGCTACCGCAAGGCGTTGCGCGCTGCGCGTCTATCCCTGGATGAATCTCTCATCCAACGAGGGTTCTTCGCGCTCGAATCCGGAACGATCGCAATGCACGCGCTGTTGCGCCAGCGTCGCATTCCAACAGCGGTGTTTTGCGCCAACGACTTGATGGCCATCGGGGCGCTGCACGCGCT
Source organism: uncultured Steroidobacteraceae bacterium (assembly GCA_964400085.1). Taxonomy (GTDB): domain Bacteria; phylum Pseudomonadota; class Gammaproteobacteria; order Steroidobacterales; family Steroidobacteraceae; genus 13-2-20CM-66-19. The sequence continues at coordinate 30,934 of CAYNTW010000019.1, read as the reverse complement.
CAAATCCGTGGGCCTGCGAGTCCCGGATGACGTGTCGGTCGTTGGGTTTGATGACGAGAGGCTGGCCGAAATCTACGACCCACCGCTGACCACCGTGCATATACCGCGCTTCGACATCGGCTACCAAGCGATGATGATGTTGGCGGATCTCGTGGCGCAGAAACGGCCGACCCGCTCAATCACCCTGCCAACTCGGCTCATCGTCCGCGGTACCTCGGTTGCGCCCCAGAACCGGCGGGCGACGCCGTGACGGAAGCCGTGATCCGCTCGGGAGCCTGGCCGCGCTCGACCCAGTCCTCGAGTGCGGACAACAGATCGACGGTCTTGCCTCCTCCACAATGGCCCATGCCGGGCACCCCGAAAAAACGGAAGAACTCGCCCGTTTTGCGTACGCCGCCCATGGTCCGCGCAACGGCCTCGTAGTAAGACGCAACATCCGCCGGCGGAACGACGGGATCGGCCCAGCCAGCGTACATGAGCAACTTTCCCCCTCGTGACCTGAAGCCGCTCAGATCAGGCGACACCGCGCTCAAGTACGGCACCCGAGCCTCGACAAACTCCACATCCCGGTCCCAGTCGAATGTCCGCCAATCCCAGGCGGGATCGTTGAACGTGAAGTAGCGAAACAGTCCAAGGCGTACCGGCTCCTTGGGATCCACGATGTACGGACCCCACCCCGATTCGCTGCCGCGCGCCCAACCGGCGAAGAGTTGGACTCCTGTGCGTGGGTTCCGCGCTCCCGCATAGACCTTACGGACGGCCTCGATCTGTTCCTGTGTCAAACACACGGCATCGCCCGATCCATTGGCGCATGCGAGCTCCGCCGGGTCAAAATCGCAGTGACGGGGATCCGCGATGAGCCCATCCCGCACGCCATCGCGGGTATCGCATCGTGCCACGGCTGCGCGGGTCAGGCGCGCCAGTTGGGCATGACTCAACAGGGGCTCACCGTTGGCCGTATGGGTCGCCACCCATGACCACAAGAAGCCAATGATGAGGCGAATGCGATTGTTTCCCGGTGCGCCGGCGACGATGCCGTCGTAATCATCCGGGTAGCGCTGCGCCTCACTCAAAGCCTGCTGCCCACCCGTGGAGCATCCTTGAAAATAAGAGTGTCTGGGAAACTCTCCCCGCAGATCGCGGATGATGATCTTTGCGGCTTGCGTCATGACATGAATGGCGCGATACGACCAATCCACGATCTTTTCCGGGTGACCCTGACCAAACTCCATCTGGTCGCCCGTGTGCCCGGTGTCGGTGCCCGCCACGGCATAACCACGGTCCAGCGCGCCCGCCATCGCTCCATAGCTGATCGAGCCGCCGAATCCACCGTTGCCCGTCCCCAGCAGCTTATGGTTCCAACCTTCAGCCGTGGGAATCCATACTTCAAACTTGATGTCTGAGTCAGATGTGGGTGCGGCTGCGCCGATGACTCGACAGAGCTCGCGAACGTGCAACGGCTGTTGTGCTTCCGCAGGCGCGAGCTCGCCACCCAGCACTTCGTTCGCGCTCTCGATCGTGACGCCCGGCAAAGTGAGATTCGCGAGATCGGCGCAGCTCGCAGCGGCCACCACGATGCGCGCGGCCAGAACCGTCCACACGGCCAGCAGCAACGATAGCGCGTGCTTCAGTTGCAAGCTCTCTCCGGGCCCTTGGCGGCGCCGCTGTCGTCATACACAGCCTGGAAGATCAGTTTCTTGAAGTCCGCGGGCGGCCCCTTGGGCGCAATCACCTGCGTCATGAACACCGTGACCCTCTTTTTGCCGGGATCAACCCAGAAGAACGTGTTGCCCGAGCCGTCCCATCCAACAGCTCCCGGTGGCAACGATCCCGTGCGCGCCGTCGAGGCGTTGCCGATCGCAAAGCCGTAGCCGAACTGGAATTGCACGCCGGGAATCATCCCCCGACCCGCGGCTGAGACCGGCAAGTGGTCCTGAAACATGAGTGCGACGGTTTCAGGCTTGAGGATCCGCACGCCCTCCAGCTCGCCACCATTCACCAACATCTGGGCGAATCGCAGATAGTCGCCCGCCGTCCCGGCGAGCGCGCCGCCGCCGTCGAGCAGCCGGTGCGGGTCGCGATAATCGGTCGTGTCGCGAGTCTCGATCGGTTGCAGCTGCGTGCCGGTCCACAGATAGTTGGTCACGAAACGATCCAGCGCCCCACCTTCGACGAAGAAGCCGGTGTGCGCCATGCGCAAGGGACCGAAGATGCGCTGCTGCAGGAACTGATCGAGTCGTAGGCCGGAAGCGCGCTCGATCACATAGCCCAGCACAGTGCTCGAGTAGCTATAGTCGAACTGCTGGCCCGGCTGGTGAAGCAAGGGCGCCTGTGCGAGCCGATGGACGAGCTCCTCCAGTGTCGCGGCGGCGGGTGCATCCGTCGGCAGTGACCCAACAGGTGTATCCCGTTTGACACCATGTTTGCGATAGTACCGATGCACTGGAGTATCACCAGTGAAGTGGTACGTCAGGCCGGAAGTGTGCGTCAGCAGATCGGCGACGGTGATCGGGCGGTGCAGCGGCTCCGTGATGATGTGATCGACATCCCCGCTCACGTACACGCGCGCGTCCTTGAACTCTGGAACAAACCGGTAGAGCGGATCCTCCAGCGCCAGCTTCCCCTCCTCCACGAGCATCATGATCCCGACACTCGTGATGGGCTTGGACATCGAATACAGTCGGAAGATCGTGTCCTCCGTCATGGGCACACGCGTTCGAACATCCTGGAAGCCGACGCTCTTGCGATAGATCACCCGCCCGTTCTTGGCCACGATGACCACTGCGCCCGGAATTTTGCCTTGCTCTGTCAGGCAGCGCAGGTCCGCGTCAAGGGAAGTAAACTGGGATGCCTGAGGGGCGCCGACGGCGGTGGCCATGTCTAGCGCGGCGACCAAGGCCACACTCAGGAAAGCCAGCGCACGCGCCGCCAATGAGACGCCTGGCTGTTTTCGCAATATCATTGTAATGATACCCATCCGCCTGGACTCACCTGTGCACGTCACACTCGGCCAGATCCGCGCTTTCGTCACAGTCGCCTCGACCGGCAGCTTCACGCGAGCCGCGGACGTCCTGCATCTTTCGCAACCCGCCCTCACCAACCGCATACGCCAGTTCGAGGACGAGCTCGGTCTGCGTCTCTTTGACCGCAACACGCGTTCGGTCGAATTGACGCCTCTGGGACGCGATCTCCTGCCAATCTTCCGGCGCCTCGTCGGGGAATTCGAGACCGCGGTCGTCAATGCCCGCGAATCCGTCACCCGCGCCAAGGGCGTCATCCGCTTGGCGTGCCTGCCCTCCTGTGCCGCCTCGCTGCTGCCAGATGTCATCCGGGACTTTCAACAGGAGAATCCCGGAGTGACATTCGTGGTGCGCGATGTGGTGAACAGCAACATTGTTTCCCTGGTCCGTTCGAGCGAGGCCGACTTCGGCATCGCCGTCAAGGAGGAGATGCACTCCGACCTCGAGTGGACGAGGCTGTTCAGCGACAAGCTGCACGTCGTCTATGCGCCTCCCGGGCCGCCTCCCGATGAAACGGCGAGCTGCGCGGCGCTGCTTGCGAACCAGCCTCTGATCCTCATGAGCCGGGGAAGCAGTGTGCGCGAGCGGGTCGACGAAGTGTTGGCCTCCATCGGAATCCCGCCACCCGCCACCTGCGAAGTCAACCATATGTCCACTGCGGTTGCGCTGGTGCAGGCCGGCCTTGGCATCACTATCCTGCCCTCGACGGCTGTGGAGCTGAAAACGCAGGCGGATGTCCGCTCGCGCCCGATAGACGAGCCTGGCTTTGCACGTGAGATCGCACTCGTGCGTCGCAAGGGCTCGGCCTTGCATCCGAGCGCCGAAGCCTTCATCGAGAAGCTCACCGCGCATATCCTAAAATCGGGCATCTAGCCGGATGTATGACTGTCTGCCGTAGGGATCCGCGAGCGAAGACAGGTAGCCGGTGTACTTCGCTCGCGGGGGCGCACGGTTCGCGGCGTTGATCATGCCGAGTGTCACTCGATAGCGATCGTCACTTCCGAACGCGTATGCATACTGCAGATCGAACACAGTCCAGGATGCGATACGAGCGCTCGTCGTCGCGGTAATCGGAATGTTGTAGTCATCCTCCACACTCGAAACGTAGCGAACCGTGGCGCCGGCCGACTGCCCGCCGCGAGCCCAGTCCAGGCCGAACACATTCCTGTATCTGGGCGCCGCTGCGGCGGTCAGCGGCGACGTTGTCGTGTTGTTCCTGCGGCCCACGCCATCATAGACGAGCGTCCCGGTGTCGATATCGTATTTCAGCAAGTAGCTCAGGGTATCTCGCACCGTGAAGCGGCTCCCGAGCCAGTCCATATCGTAGCGTGCGTCGAGGTCGATCCCCGAGGTCTGCGTGCCGCTCGGTGCGTTGAAAGTCAGTACATAAATGGTCTGTGCCACACCATTCTGGTCACGCACGACCTGTGAGCTATTGGGGCTCGCATTGATGACGGCCTGCGGGTTCTGTGTTTCTATCTGGTTGTCGTACTTGTAGCGCCAGTAGTCGATCGAAAGTGATGCCTCGCGCGTGGGCACGAGGGTCACGCCGAAGTTGTATACATTGGCGGTCTGCGGCTGCAGCGCGGGATTTCCGAGCGCGATTACGGAGCGAAATACGGTCGTGCCCAGCAAGGGATCCGTGATATTGACGACATTGGTCGAGATCTGCGCCGCCGTCGAGTTGGCGATGCTCGGTGCCTGGAACGCCTTGCTCCAGGAGCCCCGCAACGAGAGCCAGGGAACGATCTTCCACCGCGCGGCGATCTTCGGATCAGTCGTCTGGAATTGACCGTAGTCCTCGTGCCGAACCGCGACATCGGCGTTGAGATCCTCCAGGATCGGAAAATTCCATTCGGTAAAGACACTCTTGACCGTGCGACCACCCTGTGAATTGCGCGAGGGGCCGTTGAACCCACCGAACCCGTTCTGCAGCAGGTCCGAGTAGGTCTGTGACTGCTCCTCGTGGCGGACCTGGACACCCAGTGCCGCGGCGATCGGCCCGCCCGGCAGATGCCAGAAAGATCCATCGACGACGGCGTCGCCGATCAGGTAACGCGAGCGGGTGTAGGAGAATTCGTCGCTCTGGATGTTATAGATCAATCCGGGGTTCTGTGTCAGATCGTCCTTGGCGAAGGGGCTCAAGTAGTAGCAATTGCCCGTCCCCGGCGTCGCGCCCACACCCGGGCCGTTCCACCGGTAGTTGCAATTCGGGCCACCGTACCCATTCAACCCCGCCTGGAACAGGTTCATGTCGGTGTCATGGTCGCCGTGCGTCACACTTGCCTGGGACCAGGTGAAATCGGTCGTGTAGTGCCAGTTGTCGGCGAAGCGACCCTTGAAGCCCACGACGGTCTGTAGCTGATCGACGTGGTCGCGCTGCACGTTGTAGTAGGTGCCATCGAAGCCTTCGGAGCCGACAGCACGGCCCGTGAAGACGACCGGGACGCCGAAGGGGTTGTACGGATTCGAAGCGGGCATGATCGGACCGGTCGCGCCGTTGTGGTTTTGCGCATAGGACGGCACGCCATAACGATCGGAGTCCTGGTGATAATAACCGGCCTCGAGAAAGAGCTGGTGATCCGTGGCCAGGTCATAGGTAGCATCGGAGTGCAGTAGCGTGCTCTTGCTCTTGGGCCGAATCGGGTTCTGTGCCTGGAAACTGAACGCGCAGGTCCCCAGGCCCCAGCCCGGCCCCTTGGCGGCCGGCGTGAAGACGCTTTGGGTGGCCGCCGAGCCGCAGTCAGGATCGACCACCGTCAAGGACCCACTCGTACTCTTGTAGGTGTCATACAGTGTCGAATAGTCGTGGCCGTTGATGATGACATCGCCCCCCGTGGATGTTTGCGGCCGCGAGGTCATGGTGAACGAGCCGGGGTGGGCGCCGCTGCCCCCGGAGGGATTGAAGAAATTGGTCACCGCCCGGTCTGCGTTCTGCAGGTTCGAGATCTCTGTAAAGGAGCCGGCGACCACCACACGAGAGCGGTCGCCGTGGGAGCCCCACATCGCCTGGATCTGCTCTTCGGGCGAGTCGGCCACGTGAGTGTACTGCGCATCGGTCTGAAAGCCCTCGAACCGATCGTTCGTGATGACGTTCACGACACCGGCCACGGCATCGGCGCCATACGTGGCGGAAGCTCCGTCGAGCACGGTTTCGACGCGGCTGATGGCGATGGTGGGTGTCAAGCTATCAAGGTTGACATAGCCTTCGTACGGAACGACACGTCTGCCATTCAGAAGGACCAGGGTCGCGGTGGACCCCAGCCCACGCAGGTTCGCGGAGCGCGCGTCGCGAGTGTCGACTCCGCCTTTGGCGAGGTCCTGGATGCCACCCACGCTACCCACGTTTTGCGGCACGTAACGGGTCAACTCGCCCAGTGAGACTACACCGGTCTTGGCCATCTGTTCCTGGTCGATGGTGACTACCGGTGAGGCCAGGTCCTCCTGCTTCACGTTTCGCAGATAACTGCCTGTCACGACCACCTCGGCGAGCTGATCCTGCTGCGCGGTTTGACTAGGCGCCGGCGCTTCCTGCGCGGCGGCGAGCCCGGGCCCCAACACGGCGACGAGCAACGCGGACCAACCTGCCGGGCCGGTGCGATCGCTTGCAACGCCAATTCGGATCTTTCGCGCGATGCTCAACATGCTGCACGTCCCCCTCGTACCATGCGCTGTCAGATTGTGTTCGCGCGCTCATTCTGACAGCGCCCCCGGGGAAGGGAATTGGGAATTCCGAATCGATTGATCTGTTTTGTTTATGGGATCGGGAGCTCCAGGTCGAGAATGATTCCGCTGATGCATTTGCCATGCGGGTCCAAGGCCAGAGAGCGCGTCACGCCTCCGGTCAGCGCATCGTGCAGGACAAAGTTGATAGCCCCCAGCGCGGGCAGGCAGTAGCGCGTCACCTCGCCGCGCACACGCCCACGCAAGTGGGCGCGGATTCGATCCTCGGTGAGATGTTGCTCAATGAGAGGATAATCCTGCGCACGATAGACGATGACCGAGACGTTCGAGTTGTCACCCTTGTCTCCGGTGCGGCAATGGGCCAGTTCGCGCAGCTTCATTTCAGATGGCTTCGAGCTCTATGCGTGGAACGACGCGCTCCCGCGCCACCAGGGTCGATGCGATTGCGACAACCTCCTTGGCGGAGCTCGTCGCACCGCCGCCTCCAGCCGGGCCGTTGGTGTACAGCGCCTCTACTTCTCGTCCGACGCGCAGCGCATCCTCCAGTGTCCGAGTTCGCCCCGCCACACGGATACGGATTTCGGCCGGCACGGGTGGATTTTTCAAAGCGCCGCAAACCGAATCGAGTCCGATGAGATCGTACCGGCTCTCGCGCAGCGGCACGCCAATCAGGCGCAGCCGTTCCTCCACGATCCGCAGTGCCAGCCGCGCTCGCTCCAACGCTCCCGAGCCCGCATATGACATCTGACCTTCACCGATGAAGCCATCGTGGTAGCCGATCGAAACCTTGAGGGTCTCGGGTCGGGCCAATCCGCCGGCGCCGACGACCTGGATCCGATCGCTGGCGAGCTCGTGGAACGCGACACGCGAGAAGTCAGCGATGACATCTGGAGTCACGTACGCGGCCGGATCCTGCACCTCGTAGAGCAACTGCTCCTTGCAGGTTGCTACGGAAAGCAAACCGCCAGAGCCAGCCAGCTTCGTGACGATCGCCGTTCCGTCAGCACTCACCTCCGCGAGCGGAAACCCCAGTCGGGCCAGGCCGTCCACGTCCTTCAAGCCCGGATCGGCAAAGTACCCGCCCGTCAATTGCCCCGCGCACTCCAGCAAGTGACCGATGAGCGTGGCTCCCCCGAGGCGCGGCCAGTCGTCTTCCTCCCAACCAAACTCATACATGAGAGGCCCTACGAACAGTGACGGATCGGCAACCCTGCCGGTCAGGACGATATCGGCGCCGAGCCGCAAAGCGTCGCGTATCGGGCCGCATCCGAGATAGGCATTGGCCGCAATGATGGCCTCGGGCTCGACTTGAGCCGGCATCGCCTCCACCTGGGGTGCGCCACCATCAGCAGGGCGCAACAATCCGGTGATTTCATCGCCTCCAACGGCCGCGATCGAGAGCCCGGAGAGTCCCAACGATCGAGCCACATCGGCCGTGCGCCGAGCGGCCGCCAGGGGATTGGCCGCGCCCATGTTGCTTATGATCTTCACACCGTTTGCGACACACGCCGGCAATACCGCCGTCATGCGTTCCACGAGAAGAGGATCGTAGCCGAGGCCGGCGTTCTGGAGTTTCGCCTTCTGCGCCAGCGCGATCGTGCGCTCGGCGAGGCATTCGAACACCAGGTAGTCGAGGGCTCCGTGCTGGGCGAGCTCCACAGCGGGCTCGATGCGATCACCCGAGAACCCGGCGCCGCACCCAATACGAATCGTTCGTGAGCTCTGTCCGCTCATGCGTGCGTCATCATGCGGGAAAAAGTCCGAAAAGGACGCAAGCGCCCGCCATGACCAGCGAGGCTGCGTACAAAAAAGGAAAAGCGAACTTCTGGTGGGCCGCCAGCTCGAGTCCCGCAAGTCCAGACACCAGGAAGGTCGCTGGAGTCAATGGACTGACGGGAAACCCTGCCGTCATCTGCCCAATGAGCGCGGCCTGCGCCACTTGCAGCGGTGCACCGCCCAGCCGGGCGTGCATCTCGGCGATCACCGGCAGCACTCCAAAATAGAAGGAGTCAGGATCGAACAGCAGGCTGAGCGGCATGGCCACCAACGACAAGGCAAACGGGATGTGACTACCGGCGCCGGCCGGGACATGCGCCACCGCCGCCTGCGCCAGCGCCTTCAAGGCGCCCGTGCCGCTCATCACACCGGTGAAAGCCCCGGCGGCCAACAGGATCGCCGCCATGGTCAGAGCCGATCGGGCGTGTGCGTCCACGCGCTCTCGCTGCGGGGTCGAGCCGGGATAGTTGACGATGAGCGCGAGCGCGGTACCCACCATAAAAGCGACGGCCGGGGGAACCCAGCCGACGACCAACGCAACCAACACGACGAGGGTCAACGCGAGATTGAACCCAAAAAGGTGCGGTCGCCGGTGCTCGTCGGGTGCGGGCATCGCAGGCTGGCCGCCTGCAGGACCCGCCGACTCCGCCGTGGCTGGTGGGGTAGAAGCGCTGGCCTGGCGTCCTTCGCGCCTGCCTAGCCACCAGGCCGTAGCAAAGACGAACGCCAGCCCAACCGCCTGCACCCCGATCATGGGACGAAAGATCTGCGTAGTCGAGACTTTCAGAGCCGCTGCCGCGCGCAAGGTGGGGCCCGTCCACGGCAGGAAGTTGACACCGGCGGCCATGGAGACCACGCAGGCGAGCACCCGCCGGTCGATTCCAACGCGCTCGTACAGCGGCCTCATTGCGGGAATAACCACCAGAAAACACACAGCGCCGGACCCGTCGAGGTGGACCAGCAGCGCCAGCAGCGCACTGGCGACGACAATGCGAGTCGGATCGAGACCGATGACACGCAGCACCCTGGTGATGATCGGATCGAGCAGTCCCGCATCCGTCATCACCCCGAAGAACACGATCGCGAACACGAACATCGCGGCAACCGGGGCAATGCTCGTGATGCCATCCAGCATGAAGACCGCGGTCCGACCTCCAAAGCCGCCGATCAGCCCCGCCACGGCAGGCACGGTAACCAGCGCAACCAGGGGGGAGCAGCGGTTGAACAGAATCAGCGCCAGCAGAACTGCAATCGTCGCGGCGCCCAACAACGCGAGCATTTCAGCGGCAGCCCCCGGGTGAGATCACATTGGCGGATCAGTGTTGCCGGGGATGATAGAGGCAGACCGGCCCCGGCCGGCAAGTAGATTTCTTGGATGGATTGATTCGAGGGGGCAATAAGTGGCGCAGGTTCGCTACGGCCCGGGCGGATCATCAGCAGGAGAAAGGCACGTACTGGTCCGCTATGAGGACACATGCACGCGGAGCCTGACTGCAGTCTGCTGTTTTCTTCGCATCCTGCACCTCCTTGATTCGGATACTGGCGCTCGGCACGTAGTGGCAAAGATAGCGGGTAGTATCGAAGCGCAGGTCCGCCGGGTCACCCAGCGGCTCACCAGGGGCTGCGAAATGTATCCGCCGTGCATCATGCTGCTGCGGGGTGATCAGAAGGGACTCTTTGAATTGCACGGCAGCCGGTACGTTGGAGAGCCGGGGCGTCACCGTCAAACGAGCACTCGAGGTGTAAGTAAACATCTCCTTTACCAACTGCGTCTTGCTGTCATAGATGGCTATCAGTATCCGCTGCGGGTCAACCGGAGTCATGTAAACCACTCCCCAGTGTCACGTTCGTCTTATCTCCGGTAGGAACCTCCTGTGAGATCGACGTATCGCCCAGGAGCGCAAACGCGCCCATCGAGATCGCATATAAAAGAGATTTCATACGCTTGGTCTCCTCGTGCTCAGTGCCAACCCCCTGCAGAACAACCCGGTCACTGCCGCCGCCAGGCTCAACTGCGACTGCTGCGAAAGCGATTTGCCCTCCGGCCCGCGAAGCCGATTGTCCGCGAGGAGCACAGTCAAGCCATGCACGATCGACCATGCGGCGGCTCCAACGACCTCCTCCGCTACGGCGGGAGAGGTAGTGCCGCGCACGATCCCGGCCACCACGGCCCGCAACTCGTCGTGCGCGCTCGCGGCGGCAAGTTTCAAAGCTGAATGCTCCTCGAAGTCCGCGACCGCGCCACCAAACATCACTCGTAGATGTTCTGGATGCCGTATCCCAAACTCGACATACGCGACGCCTGCCGCTTGGAGCTGGGTAATCGGGTCGCCTGCGCTCGACTGCACGGCCGCGCGCAAAGCCAGGGCGAGCCCGTTGAATCCCTGCTCCGCCACCGCGGCCAGCAAACTCTCCTTGTCTTGAAAATGGCGGTATGCCGCCCCGTGGCTGACACCGGCGCGGCGCGCGACCTCCCGCAAGCTGAGCTCCCGCACCCCTGTCTGCGGGATCAGCTCGAGCGTCGCCCCGATCAGCGCGTTGCGCAAATCTCCATGGTGGTAAGCCCGAGTCTGCCGTGCGGGACGGCGTGGCGAACGCGATGTTGACACTGGTTACATTTCTCCCTTACGATGTACCCACTGGTCACATTAACCCCGTGGATGGCGTGAAGCACCTATGGACACTTTGCTCACCTGGATGCGCAGGACTATCACCCTCGGCGCCGCCGCGCTGCTGGTTTTTTTCATTCCCGGCACGACGCGCAGTCTGGCCGATGAGGAGGCTGTGCTCAAGGAGCCCGCCAACCGCGAGGTGGCCGCGGCTTCCGCGGCGGCCATCGAGAAGTTCTGGGCGATCTACCACGGCAACGACTACGCGGCCATTCCTAGAGTCCAGCTCCAACTAAAGGCCGCTCTGCGGCGCGACCCGAGCAATCCTGCCCTGTATGCATTGCTCGGAGCCTCGTATTTCTGGCATTTCGGCGAGTGGACGCGTGATCCCAACGCGACGCCCGAGACGGTCCGCGACGATATCACCGCGGCCGTGCCGCTATTCAAGACAGCACGCGACCTGGATTACTACGGGATGCATGTGCCGGGGTACGTCAATGACGATCATCTGCCCGGGTACCTGGGCATCACGATGGTTCACCTGGGTCAAATCAACGCCGATGAGGCTTTGGTCGCCCAAGGCGATCAAGTCCTCGACTTTTCGGCCTATCAGTTCCCGGAATTCAACAACTTCAACCGCTGGGCGGCTCACAACACCGATCCGAAGAACAGCGCCACCTATCGCAAGGCGCTCGACTCCTTGTGGCAGGCGTTGGATGCCTGCGCCGGCGCAAGCATCGATCGCGCCAACCCGGATCTCGGGCCTTATCTCGCCCTGCAGACCCCAGTCGGGCGTAAAAAGGCGTGCTGGTCGGAAGGGGACCTGGCGCCGCACAGCTTCGAGGGTTTCATGCTCAACCTGGGCAATGGCCTGGTCAAGGCCGGCCAGATCGAGGCGGCGAAGGTGATGTATGCGAACGCGAAGTATGCCGACCATTACGCGAGCTGGCCGTACCGCCAGGTGTTGGAGTCGATAGCCAACTCCGACCTGGCCGCGCGGGCGGCTCTGTATGCCGACAGTGACCCAAAGAATGATCCGCCGATGGGCGTCCCGGGTCGCGGCTGCTCCTACTGTCACGCGACCGCAGGTGAGTAGCTCACCGGACGTTGTCAACGCGCTTCCGTAGTCATCACTTTCTGGACGATCTTCCAGGTTCCGTTGACTTTCAGGCATGACAACATGTCGGTGAAATAACGTGGCGGAATCTGCAATTTCAACTTCAAGAGCGCGAGCTCTCTTACGACGTCTATCGACAAGATCTCATCGTGGCGCGCCAACCCCAGTTGTTTCGGACTCGTCATGTTCCGGACCGCTGCCAGCCACATCGCAACCGGCGTCACACTCACGTTGCCGTCCTCGCCGACTTTTGTCACGGAGCTCGAGTGATGGAATATAGAGGCGAACGCGTCAGCATCCATTTCATAGGCAGCGTCGAAATATGCCTGCGCTATCGTGAGCAAAGCACCGATATCTGTATCCATCGAAGTCCCTCTGTACTTGCGCGGAGACTCTAGTCCCCGGAGCCGGACCGATTAATATCCTGGCGCTTAGCACCCTTGTAAGGCGGGCTAAGCAATCACCCGATGAGCACGAGGGATTTCCTTCCCTCAACAGGTTGGCCAGGTTACCATCCTCTACACACAATCAAGGGAGAGACGCATGGAACGTCGCGGCTTACTATCGCGTTTAGCTTTCCTGCCGATGCTCGCCGGCGTCACATCGGCTGCTCGTGCCGAGGAAACGAAAAAACCGCTCAAAATAATGTTCAAGAGTGCGTGGGGCTCTGACGATCCGACCAAGGCCGCCTTTGCGTTTCTTCACGGGAATGCGCTCGCCGAGGCCGGACATACCGTTCAGATCTTTCTGCTCGGCGAGGCAGTCTCACTGATGCGCTCCTCCGTGGCACACGCGGTGGTGCCAGTCGGATGGCCGCCGCTCGCCGAAGCTCTCGGGAAGGCCGTAGCCAACAAGATCCAGGTCTACGCGTGCGGCGCCTGTTCACGCGCGCGAGGGATCACGGAAGCAGATCTCGCCCAGTGGGGCGCGAAGTTCGGAAATCCTACGATCTTTGTATCGCTCGTCGAGTGGGCGGATCGGATCATCACGGAGTAGGATGCCCCGACAGCGGCCGCACCCAGATATTCCGGAATCGCACGGGCTTGCCATGATCCTGTAGCCTCAGCGGCATGTCCACATCATGAGGCACCCATGTTGGCAACGCGTGGTGGACGGTTCCACCGAGCAGTTGCGTGTGGTTCTGAGTGAGGACGCCGTTGTGAAAGACAGTGACATAACCCGGCGCGCTCAGCTTGCCATTGGCGAACCGCGGGCTCACGAAAACGATGTCGTATGTCTGCCACTCCCCGGGAGGGCGTGACGCGTTGACCAGCGGCGGGCTCTGTCCGTAGATGGCCGAAGCCTGGCCGTCCGCGTAGGTCAGGTTGTTATAACTATCCAACACCTGGACTTCGTAGAGCCCGGCAAGGAACACGCCGCTATTGCCGCGCTGCTGGCTGTTCCCACGGGGCGGCACGGGCTCACGAAATTCCACGTGAAGCTGGTAGTCGCCGAATTTCCGCTTGGTAACGATGTCGCCGCTGCCGCCGACCACTTTCAGGTAACCATTCTCCACCTTCCATCTCGCGGGCCCTCCCTTCTCGGCCTGCCACGCATCGAGATTGCTGCCGTCAAACAAGATCGTGGCGTCCGATGGCGCCTTCCCCGGTTGCGCATCCGTACTACAAGTTCCGGGCGTAACCACGTTCGGGCGCGGACGCTTGTCGTCGTGCACCCGCCACTGGCTCCCCGGCAGGTAAGGCGTATCGGTGTACCCGGTCGGAGATTTCTCCTCCTGGGCCTGAGCGACGGCTGCAAGAGCGGTGAGCAGGATCATGAGTACGCAGCCCTTGTGGTGTTTCATGGGATTGTCCATTCAGGCAAGACCTACCTTTTTCAGAACCTCGAGCGGGGGGCCGTCGAACCGTGCCAGCGGGACATTGCCAACATAACCCAGATCCTCCCGGCCATGAGGAGTCGTATAGAAACCGCCTGCCGTCAGATCACGGTAACGCGCGAAGAACTTTGCCGCTTCCACGAAGTCGGGCTTGGCTCTCGGCAGGTAACAGATGTCGTCACAAATCTCGTGCAGCTGCTGTGGCTGCAAGGCCAACATCGACTTCGAAAACCGCGCTGACGATTCTTCCTCAAACCACGCCAAGCCCGCGAGTACGGCTTTGCGATCCCCGCGCTGCATCGGGTACGGCGCACTGATCCATTCGTCGATGAAATCGACGACGCCCACGGCGGATGCGCTCGGGGACTTCGCATCCGCTGGGATAATGATATCGCACAGTACAGCGGCGAGCCGGCGCTGCATGTCCGTGAACGTCAGAGGCCATAGGTCGCCCGGATGATAGGTCTCCAATAATCTTGGGTCCGTGCCATAAGGCTGCGGTTCCGCGGAAACCGCCACCGAAAAGCGGCTCAACGGCACCGTTGCCGCCGCTGCGAGCATCCACTTGAGTGTCACACGGCGATCCATCAGAGCTCCCTACGCTGCATACGATCAAGAATGTGATCGGCGACGCGCCACGAATTGGCCATGATGGTATGCGTCGGGTTTTTGTCCGCGTTCGAAGGAAACGGCGCTCCGTCGGCAAGAAAGAGATTGCTCACGTCCCAGGCCTGGCACCACTTGTTCACCACTGAATCGCGGGCGTCGGAGCCCATGATCGCGCCCCCGACTTCGTGAATGGTACTTCCGCCGGGTGCTATCGCTCGGGCGCCGTTGGTTTCGGGGGGGTTCCGCACACGCCCTCCCATCGATTCGATGATCTCGGCGAACGTCTGTTGCATGTGGGCGGCCTGTCGGGTTTCGTGTTCCGACCATTGCCAATGGAAGCGTAACACCGGGATGCCCCACTGGTCCTTCACCTGCGGATCAATCTCGCAGAACGAATGCTCGTTTGGAATCATCTCGCCGCGTCCGGAGAAATAGATCATGGAGCCGTAGTAGCGGCGTGCGTCTTCCTTGAGCTGAAGCCCGTAACTACCGCCCGTGAGCCATTCCAGCCCTGCCGCCGTGTAGAGGTGCGGCATCCGGCGGCCGCCGGAGAATTCAACATGATAGCCGCGCGGAAACGCGAGTCTTCCCGATTGTTGCTTCTTGTACTCCCACCACGGAATGTACATGTGTCCGAACGAGGCCCCCTCCTCGTTATGCGGCGGCAGAGATTCGAGCAACGGAATCTGGCCCCCCAGGTCGCTGCCGACCGTGTCCATCAGGTACTTACCGACCTTGCCGCTCGAGTTGGCCAGTCCCTGCGGAAATTGCGCGGAGTGGGAGTTGAGGAGGATGCGCGCGGTCTCGCACGCGCTCGCAGCGAGGACGACCACGCGCGCGGTGGCCTCCAAAGACTTCCCCGAGCGTTTGTCGACAAACCGGACCCCCGAGGCCCGCCCGTTTTTTGCAAGGGTCACTTCCGCCACCATGGCGTTTGTCACGATGTCGAGTTTCCCCGTCCCGAGGGCGGGCGGCAGATGCACGGTGGTCGATTGATAATTGGCCCGGATCGAGCATCCCTGGCCGCAGGGGGTCGCCCAGAAACAAGGGGCGCGGGCCTGCATGTCGCGCGCAATGATCCTCTGCGCGGAAACATTCCCCGGATGGAGCTTGGCCGGCGAATTCTTCCAATCCAACTGTCGGGTCAGCACGGCCCGGTGAAACGCGATCGTCGGGATGCCGAGCTTCCCCGCGTGTTCCTTGATGAGCAGGTCGCTCACAATCGGCTTGGGCGCCGGCAACAGGCACCCCGGCGGCGAATCCGGCGTGTTTTCCAGGCCCTCATTGGTGCCATAGACGCCGATCAGGAGCTCGACCTTGTCATAGTACGGCGCCATCTCTTCATACGAAATGGGCCAGTCGAAACCCAGGCCATCACGCGAGCGTCCCTTGAAGTCATAGGGTCCATTGCGCAAGGTGATCCGGCCCCAATGGTTGGTGCGTCCGCCGAGCATGCGCGCACGCCACCAATCGAAGCGTGCGCCAGGCTCGGTACTCGATTGCATATACGGCTCGCCTGGGACCTGCCAGCCTCCATCGACCGTCGCATCGTAAAACCCAAATGGCTTGTCCGGCGTGCTCGTCGCTCGCAGCGGCGCCATATCGGGCGTCTGGAACATTGCCGTCTCGGCGGCGGGCACGTAATTCCTCCCCGCCTCCAGCATCAACACACGCGCGCCGCTCATGGTGAGCGTGTAGGCCATCTGTCCCCCACCCGCTCCAGATCCGACGACGATGACGTCGTATTCCTTTCTTACAACCGCCTCAGCATCGACAAACGGCATCCTTGTACCTCCATGACGGGCGCGAGCGGATCGACACCCCCGAGATTGTACAAGACGGGCGTGGCCCTGACAGCGAGCCTTGGAGCTTGCCTTATCTGGTAGCGCTATCATATTCTGACGAGCTAGAGCGCGTGGCGGTGCGCTTCGGACACGCGGGGTCGGGACCGAGGGGGCGAGTATATGAAGATAAGTGTGGCAGGCCTCGTGATAGGCCTGGTGAGTGCTTCAATGACCGCTTCAGCGGATCCACCAGCTCCGTCGTTGACAAAGTTCAAGGACGCCTCTCTTCCCGCGGACGTGCGCGTGCAGGACCTGATCTCCAGTATGACGCTGGAGGAAAAGGCTCGGCAGCTCGGTCATACGGCGCCAGCGATTCCCCGTCTCGGCATCCCCGAGTACAACTGGTGGAACGAAGGTTTGCACGGGGTTGCTCGCGCAGACATTGCCACCGTCTTTCCACAGGCGATCGGCATGGCTGCCTCGTGGGACGTGCCCCTGATGCACCAGGTAGCAGACGTCATCAGCACGGAATTTCGCGCCAAGTATGTCGCGAAGGTTCATCCCAACGGAGGGACTGACTGGTATCGAGGTCTCACCGTCTGGTCGCCAAACATCAACATCTTCCGCGATCCCCGCTGGGGCCGTGGCCAAGAAACCTACGGCGAGGACCCCTATCTCACTTCACGCCTCGGCATCGCATTCGTAACCGGTCTCCAGGGCAATGACTCCAGGTATCTGAAGACCGTTGCAACGGTGAAGCACTTCGCCGTGCACAGCGGCCCCGAATCCACGCGCCACACTGCCGACGTGCACATCTCACGTCATGACCTCGAGGACACCTACCTGCCGGCATTCCGGGCGACCGTCACTGAAGGGAAGGCTCAGTCGGTCATGTGCGCCTACAACGCGATCAACGGCGAGCCTGCATGCGCGAATGGCATGCTCCTACAGGAACACCTGCGCAAGGACTGGGGTTTTCAAGGCTACGTTGTATCCGATTGCGGCGCCGCCGCGGATATCTTCATTCCAGCGGGTCACCGGTTTGCCCCCAACGCGGAATCGGGTGTGGCCGTGGCTTTCAAGACGGGCATGGACCTGATCTGCGGCGACTACCGCAACCACATGAGCACCGAGCCCGAGGGCATCGCGGGTGCCGTTCGGCATGGACTCTTACCGGAATCCGTGCTCGATCGATCCCTGGCTCGCCTGTTCACGGCGCGCATCGAGCTGGGCCTGTTTGATCCGCCGGCCGGCAATGTCTATGCGAAGATCCCCGCCACCGCCAACGACAGTCCAGCGCACCGTGACATGGCGCTCCGGATGGCACGGGAGTCTCTCGTGTTGTTGAAGAACGACGGCAACCTGTTACCTTTGAAAAAAACACCCGGCGTCATTGCCGTCATTGGGCCCAACGCCGACAGCCTGGACGCGCTCGTAGGCAACTATAACGGCACGCCCTCCCGACCCGTCACGGTTCTCGCCGGTATCCGCGCGCGTTTTCCGCAGTCAAAAATCGACTACTTCCGGGGGACCGGCTTGATCGAAGCTGACGCTTCCGGTGACCAAGCCGTGGAGGCCGCGCGCAAAGCCGATCTGGTGGTCGTGGTGGCGGGACTTTCGCCTCACATCGAAGGCGAGGAGATGAAAGTCAGCGCGCCGGGATTCTCAGGTGGCGACCGTACCAGCCTCGATCTACCCGCGCCTCAGCACAAACTGCTCGAGCGTGTGCACTCGCTCGGCAAGCCTACCGTGCTGATCCTCATGAATGGCAGTGCGCTCGGTATCAACTGGGCCGACCAGAACGTGCCGGCGATCGTGGAAGCCTGGTATCCAGGCGGTGAGGGTGGCACCGCGGTGGCGGAATTGCTGGCCGGCGACTTCAGTCCGGCTGGTCGCCTGCCCGTGACGTTCTACAAGTCCACCGAACAGCTACCGCCGTTCGACGATTACTTCATGAGCAAACGGACCTATCGATATTTCGCGGGTGAGCCGTTATACCCGTTTGGTTATGGCCTGAGCTACACCAGCTTCGGCTACTCGAATGCCCACGTAAGCAAGCCCGCCGTCGCTGCAACTGACGACGTGACGGTCTCCCTTGACGTCACCAACTCAGGTCACATGGCCGGCGATGAAGTCGTCCAACTCTATCTCACTCATCCAGGCGTCCCCGGCGCACCGCTGCGAGCCCTGAAGGGCTTCCAGAGAATTCACCTCGACCAGGGCGAGAAAAAGTCAGTCTCGTTCACGCTGCACCCTAGGGACCTCAGCATCGTCGATGACAGCGGCAAACATCGCCTCGTGCCCGGTCGCGTCGAAGTTTGGATCGGCGGCGGACAGCCGGTCACCCGCCGAGGGCTGCCGCCCACGGCAGGCCTGAAAACCGAGCTGTCCATCACTTCCGGCGCCGTGCTACCGGATTGAGGCAACGTCACTGGCCGCCGCCCCCAGAGGCCTCTGGGGGGCATTTCTACAGCGGCCGCGCGTCTACGTCCTAGCGGCGCCCCGCAGAAGATGTTCTTCCATCGCGGCTTGCACGGCTTCGCGTGCGCGGGCTAGCGTTCCACGAAGCGGGATCGCGAGATCGGGGTTTTGCGCAGCTCTGTCGATGGCTTCGAGCACTGCGCCCTCGCCCGAGCGGCCACGAGCCAGGGTGGAGAGGATTTCTTGTTCCAACAGCGCGTACGCTTCGGGAATATCGACCAACTCCTGCAGCAACGTCAGCGCATCTCCCAGGAATCGCGGCGAGCTCCCCTGGCTTTGCACAAACTCGCCCAGGCCCTCGAGCGCTGCGGCGGTTGGCTGTTGCGAAATACGGTTGACCAGGGGCGCGATCCCTGGGTCGGTCAGTCCACACAGCACCGACAGCCCCCTGCCGCCGAGAATCGCCAAGGAGGGCTCCTCCGTGATCCACTCCATGAACTGTTTCCGCCAGTACGAAGCGGCCGGAGACTTTCCTATGAGGCGGACGACCTCGGCCATGCGGTCCAGCGACAAACCCAACTCGCCTTGGGTCCGATCGACGGCGCTCGACCACAATTCCCGCAACCACGACTTCAGAGTGTGCGGTATGGCGACCGCGAAGATCGCCACGACGGTTGTGAGGTGCCGAGTGTCCTTGCCGCTGCGGTAGGTTCGTAGCAGCCTCAGGAGCTCGCCCGAACTGGCCCGCACTTCAGCGTCAGGCTCCGCGCCTTCGGGAGCCGATAGCACGTGTTTTCCCCATCGGGCAAACGCATCGAGCGCCAGGTCCCATAGCCGCTCATCGGTTGGACGCCGCGGTAACACTGCGAGTACGGCTGCCAGTCCAGGCGCCAGCTCCGACTGAGCTGCGCTCAACAGTGCCTGCGCGGCCAGGTGAACCGCCTCGGCGTCGTCAAGTTCCAATCCTTTGGACACCAGGACGCGCTCAACCGAGTCGAGCTCGTGGGCCGCGCACAAGGCGCCCAACTCCACTTCAAAAAGACGCGTTCCTGGTTGTGACCGCTCGAGAGCCCCGTGCCAACGCCCGGGGTCCTGTCCGCGCAACTGTGACAAAAGGGTCGGGAGAAGCGCACCCAAGGGGCCTTGCGCACTCTCTTCCGTGATGAACGACCAGGCCTCGGCCGGATGACGTCGAACGAACTCCGCCAGATAGAGATGCGCTTGGGCTTGCAACGGCTGCTTGGGCAACGCGTTCAACACGGAGGTAAACGCCGTCGACCAGCCCGCGCCACCTTTGAACACCGGGTCCAGGCGATCAAACAGCTCCTTGGAGAGCTCCGCGGCTCGTTCGGCCGAGGGCTCGACGAGCGCCCGCGCGCGAGGGTGTTGCGGCTCGCTCGATTCATCCAGCGGGAGCGGAAACAGCGGCAGTTTGGCTGCATACACCGCTTTCCAGAGGGGATACAGGTTGGCCGCCGGCAACGAGTCTGCCGACAGCGCCTCGAGTAGCCGCTTGCCCCCGTGTTGTATGAAAAGGTCGGGTCCGTCCAGCCACCACCGCCATCCCTGCTGCTCGACAGCGGCGCGCACCGGGAGATGGGTCGTTGTCGAGCCGAGCTTGCTGAAGCTTTCCGTCAACGCGTCCAACTCCCGTTTGAGTTGTGGCGCCCAACGCTCGCGCGCCTCGGGGGTCAGGCTGATGTAACCGTGAGCCCAGTACTGCAGTGAATCGGCCGCGGCGTATTGGACAGCCGGCGCGGCATGACGCGCGCAGCGAGCCAGGAGATCCAGGGCGCGGTCGCGCAGTTTCCAGATTTCATCCGCCGGGTTGAGAATGACAGATGCCGGAGCCGGCGCGTCCTCGTCCCAGCGACGCGCGTGCATTTCCAGTTGCAGAAATCCGTGTACCACGGACATTGCCAGCTCAGCCGCCGCCACGTCGGAACCGGACACCCATGCATTCAGAACATCCAGGACGGCTGTTGCGTGGGCAAGCGGGCGCGCGACAGCAAACCGGCACGAGGTCAGCAGCTCATCGCGGAGGAGCCGATGAGTATCGCTATCCTCGCGCGCATACGCCAACAGCCGGCGGGAATACTCGAGAGCCCGCGGTACTATTGTCGTATCGTGCTCGCTTGCAGTGGCCAGGAGCGACTGCGCGCGCACCTCGGGGTTGCCCGGCTCTCCCAGCTCCCGGATTCCAGGATCGGCGCGCAGGGCGCCCTTGACTGTCAGCACTTCGATCAAGCGAACGATCGCTCCCGGCTGGCGGGCGGCCAGCCCGGAGCAGCTATTCAACAGCTCGAAGGTCTCCAGGTGCGTTTGCGCGGACAAGTGATTGGCGCGTTCCAACACCAACTCGCTCAGGAAATCCACGCGCACCGGCGTCGAGAACAATCGAGCGATATCGCCGCAATTGCGGATGACCGGCTCGTACAGCCCTTGCGCGAACAAGGCACGGATGAGCGACTGACCGAAAGGGGTCGGCCTGCCTTGCTCATTGAGACCGGTCTCTTCGAGAATCAGATCGCCAACGAGATCCGGAACGGGTCGTAGCCACTGCCTGGCGTCTCGTTGCACGAGATTTGCCTCGACGACGCGTTGCTCCAGTGTCTCGATAGCCGCGCTCGACAGGCCGGTAAGCGCGGCCGCGCTTTCGCGGATAACCGTATCCCCGGAGCGCACCGGCGCGCACGCCGCATAGACCGCCAGAGCCTGAAGTGCCTTTTCCACTGAACACAAATCCCGGACAGCCTGGCCGACCGGCTGCCGAATCGCATAGTCGCGCAGATTGCGAATGCTGAGGGTTTGTGGAAGATTTTTCTGGCGAGCCACGCTCGTACACAGCAGTACCGTGGCGAAGAACGAGTCCCCGACAAAGCGCCGGATCACATCCCGATGATGAGGCGAGAGCTGGGGAATGAGCTTGTCAATGAGCTCTCGGATGAGCTTGGCGCTCGGTCGACCCAGATCGATATCCAGTGGTGTTCCGACCGGAAGATGATTCGCCACGGCTTCGGCCAAGACTGCGCGGTCCGCTGGCGGAGTGAGGCAAACGAGATGGATCGGCGTGTCGGCCTGGCTGGAACAAAATGCGGCGAGCTGTTCGACCAGAGCCGGGCAATGGTGCGCATCGTCCACGATCAGGACCAGGCGCTTTGCCTTCGTCAGCTCCTGCATTTCCTGCTTGAGCTCGGGCTCATCATGCCGAACGAAGCGTACATCCCACGATGATTGAGTGCGACCGAGTCGCCGAGCGAGCTCCAGCGCGAAGCGACTCTTGCCGCAACCCGGCGGCGCGGACACGAGAAATACCTTTCCGCCGGCGACCATCGAATCGATGATCTCTAGCTGCCGTCGCTCATCACCGACATAGGGGCCGCGCAAGTCGATCAGCGTCGGGCTCGCGGATTCCTCGAGGAAAACACGATAGTAGCTCTGCCAACCTACGAAGGCCTTCGACTTGGGCTGGCGGGCAAAGCGATCACGGAGCTGCGTGGCGAACTGCGAAGCTCGCGTCGCCGCGCCAATAGCTTTCAGAAAACGAATGGTCGCTCTCCCGTTGCGGCGCTCTCACCCTCGAGCCGCAATGATATCCGACGAGCGAGCCGCTAGCCTTTGCCAGCCAGCCAGAGCGCGACATTTCGCACGTAGTGTTCAGTGGCGAGCCGCGCGGGCGCAAACCGGGCGAGGCCATCACCAGGTGGCTCATCAACGAAGCTCGGCGCTCCCATCCCGGGATCCCAGTTGTAATCGGCGAAATGGTGGAACGTCGATTCGGCGATCGCGGGGCCGCCTGCCTGCGAAGGCTCGAAGGCGACCGCGATGTTGAAGTTGACACCGGTGACGCGACTGCGGCCGGCCGCGATCACTCGTGCGCTGGAATCGCCAGCCGGCGCGCCTACAGCGCCTTCATGCGGATGCGCGGGGAGGTAGCGGATGATCCCGCCCGGCGCGGCCGGATCGGACAACACGGGATGCGGTGCGCCCACCGGCACAATTTCCTGGTAGTCGCCATTGGCCCCGGAGTGATAGTTCGGCCATAGGATCTGTCGCGAATATTGGTCATCGATGCGATGCCTGGCCGGGTCCGGCTCCGGATTCTTCGAATGGAAATAGTGGGCCGCGCCAACCCCGCCCAACGAGCACACCGAGCTGCCGAGATCCATGTGATCCCGGGTGACCAGCATTCCGCCGCCTTTGCGTCGGAAACGCGAGATACCCGCACAGTCCTCTTCCGTGAGCCCGTCACCGGTATCCACGGCGAAGAGCCACAGCTCGCGGTACTCCGACTCATCGAGAGTCGACAACACCGGATCGGGCTTACCCGGAGGAGCACGATCGCGAGCCGTGACTGTGAACAGAGGGGCGCCATCCTCGCCCGTCAAACTCTCCAGGTAACGGCGTAGCAGGCTGAAGCGCCCGATATGCCAATCGTCCGCGATGGCGGGGATGGTGGTTTGCAACAGAACGGGGATGGGCTTGCTCATAACTCGTCTCGAGCCTCAGGCGTAAAAATCATCCGGCGCTCCGTTGTAACGTCCCATCCGGATGCGCCAGATCTTTCCGTTCTGAAGCTTGTAGAAAACCAGGCTCAGGATGTGCAACGGGCTGCCCACTTTGAAACTCAGCCCGTGCTTTTCGTAATCCCGAAAGGCATCGAACGTTGAATCCAGGGCGACCGCTACCGTGTCGCCGTTCTTCGCGAACTCCACGATGGCGACATGCTCCTTCACGTATGTATGGAAGTCGCCGTAGAACTGCGCGATCGCCGCCGGACTGGACAAGGTGAGTGTACCCACCTTGTAAACAACATCGGGCGCGTAATACGCGACCTGCTCTGCATAGCGACGGTTGTTGAAGGCGTCGATATATCGCTGCAGATCGGCCTGCGATTCGATACGTGCCGCCGCGCTGCCCTGATCCGGACTCGCCGTGTCTTCCATGGTCTTATTGTCATCGGGCCGGCCGTTCCCGACAAGCCGTCATGATAAAATCCCGAGCGCCATGACAGAATTGTCCGTCCGCCCGCTGCTGAGCACGAAGGCACTCCATCTCCGGGATGTGATATGCCGGGGGGAGTGCCGGCACAAGAGCGCCGAAGAGTGCTCGCGAACAACGCAGCTGGTTTTCCCCTATCGGGGTGTCTACGTGCGGCACGTAGGGCGCAGTGAGGCCGTCGCGGAGGCCAATCAGGTTCTGTTTTTCAATGCAGGGGAAAGCTATCGCATCAGTCATCCTGTCGAGGGCGGCGATGCCTGTCTGTCCCTCGCCCTCGATGAATCCATCCTCTACGAGTTGGCCAGCAAGCGATTGCTCCGCACGGATGGCCAGTTGGGCTTCAATGGACAGCGCTCGCGAATCGATCCGCGCGCACAAGCCCTCGTTGGCCTCCTGCGGCACAGCCTGAGCCGTAACCTGGCCGAAACACTGGAAGCGGAGACGCTGACCCTGACCCTCGTGAGGCGGGCCTTGGGAGAGCGAACCTCGCATTCGCCACGCGCCAGCCGCGCTCGCCAGAAACTGGTGGACCGAGCCAAGCTGGTCATCTCATCGGACCTGTCGCGACGTTGGACATTGGCGGAGATCGCAGCCGAGGTCGGCGGCTCGCCGGTCTATCTCACGCAGGTATTCCAACAAGTCGAAGGGGTGCCGCTCTACCGCTATCAAATCAGACTACGGTTGGCTCGCGCGTTGGATCTACTCGAGCATTGCGACGATCTCACCACTTTGGGGCTGCACCTGGGTTTCTCGAGTCACAGTCACTTCAGCGCCGCGTTCCGCCAGGCGTATGGACGTACACCCGTGGAGTTTCGGCGCGCCACGGGTCGACCCTGAGGTCACAACAGGCACAGACCCCATCGTAGTCGCGCGCGTTGAACGCGGCGAGATAGCGGTCGTAGTCAGCTCGATTCATCGTGGTCCTCCGCCGCCCCGGCAAGGCGAGCCCTCCAAATGCCGAATAATTCTCAGAAAATCAAGTCACTGGCGAACACCGACCCCGGCTGTGCCACAATAGCCGCGCACGCATATCAACAACGATGCGCCTGGGCGCAGTGAACACATGATTCAGGACAGGGACTTGCTCAGGCCGTCGCTGACGGCCGGCCGCGGCGCGCCACTGGCGATCTATTCCGCCCGTACCGGTTTCCTGGCTTCATTCTTTGGCGGCCCCATCGCCGGCGCCCTGGTCGCGCTGCTCAATTCCCAGCGCCTACAGCGTCTGCGGGTCGATGGGCCGGTCGTGCTGTTGGCATTGGTGGCCAGCATGGCGTTGCGCTGGGCGATCCTCGTTTATGGGGAACCGCGGCTGGAAAGCGTACTGGGCAAAGGAGGCGCCATGACGGTCGCGAGATTCATCGGGCCCGCTTTCTTTGGGGTCGTCTACGCCCTACACCGGCGCTACTACCGCGGCATGTCCTTGTTGGCCATTCCGGTGCCGAACGGTTTGCGGGTTGGGATTCTCGCGAGCGCCCTGGGACTCGGTGCCGAAATCGCCCTGGCCGCGTTGGCCGTCAAATGAGCGCCACAGACACTACACAGCCTGATCTCCAGGCGTTGTTGCAACAAGCGCACGCGCTCATCGACCGACGGCGCTTCGCCCTGGCGCGGCAGTTGCTGGCCGGCGCCGTGCAACACTATCCGGAGCACGCGCAGCTCCTTTATCTGTGCGCGTTCGTCGACTACTCGGAAAAGAAAATCGCGGCGGCGGATGCGACCGTCAACGCGGTACTGGCCAAGGATCCCAAGCACTACGGCGCCCGCTGCCTGCGCGCGGAAATCTACGAGGCGCAAAAGCGCTATCCCGAAGCGGAGGCCATCTGGATCGATCTGTTGCAGGATTATCCGCAGCGCGCGGACTGCTACGCGGGTTACGCCGACCTCATGATGCGAACCCTGCATCTGGACAAGGCAGAACGGCTGACGGCGGAGGGCTTGCGCCTGGCGCCCAGCCACCAGAACTGTCTATATATCGCGTACCTGCTCGATGTCATACAGGGTCGAGCCCGCTCGCACGACAGTGAGCACCTGCAACGTCTTCTCAGAGACTACCCGGAGAGAGCTCAATCCTTGCTCGCCCTGGTGATCGACCTGGACCAGCGCGGCGACTCACGAGCCGCCTTGCGCGTGGCCCAGCAACTCCTGGCAACGCGGCCCGACTCCGAACATTTCGTCAACCTGGTCAGGGTGCTCAAGCGGCGCGGCCATTGGAGCCTGTGGCCCCTGTATCCCATGCAACGCTGGGGGTGGGGCGGAGCCGCGGTGGTGACGGCGATTGGCATCCTCACGGTGCGAATCGCCGGTCACACACTGTCCCCAGGGGCGGCTGAGATTGTGACCTTCACGTGGCTGGGTTACGTGATCTATAGCTGGTTCTGGCCATCCATCCTCAAGAAACTGATCTGAGAGCCCATGATGCCCGTGTCCCGCGAAGAGCTCGAGCGAGCCCTGCTATCCAACCCCTTCAGCGCCGAGCTGCGTGCGCAGTATGCGCAAACGCTGCTCGCGCAGGGCGAGGCGGAGCCGGCGCTGGCGCAGTTCGAATTGATCCTCAAACAGTCCGCCACCGACGCCGCCGCGCAGGTCGGCGCGGCCCTGGCTCTCCTGCGATTGAATCGCCAGAGCGAGGCGCTGCAGCGCTACGCGGCGGCACGCGAAACGCCCGGCTTCGTTGCCGATCCCACTCTCGAAGCCCAGCTCGACAAGGCCAAGCCGAGCCAGCCGATGCGGCTGTCGATCGTGCAGGGAGGACGTGCGGAAAACGTCACGAGGCTCATGGTCCCGCAAACTCGCGAGCGCATCCGCTTCGCCGATATCGCGGGCCTGGATGAATTGAAGCGCACTGTGCGACTCCAGATCATCGAGCCGTTCCTGAAGCCGAGCGTGTTCGCCAGGTTCAAGAAGCGGGCCGGCGGCGGCGTACTGCTGTATGGACCGCCCGGATGCGGCAAGACAATGATCGCTCGCGCGGTCGCGACCGAATGCGACGCGGAGTTCATGTCCATCGGCATCGCCGACGTGCTCAACATGTGGATCGGCGAGAGCGAGCGCAATCTCGTCGCGCTGTTCGACAAGGCACGACATAGTCGCCCCTGTGTGTTGTTCTTCGACGAGATCGACGCCCTCGCCTTCTCACGGTCCAAGGCGCAATCGGAGCATACGCGGCAGGTGGTCAACGAGTTCCTCGCCCAGTTGGATGGCTTCGGAGCAGACAATCAGGGCGTCCTGATCCTCGCCGCAACCAACATGCCCTGGGACGTCGATTCCGCGATGAAGCGCCCCGGCCGCTTCAGCCGCAGCGTCTTCGTTCCGCCACCTGACCTCGAGGCGCGCACACAGATCATCGAGCTCAAGCTGGCCGGAATCCCGCACGAGGGTATCGATAGCCGGGCGATCGCAAGCGCCACGCCTCACTTTTCCGGCGCCGATATCGACGGGCTGGTCGAAGCGGCGAAGGACTTCGTGCTCGAGGAGTATGTGTCACAAAACATCGAGCGACCGATAAGGCAGGAAGACTTGCAGCGCGCGGCACGCAGTATGCAAGCCTCCACCCTCGATTGGCTGCGCACCGCCCGCAATCTCGTCAAGTACGCCGGCGCCGACGCCGGGTATGGTGATGTCGAGCGCTATTTGAAGGCGCACAAGCTGGTCTAGTGTGAGCCCTTGCCGAAGGCGGGCTCAGCGGGTGGATGCCGTGCGCGACTCTTGCGCGCCGGGCGCGCGGTCACATTGTTGCAACTTCTCAGAGATCTCGCGTGCGGTCTGCGCCGCCTCGAACTTGCGCGTTGTCAGCTCCTGAAAGGCAGTCAGAGCTCGACGGTACTGATCACATGCGCTCCGCCGGTCTTGCATCTGTTGTGCCGGGCTCCGCCGCCCATCTGAAGCCAGCGCCATGTAGGCCTGACCCAACAGCAGACTGGTTTGTCCCTGGGCATAGCGAAAATCCTTGCTCGTATTCGGCTCGTGAGGGGAGCCGCCGAGTTGCTGCGCGGCCTCACGCAGTGGCGCGATGGCTTCTCGAGCGTGCTGCTGTCCCAGGCGTATCGAGGCGATGCCATTCAACGCGAGGGCGATATCGACTCGATACTCCTCCACACCAGGATCGGTCGCCGCGAGCGCTCGAAAGCTCTCGAGCGCGGTCTGCTCGTCACTCGCGGCAGCCGCGAAACGCCCCGAGTCGATGAGGATTTGCGCGGTATCGTAATAAGAAAACCCCAGTAGATGGGCCAGATCGGCGTTCCGTGGCGCCTGCTCGACCATCGGCTCCAGCAACTCGCGTTGCTGTCCGGCGGCATGCAGAGCCTCGGAGTAGTCATGTTCATCCCGCAGCGGATCTGACATTCGCGAATACATCAGGGCGAGAGTCCGCTCGATCCGAGGATCACCGGGATTGTGGGTCCGCGCGGCCTCGAAAGTCGCGATCGATCGCTTCATCAACGGGAGCGCCGTCGCGCGATCGCCGCGTATCTGGTAGACCTTATGGGCATAATCGCCCTCCGCCTGCGCGACCAGGATGGGATACTTGGGATTGGCGGGTTCCATCTGGGCCAGGAGCTTGCTGTTGAGAACGGTCTGGTTTGAGAAGAACAGCGCACCGTCGGAGTCGCCCATATTCCACAACAGGTCGCTGAGCTTCCCCGAGTTGACCACCAGGTCGCGCCGGGCATCGAGGTTGTGGGGCTCCAGTGCGAGACTCGACTGCAGCAGCGCGAACGAGCGCCGATAACTCTTTTGCGCGCCGGCATAGTCGCTTTCGTTCGCTTCGAAGGCTCGGCCCTGCAAGTCACCCAACCGGAGAAAGGCAGCGGCGAGCTCTCGTTGCAAAGCGGCATCCCCCGTGGCCTCCTGCGCGAGGCTCTCGAGATACTGCATCGATGTCTGGATGAGCAGCCGACGGCTGTCGGAGGCCCCTGCCAGGTCGCGAATCGAGTCGTGAATGTCAAAAATCAGTGCGTTGGCGAGCTTGCGCACATCGTTGAAGCGCCGCTCGGCGCGGGCACGCTGTGCCTCAGCAATCCGTTGCTGCGCCTCTGCGACATGTGCCTCGCGTGTGGTAATGACGATCCCACCCACCAACGCGACGGCCACGAGCCCCGCCGTCACTACCGCGGCGGTATGTCGCCTGACAAACGTCGTGACCCTATAACCGAGGGTATTCCCGCGGGCAATCACCGGCATGTGCTGGAGGTGTCGCCCAATATCCTCGGCCAACTGGTCCGCTGAGCGATAGCGGCGCTCGGGCTCTTTTCGCAGTGCCATCAACACAATGTTGTCGAGGTCACCCCGCAGCCGACGGCTGAGTTTCTCCGGCGACCCCTCCCGCACCACGCTGACCGCGTCGCGTTGAGAGCGCGCCACAGCGTCGCTGCGTGCCGCCACGGATCGCGGCCAGACGATGGTACTAGGCCGACGTGGCTCGCGATCGAATACCGCTTTTGCGAATTCGTGCGTGAGCCTTTCGCCCCTCACCACGTACGGCTTCAATCCCGTGAGCAGCTCATACAGGATCACACCCAGGGAGTAGACATCACTGACCGCGGTGACCGGCTCGCCCTTGAACTGCTCGGGACTGGCGTATTGTGGCGTCAGGATCCTGAAAGCGTTGATGGTCAGATCGGGTGCGCTGGGAATGAATCCCGGCTCCAGAATCTTCGCTATGCCGAAGTCGAGCAGCTTGGGCACGCCATCGGCCGTCACCAGGATGTTGCTCGGCTTCAAGTCGCGGTGAATGACCATGCGCTGGTGCGCGTACTGCACGGCCGCGCACACCAACATGAACAGCTTCAGCCGTGCCGTCGTATCCAGGCGTTGCTCGTCACAATAATCGAGGATCGGCTTGCCCTCGATGAGCTCCATGACGAGGTAAGGAATACCTTCCTGGGTCGTGCCGCCATCCAGCAGGCGCGCAATGTTCGCGTGTTTGAAGCTCGCCAGGATCTGCCGCTCGGTCCGCAACCGGCTGCCGACGAACTCCGGGTCGCGACCGGCACGCACCAGCTTGATCGCGACTTCCTGCTGGTATTCCTGGTCCACGCGCCGCGCGCGGTAAACCTCTCCCATGCCGCCACGGCCGATTTCGGCAACCAACTGATAAGGGCCCAGCCGGCGCCCCACGAAACCTTGCACCGCTCTGCCCCCACCCAACAGGTCGGGAGCGGGCGTGTGCAGGAAACGGCTGCCGGCCTCCTCATCCGCGGCCAGCAAGGAGAATACTTCGAGGCGCAACTCCGGATCCGCGGCTCCGATCCGCTCGAGGTACGCCGCACGGTCCACCGGAGACATGGCCATGGCATCGGCCAGGGTCGACTTGATCTGCTGCCAACGCTCCGGCGTCATGTCGCGTCCAGGTGTTGAATTTCCCGATGCAGCCACGCCCGTGCGGTGGCCCAGTCGCGCTTGACGGTTGCCTCCGAGATGCCGAGGACGTCGGCGGTCTCCCGGATGGAGAGCCCTCCAAAGTAGCGTAGCTCCACGACCCGCGCCTGCTGTGGATCCAACTTGGCGAGCCGATTCAGGGTCTCATCCACGGCGAGCACGTCCACCTCGCGCGACTCGGCGATCGCAATGTCCTCCGCCAGTGTGATCCGACAACCGCCGTTGCGTTTCCTGGAAAGCCTGCTGCGCGCGTAATCCACCAGGATCTGGCGCATCAGGTTGGAGGTCAGCCCCACGAAGTGAGCCCGATTCTGCACGTCTTTCGGACGCTGCTCGATGAGGCGCAGGTAGGCCTCGTGAATCAGCGCCGTCGTTTGGAGTGTATGGGCGGCGCGCTCGCGCTGCAGGTGGTGCCGTGCCAGCCGCCGCAGCTCTTCGTAGACCAGTGGAAGAAACTCATTCAGGGCGCTCTCACTCCCTGTGCGCCAAAGCTCGAACAGCTCGGTTGCGGAACGGGCCATTGACAGGCTCTACTGGTTAGGAGGCTACATCTTAATGCACCCGGGGCGGTTCACGCGCACTCGTCCGCGTGGTGGTCAACGCACGCGGTGATCGGTTTCGTGCTGACGGGATCCGGCATGAGGTTGACTTCGAGTATGCTCTAGGGTGTAGATAGATAAGCTGTTTCCACACTCGAGGAG